>NZ_JBVIFM010000004.1:149760-472841 GCF_055571335.1 Kitasatospora sp. NPDC030952
CCCCACCCCCCCCCCCCCCCCCCCCCCCTTTGCCCCCTCCCTCTTCCCCCTCCTCCGTGGCTTCTTCCACAACCCTCCCCCCGCGGTGGGAGTGGCAAACCACGCCCCAGGAGCCGCTCGCCGTCCTGGGCGCGCAGGACCTCACAGAGCGCGCGCAGGGCGGCCTCCGCCTGGTCGATCTGCGCGTCGGTGATCCGGACGGACGGCTCGATCCGCAGGGTGGTCGCCGCGCTGACGGTCGGGAAGACCCGTAGCGCATGGGCGTTGAGGAGGTGGCCGGCGGCGGCGAAGCCGAGCACCCCGGCCCGGGAGAGTTCGCTCAGCACCGGTGACGGGGAGTCGCTCTGGTCGCGCAGTTCCAGGCCGAGCATCAGTCCGCGGCCGCGCACGTCCACCACGACGTCCTTGAAGTCGTCGCGCACACCGGACAGTTGCTCCAGGATGCGTTCTCCCCGCTCGGCGGCCCGCCGGTACAGGGCGCCGCCGTCCGCCTCCAGCAGGTCGAGAGTGCGGGCGGCGATCAGGGTGGAGAAGGCGTCCTTGGCGAAGGTGGAGCTGTGCAGCAGCTCGAACTCGGGCCGGTGACGCCGCTGGTGGACCAGCGTCACCGCGGCCTTGGCGAGGCCGCCGCCGAGGCTCTTGGCGAGCACGTAGTAGTCGCCGCGCAGCCCGATGGCCGAACTCGCCAGGAAGGTGCCGGTACGGCCCATGCCGCTCTGCACCTCGTCCACCACGATCGGGCAGTCCGCCTCGGCGCAGATCCGCTGCACCTCGCGCGCGTACCCGGCGGTGAGCGGCCGGATCCCGCCCTCGCCCTGGACCGGCTCCAGCAACAGCGCGCACAGCCTGGGCAGTTGGTACTCGACGACGTCCACGGCGCCATCGGAGACGGCGAGGCCGAGCAGCGCCCGGCGCTCCTCGGCGATCGCCTCGGCCAGCGCCTCCGGGTCCTCGGCGGGGACGAAGCGGCACGGGGCGGCCAGGGCCCGGAACGGCTCCCGGACGGCCGGGTTGTGGGTCAGCTGGACGCTGCCGACCAGCTTGCCGTGGAAGCCCCCGGCCAGCGCGAGCAGCACCGGCGGCTCCTCGCCGCAGGCCCGGTTGGCGGCGCTGACGGCGGTGGCCAGCGCGTCGAAGTCCCCGCCGCCCGCGAGCCGTTGGGCGGCCGCGCTGAGGGGCGCGCCGTCGCGGGCGGCCCGGCGGGCCCGCTCGATGCCCTCGCCGATCCGTTCGAGCAGCGAGGCCGCCTTCAGGCCGCGGTCCAGCTCGGCGTGCTTGACCGCGGCCTCCACCGCCTCGGCCCCGCTGTTGGCGAAGACGGCCAGGTAGCGGCCCGGGTCGCCGGTCTCCCGGCGGAGGATGTCGTTGAGCCGACGGGCGACGGTCTCGGCGTACGGGTGCAGCGAGAACTGCGCGTGCACCGGCACCTGGGCGGCCAGCAACTCCTGGGCGAGAGCCGTCACTTCGGGGTGGTTGTGGCCGAGGATCGTCGCGCCGAAGCCGCCGACGAGGTCGAGCACGGGGATCTCGCCGCCGTCGTCGCCGCGCCGGTAGAGGGTGTCGCCCTCGGCGCGGACGTACTCGACGGCCAGGCCCAGGGTTTCCAGCTGGGCGCGGAGGAAGGGTTCGGCCAGACCGGTGGTGTTCATCGCGGTGCCTCTCTGGGGTGCCGGTCAGAGCCGGGTGTCGATGAAGCGGAGCAGTTCGTCGTCGTCGGCGTCGGCCAGTTCGTCGGCCGTGACGGTGGCCGCGGCTGCGGCCCCCGAGGCGGCTCCCGGAGCGGCAGCGGCCGGTTCGAGCCGCTGGAGCAGGGCGCGCAGCCGGGCGGCGTGTTCCTCGCGGGCAGCCGCGTCCAGGGCGGCGAGGGCGTGCTCCAGGGTGTCCAGCGCGGCGGTGGCCGCCCGCTGCTCCTGGACGGAGCCCAGCAGGTGGCGCAGCTGCTCGGCGACGGCGGCCGGGTTCGGGTGGTCGTAGACCAGCGTCGCGGGGAGCTTGGCGCCGGTCAACCGGGCCAGCCGGTCGCGCAGTTCGAGCGCCATCAGGGAGTCGAAGCCGGCGTACTCGAAGGGTTCCTCGGCGGGGATCCGCTCGTCCGCCCCGAGCACCTCGGCGGCTTCGGCGCGGACCAGCTCCAGTAGGGCGCCGGGGTCGGTGGCGACCAGCCGTACCGGCTGCGGTTCGGCGCCGCCGGGCGCCGGGGCCGCCGGGTGCGGCGCGGCGAGCTCCCGCAGCAGCGCGGGAGCGGGTTGGTGGATCGCGGCGGTGTCCAGGGCCAGGGGCACCAGCACCGGACGGCCGTCGGCGAGGCCCGCGTCGAACAGCCGCAGCGCCTCGACGGGTTGGAGCGGCCGTACGCCGGTGCGGGCCAGCCGGGCGCGGTCCGCCCGGCCCAGGGCGGCCGTCATGCCGTCGGGGGCGTCCCAGGAGCCCCAGGCCAGCGATACGGCGGGCCGGCCGGCGGTCCGGCGGCGGGCCGCCAGGGCGTCCAGGAAGGCGTTGGCCGCCGCGTAGCCGGACTGGCCGGCCGTCCCGACGATTCCGGCGGCGGACGAGCAGAGCACCAGGGTCACGGGGAGGTCGCGGGTGGCCTGGTCCAGCCAGAGGGCGGCGTCCGCCTTCGGGCGCAGCACGGTGGCGAGCCGCTCGGGGGTCTGTGCGCCGACCAGGGCGTCGTCCAGGACTCCGGCGGTGTGCACGACCACGGTCAGCGGCGCCTCGGCCGGGACGCCCGCGACCAGCGCGCGCACCTGCTCGCGGTCGGCGGCGTCGCAGCGGACGGCCTCCGCATGGGCGCCCAACTCGGCCAGTTCGGCGCACAGTTCGGCGGCTCCGGGCGCCTCGGGGCCGCGCCGGGAGGCGAGCAGGAGCCGACGGATGCCGTGCCCGGTCACCAGGTGGCGGGCGATCTGCCGGCCCAGCAGTCCGGTGCCGCCGGTGATCAGCGCGGTACCGGCCGGGTCCAGCGCCGGGCCGTCCGAGCCGGGCGCGGCCGGGGCCAGCCGGGCCAAGCGGGGCACCCGGACGGCCGGGCCACGGAGGGCGAACTGCGGCTCGTCCGCCGCCAGCACCTCGCCCAGGGCCGCGCCGACGGCTCGGGCGCAGGCCTCGGGGGTCGCGTCGGCGGGCAGGTCGAGGTCGACGAGGAGGAGCCGGCCGGGGTACTCGGTCTGCGCCGAGCGCACCAGTCCGGCCACCGCCGCCTGGGCCGGGTCCACCGGCTCACCCTGCTGGGTCGCCACGCCGTGCCGGGTGGCCACGACCAGGCGGTGGTCCTCGTGGCGGGGCTCGGCCAGGAAGGCCTGGACGGCCGTCAGCACCCGGGCGGTCGAGCGCCGGGCGCGCTCGGCGTCGTCGGCGGCTTCGACGGCTGCGTCGGCGGTGGCCTCGGGCACCGGCAGGAGCAGTAGCCGGCCCGAGGACTCCGGCGCCGCCGCCAGGTCCGCGACCGGCGTGACGGGGACGGGCTCCGCGCCCCGCACGGGCAGGTCCCGCCAGGCGACCCGGAACAGTGCGCCACCGCCGACCGTCTGAACCTGGGCCTGGGCCTGGGCCTGCGGCGTCTCCGGCCAGTACCGCCGCCGCTGGAACGGGTAGGTCGGCAGGTCGACCCGGCGCGCGTCGGGCGGGAGCAGCGGCGTCCAGTCGACGGGCACGCCCCGGACGAACGCCTTCGCGAGCGCGCGGGCGAACCGGTCCCGCCCGCCGTCGCCGCGGCTGAGCGTCCCGCAGACCACGGCCGCCGGGCCCGCCCCGGTGTCGGCGAGGGTGGCCTCGATGGCCGTGCTCAGCACGGGGTGGGCGGCGATCTCGACGAAGGCCGTACAGCCCTCGCCGGCGAGGGCCCGTACCGCCGGTTCGAAGCGCACCGGGTGGCGCAGGTTGCGGTACCAGTAGTCCGGGCCGACCGGGCCGGTGATCCACCCGCCGTCGACCGTCGAGTACCAGGGCACTCCCGGGGCCGAGGCCGGTACCCCGGCCAGCAGGCGGAGCAGCTCCGGCTCCAGCTCCGCCACCTGTGCGGTGTGGGAGGCGTAGTCGACCGGGATCATCCGGACGTCGATGCCGCGGCCCGCCAGTTCGCCGTGGAAGGCGCTGAGCGCCGCGCTCTGCCCGCCGACCACGGTGCGCTCCGGCCCGTTCACGGCGGCGATCTCGACTCCCCGGCCGCAGGCGCGGATCCAGTCCCGGACCCGGCGTTCGGGCAGCGGTACGGAGAGCATCCCGCCGCTGCCCGCGAGCCGCTCGCCGATGGCCCGGCTGCGCAGGGCGACCGTCCGGGCGGCGTCCGCCAGGGTCAGGGCGCCCGCCACGCAGGCGGCGGCGATCTCGCCCTGGGAGTGGCCGAGCACGGCCGCCGGGCGGACGCCGTAGGACTCCCAGAGGGCGGCGAGCGAGACCATCACGGCGAAGGACACCGGCTGGGCGACGTCCACCCGGTCCAGCGGCGGGGCGTCGGGCGCGCCGTGGACGACGCCGGCGAGCGACCAGTCGACGTACCGGGCGAGGGCCTGCTCGCAGGCCGCCATCCGCTCGGCGAAGACCGGCTCGGCCTCCCACAACTCCCGCCCCATTCCGGCCCATTGGGTGCCCTGGCCAGGGAAGACGAAGACCACGTCCTGGTCCGCCCGGTCGGCCGGTACGGCCCCGGTGACCAGTCCGGGTGCCTCCCCGCCCGCCGCCAGGGCCCGCAGCGCCGCGCGCACGGCCGCCGGGTCCGCAGCCGCCACGACGGCCCGCCGTTCGAACAGGGACCGCCCGGCGGCCAGGGAGAGCGCAACGTCCTGCGGGCGGGCCCCGCCGTCCAGCAGTTCGGCCAGTCGCCCGGCCTGGGCCGCCAGCGCCTCCGGCGTCCGCCCGGACACCAGCAGCGGCACGAGCGGCGGCACCGGCGCCGACGACGGCGGCGACTCGGCGTGAAGGGTGCCCGCCTGCTGCGGAGGGGCCTGTTCCAGCACCACATGGGCGTTGGTCCCGCTGATCCCGAAGGAGGAGACCGCGGCCCGGCGCGGCCTCCCGCGCTCCGGCCAGCGGCTGGTCCCGGTCCGCAGCCGCACCGCGCCGCCGGACCAGTCGACCCGGCTGGTCGGCCGGTCGACGTGCAGGGTGCGCGGCAGCACCCCGTGCTGCAGCGCCAGCACCGTGGCGGCCACGCCGACGGCGCCGGCCGCCGCCTGGGTGTGGCCCAGGTTGGACTTCACCGAGCCGACCAGCAGCGGCTCGGTGCGCTCCGGCCCGTAGGCGGCGATGAGCGCCTGGGCCTCGATCGGGTCGCCCAGCACGGTGCCGGTGCCGTGCGCCTCCACCGCGTCGACCTCCTCCGGGCCGAGTCCGGCGTCGGCCAGGGCCCGGCGGATCACCCGCTGCTGGGCGGGGCCGTTGGGCGCGGTGAGGCCGTTGGAGGCGCCGTCCTGGTTGACGGCCGAGCCGCGCACCACCGCCAGCGGGTGGCGGCCGGCCCGGCGGGCGGCGGAGAGCCGTTCCAGGACGAGGACGGCCGCGCCCTCGGCCCAGCCGGTGCCGTCCGCGGCTTCGGCGAAGGGCTTGCACCGGCCGTCGGGGGCGATGGCGCGCTGGCGGGAGAACTCGACGAAGGCGTCCGCCGTCGCCATCACCGTCGCACCGCCGACCAGCGCCGTGCTGCACTCGCCGGCCCGCAGTGAGCGCACCGCCAGGTGCAGGGCCACCAGCGAGGAGGAGCAGGCGGTGTCCACCGCGACGGCCGGGCCGTGGGTGCCCAGGACGTACGCGACCCGGCCGGCCGCGATGCTGGTGGCGCCGCCGGTGACCCGGTAGCCGTCGGCCGCGCGGGAGACCGGGACGCGCTCGGTGTAGCCGTTGGCGAACACCCCGGTGAACACCCCGACGTCCTGGCCGCGCAGGGCGGTCGGGGCGATGCCCGCGTGCTCCAGCGCCTCCCAGCTGGTCTCCAGCAGCAGGCGCTGCTGGGGGTCCATCGCGGCGGCCTCGCGCGGGGAGATGCCGAAGAAGTCGGCGTCGAAGAGCGCGGCGTCGGCGAGGAAGCCGCCGTGCCGGGTGTCGGAGCGGCCGGGGGCCTCGGGGTCGGGGTCGCCGAGCGTGGCGAGGTCCCAGCCGCGGTCCTCGGGGAAGCGGGTGACGGCGTCCCGTTCCTCGGTGAGCAGCTGCCACAGCGCCTCGGGGGTGGCGATCCCGCCCGGCAGCCGGACGGCCATGCCGGTGATCACGACCGGGTCGTCCCCGGGGGCCTCGGGGGGCGCCGGGTCCTCCTCCGCCGGGGCGGTGTCACCGAGGCGGGCACGCAGCAGCTCGACCACGGCGGCCGGGGTCGGGTGGTCGAAGACCAGCGTCACGGGCAGCGTCAGGCCGGTGGCGGCGGACAGCTGGTCGCGCAGCAGGACGGCCTTGAGCGAGTCCATGCCGAGTTCGGCGAAGCTCGTGGTGGCGCCGTGGCGGCGGCCGGGCGGGAAGCCGAGCGCCGTCTCGGTGGCGGCGGCGACCAGGGCGGGCAGGCCGTCCCGGCCGGTCGGGCGAGGACCGATCGAGCGAGGACCGATCGAGCGAGGACCGGTCGAGCGAGGACCGGTCGGGTGCGGCGCCGCCGGCACGTCCTCGACCGTGGGCAGCAAGTCCCGCAGGGCCGCCTGGTCCGCCTTCCCGGCGCCGTTGCGCGGGATCTCCCCGACCAGGTGCAGCCGGACCGGAAGCTTGTGCGGCGCCAGCCGGTCGGCGGCGAACTCCCGTACCGCGTCCAGGGTCGGGGCGTCGCCGGGCTCGGCCACCGCCACCGCCACCACGGTCTCGCCCCACTCCGGGTGCGGCGCCCCGAGGACGGCGACCTCCCGCAGGCCGGGGCAGCCGGCCAGGGCGCGTTCGACCTCGGCCGGGTAGACCTTCTCGCCGTTCCGGATGATGACGTTCTTCAGCCGGTCGACCAGGTACAGGCAGCCGTCGGCGTCCAGCCGTCCGAGGTCGCCGCTGCGGAACCAGCCCTCGGCGTCCCGCAGGGTCTCCTCGCTGCGCCAGTAGCCGGGCGAGACGTGCTTGCCGCGCACCCACACCTCGCCCGGCCGGTCCGGCCCGGCGACGTCCGCGCCGGTTTCCGGGTCGACGATCCGCAGCTGGGTGAAGGGCATCGCCCGGCCCGCCGAGCCGGCCTTGGCGACGGTGAGTTCGGCGGGCAGGTAGCTGGCGAAGCAGGCGGTCTCGGTCAGCCCCCAGGCCTGCTGGAGCATCACCCCGCGCGCGGCGTAGTCGAGGACCAGCCCCGGCGGCACCGGCGCGCCGGCCACCACGGCGCCGCGCAGCGCGGAGAGGTCGGCGGCGGCGAAGCCGGGCTGGCGGGCGAGGAAGGCGTACATCGAGGGGACGGCGAAGAAGGTGTCGACCTTCAGCTCGACCAGGTCGCGCAGGGTGCGCTCGGGGTCGAAGCGCCGGCGCAGCACGGTGGTGCCGCCGTGGCCGAGGTTGCGCAGGGTGAAGCAGTTGAGCCCGCCGATGTGCGACAGCGGGGTGACCACCAGGTTGACGTCGTCCTCGCGGGTGGCCATCGCCGCGTCGATGTTGGCGGCGTTCCACCAGATGTTGCCGTGAGTGAGCCGCACGCCCTTGGGGCGGCCGGTGGTGCCGGAGGTGTACAGCAGGACGGCGAGGTCCTCGGCGTCCAGCGGCGCGGGTTGGCGCGGCGGCTGGGCGGCGGCGGCCAGGGCGGGGGCGAGCGGCGTCCAGTGCGGGCCGGGCGGTTCGGTGACCGGGGCGGCCGGGTCGTCGTCCACCAGCAGCAGCCGCGCGCCGTACTGCCGGTCGACCAGCGGCGCGTGGCCCGGCTCGGCCACCACCGTGTGGGCTTCGCAGTCCCGCAGCAGTTCGGCCACCTCGGCCGCGCCGAGCCGGTGGTTGACCGGGACGAAGACCGCGCTCAGCCAGCTGCAGGCGAGGTAGGTGACCAGCAGCGTCGGGCTGTTCAGCCCCAGGTAGGCGACCTGGCGGCGGGCCGTCACCCCGCCCTCGGCGAGCACCTCGGCGAGCCGCCCGGCCCGGTCCAGCAGCTCGGGGTAGCCGATGGCGGCTTCCTCGTAGTGCAGGGCCGGGCCCGCTCCGGGCCGGCGGGCCGCGCGGCGCAGTGCGTCGATCGGGGTGATCTCCAGATGCATGGTCGTCCTCCTGGTCGGGCGGGGCGCGGTCAGGCGGTGGGTGCGGGCGGGCCGATGGGTGCGGGCGCTCCAGTGGGGCCGGGTACCGCGCCGGCCGGGGGCGGCGGGAGCCAGCCGGTCCGGACGAAGAAGTCCACGTAGCGCCGGAACAGCGGCAGGTCGATCGGCGGGCAGGCGATGCCGGTGCCGGCCAGGGCCCGTTCGGCGGCGGAGACGTCCATCAGCGGGTGGACGGCCTCGTGGCCGGCGATCCGCTCGAACGGGTCGAGCAGCGGGGTGAGCGCGTTGCCCGGGTCGGCGCGCACCGCGCGCTGCCAGGCCGAGAGCTCCACCTCGGCCAGCGAGTAGCCCAACTCCCTGAGGTATCCGGTCAGTTCGCCGTACCCCTCGGTGCTGGTGTTCTGCAGGTGGAAGGTCCGGCCGGCGTTCCCGCGCTGCCCGGCGAGGGTGGTGATGGCCGCGCTGATGTAGTCGACGGGGGCCAGGTGGACGGCGCCCGCGGCCGCCAGCCCGGCCGGGACGGCCCCGGCCTGGACCAGCCCCTTGAGGCTCAGCCAGAAGAAGTCCCTGGTCTGGCACGCACCGTGGACCTGGTCGCCGCAGATCACGTCGGCCCGGTAGACCGTCACCGGCAGTCCGCGCTCCCGGGCGATCGCCACCACCTGCTCGGCCACCCACTTGCTCTGGGCGTAGCCGTTGGCCAGCGCCTGCGGCGGGCCGGTGGGGGCCGAGACGGCGCGCGGGCCGGGCGCCGGGGCCTGGGGCGTGAAGACGGCGGTGGAGGAGACGTGGTGCACCGGCACGGTGCGGTGCCGGGCGGCCAGCCGGAGCACCTCCCGGGTGCCGTCCACGTTGGCGGCCCGCAGTTCGGCGTACGGGCGCAGCCAGTTGACGGCGGCCCCGGCGTGGTGGACCACGTCGACGGTCCGGGCCAGCCGGTCGAACTCCAGCTCGGTCAGGCCGAGTCGGGGCTGCGCGAGGTCGCCGACCACGATCGCGAGCCGGTCCTGGTCGATCTCGTCCCACACCCGGTACCAGCGCAGCCGCTCGCGCAGTCGCTCGGTGGCCGCGGTGTGGTCGGCGGCGCGCACCAGGCAGTGCACGGTCGCCTTGGTGGAGCGCATCAGGTCGCGCAGCAGGAAGGCACCGAGGAAGCCGGTCGCGCCGGTCAGCAGCACCTCCCGGGGCTCGGCGGCCTCCTCGACCACCTCCGCGGCCGGGCGGACGTCCTCGTCCAGGCGGACGTCGGCGGCGAAGTCCCCGGCACCGGTGGCCGCCTCGGCCCCGGCGGGTTTCTCCGGCAGGGCGAGCTCCGACACCAGGTGGTCCGCCAGCGCGGCCGGGGTCGGGTGCGCGAACACCGCCCCGGGCGCCAGCCGCAGGCCGGTCAACGCGTCCAGCCGGTTGCGCAGTTGGACGGCGGCGAGGGAGTCGAAGCCCAGCGCGGGAAAGGCGTCCTCGGCGCCGACGGCCGCGGCGTCGGGGTGGCCGAGCACCCGGCCGGCCTCCCGGCGGACCAGCTCGACGGCCTCCGCCCGGCGCCGCTCCGGCGGCAGCGCGGCGATCGTCCGGGCGAGGGACTCCGCCGCCGCCTCGCCCGTCCCGGCGCGGGGCCGCGGCGGCAGCGGCGCGAGGCCGGTGAACACGGTCGGGAGGTCGGCGGGCCGGCGCCGCAGCACGGCGAGGTCCAGCGGGGCGCCCAGCACGGCGGCCCGCCGGCCGTCCAGCGCCGCGTCCAGCAGCGCCGGGCCGTCGGCCGCGGTGACCGGGCGCAGCCCGCTGCGGGCGATCCGCCGCAGGTCCGCCTCGCCCAGGTGTCCGGCCATGCCGCCCTCGCCCTGCCAGAGGCCCCAGGCGATCGCGGTCGCGGGCAGGCCGAGTCCGGCCCGGTGTTCGGCGAGGGCGTCCAGGAAGGTGTTGGCGGCGGCGTAGTTGGCCTGGCCCGGCCCGCCGACGATCCCGGCGACCGAGGAGAACAGCACGAAGGCGGACGGCCGGTGCGGGAGCGTCAGCTCGTGCAGGTGCCAGGCGGCGTCCACCTTGGGGCGCAGCACCGCGGCCAGCCGCTCGGGGCTCAGCGCGCCGAGCAGGCCGTCGTCCAGCACCCCGGCCGCGTGCAGGACGGCCGTCAGCGGCCGGTCGGCCGGGACGGTCGCCAGCAGTGCGGCGAGCGCGGCCCGGTCGGCGACGTCGCAGGCCGCCACGGTGGCCCGGGCGCCGAGCGCGGCGAGTTCGGCCACCAGGGCGGGCGCCCCGGGAGTCGCGAGCCCGCGCCGGCCGGTGAGCAGCAGCCGCGTCACGCCGTGGCGGCGCACCAGGTGACGGGCGAACACCGCGCCGAGGGCGCCGGTGCCGCCGGTGATCAGGACGGTGCCGCCGGTGGGCACGGCCCCGGCCCCGGCCCTGGGCGTGGTCCCGGTTTCGGCTCCGGTTCCGGTCTCGACACCGACACCGACACCGACACCGGTTCCGGTTCCGGCACCGGTTCCGGACGAGGCCCCCGGCACGGCCCGGGCCAGGCGCGGGACCAGTAGCCGGCCGGCCCGGATCGCCGCCTGGGGTTCGCCGGAGGCGAGCAGCGCGGGGAGGGCGGCGGCGGAGGCCGGGTCGTCGTCGAGGTCGACCAGGACGATCCGGTCGGGGGCCTCGGACTGGGCCGAGCGCAGCAGGCCCCATACGGTGGCGGCGGCCGGGTCGGTGACCCCGGCCACGGCGCCGCTGGTCGCGACGACCAGCGGTACGGTGGCGGTGCGTTCGTCCGCCAGCCAGGACTGGGCCAACTGGAGTGCTTTCAGGGCCAGTTGATGGGCCTGGGCCGGGACATCGCCGCCGGGCGCGGGCACCAGCGGTGCGAGCACGGCGTCGTACTCACCGATCGTGTCCAGTACCTCCGCGAGGTGCGCGACCCTGCGCGCCGAGGGCGCTACGGGCGCGCTGCCGTCGGTGAGCACCGCCCAGGTCACCGGTGGCACGGACGGCGGCGGGGTCACCGGGGTCCAGTCCAGCTGGAACAGCCCGTCCCGGGCCCGGGACCGTTCCTCCGCTGACGCCTGGTCCTGCTCGGTCGGCGGCCGCAGGGCCACGGCGGCCACCGAGGCGACCGGACGGCCGCCGGGGTCGGTCAGCCGCAGCGCCGTACCGTCCGGCCCGGGGGTGATCCGGGCCCGTACCCGAGTGGCGCCGGTGGCGTACAGCCGGACCCCGCGCCACTCGGCGGCGCGCCCGGGACCGGCGCAGCGCAGCACCGTGTCCAGCAGCTCCGGGGGCAGGCCCCAGTCCTCCGCCGGATCCTCGGTCAGGGCCACCTCGGCGAACAGCTCCCCGTCCGAACGCCAGAGCGCCGTCACTCCGTCGATCTCCGTGGGCACCGCTTCCGCGCCCGGCGGCGGCCACGCCTCACCGTCGGGGGCCGGCTCGGCGGAACCGCGGCTGAGCGCGCCCGCGGCGGTCGACGCCCAGGCCCCGCTCTCCCCCGCCCGGGTGTGGACCGCGAAGGCCCGCCGCCCGTCGCCGTCCGCCGGGGCGAGCACCAACTGCGCCTCCACCGCGCCGTGTCGGTCATGGACGATCAGTTCGTCGAGCACGCCGTACCCGGCCTCCTCCCCCGCCCGCAGGGCCAGTTCCACCAGTTCGGCCGGCGAGCCGCCGGGCAGGCGTCCGCCGAACACCAGCTCGCCGCGCCCGGCCAGCTCCGTCACACCGGTCAGCAGCGGGTGCCCGAGCGCCCGCCCACCGGGACCGGCCTCCTGGCGTGCGGTTCGGGAGGGCGTCAGCCAGTACCGCTGCCGTTCGAACGGGTACGTCGGCAGCTCGGCCGCCGCCCGCCGGGCCGGGCCGAGCACGGCCCGCCAGTCGACCGGCACCCCGGCCGCCCAGAGCGCGCCCAGCGCCCCGATCAGGCCGGGCGCCTCGGCCGTGCCCGCCCGTACGCTCGGGAGTGCCGTGACCGGCCGCTCGCCGCCGTCCAGGCAGGCCCCGATCAGCGGCGACAGCACCGCGTCCGGGCCCACCTCCAGGGCCACCCCGACCCCCTGGGCCGCCAGGGTGCGGACGGCGTCCAGGAAGCGGACCGGGCGGCGCAGTTGGGCGGTCCAGTGGTCCGGAGAGCACAGCTCCCCGGCGGTGGCGAGGTGCCCGGTCACCGTGGACACCAGTGGCAGCGTCGGCGCGGCCAGCCGGACACCCGCCACTGCCCGCCGGAACTCCGGGAGCATCGGGTCCAGCCCGGCCGAGTGCACCGCCCGGCTGATCGTCAGCCGGCGGGCCCGGCGGCCGCGGCGCTCGACCTCCGCGGCGACCTCGCCCACCGCCGCGGCGTCGCCGGACACCACCACCGAGGCCGGGCCGTTCACCGCCGCGAGCGACACCCGCCCGCCGTGCCGGGCCAGCAGCTCGACCGCCTCCGCCTCGGAGGCCTCCAGCGCCACCACCGCCGCGTCGGCGGGCAGTGCCTCGACCAGCCGGCCGCGGACGGCGAGCAGGGTCGCGGCGTCCGGCAGCGCCAGCACTCCGGCGACGTGGGCGGCGGCCAGTTCGCCGACCGAGTGCCCGGCCACCACGTCGGGCCGCACTCCGAAGGACTCCAGCAGCCGGAACAGCGCGACCTCGAAGGCGAACACCGCCGCCTGTGCGTACCCGAAGCGCTCCAGCGCTCCCCCGCCGGCCAGCACCTCGCCGAGCGGCGCCGGCAGGTGCGGGTCCAGCGCGGCGCAGACCTCGTCGAAGGCCGCCGCGAACGCCGGGTACGCCCGGTGGAGGCCGCGGCCCTGCTCCGGGCGCTGCGAACCGTGCCCGGGGAACACGAAGGCGAGGCGCCCCGGCCGTACGGGTTCCCCGTCCGGCTTCCCGTCCGGCTCCTCGGTGAGCGCGCGCAGAGCACGCAGGAGGGTGTCCCGGTCGGCGCCGACCAGGGCGGCCCGGTGCTTGAGCGCGGCGCGGCCGGTGGCGAGGGTCTCGGCCACGTCCCGGGGCGAGGCCTCGGGGCTCCGTTCCAGGTGGTCCAGCAGCCGGGCGGCCTGGGCGCGCAGGCCGCTCGCCGTCGCGGCGGACAGCAGCCACGGTACGGCGGGAAGCGGGGCCGCCTCGGGCGCCGGTTCGGCCTCGGGCGCCGGTTCGGCTTCGGGTGCCCGCTCGGCTTCGGGCGCCTGTTCCAGCAGCACATGGGCGTTGGTCCCGCTCACACCGAATCCCGACACCCCGGCACGGCGCGGCCGGTCCGCCGATGGCCAGGGCCGCCGCTCGGTGAGCAGCTCGACCCCGCCCGCCGACCAGTCGACCAGCGGCGTCGGCCCGTCCACGTGGAGCGTCGGGGGCAGCACGCCGTGCCGCAGGGCCTGCACCGTCTTGATCACCCCGCCGATCCCGGCGGCGGCCGTCGCGTGCCCGAGGTTGGACTTGACCGAGCCCAGCAGTAGCGGTCGTCCGGCCGGGCGGTCCGCTCCGTAGACGGCCTGCAGGGCCTGTGCCTCGATCGGGTCGCCGAGCCTGGTGCCGGTGCCGTGGCCCTCGACGGCGTCGACCTCGCCGGGGGTGAGTCCGGCGTCGGCCAGGGCGCTGCGGATCACCCGCTGCTGCGCGGTGCCGCTCGGCGCGGTCAGCCCGTTGGAGGCGCCGTCCTGGTTGACGGCCGTGCCGCGCACCACCGCGAGCACCCGGTGGCCGTGGCGGCGGGCGTCGGCGAGCCGCTCCAGCAGGACGAGCCCGGCGCCCTCGGCCCAGCCGGTGCCGTCCGCCGCCGCGGCGAAGGACTTGCAGCGGCCGTCCGGGGCCAGGCCGCGCTGCCGGGCGAAGTCCACGAAGCCGAGCGGCGAGGCCAGGACCGTCACCCCGCCCGCCAGGGCGAGCGTCGACTCGCCACCGCGCAGCGAGCGCACGGCCAGGTGCAGGGCCACCAACGAGGAGGAGCAGGCGGTGTCCACGGTGACGGCCGGGCCGTGGAAGCCGAAGGTGTACGCGATCCGGCCGGAGACGACGCTGCCCAGGCGCCCGGTCAGCAGGTAGCCCTCGTACTCGGCCGGGGTGTCCGGGCCGAGGTAGGACTGCTCGGTGGCGCCGGCGAACACCCCGACGTCGGTGCCGCGCAGGACGGTCGGGTCGATGCCCGCGTGCTCGAACACCTCCCAGGCGGTCTCCAGCAGGAGCCGCTGCTGCGGGTCCATGGCGGTGGCCTCGCGCGGGGAGATGCCGAAGAACCCGGCGTCGAAGCGGGTGGCGGTGTCCACGAAACCGCCCTCCCGGGCGTAGGACGTGCCGGGCACCTCCGGGTCGGGGTCGTAGAGGGCGTCGAGGTCCCAGCCGCGATCGGTGGGGAACGGTGTGACGGCGTCCCGGCCGTCCAGCACCAGCCGCCACAGGTCGTCGGGCGAGGCGACGCCGCCGGGGAGGCGGCAGGCCATGCCGACGATCGCGATCGGCTCGCCCGAGGGCGGGGTCGAGGGCGAGGGCAACTGCGGCTGAGCGGACTCCAGTTCGGCGATCCTGCGTCGTGCGTCGCGCAGGTCGGCGGTGACCCAGCGCAGGTAGTCGACGAGCTTCTCCTCGTCCGACATGGTGGCTTCCTCTCTCGGCGGGCGTGCTGTCAGCTCCGGAGCGACCGGCGCCGTCAGGTCCGGGCCCGGCCGAGCTCGTTGTCGATGAGGTCGAACAGCTCGTCCTTGGTGGCGGTCTCCAGCCGCCCGAAGCGGTCGAGGAGGTCCCGCAGGCGTTCGGTGACGGCGAGGACTTCCGCGCCGCCGGCCGGCAGGCCCGCCAAGGCCTCCTCCAGCCGGTCGACTTCGGCGAGCGCGGTCGGCCGGTCGGTACCGGTCGGCGGGTCCGCTGCGGTCATCAGGTCCAGCAGTAGGTCGGCCACGGCGTCCGGGGTGGGGTGGTTGAACAGCACGGTGACCGGAAGCTCCAGCCCGGCGAGCGTCGCCAGTCGGTTGCGCAGCTGGACGGCGGTGAGCGAATCGAAGCCGAACTCCCGGAAGGGGCGGCCGACTTCGATCGTCATCGGGTCGGCGATCCGCAGGACGGCCGCCGCCTCGGTGCGTACCGCGTCCAGCAGGTGGGCGCGCCGCTCCCCGGCGGGCAGGTCGGCGACGCGCCGGGCGAGCGCCCCCGCGTCCCCCGCCGCCGAAGCAGACGAAGCAGACGAAGCAGACGAAGCTGAGGAGGCCGACGAGGTCTCCGGGGCAGCGGCCGTGGTCGGCTCCAGCCAGTACCGCTCGCGCTGGAACGGGTACGTCGGCAGGTCGATGTGCCGGGTGCCGCTCTCCGCGAAGAAGGCGGACCAGTCGACGGCCGCCCCGGCCACGTACCGCCCGACCAACGCCCGGACGACGGCGTACGGCGCGTCCTCGCCGGGCGCGGCCTCGGCTCCCAGGACCAGTACGTCCTCCAGCCCCTCCGCGATCGGCCCCTCGCCCGCCAGTGCGCGCTCGGCCCAGCCCTCCGCGTCGGCCCACCGCTCGACGGGCTCCTCGCGACCGCTCGCGCCCGAGATCAGGGGCGATGTCGGCGCGGCGAAGGTCAGCGCCGCGAGCTCGCGCCGGAACTCCGCCCGGGCCGCCGGCTCGTCGCCCTGCCGCAGCAGGCGCTCGCGGGCCGCGAGCAGGGCCACCGCGTCCGGCGCCGAGAGCACCCCGGCGAGGTGGGCGGCTACCACTTCGCCGCTGCCCCGGCCTACCAGTGCCGCCGGGCTCAACCCCCAAGCGAGGTACAGCCGGTGGAGCGCCACCTGCGCCGCGAACCTGGCCGAGGCGGCCCCCGGCAGCACGGTGGCCTCCCCGCCCGCCTCCTCGCACGCCTCCTGGTACGCCTCCTGGTACGCCGTCGCGAACGCCGGGAAGGCAGACCGGAGTTCGGCCACCGCACCCGGAGCTGGCCCGTCCCCGTCCGGGCACAGGAAGACCGTCCGCGCCTGCCGCTCCGTACGACGGGCCTCGCCCGCAGCGAGGTCTCCGGCCAACTCGCCCAGTGCTTCGACGAGTTCGGCAGCCGTCCGGCCGACCACCGCCGCCCGGTACGGCAGCGCCGCCCGGCCGACGGCCAGCGTCCGGGCGACGTCCCGGTGATCCGGAGCCGGGCCCGGCCCGCCGACCAGCGCCAGCAGATCGCGCGCCCGCTCCGCCAGCGCCCGGGCGGAGCGCGCCGAGAGCACCCACGGCACCACCGGCGGCGAGGCCGGCACTGCCGAGGAGTCGACCGGCTCCTCCGGCGGGGCCTCCTCCAGGATCACGTGCGCGTTCGTGCCCCCGAGCCCGAAGGAGGACACCGCCGCCCGGCGCGGACGGTCGACCGTCGGCCAGTCGCGGGCCTCGGTGAGCAGGGCGAGCGCCCCCGACTCCCAGTCCACGTGCGGGGAGGGCTGTTCGGCGTGCAGCGTCGCGGGCAGCCGGCCGCGCCGCAGCGCCTCCACCGTCTTGATCACCCCGCCCACCCCGGCGGCGGCCTGGGCGTGCCCGAGGTTGGACTTCAGCGAGGCCAGCCAGACCGGCCGCTGCGCCGGGCGCTGCCCGTAGGTGCGCAGCAGTGCCCGGGCCTCGATCGGGTCGCCGAGCGCCGTCCCGGTGCCGTGGGCCTCGACGGCGTCGATGTCCTCGGTGGTCAGCCGGGCGTCCGCGAGGGCGGCGCGGATCACCCGTTCCTGGGCGGGGCCGTTGGGCGCGGTGAGGCCGTTGGAGGCGCCGTCCTGGTTGACGGCCGAGCCCCGGACGACGGCGAGCACCCGCCGGCCGTCCCGGCGGGCGTCGGACAGCCGGGCGAGCATCAGCAGCCCGGCGCCCTCACCCCAGCCGACGCCGTCGGCGCTCGCCGAGAAGGCCTTGCAGCGGCCGTCCGGGGCCAGGGCGCGCTGGCGGGAGAAGCCGAGGAAGGCGGCGGTGGTGGCCATCACCGTGACGCCGCCGGCCAGGGCGAGGTCGCACTCGCCGCGGCGCAGCGCCGCGCAGGCGAGGTGGAGGGCGACGAGTGAGGAGGAGCAGGCGGTGTCGACGCTGACGGCGGGGCCCTCCAGGCCGAAGGCGTAGGCGAGTCGGCCGGAGAGGACGCCGGGGGCGCTGCCGCTGAACAGGTAGCCCTCGAAGTCTTCCCGGGGCAGGTGGGGCCGGCTGCCGTAGTCGTTGTACATCACTCCGGCGAACACCCCGGTTCGGCTGCCGCGCAGGGTTTCGGGCGCGATCCCGGCGCGTTCGCAGGCCTCCCAGGCGATTTCCAGCAGGATGCGCTGCTGGGGGTCGGTGCCGAGGGCCTCCCTCGGGGACATCCCGAAGAATTCGGCGTCGAATCGATCGGCGTCGTACAGGAATCCGCCTTGTTCGACGTAGCTCGTGCCGACGGTGTCGGGGTCGGGGTGGAACAGGGAATCGAGGGGCCAGCCCCTGTTCGTCGGGAATCCGGAAACGGCGTCGACGCCCTCGGCGACCAGTTTCCAGAGCAGTTCGGGCGAGTCGGCGCCGCCGGGGTAGCGGCAGGCGGTGCCGATGATCGCGATCGGTTCGCACTGCCGCTCCTCCAGGGCCCGCAGCCGCTCCCGGGTGTCGACGGCGTCGGCGACCACGCGCTTGAGGTACTGGCGCAGGGTGTCATTGTCGGCCACGTGGGTCTCCGGTCCTGGGGCGGGCGGGCAGGGGCGGCGTGGGTCGGACGATCGCGCACGCACCCTAGCCGGGTAGCTGATCTCTATCAGATCTGACCCGCCGTCAACATTTCGAGCAGGAAAGTATGCAGAGCATGCAATCGGCCCGGCCTTTCCGAGGTAACGTCAAAATGCCTGTTCCATCGGCCAGTTCGGATACGATCACCGGGCCTCCCCGCCCATTCCGACACCTCGGGAACGCTCTTGGCACTCGGCAGGTCGACCCGGCTGCCCTCGCTCACCGGTCTGCGCTTCATCGCGGCGGCAGTGGTGGTCGCCCAGCACTCCAGCCTGATCTGGACCCACGGGCACGGCGAGAGCGCGACCCTGCTCCGGCTGGGCTTCGCCGCGGTGACGTTCTTCTTCCTGCTCAGCGGCTTCCTGCTGACCTGGGCGTGGCGGCCGGACCAGCCGGTCCGGGTGTTCTGGCGCCGCCGGCTGGCCCGGATCATGCCCTCCCACCTGGCGACCCTGCTCGCCGGGGTGCTGCTGCTCGCGGCCGCCGGGCAGGCCGTACCCCTGCGGGCCTGGCTGCCCAACGCGCTGCTCGTGCAGACCTGGCCCCCCGACTTCGACCTGCTCGACCCCGGGGTGAACGGGGTGTCCTGGTCGCTCTGCTGCGACCTGGCCTTCTACCTGCTGTTCCCCGCCGCCGCCCGCCGCACGGCCGCGATCCGCCCCGAACGGCTCTGGCACTGGGCCGCCGCGATCGTCGCCGTGATCCTGCTGATCCCGCCACTGGTCACGGCGGCGCGCCCGTTGCTCGACGGGCCGCCCTTCGGGCTCGGCCTGACGGTCCGTCAGATCTGGTTCTGCTACACCTTCCCGCCCGCGCGGATGCCGGAGTTCCTGCTCGGCGTGGTGCTGGCCCGGCTGGTCCGGGAGGGCCTGCTCGACCGGGTCCGGATCTGGCACGGCGCCGCCGCCTTCGCGCTGCTCTACCCGCTCGACCAGCTCTCCCCCCTGCAGTTCGGCGTCGCCGCGATCACCGTCCTCCCGCTGGCCGCGCTGATCGTCGGGGCCGCCAACGCCGACCGCCTGGGTCGGCCGTCCCGGCTCGCCCACCCGCTGGCCGAGCGGCTCGGGGCGCTCTCGTTCGCGCTCTACCTGACGCACTACCTGGTGCTCGAACACGGCGACGCAGTGCTCGACCCGCACGGCACCGCCGGCGGGCTCCGCCCGCTGCTGTACACGGCCGTCCTGGCCCTCACCTCGCTGGCGGCCGCCTGGCTGCTGCACACCTTCGTCGAGGAGCCGATGGTGCGCCTCCTGAACGCACCGCGTCGCGCCCGGCCCGCCGAACTCCTCGCCACCGCCGACCGGAGGGAAACCCCATGACCACCGCCCGCACCCCCGTCGCCGTGCTCGGCCTCGGCCTGATGGGCACGGC
This sequence comes from Kitasatospora sp. NPDC030952, assembly GCF_055571335.1. NCBI lineage: Bacteria > Bacillati > Actinomycetota > Actinomycetes > Kitasatosporales > Streptomycetaceae > Kitasatospora > Kitasatospora sp. NPDC030952. The sequence goes on from NZ_JBVIFM010000004.1 coordinate 168,896, forward strand.
GCTCGCCGACGCCTTCCTGGCCGCCGGGCACCCCACCACGGTCTGGAACCGTACGGCCGCCCGCGCCGACGGCCCGGCCGCCCGGGGCGCCCGGCGCGCCGCCACGCCCGCCGAGGCGGCGGCGGCCGCGCCGCTGGTCGTGCTCTGCCTCGCCGACCACGGCGCCGTCCGCGAAGTCCTGGACGCCGTCGGAGGGTCCCTGGCCGGCCGGGTCCTGGTCGACGTCACCTCCGGCACCTCCGACGACGCCGCCACCGTCGCCGAGACCGCCGCCCGCCACGGCGCGCAGAGCCTCGACGGCGCGCTGCTGGCCACGCCCGACACCATCGGCCTCGCCGGGACCACCGTGCTCTACAGCGGGCCCGAGGCGGCCTTCCGCGCCCACGAGCAGACCCTGACCGCGCTCGGCGGCTGCCCCGCCTACCTCGGCGAGGGCAGCGGGCTCGCCTCGCTGCACGACCTCGCGCTGCTGGCCGTCCTGTGGTCCGGCCTGAACGGCTTCCTGCACGCGGCCGCGCTGCTGCGCACCGCCGGGATCGGCGCGACGGAGTTCGCGCCGAGCGCCGAGCTGCTGTTCGGCAGCATGGGCGCCTTCCTGGCCCGCTACGCCCGGCAGGTCGACGAGGGCGACTACCCGGCCGAGGACTCGGCGTTGCGCACCCACCTGGCCGCCGCCGCCCACCTCCTGGCGGAGAGCGAGCGGCGCGGCCTCAACCCCGTCCTGCCCCGGCAGCTGGCGGCCGTCATGGCGGCGGTGGCCGCCGGCGGCCACGCGGCCGACAGCTACGCCGCCGTGGTCGGCCACTTCGCCGAGCCGACGGCGTAGCCGGGTCCGACCGTACGGCGGGGCCGACGGCGCGAGCCGGGTCCGACCGCCCGGGCCGGGCTGTACGGGCCGCGCGGTCGGGGGCTACGCCCCGGTCGCCGCCGCCTCCCGCAGCCGTCCGGCCGCGAGCAGTTCCGCCACCAGCGCGATGTCCCGCTCCATCCCGCGGTCCCCGTCCATCCTCGGCGACACCGCGCGCACCGCCGCGTGCACGGCCGCCGTCGGGCCGCTCAGCCGTTCGGTGCCGCGCAGGTCGGCGGCCTGGCAGAGGGCGAGCAGATGGATCGCCGCCGTCTGGCGCACCAGTTCGACGACCGTCCGGGCGTCCCGGGCGGCGATGGTGCCCATGCTGACCTTGTCCTGGTTGTGGGCCTCGGTGGAGCGGGAGAACGAGGTCGCGGGCATGGTCAGTTTGAGCGCCTCGGCGACCAGCGAGGAAGCCGCCAGCTGAAGGGACTTGAAGCCGTGGTGCAGCCCGGCCTCCCAACTGTCGTCCGGGAAGCGCGGGATGAGGTTGGCGGTGAGGCCGTTGTTGTACTTCTCGTCCACCACCAGCTGCAACTGCCGTTCCAGCAGGTCGCCCACGCTGGCGGCGGCGGTCTTCAGCGAGTCCATCGCCTGGCCGATGTGCCCGCCGTAGAAGTTGCCGCCGTTGACGACCACGCCCGCCTCGGTGTCGAACAGCGGGTTGTCGTTGGAGGAGTTGATCTCCACATGGGTCCAGTCGGTGGCGAAGCCGAGGGTGTCCCGCAGCACGCCGTTGACGTGCGGGGCGCAGCGGATCGAGTACCGGTCCTGGACGGCCTCGGCGAGCCGGCGGTAGCCCGTCCCGTCGGGCATGACGTCGGCCGGGCCGGCCTCCTCGTCCCCCGCGAAGGGGCCGGTGCCGTCCCGCCCGAGCAGGCGGCGCACCGTCCGGGCGGATTCGGCGGTGCCGGGGTGCGGCTTGTGATCGAACACGAACGGGTCGAAGTGGCGCGGGTTGCCGTTCAGGACCTGCGAGGCCAGCGCCGTGCACAGGTCGGCGGCGAAGGCGAGTTCGGTCGCGTCGCGCAGTGCCAGTACGGCGAAACCGGCCATGAAGGAGGTGCCGTTGACCAGGGCCAGCCCCTCCTTGGAGGCGAGCACCACCGGTTCGAGTCCGGCCTCCGCGAGCGCCTCGGCGACGGGCCGGGCCTCGCCGCGGTGGAGCACCGTGCCGTGCCCGGTGAGCATCGCGCCGAGGTAGCTGAGCGGGACGAGGTCGCCGCTCGCGCCCACCGAGCCGCGCTCCGGCACCACCGGCAGGATGTCGGCTTCCAGGCAGTCCAGCAGCAGTTGGACCACCTCCGGGCGGATCCCGGAGTTGCCGCGCGCCAGGCAGTTCGCCCGGGTGATCACCGTGGCCCGCACCACGTCGGGTGAAGCCGCCGGGCCGAGGCCGCAGTTGAAGCCGCGGATCAGGTTGGCCTGCAGCGCCTCCACCTTGCGCGGCGAGATCTGCCGGGTGTTGCTGTCGCCGAAGCCGGAGGTGACGCCGTACACCCGCTGCCCGGAGTCGACGATCGCGTTCTTGAGGTCCACCGACCGCTTCATCCGGTGCACCGCGCCGTCCGCCAGCCCCACCCGCCACGCCTCCGGCCGGCGCGCGGCCGCCGCGGTCTCCTTGACGGTCAGCGAGCGGCCGTCGAGCAGCAGTTCCGCTCTGGGCGCACCGGTGGCGGCCGGGCGGTGCTGGGTCCTCTGCGGGCTCCGGGTGCGGTCAGACGACAACTCGACTCTCCTGTCTATCGGCCGCCCGAGGCCTTGAACCGGCCTCGGACGGGCCTTGGGCGGGCCTTCGGGCGGGCCGTGGTGACGCGACGACGGACACCCGAGGCCGACGGGGGGAACGACTTCGACTCCCCCCTGTTGATCTCCTATCACCCTACGTCACCAAAAGTCGTCGAACGCCCGCGGCCCGCACCCCCGGGGGTCGGGGTGCGGGCCGCGGAGCTTCGTGCGCGGGTCAGTGCCGCCCGGGTCGATGCAGCTTGGATCATGCCGGTTGGTCAGTGCCGCTTGGGTCAGTGCCGGTTGGCCGGGGCGCAGCCGAAGCTGGCGGCGTCCGCGGTGTCGCCGTGGCCGGTGTAGCGGGAGACCAGCGGGTAGGCGCAGAGGTTGCGGCTGACCGTCCGGCCGTCGGCGGTGTTCAGGGTGGCGGGGAGCGTCTGCGGCGCCTCGCCCTGCTCGACCCAGGCGGTCAGCGCGGCGAGGTCGGCGGTCTTGCCGGAGAGGCCGCAGTGGGCGGTGCCCGGGGCGAGGAAGAGCCGGTAGAAGTCGTCGACGTTCGAGGCGCCGCCCATCCGCCGCTCGACCTGCTTGCGGTAGCGCACCGTGCCGTCGGCCGGGATGAACTCGTCGGCCGTGCCGTGCCAGCTGAGCAGCTTGCCGCCGGCGTCGCGGAACGCGGACAGGTCCGGGTCGGCGGTGCCGATCACCTTGTCGTACTCGGCCACGGACTGCTGGAACAGCTGGGCGAACCGGTCGGTGGTCAGGGTCGTGACGTCCAGCGTGGGCTGCTTGGCGACCCAGGTGGACACCCACTCGGCGGGCACCGGGAACGGCGCGCCCACCGGCTTGCCGGCGTCGTCCGTGGTGTGGCCGGCGAGGGCGCTCAGGTCGGCCCCGATCGGCGTGCCGGCCCACAGCTTGCGACCCGAGGAGGTGCGCGGCCCGTCCCAGATCCGGCGCACCACCTCGGCGTCGGCCGCGCTGATCGTCACCTGCTTGCCGTCGCACTCGATGGTGGTGCCGATCAGCCGGCGCGGGTTGAAGCCGCACTCGTCGGGCCGGGACACCAGGCCGTCCCGGGCGCCGTCCAGCCCGTCGCAGGCCTGCACGGCGGCGGCGGTGAAGGCCTCGAACTCGCACTTCGTCGGGTAGGTGTGCGCCTCGTTCATCACCACCTGCGGCCACAGCGTGGCGACTTCGAACTGCGTCCAGTTGACGGCGGGCGCGTTGGCGAGGATGCCGTTGTAGTCCTCCGGGTACTCCTGGGCCTCCATGTAGCCCTGGCGGCCGCCGGTGGAGCAGCCGTTGAAGTACGCGTACGAGGCGGCCCGCTGGTAGTGGGCGGCGATGACGTCCTTGGCGACGACGGCGGCCTCGTGCTCGGAGCGGGAGGCGAAGTTCTCCAGCAGCGCCGAGTCGACGGTGCCGTCGCTCTTCAGCCCCCACCCCGCGTCGATGTAGGTGCTCACCCCGGCGTCGGTGGTGGCGGCCGCGTAACCGCCCTTGACGGCGGCGGCCAGGTTGCTGCCGTAGTCGCCTGCGGCGTAGGCGCTGCCGCCGACGGTCTGCAGCCGGCCGTTCCAGTTCTGCTGCGGCAGCCAGACCCGCACCTTGGCGTGGTCGCCCTGGCCGGGGTGGGTGAGGGTCACCGTGACGTCGCAGAACGCGGGGACGTCGGGAATGTGGTCGGCCTTCAGCGGGAACACGGCGGGCACGTCGACGGTGCCCGCCGGGTGGGCGACCGCGGTGACGGCCTCCACCTGCGTGCCCTCCGGGGCCGCCACCGCGGGGGCGGCGCAGCTGTAGCCGGCGGGCGTGCCGGTGTCCGCCACCGCGCCGGGGGCGTAGAGCACGGCGGCCAGCGGCAGGCCGGCCGCGAGAACGGTCAGGAGTCGTTTCATCGGGATTCCGTTCGAGAAGGTGAAGTTGCCCCGGGTGCGGGGGCGTTGACGAGTCAGAGGTCGGGTGAGTTGCCGGGCCGTGGTGTTCCTCCGGCAGCCAGTGCGGGTGGTGGCGGCGCGCCCAGGACCGGCTGACGTAGCCGGTGCGCTTCTGCCCCGCGTTGAACCTGCCCGCCGGCCGGTCGTACGGCCCGGTCAGCCGCCGGCGCGCGGCCCGCAGCCACTGCCGGTCGTACGGCGCGAAGCGGTTCAGTCGGCGCAGGTCGGCGCGGAACGCGCGGAGAGCAGGCCGAGCAGGGGATCGTGCTGCGAGGCCGCCGCGAGGAAGCCCTCCCACCCGCGCTGAAGGTACGGCGCGGCCGCCAGCCCGGCGATCCCCGCGGCGAAGGTCCCCAGCACCGTCCGCCGCCCCACGGGCGCCCCCTGGGCGCGCCGGTCCTGCTGCTCTGCCATGGTCCCGCCCCAGGTGTGACAGGTGCGCCGGAGGATCACCGGCGCACGAGTAACTGTTCTGAACGGTTATTAGATTGGCATCCGCACCAGTCACCCGTCAACCCGGTTACCGCACCGCCGGTGACGGCGCATCGCAGAACGCGCCAACTGGCTTGCTGTTGCCGCAAAAGAAGCCCGGATGGCTCAACTCGACAACACCCACCCGCCAGGCAAGCCTGGCGAGCCCATCACCTGTCTAGAGGGTTATGAATCGAGGGCGGTCAGCCCAGGGCGCGGTCCAGGTTGAACGCGGCGCTGATCAGCGAGAGGTGGGTGAACGCCTGCGGGAAGTTGCCGAGTTGCTCCCCGGTCCGGCCGATCTCCTCGGCGTAGAGGCCGAGGTGGTTGGCGTAGGTGAGCATCTTCTCGAAGGCCAGCCGGGCCTCCTCCAGCCGTCCGGCGCGGGTGAGCGCCTCGACGTACCAGAAGGAGCAGATCGAGAAGGTCCCCTCGGAGCCGTGCAGCCCGTCCGGGCTGGCCCCGGGGTCGTAGCGGTAGACCAGGGAGTCGGAGACCAGGTCCTTGGTGAGGGCGTCCAGGGTCGCCAGCCACTTGGGGTCGGTGGGCGAGATGAACTTGGCCATCGGCATCATCAGCACCGAGGCGTCGAGCACGTCTGCGCCCAGCGACTGGACGAACGCCCCGCGCTCGGCGGACCAGCCCTCCCGCATGATCTGCCGGTAGATCGCGTCCCGGTTCCGCTGCCAGCGGGGCAGATCGGCCGGCAGGCCGCGCCGGTTGGCCATCCGGATGGCCCGTTCGATCGCCACCCAGCACATCAGCCGCGAGTAGACGAAGTCCTTGCGGCCGCCCCTGGTCTCCCAGATGCCCTCGTCGGGCTGGTCCCAGTGGTCGCAGAGCCAGTCGACGACGGCGCCGACCTCGTCCCAGTGGTCGCTGCTGATCGGCTGCCCCCACTTGTCGTAGAGGTAGACGGAGTCGATCAGCGCCCCGTAGATGTCGAGCTGGAGCTGGCCGGTGGCGGCGTTGCCCACCCGCACCGGGGCGGAGCCCAAGTGGCCTTCGAGGTGGCGCAGTTCGCTCTCGGGCAGGTCGCTGCGCCCGTCGATGCCGTACATGATCTGCAGCGGGCCGGTCTGGCCGACGCCCCGCATGATGCCGCGCTCGGACAGGAAGCCCATGAACGCCTCGGCCTCCGCGGTGAAGCCCAGCCGGAGCATGGCGTAGACGCAGAAGGCGGCGTCGCGGACCCACACGTACCGGTAGTCCCAGTTGCGCTCGCCGCCGACCCGCTCGGGCAGGCTGGTGGTCGGCGCGGCCACGATCGCACCGGTCGGCGCGTAGGTGAGCAGCTTCAGCAGCAGCGCGGAGCGGTGCACCATCTCCCGCCAGCGGCCGCGGTAGCGCGAGCGGCCCATCCAGTCGCGCCAGAACCGGACGGTCGCCTCGAACTGCGCCTCCGCCTCGGCGTGCGGACAGGCCCGCGGCCGGACGTCGCCGCCGATCCGGTCGAGGGCGAACACCACGGACTCGCCCTCCAGGAGCTTGAAGTGCGACCACACGTCCGTGCCGTCGCACTCCAGCGGTGCGGTGGAGGTCAGCGCCAGCGACATCGACGGCGCCTCGAAGACGGCCTCGTGGGCCAGCACCTGCGCGGTGTGCCGCTCCGCCCCGTAACCGAACCGGGGCGCCACCCGCGCCGCGAACGGCAGGGTCCCCCGGACGCAGACGACCCGCCGGATCAGCCGGTGCCGGGAGGCCTCGCGCGACCCGTCGACGACCGGCATGAAGTCCTGGATCTCCGCGACGCCGTCCGCCGCGTAGAACCGGGTGATCAGCACATTGGTGTCGGGGAAGTAGAACTGCCGGGTCCGCGCCGGTACGTCGGCCGCCAGCTCGAACGAGCCGCCGCGCTCGGCGTCCAGGATGGACCCGAACACGCTCGGCGCGTCGAAGCGCGGGCAGCAGTACCAGTCGATCGTGCCGTCCGTCGTGACGAGCGCGGCGGTCCGGAGATCACCGATCAGCCCGTGCTCGGAGATCGGCGGATAGCGCGAACCGTCCATCCGCCCGGGCCCGTTCCCGAAGTCCATGGCGGCCTCCCTACCGTCTCGCCGCGGCAGCCCGGGAAACCGGGGAAGCCGCGGGGATCAAGAGGACCACCTCTCATGGTAGGCCGCCCCGGACGGACGCACCCTGCGCCCGGTGCCCGGTGCCCGGTGCCGGTCGCCAAGGTCCTGGCGGTCGCCGCCTTCCGCTACCGGGCGCCGCGCACCCGCCGCTCCGGTGTGCCGCGGTGTCCGAACCTCTGGTTCGATGGGGCACCGTCACCGCCGCCTTCAAGGAGCAAGACCCTGAGTACGTCGTTCGCCGAGGCCCTGTCCATCGGCCTGCTGGTGTTGGTCCTGGTGTGCGCGGTGGTACGGCCCTGGGGCTGGCCGGAGGCCGTGGTCGCCGTCCCGGCCGCGGGACTGGCGATCGCCGCCGGCGCGATCCCGCTCGACCACGCGCTGGCCGAGGCCGAACGGCTGGGTCCGGTGATCGGCTTCCTCGCGGCCGTGCTGGTCCTGGCCAAACTGTGCGACGACGAAGGACTGTTCCACGCCTGCGGGGCCTGGATGGCCCGCACCTCCGCCGGAAGCCCCCGGCGGCTGCTGGCACAGGTCTTCGTCGTCGCCTCGGTGATCACCGCCGTCCTCAGCCTGGACGCCACCGTCGTGCTGCTGACGCCGGTGGTGTTCGCCACCGCCGCCCGGCTCGGCGCCCGCCCCAAACCGCACCTGTACGCCTGCACCCATCTGTCGAACACCGCCTCGTTGCTGCTGCCGGTCTCCAACCTCACCAACCTGTTGGCCTTCGCCGCGAGCGGGCTGAGTTTCACCCGCTTCGCCGCCCTGATGGCACTGCCCTGGCTGGCGGCCATCGCCGTCGAGTACGCGGTGCTGCGCCGCTTCTTCGCCACCGACCTGGACACCGCCGCCCCCACCCCGGCCCGGACCCAGGCCCCGGAGATGCCGCTGTTCGCACTCCTCACCGTGGCCGGCACCCTGGCCGGCTTCGTCCTCACCTCCGCACTCGGCGTCGACCCGGCCTGGGCCGCGCTGGCCGGCGCCCTCGTACTGGCGGGCCGCGCCCTGGCCCAGCGGCGCACCACCCCGGCCGCGATCGTCCACTCGGCCGCCGTACCGTTCCTGGCCTTCGTCCTAGCTCTCGGCGTGGTGGTCCGGGCGGTGGTCGACAACGGACTGGCCTCCGGGCTCGGGCACCTGCTCCCGCACGGCACCTCACTGCCCGCCCTGCTCGGCACCGCGGCACTGGCCGCCGTGCTGGCGAACGTCATCAACAACCTGCCCGCCACCCTCGTCCTGCTCCCGCTGGCCCTCCCCTCCGGCCCCGGTGCCGTCCTGGCCGTGCTGCTGGGGGTGAACATCGGCCCCAACCTGACCTACGCCGGCTCCCTGGCCACCCTGCTGTGGCGGCGCATCGTCCGCGAACACGACACCGAGATCGGACTGGGCGAGTTCACCCGGCTCGGACTGCTGGTCGTGCCCGCCGCCCTGACCCTGGCCGTGGTGGCACTGTGGGGGTCCCTGCAACTCATCGGAACGTGAGGGGGCCGACCACCGTGACGGTCGTCGTCTGGATCACCGAGGGCACCTGGCCCGTCTGCGTCGACGCCGCGCGCGCCCACGCGTCACAGGACGCGAACATCGTCCTGCTGCACGTCAGCGGCCAGGACGTCCCCGGCCTCGCGCACGGCGCGTTCGCCGGCCTGCTCGGCCGCGGCCACCGCGAGCAGGACCCCGGCAACCGGGTGGAGACCCTCGCGGCGACCTCCGCCCGCCGCCTCCTGGACGCCGGCGCCGAGCGCCTCGCCCGCCCCTGCACCCGCCTGGAGCGCACCGGCCGCACCGAGCACGAGGTGGTCGCCGCGGCGGACGGAGCCGACCTGCTCGTCCTCGCCCGCGACGGCGACCCCGCCCACCCCGGCCCGCACAGCCTCGGCCCCGCCACCCGCTTCGTCGTCGACCACGCCCCCTGCGCGGTGCTGCTGGTCTGGCCGGAGCATGCCGTCAGTCCAGCGCCGTGATCCGGTTGCTGAGCGTCCCGAGCCCCTCGATCGAGCACTCCACCACGTCACCAGGGGCCAGGTAGCTCGGCGGGTCGGCGGCGAAGCCCGTCCCGGCCGGGGTGCCGGTCAGGATGACGTCGCCGGGCTCCAGCGGGACGATCCGGGAGATCGCGGCGATGGTCTCCGGGATCGAGAACACCAGCTGGTCGGTGCGGGAGACCTGCCGGGGCACGCCGTTGACGCTGAGGGTGATCGCCAGGTCGTGCGGGTCCGGGACTTCGTCGGCGGTGGTGATCCACGGGCCGAGCGGGCAGCTGCCGGGCAGGCTCTTCGACAGGTAGTACTGCTTGTGCCGGGTCTGGAGGTCCCGCGCGGTGATGTCGTTGGCCACGCAGTAGCCGAAGACGTGGTCCAGCGCCGCGGCCTCCTGGACCCGCCAGGCGCGGCGGCCGATCACCACCGCGAGCTCGACCTCCCAGTCGATCTCCCGCGAGAGCGAGAAGTCGATCCCCAGCGGGCCGACCGGGGCGGCCACGCAGCGGCGGTCCTTGGTGAACACCACCGGGTGCCGGGGCCTGCGGTACTCCCGGCCCGCCGCGCGGTAGGCCTCCTCGCCGTGGTCGGTGTAGTTGAGCCCCAGGGCGAACAGGTTGTTCACCGGGCGGGTCAGCGGTGCCAGCAGCTCGACGTCGGTCAGGGGCAGCCGGGGCCCGGACGAGCTCCGCCCGGCCAGCTCCGCCCAGGCCTCCGGCCCACGGCGGAGCAGCTCGGGCAGGCCGGGCAGCTCTGACCGGCCGGCCCGCCCCGGTCGGTCGGCGACGGGCAGGGTCAGGGCGCCGCCCGCCGGGTCGACCAGCGCGAGTCTCTCCGCTCCGCCGGTCCGGATGGTCGCAAGGCGCATCGTTTCTCCTTGTCGCGTTGTCGCGCGAGACGGGACGGGCGGGCACCGGTAGCGGTCACGGTGCCCGCCCGTCCCTCGGGACGGATCGGTCGACGGCCCCGGCCGGCCGGCGTACGGCCCCGGCCTGGCCGGGGCGTCGACCGGGTCGCGGGTGCTGCCGGGCTCAGTCGAGCAGGCGGTCCAGCTGCTGGGCGACCGTGCCGCGCAGCACCTCGGACGCTCCGCCGGCCATGGTGAGCATCCGGGCGTCCCGCATCAGCCGGGCCAACGGCATCTTGTCCGACAGCCCGTTGGCACCGCACACCTGGGCGGCGGCATTGGTGATCCGCTGGGCGAGGTCGCCCGTCACGTACTTGGCCATCGCGCTGGGCGCACCGGTGTCGTCCCCGGCGGCCCACTCGCCCACGGCCCAGTCGATGAGCGACTGCGCCGCGCGCAACTCGCTGACCAGGGGAGCCAGCGCGGTCTGCATGGCGAGGTGGCCCGGGGAACCGGCCGGAAGGCGGGCGCTGGCGTAGTCGAAGGCCGTCCGCAGCGCGCTCTTCGAAAGGCCGAGGCAAATCGCCGACTGGCCCAGCCGCTTTCCGTTGTAGTGCCGCATTATCCGGCGCAGCGAAGTCCGGTCGAAACCGAGGACGACCTGCTCGACGGGTACGAACACATCGTGGTAGCGGACGTGGAATTCGCCCAGTCCGCGCAGCCCCAGCTTCTCCTTGCGGTCGTCGATCTCGACCGTTCCGTCCCCGGCGCCGAGCCGGGTGCGGTCCACCAGGAAGAGGCCGACCTCGCGTGATTCGGCGGAGGGCTTGGCGACCACGAAATGCACCGTCCGGCGGGCCGCCCCGGTGATCCAGTCCTTCTCGCCGCTGATCCGGTAGCCGCCCTCCACCGGGGTGGCCACGGTGGTGAAGCGGGCGACGTTCGAACCGGTCTGCGGCTCGCTCATCGCGAAAGCGGCCTGCTGCTCACCGGTGGCGATCGCGTCGAGGTAGCGCTCGCGCAGCTCGCGGCCCGCGTACTCGCGCAACATGCCGATCTGGCCCATGTTCTGGTCCATCACCGCCTTGGCGACGGACGGCGAGACCCGGGCCAGCTCCTCCAGCACCTGGAGCAGGAAGCGCACCCGCTCGGGCCCGCCGTGGGGCTGGTCGGCTCGGTAGCCGAGGGAGTTGGCGAACAGGCCGCGACGGGCCATTTCGGCGAAGAGTTCGGTGCCGATCTCGTCGCTGCGGTCGATCAGTCCGGCGACCGGGGCGACTCTTTCCCGGGTGAAGCTCCGGACGTCGTCCAGAAAGGCCGCGGCGTCGGTTCCGGCGGTCCGGTCGAGGTGGTCAGCGGCGGAGGGACGCTGCTGAACGGCTAAGGAAGTCACGGATTTGCCCTTTCCTCGGAGGAGAGGTTGCAGGCTCGCGCCGATCGCACATCCCGGTGCGAGCGGAATCGACAATGCCACTCCCGGAACCCCGTCATGTTACCGACAAGTAAACTGTCCAGTCGGGACCGGTGGTGTGCGTCACAGTCCGGTATTCCGCTGATCCTGCGTCAACTAACGTTCGAGCGCCGGAAGGTGACCATTCGGCTGGCACACGCGGCCCACCCGCGCCCCATCCCGCCTCTGCCTCTGCCTCTGCCTCTGCCTCTGCCTCCGCCCCGTCCCCGTCCCCGGAAAGGGTCTGCCGATGACGCTGACGTTCTCCACCCTCCTCGTCCTGATACTGATGGGCGCCGCGGCCGGCGGCGTCGGCGCGCTGACCGGGATCGGCGGCGGCGCGGTCGTGGTCCCGGTCCTGGTGCTCGGCTACGGCGTGTCGTTCCGCTCGGCGGTGGCCGTCTCGCTCGCCGCCGTCATCGCCAACTCGGCCACCGGCTCCGCCACTTACCTCCGCCAGGGCCTCACCCACAAGCGCCTGGCGTTCAGCCTGGAGGTGACCACCACCATCGGCGGCATCGCCGGCAGCCTGGTCACCGCCTTCATCCCGCGCCCGGCCCTGGAGGGCGTCTTCGGCCTGAGCCAGTTCCTGTCCGCCGAACTCACCCGCCGCCGCAAACGACTCCCCTCCCCCGCAGGGGCGTTGGCGACCGCCGAGACCCCGCCGGACGCCCTCACCCGGCACGGCCTGCGCGCCTGCGAGGGCCCGGACGCGCTGACCGGCCTGGTCGCGGACGAGAGCGACGGCACCGCCCGCGCCTACCGGGCCCGGCGCCCGTTCCTCGGCGCCGGCGCCTCCATGGTGGCCGGGATGCTCTCCGGCATGCTCGGCATCGGCGGCGGCTTCCTCAAGGTGCCGGCGATGACGGTGGGCATGGGCGTGCCGGTCCGAGTGGCCACCGCCACCAGCCAGTTCATGATCGGCATCACCGCGGTGGCCAGCTTCGTCGTCTACTACGCGGCCGGCGTGGTGCAACCGCTGCTGGTCGCCCCGATCGTGCTCGGCATCACCACCGGGTCACTGCTCGGCTCCCGGCTCTCCGGCCGGATCTCGGTGGGCACCATCGAGGCCGTCTACTCCACGGTCGTGCTCGCCTCCGGCCTCTCCTTCCTCCTCGGCGCCTTCGGAGTGATCAATGTCTGACCTCCCCACCACGACCACCGGCCCCGGCCCCACCACCGGCGCTCCGACCCCGGACCCGCTGACCGGGGAGGTCCGCACCAACCGGCTCACCGCCACCGCACTGCTGGCCACCACCGCCGTCGCCCTGGTGCTGATCCTGGCCGGCCTGATCACCTCGCTGGCCGCCGGCGACCGCACCGCCCGTCCGCTCGCCCTCGCCGACCTCACCTCCCAGCACAGCGCCGGTCCGCTGCTGCTCGGCCTCGGCCTCCTCACCCTCGCCCTCGCCCCGGGCCTCGGCATCCTGGTCACCGTGGCCCGCTGGCTCCGGGCCGGTGACTGGCGACACGCCCTGCTCGCCGCGCTCGTGGTGGCCCTGCTGCTGGGCGGCGCCCTGCTCGGCTGACGCCGGGCCGCCCGGGCGTTGGCCTCCCCCGTACACCCGGCCTCGCCGCACGCCCGCCCCGGAGGCAGGCTGGATGGAGCGGGCCGCCAATCAGGCGGACGGCAGGCGGCACGCGGCAGGCAGCGGCCGACAGGCGGCAAGCGACGGACGGCAGACGGCAGACGGCAGACGGCAGGAGTCGGCGATGGACACGACGCGACCGGCACCGGGCGACAGCGGGGCCTGGGTGGTGGCCCACCCCGGGCCGGTGGCTGCGGCGGGGCCAGGGCCGCTGGAGTGGGACCGGCGGCCGGTCCCCGAGCCTCGCCCCGAGGAGATCCTCCTCGACGTCGAGGCCTGCGGGGTGTGCCGCACGGACCTGCACCTGGCGGAGGGCGACCTCGCCCCCAGGGTGCCCAGGTGCACGCCCGGACACGAGGTGGTCGGGCGCGTACGGGCGGTCGGCTCCGCCGTCGAGGGCTTCGCGACCGGCGACCGGGCCGGAGTCGCCTGGCTGGCCCGCACCTGCGGCAGCTGCGCCCACTGCCGGAGCGGACGGGAGAACCTCTGCCCGCACTCGCGCTACACCGGCTGGGACCGGCACGGCGGCTACGCCCACCACCTGACCGCCGACGCCCGCTTCGCCTACCGGATGGCCCAGGGCCCGCCCGCCGAGGAACTCGCCCCGCTGCTGTGCGCCGGGATCATCGGGTACCGCGCCCTGGAACGGGCCGAGCTGCCGCCCGGCGGACTGCTCGGCATCTACGGCTTCGGCGCGTCCGCCCACCTCACCGCCCAGATCGCCCTCGCCCGGGGCGCCCGGGTGGCCGTGTTCACCCGCGCCCCGGCGGCCCGACGGCTGGCCCTGGAACTCGGCGCGGCCTTCGCCGGCGACTCGTACGACCCCGCACCGGAGCCGCTCGACGCGGCCGTCCTCTTCGCCCCGGTCGGCGAACTGGTACCGGTCGCCCTGGCCGCCCTCGGCCGCGGCGCCACCCTCGCGGTCGCCGGCATCCACCTCAGCGACATCCCCACCCTCGACTACCAGCGCCACCTCTTCCAGGAACGCACGCTGCGCAGCGTCACCGCCAACACCCGGGCCGACGGCCGCGCCTTCCTCGCCGAGGCCGCCCGGGCCCGCCCGACGGTGCACGTCAACCGCTACCCGCTGCGGCAGGCGGACACCGCGCTCAGGGACCTCGCCGCCGACCGGGTGACCGGCGTCGCCGTCCTACTGCCGTAGCCACTCGCGGGCCGGGCCCGGGCGGCGCGATCAGGCGGCGGCGCGATCAGGCGGCAGCGCGGTCAGGCGGCGCTGTCCGCCCGCGCCCCGTCCTGGTGGCCGGGCCCTCGGCCCGCCGTGAGGGCGCGCCGGATCCACCAGCCAGCGGTGTACAGGACGAGGGCGGCGATCAGTCCGGCGCCCGCGCCCTTCGCCGCGTCGGACAGCACCCCCTCGAGGACGGCGCCCGGCGGCTGCCCGGCCGTCGCCGCGTCCGGCCCGGCGTGCCACCGCCAGGCGTGGGCGACGGCCCCGGCGGCCGCACACAGGGCCAGCGCGAGCAGGACCCGGCGCTGCCCCGCGCCCGTACCGACCCGCAGCCGGGCCCGCCCGCGCCACCCGTACACCGCGATGGCCGCCAGGCCGCCGACCGTGCTCACGTGCTGCAGCGCCCGGGCCCAGGTGAGGCTGCCCGCCAGGGTGGACTCCAGCCAGGGCGTGCGGGTGACCACGAAGCCGTCGACGTGGGTGAAGGAGTCCCAGACCAGGTGGGTGGCGATGCCGATCAGCGCCGACAGCAGGACCCAGCCCGCCCGCCGGACCGCCGCCCCCACCGTCCGGGCCCCCGCCGGGCCGAGCGGCAACGACGACAACGACGACAACGACGACCGTGACGCCAGCGATGACAACGACGCCAACGGCCGGTGCCCGGCCAGGAACATCGCCCACAGCGCCAGGGTGTACGGCAACCCGACGGTCAGGGCGCCCGGCAGGGTGTGGGTGGTCGTGGCGTTGGTGAACGGCTCGTACCAGGACTGCGCGCTGACGGGCAGCCCGATGGTGGAGACGAAGTAGGGCATGTCCGGCGCCACGGCTCCGGCGATCAGTGCGGCCCGGCTGAAGGGCCCACGCAGCAGCGGCAGCACGGCGGCGGGGTGGGACAGGGTGAACGGCATGGGCATCCTCTCGCGCGGACTTATAGTCCGTCGAACGGAATGCTACGTCAAACGGACTAATACCCGCGCGCCGATCCCCGCCCCCCCGGTCGGCGCGGGCCGCATCGGCGTCGAGGCGTCGGCGTCGAGGCGATCGGGCGGGCACGCGGAGCATGGCGCTCACCGGCCGACGGCTGACCGGCTGGGCCGCTGAGCATGGGGGCGCACCGGGCGGTCAGAAGTGCCGGCAGTAGCGGCCCGCCGCCCGTACGCGGCGTCCACTCCGGCGCGATCCCAGCCCTCCCGCCGCCGGGTCGCCGCTCAGGACGCCCGGCGGAAGGCCCGCCCCAGGCGGCCGGCGAGCGGGACGACCGCCAGGGCCGCCGCCAGGACGGTCGCCAGGCACGTGACGGCGGTCGGGTCGCCCCAGGCGGTGGTGCCGGCCTCGGCGAGCAGCGGCGGGGAGGCCAGGGCGAGTGCGGCCAGTTCGCGGCCGCCGTGGGATCGGCGGTGCCAGGCCGAGGCGGCGCCCGCCGCCGCGAGGACGAGCAGGGGCCAGCAGCCGTAGTCGGTGCTGACCCAGGGCAGGGCGTGGGCACCGACGGCGGCCCGGGGCACCAGGACGAGCGCGATCACGGCCCCGGCCGCCCCCGCCGGGAGCGCGCCCGCGCCGTCCGCGCGCCGGTCCGGTGGGCAGGCGAGCAGCAGGGCCGCCGCCAGGGTGGCCGCGGCGGGGGCGGCGACCGGGTCGCCGAAGGCGGGCCCGCCGGCCACGGCGGCCGCCGCGAAGGCGAGCAGTCCGAGCACCGTGCAGGGCAGACCCACCCGTCGGCGGCCGGCCAGGGCGGCGGCCGCGCCCGCGAAGACGAGCAGTGCGGAGCCGAGCAGCGCGCCCCAGGCCCCGGACAGGTCGACCCGGAGCTGGGAGAGCACGGGCGCGGGCGAGGTGACCAGGGCGGTGTACCAGCGCAGCAGGTGCAGCCCGCAGGCGGTGGCCGAGGCGGCCAGGAGGAGGGGGTGGGCCAGGCCGAGTGCCCGTGCGGCGGGGCCGGCCGGTCCGAGCCCGGCGCGCATCCGCAGGGCCTGGGCCGCCAGTTCCGCCGCGTCCCGCAGGCGCGAGCGCAGCGGCTCGCCGGCCGTCATCTCGCGGAAGGTCGCGGCGATCTCCTCGCCGTGGGCCCGGCGGTGGGCGGCGGGGTAGAGCCGGAGGACGTGTTCGATCATGTGCCGGTGGCCGCCGGGCGGGTGGCGGAGAGGCGGCGGGTGGCCTCCCTGGCCGTCGCGGCCAGGCGTTCGGCCTCGGCCGCCAGTCGTTCCCGCCCGGTCGGGGAGAGGGTGAAGATCCGCCGGGCCCGGCCGTCGACGACCTCCTCCCGGTCGACCTCGATCAGCCCGTCGGCCAGCAGCCGGTCCAGCGCCCCGTACAGGGCGCCGGTGCGCAGGGCGACCCGGCCGTCGGTCATCGCCTTGATCTCCTGGGCGATGGCGTATCCGTGCCGGGGGGCGTCCGCGAGGGCGGTCAGGACCATCACGGTGGGTTCTTGCATCACACGCTCACTCACCCCATGAAGATAGTCACTCCGCCGGACCATCTCAACGAACCCCGGGCGGGACCGCGCTCCGGCCCGGTTGGTGGCGGATCCGTGAACCTGCCCGGAACGCCGGGGGCGACCCCCGATCATCGAGCCAGACAGTCCACCCGCCCCCTGGAGGCCCCGTGTCCGACCTGCCCACCTCCGCCGCCCTGCTCGACCGGCTGGGACTACCTGACCTCGTCCGCGAGGCCGCCCGCCTCCAGCCCGAACTGGTGGCACTCCGGCGGGAGTTGCACCAGCACCCGGAGCTCGCACTGGACCTGCCGCGGACCCGCGACCGACTGCTCACCGCGCTCGACGGGCTGCCGCTGGAACTCACCCTCGGCACCGGGCTGAGCTCGATCACCGCCGTCCTGCGCGGCGGTCGCCCCGGCCCGGCCGTGCTGCTGCGCGCCGACATGGACGCCCTGCCCGTCCAGGAGAGCGCGGCGCTGCCGTACGCGTCCGCCGTCCCCGGCGTGATGCACGCCTGCGGGCACGATCTGCACATGGCCGCACTGGTCGGTGCCGCCAGACTGCTGGCCGAGCGGCGCGCCGAGCTGGCCGGGGACGTGGTGCTGATGTTCCAGCCCGGCGAGGAGGGGGCGGGTGGCGCCCAGCTGATGGTGGACGCGGGCGTGCTGGAGGCGGCCGGGGAGCGGGTGGTGGCCGGGTACGCGCTGCACGTGGCCGCCGCCATGCTGCCCAACGGGCTGGTCGCCACCCGCCCGGGACCGGTGCTGGCCGCCTCCGACACCCTGCGGGTCACGCTGCGCGGGCGCGGCGGGCACGGCTCCAGCCCGCACTCGGCACTGGACCCGGTGCCGGCGCTGTGCGAGGCGGTGCTGGCCCTCCAGACGATGGTGACCCGGCGGATCGACGCCTTCGACCCGGTGGTGCTCACCGTCGGCACGCTGAGCGCCGGTACGGCCGCCAATGTGATCCCGGACGAGGCGCGGTTCTCGGCGACCGTCCGCTCCTTCTCGCCGCACGCGCGCGAGCTGGTGCACCGCGAGGCGCTGCGGGTGGTCCACGGGATCGCGGCGGCCCACGGACTGGAGGCGGTCGCCGAGGTGGAGCCCGGCTACCCGGTGACCGTCAACGACCCGGTGGAGGCGGGGTTCGCGGCCGCTCTGGCGGCCCGGCTGCTCGGGCCGGAACGTTTCGTCGAGATGCCCCAACCGATCGCCGGCTCCGAGGACTTCGGCGTGGTGAGCGCACTCGTCCCGACGGCGTACCTGATGCTCGGCGCGTCGCCGACCGACGGCCGCGACCCGTTCACCGCGCCCTACAACCACTCCCCCGACGCCGAGTTCGACGACGGCGTCCTCGCCGACGGCGCCGCACTGCTGGCCGGCCTGGCCCTGGGGCGGCTGGCCCGGGGATGACCGCCCCAGGGCCGGTCGGCAGCCGGGGAGATTCGGTGTGCCCGCGGTGCTCTGACGGTGTCGCAGCTGCTCAGGGCACCGCGGCCGGTGACAGGCCGCCGGGCGGAGATCTCATTCGTCGCGTTCCGTTCAAACGCCGCTTACCCCATCATGGAACGGTGTCTGCGCGCCTACGCGCGTAGCTCTCCCCTGTACTTCCCCACACCACAGAGGACTTGACCCATGTTCAGACGCATCGACGCGGTACGTCCGCTCGCCCTCGGCGCCGCCGCCCTGACGGTGCTCGCCGGCGCGGGCGCCGCACCCCACCCGGCCGCCGCGGCCCCGGCGAAGAGCGCGACCACCGCCGCCACGACCACCCAGCACCGCGTGCTGTTCGACAACAGCAAGGCGGAGACCGCCGGCAACGCGGACTGGATCATCAGCACCAGCCAGCCCGACCCGCTCGGCCAGAACGCCAACCCCCAGTCCGAGACCGACTGGACCGGCGCCATCTCCAGCTGGGGCGTCGCCCTCCAGAAGACCGGCCAGTACAGCCTCAAGACCCTGCCGAGCGGCTCCACCATCACCTACGGCACCGGCGGCGCGCTGGACCTCGCCAACTTCGACGAGTTCGTCCTGCCCGAGCCGAACATCCGGCTCAGCGACGCCGAGAAGACCGCGGTCATGACGTTCGTCCAGAACGGCGGCGGACTCTTCCTGGTCTCCGACCACACCAAGAGCGACCGCAACAACGACGGCTGGGACTCCCCCGCCATCATCAACGACCTGATGACCACCAACTCGGTCAACAGCAACGACCCGTTCGGCCTGTCGGTCGATCTGCTCAACATCCAGACCGACAACCCGACCGCCGTCAACGACGCCACCGACCCCGTCCTGCACGGCCCCTTCGGCACCGTCACCGGCAGCATCATCCGCAACGGCACCACCTTCACCCTCAAGCCCGCCGACAACCCCACCGTCAAGGGCATCGTCTACCGCACCGGCTACTCCGGCACCACCGGCGCCTTCTTCGCCACCAGCGGCTTCGGCAAGGGCCGGGTCGCGATCTGGGGCGACAGCTCCGCCATCGACGACGGCACCGGCGAGCCCGGCAAGACCGTCTACGACGGCTGGAACGACCCGGCCGGCACCGACGCCGCGCTCGCCCTCAACGCCACCGCCTGGCTCGCCGCCGGCAGCGGCGGCGGCACCACCGGCAGCGTCACCCTCAGCAACCCCGGTGCCCGGACCGCCACCGCCGGAACCGCCACCAGCCTCCAGCTCTCCGCCACCGACACCGCCGGCGGCACCCTGAGCTACGGCGCCACCGGCCTGCCCGCCGGCCTCGGCCTCAACAGCACCACCGGCCGGATCAGCGGCACCCCGACCACCGCCGGGACGTACTCCGTGACGGCCACCGCCACCGACTCCACCGGCCCGTCCTCCTCCGTCACCTTCACCTGGACCGTCCAGCCCACCGGCGGCGGCACCGGCTGCACCGCCGCCCAACTGCTCACCAACCCGGGCTTCGAGGCCGGCACCACGGCCGGCTGGACGGAGACCAACACCGGCGGCAGCAGCACCATCAACAGCAGCTCCAGCGAGCCCCCGCACTCCGGCGGCTACGACGTCTGGCTGGACGGCTACGGCAGCGCCAACACCGACACCCTCGCCCAGACGGTCACCCTGCCGACCGGCTGCAGCACCTACACCCTCAGCTTCTGGCTGCACGTCGACACCGCCGAGCCCACCACCAGCGCGTACGACAAGCTCACCGTGACCGCCAACGGCACCACCCTGGCGACCTACTCCAACGTCAACGCCGCCGCCGGCTACCAGCAGCACACCCTCGACCTCGCGGCCTACGCCGGCCAGACCGTCACCCTCAAGTTCACCGGCGCCGAGGACTACACCAAGCAGACCTCCTTCGTCCTCGACGACACCGCCGTCAACGTCGGCTGACCCGACACCGGTTGCCCTCCCCGTAGAGGGGAGGGCAACCCCAGCCGGAACCTCCCGGTCCGAAAGCCGCCAGCCGGCACCGCCGCGGCGCCGCAGACTGGATCCGACGCGGGCCACCCCGACGGACCGCGGTGAGGAACCGAGAGCGATGACCATCCGCATGACGCCCGTGAGCACCCGACCCGGCACCGCCGCCCTCGCGCAGGCCCGGCAGCGCGTCGAGGCGGCCGACTGGCCGGCCCTCACCGAGGAGCTCGACGCCCACGGCTGCGCGCTCACCCCGCAGCTCCTCAGCGGCCCGGAGTGCCGCGACCTGGCCGCCCTGTACGAGCGTGACGAGCTGTTCCGCAGCACCGTGGACATGGCCCGCCACCGCTTCGGCTCCGGCCAGTACCGGTACTTCACCCACGAGCTGCCCGAGCCCGTCCACGCCCTGCGCCAGGCCCTCTACCCGCAGTTGCTCACCATCGCCCGCGGCTGGGCCGAGCAGCTCGGCCGGCCCGCGCCCTGGCCCGACACCCTCGACGAGTGGGTCGAGCGGTGCCACGCGGCCGGACAGGCCAAGTCCTCGCAGATCCTGCTGCGTTACCGGGCCGGCGACTGGAACGCGCTGCACCGCGACCTCTTCGGCGACCTCGTCTTCCCGCTCCAGGTCGTCATCGGCCTCGACGAACCCGGGACCGACTACACCGGCGGCGAGTTCCTCCTCGT
This sequence comes from Kitasatospora sp. NPDC030952, assembly GCF_055571335.1. Taxonomy (NCBI): domain Bacteria; kingdom Bacillati; phylum Actinomycetota; class Actinomycetes; order Kitasatosporales; family Streptomycetaceae; genus Kitasatospora; species Kitasatospora sp. NPDC030952. The sequence goes on from NZ_JBVIFM010000004.1 coordinate 189,515, forward strand.
CGAGCAGCGCCCCCGGGCGCAGTCCCGCGGCACCGCCACCGTCCTCCGGCAGGGCCACGGCCTGGTCTTCACCACCCGGGACCGGCCCGTCCGCTCCGCCCGGGGCTTCTCGGCCGGCCCGGTGCGCCACGGCGTGAGCACGGTGCGCTCGGGCCTCCGGCACGCCCTCGGGCTCGTCTTCCACGACGCCTGAGGCCGCACCATGACCGACCCCGAATCGCCGCCCGCGGCACGGACCTACCGCCTGGTCGGCCCGGACGGCCTCGCCCATCCCAGCAGCCGGCCCGGCACCCTCGGCGGCCACCGGCGCGCCCGCATCTACGGGCGCCTCGACTGCCCGTCCGCCCGACGCGCCCTCGCCGCCGGCCACTACGTACGCCACCGGGTCTTCTTCGCCGACGAGCCCACGGCCCTCGCCGCCGGCTACCGACCGTGCGCCGTCTGCCTGCCCACCACGTACCTGCGGTGGAAGGCCCAGCAACAGGAGCAGCAGCCATGAACCCCGCCGCCCCCGGCCCGTCCCCGCTCATCCACCCCGGCGAGCTCGCCGGCTCCCGGCCGCTGCCCTCCCCCGGTGAGCACACCGAGGCCGAACTCGCCGCCCTGATCGGCCTGTTGACCGCCACCCGCCCCCGGGTGCACACCGTCACCGTGGGCCACGGCCGGGACGACGCCTCCCGGGCGGCCGCCCGGGCCTTCGCCGACGCCTGGCAGGCCCGCGGCGGCTCCGTGCTCACCGTCACCGACTGGCCCGAGCAGGCCGCCTCCTGGCTGCGCCCGGCCCAACGGTTCACCGCCCAGGCCCCGGACGCCTGGGTGGTCGCCGCCGCACCCCTCGGCTGGATCCAACTGGCCCGGCGGCTGCGGCACAGCACCGGCTGGACCCCCGAACGGACGTTCGGCTTCGCCTCCCTCGCCGAACCGCGCGCCATCGCCCTCGCCGGGCCCGACACCCTGCACGGCCTGCGCGGGGCCACCCCGGACGGCCGTACCTGGGAGGTCCGGCACGGCTGGCTGACCACCCCGCTCCCGCCGAACGGGAGCACCCCGTGAACGCCACCCCGCCGCTCTTCCCGCTGCCGACCGCAGCCCGCACCGACGAGCGGCGTGCCGAAGATCTACGCCGGTGCTGAGGCCGCCGACCACCGACTGGACACCGGCCACTGGTCACTGGCTACTGGCTACTGGTCACTGGTCACTGGTCACTGGTCACTGGCCGATGTTCTCCACACCGCGCGAACTGGCGCGGATCCTCCTCGACGCCGCCGGGGTCGGCGCCTCGTAGCCGCGCCCGGGCAGCGGACGCCGGTCAGCGCCCGGCCCGGGTGAAGGCACCGCCGAGGTAGCGGTACTCCGGGTCGTCGGGGGCGAGTTCGCCCAGTTCGGCGATCAGCTCCGCGGCGTAGGCCTCGGCGTCGTCCTGCGGCCGGTAGCCGAGGGCCCGGGCGGTGGAGAGGTCCCACCAGGCGCGGGTGTTGGCGGAGATGCCGTACGCGACGGTGTGGCCGGTCACCGGGCCGGTGAGGGCGGCGTGCACCAGGCGGGCGCAGTCGCCGGGGCTGAGCCAGGTGGAGAGCATCCGGATGCTGCGGGGCGCGGAGGTGAAGGAGCCGATGCGCAGCGAGACGGTCTCCATCCCGTGCCGGTCGGCGTACAGCGAGGCGAGGTCCTCGCCGAAGCACTTGGAGAGCCCGTAGTAGGTGTCGGGCCGCTGCGGGGCGTCCACCGACACGGCGCTGCCGTCGGCGGGCCGCTCGGTGAAGCCGGTCGCGTGGTTGCTGCTGGCGAAGACGATCCGGCGCACACCCGCGGCCCGGGCGGCCTCGTACAGCCGGTAGGTGCCGTCGATGTTGGCGGCCAGGATGTCGGCGAACGGCGCCTCTCCCGGGATCCCGGCCAGGTGGACCACGGCGTCGACGCCCTCCGTCGCGGCCGCGAGCGCCTCGGCGTCCCCCAGCTCGGCGGTGATCGCGTCGGGTTCGCCGGGCACCGGGAGGCGGTCGAAGCAGCGCAGCCGGTAGCCGTGGGCGGGCAGCAGCTCGCGCAGGCAGCTGCCGATGCGGCCGGCGGCGCCGGTGAGCAGGACCAGGCGGGGCTGGTTCACCATTCCGTGGTTCTCCCATGTTCATCGACGGCTCGTCGCCGGGTACACGCGGGCGAACTCGGCGACGAGCGACGATACCTGACGCGAGGCCAGGGCTCGCGGCAATATTCGGGCCGTCCCCCGGCCGCCCCGTCCCACGGCCGCCCGCCCGCCCGACCGCAGGGGCGACCGGCGCCCCGCCCGGGATCCCCGTGGCACAGAACCGCGAACCCGGCCCGCGCGTCCGCCGATCACGGCCTGGCGCACGAACGACGGGCCACCCGACGTGCGGAGCACCGTCGTGGGGGCGGAACGGTCGCGTGGCGCTCCGGGTGCGTACCGGACGGCGGGCCGGGCAGACGCATCCACGCGGGCCGTTCCGTGACCGGGTCCGCACATGGCACGACGCGGAGGAGGACGGCATGAACCCGGTCGAACGCGCTCTGCGATCGGTGGACCGCTTCCAGCAGCGCCACCGGCCCACCGCCGTGGTGTTCGGGGTGGTCAAGAAATACGGCGACGACCGGGGCGGGCTGCTCGCCGCGCTCGTCAGCTACTACGGCTTCCTCGCGCTGATCCCCTTGCTGCTCCTGCTCAGCACCGTGCTCGGCTTCGTCCTGCACGGGAACCCCGGCGCGCAGCGGTCCGTCGTCGACTCGGCGCTCGCCGACTTCCCGATCATCGGCGACCAGCTCCGCCAGAACGTCCACTCGCTCCAGGGCAGCGGGTTCGCGCTGGCCGTCGGCGTGCTGTTCCTGCTGTACGGCGCGCTCGGCATCGCCCAGGTGCTCCAGCACGCGATGGCCGAGATCTGGAACGTCCCGGGCGTGCGCCGGCCGGGCTACTGGCCGCGGCTGGCCCGCAGTCTGCTGCTGCTGGCGGTGCTCGGCCTCGGCGTGGCGCTGGGCACCGGGGCGGCCTCGCTGGTCACCCTCTCGCTCGGCGGCACGGCGGCCCGGATCGGCGGTCTGGTGGTCTCCGCGCTGCTGAACGCCGCCCTGTGCCTGGCCTGCTTCCGGGTGCTCACGCCCCGCGGGGTGCCGACCCGCGCCCTGCGGCCGGGCTGCCTGCTCGCCGGTCCGCTGTTCACCCTCCTCCAGGCGTTCGGATCGCTGCTGGTCGCGCACGAGCTGCGCCACGCGGGCCAGGTCTACGGGTTCTTCGCGACCGTGATCGGCCTGCTCGCCTGGCTCTACCTGGCCGCGCAGATCACGGTGTACGCCGCCGAGGCGAACGTCGTGCTGGCGCGCCGGCTGTGGCCGCGCAGTCTGCTCCAGCCGCCGCTGACCGACGCTGACGAACAGGTGCTGAGCGCCATCGCCCAGCAGGAGGAGCGCCGCCCGGAGCAGCAGGTCGACGTCGCCTTCACCGACGACGCCCTCACCGACGGTTCCTTCACCGACGGCGACGCCCCGGAGGCGCGGGACGATGACGACAGGGGCACCGCTCCCCCGCCGTCATCGGCGGCCTGACACCGGCGCTCCGGCCGTCAGCGGACCGGCAGGACCCGGGTGTGCTCCTCGCGGACGGCCTCCAGGGCGTTCGGCCGGAGGCCGAGCAGCTGGAGGATGGTCGGCGCGATCTGCTTGGTCTCGACCTTCTCGTCCCGGCGGACGCCGTCCGGGGTCGCGGCACCGGAGACCACCAGCGGGACGTCGAGGTCGTCGGGGTGGGCGCCGCCGTGCTCGGCGATCTTGCTGCCGCCGGTGTAGACGACGCCGTACTGGGCGACGCCGAAGACGTCCGGCACCCGGGGGTCGCCCGGGTCGACGCCGAAGTGGTCGGCGGCCTCATCGCCGGCGTAGATCTTCTGCACGCCGCTCTGGGTGAAGGGGCGGGGCTTGCCGTCGATGTCGACGCCGTTGCCGTGCTGCGCCAGCAGGTAGTCCTTGGCGAACCCGGTGGCGGTCGCGGAGCGGTCGTTCAGCCAGAGCAGCACGCCGTCGTCGTCCACGGCGTGGGCGACCAGGTCGCCGGCGCCCGGGTGGGCGGCCTTCCAGGCGGCGTTGAGGCCGTCCAGCAGCGGGCCGTCGTCGATCCGGTCGAGCGCGGCCGGGTCGGTCGGGGACTGGCCGTGCTTGGCGGAGAGGATGACGGTGGTGGAGCCGTCCAGGTGCTGCTTGCGCAGTTCGGCGGTCAGCGCGCCGATCTGCTGGTCGACGTACGCCAGGTTCTTCTCCACCAGCGGGCCGGGCACGCCCTTGGCGACGTAGCCGCCCCGCAGGCCCTGGGAGCTGTCGAGCTTCTGCGCGGTTGAGACGGACTGGAAGTTCAGGCCGAACACCGCCGGGGTGCCGACCCGCTGCGCGCGGCTGTGGTCGTAGCCGTCGATCTGGTTGAGGACGGCCTGCACCTTGTAGGAGTCGTACTGCTCGGTGGCCTGGTTGTCCTTGGTCCAGTCGCCCTTGTAGCCGGTCGCCCTGCTGTTGATTTCGGGGGTGAAGAGGTCCTGGATGCCGTCGCCCGAGGGGCCGTTGAGGATGTCGTAGGCGGCGTGCTTGTCCGACCACGCGGTGCGCAGCCCGGCCTGGCGGGCCACCTCGAAGACGGTGTTCACCTGGAGGTAGGAGTGTGGGTAGACCGGCCGGCAGGTGTCGGGGTCGACGGGCAGCTTGGCCGGGTCGATCAGGGTCTGCGGGCGGCCGGTCATCCGCAGGATGGAGCCGGGCAGTCCGGGCAGGCCCTGGCCGGCGTCGAGGGCGTCCTTGTTCTTGTCCAGGTCCTCGGTGAGGTCCACCTCGGCGCCGGGCTTGGCGCTCTGACAGTCGGTGGTGCCGGCCGGGAGCAGCGCGGCGTCGTAGGTGCCGTCGTAGTAGACGCCGGTGGTGCCGGGGCCGCCGCCGGTCAGCTGGGCGACCATGCCGGGGAAGGAGTCCGAGGGGTCGGTGGTGCTGGCGTGGGTGTACTCCACACCGCCGCGGACCAGCCGGGCGAGCGCCGACTGCGGGTGCTCGGCCACGAACCGGGCGAGGTCCGCCTGGTGCAAGCCGTCGACCGACACCAGCAGGACGTGCGCGGCGCGGGCGCCGCGGCCCTCCTCGGCGGCGGCGGCCTGGGCGACGGTGGATCCGGCCAGCACTCCGGCGGCGCCGATGGTGGCGGCCAGCCGGACATAACGACGGGTCACAGAGGTCTCCTGTGGAGGGGGGAGGGGAAGTGGCGGCGGCGGTGCGCCCCCAGGGTGGGAGGCCCCGGTGTACCGGCGGCGGCCGGCACATGAACAACGCCGGACTCCGGCCCGGAGAGCGGCGCGATTTTACCGTGACCTCACCAACTCGTGGCGCCGCCATGGTGCTTGGCCGACGGGAACGGTCAGTGCGGCCCGGTGTTCGGGACGTGCGTGCGGCCGTGCGTACCACCCGTACGGGACCGCGCGCACCCCGAACGGGCTAACTCCCCGGGCGCCGCGCACCGTCCGGCGGCGATCCTGTAGTCCGACCGCCCGGGGCGGTCTTTCCCTGCGCGGTGCGAGGCACGAGACTCGAGGCCCGTGAGACGCGGTCATGAGCCCGCGGGCTCTCCGGAAGCTCCGAGGAAGGAAGCAATCAGGTCATGGACGCATCCGCACAGATCGGCGTGACGGGGCTGGCGGTCATGGGCCGCAACCTGGCGCGGAACTTCGCCCGCAACGGCTACACGGTCGCGGTGCACAACCGCACCCCGGCCCGGACCCGGGCCCTGGTCGAGGAGTTCGGCCACGAGGGCCGGTTCGTCCCGACGGAGTCGCCGGAGGACTTCGTGGCCGCGCTGGAGCGACCGCGCCGGCTGCTGATCATGGTGAAGGCCGGCGGGCCCACCGACGAGGTGATCGAGGAGTTCGCCCCGCTGCTGGAACCGGGCGACATGATCATCGACGGCGGCAACGCCCACTTCGCCGACACCCGGCGCCGCGAGAGGTCGCTGCGCGAGCGCGGCATCCACTTCGTCGGCAGCGGCGTCTCCGGCGGCGAGGAGGGCGCCCTGCTCGGCCCCTCGGTCATGCCCGGCGGCTCCGCCGAGTCCTACACCGTGCTCGGCCCGATGCTGGAGAAGATCAGCGCCCACGTGGACGGCGAGCCGTGCTGCACCCACATCGGCACCGACGGCGCCGGGCACTTCGTGAAGATGGTGCACAACGGCATCGAGTACGCCGACATGCAGCTCATCGCCGAGGCCTACCACCTGCTGCGGGAGGTCGGCGGCTACACCCCGGCCGAGATCTCCGAGATCTTCAAGCACTGGAACCAGGGGCGCCTGGACTCGTACCTGATCGAGATCACCGCCGAGGTCCTCGCCCACACCGACGCCGACACCGGCAAGCCCTTCGTCGACGTCGTCCAGGACGCCGCGGAGCAGAAGGGCACCGGACGCTGGACCGTGCAGACCGCCCTGGACCTCGGCTCCCCGGTCACCGCCATCGCCCAGGCCACCTTCGCCCGGGTCGCCTCCTCCCGGGCCGAGCTGCGCGCCGCCTACCGCCCGCTGCCCGGCGGCACCGTGCACGAGATGCGCCCGCACGAGGCCGACCGCTTCACCCGGGACGTCGAGCAGGCCCTGTACGCGTCGAAGGTCATCGCCTACGACCAGGGCTGGACCATGATCCGCGACGCGGCGGCCGAGTACGGCTGGGACATCGACCTCGGCGCGGTGGCGAAGATCTGGCGCGGCGGCTGCATCATCCGGGCCGCCTTCCTCGACCGGATCCGGGCCGCCCACGCCGACAACCCCGACCTCGTCAGCCTGCTCGCCGAGAAGCAGTTCGCCACCGAGATCGCCGATGCCCAGGCGGCCTGGCGCACGGTCGTCGCCGGGGCCGCCCAGCACGGCATCCCGGTTCCGGCCTTCTCCGCCGCGCTCGCCTACTACGACACCCTGCGCAGCGAGCACCTGCCCGCCGCCCTGGTCCAGGGGCAGCGCGACTTCTTCGGCGCCCACACCTACCACCGCACCGACCGGCCGGGCAGCTACCACACCCGCTGGGCCGAGCCCGACCGCCCCGAGGAGCGGACGGACACCGGGGCGTAGCCGGACAGCGGGGCCCAAGCCCATTCCGGCCGGGCGTTTCAGCCCCGGAGGACGCGCCGCAGCCAGCGGGTGCGGGCCTCCTCGGCGTCCCGGGCGACGGCCGACTCCGGGGCGAGGGTGTCGAACCCGTGGCAGGCGCCGGGCCACACATGCAGTTCGGCCCGGCCGCCGGCCTGCCAGATCGCGTTGGCGTAGCCGACGCCCTCGTCCCGGAAGGTCTCGGCGGAGCCCACGTCGAGGTACGTGGCGGGCAGCCCGGACAGGTCGGTGGCACGGGCCGGGGCCGCGTACGGCGGGAGGTCGGCGGCGCCGTACCGGTCACCGAGCACGGCCTGCCAGGCGGTGGCGTTGGAGGCGCGGTCCCAGGTGTCGTGGCCGGCCATCTGGTGACTGGAGAAGGTCTCGCCCCGGTCGTCCAGCATCGGACTCAGCAGCAGCTGGCCGATCGCCGCCGGACCGCCGCGGTCCCGGGCGAGCAGGGCCAGCGCCGCGGCGAGCCCGCCGCCGGCGCTCTTGCCGCCGATGACCAGGCGCCGGGCGTCCACGCCCAGCCCGTCCGCGTGCTCGGCCACCCAGCCGAGCCCGGCGTAGCAGTCCTCGATAGCCCCCGGGAAGCGGGTGCCCGGCGCCAGCCGGTACTCGACGGACACCACCGCCAGCCCCAGCGGCAGCGCCCAGGAGCGCAGCAGCCGCGGCAGGACGGACCACGCGTTGCCCGTCACCATCCCGCCGCCGTGCAGGTAGTACAGCACCGGCAGCGGCTCGCTAACGCCCGTGGGGCGGGCACTGACCAGGGTGACGTCACCGTCCGGCCCCGGCACCCGCAGCTCCGTCACCTCGAACCGGCCGCCGTCCCGCAGCCGCTCCGGCGTCGGCCGGGGCCGGGCGGCCGCGTCCCGCCGCTGCCAGGCCGCCAGGCCCTCCGGGGTGAGCGCCTCCCGCGCCCGCCCACCGGCGGCCTCCACCGCCGCCCGCACCTGCGGATCCAGCGGTGGCACCCGCCGGACTGCCGAACCGTCCGTCATCGCCACTCCCCCTCGCTCAAGCTGCCGTCAGTTGCGTCACTGAAAGCCTCTCAGGTTCTGGCCGCATCCGATCCGGGATGAGGCCAGACTGCCGTGTGTGCAGGGGGACTGGGCTGGAGGGCTGGTCGGACCGGATGCGTGGGAGTCGGCCCCGTCGACTTCCTGTGCACCGGGGTGGTCAGGAGGCGGAGGTCAGGAGGCGCTGGGCAGGAGTGCGGCGACCTCGGCCAGTCGCGGTCTGGGCCCGGTCGGCGGAGGTGCCGACGTCGAGGTTCTCGTCGGGCCGGAAGGTGTTCAGGAAGGTCCGGAACTCGTCGTCGGTGAGGTCGGCGGCGAAGGCCTGCCGGAAGGCGGCGAGTGCCGTCGGGTCGGCGGTGCGGAAGTTGACCCGGAGCGGTCAGTGGGCGGCCGACCGGCGGGTCGGTACGCAGGCCCGCCGGCGCGAAAACCGGTTGCCAAGCGGCCGCGCGACAACTTGACTGACCGTCAGGTGTGACGCCTGTCGACGAGGGAGGGACCATGGAGGACCCGCAGTTCACCGTGCGGCTCGCCGGTGCCTCACCGCGCGGTGCGGCACGCCTCAGAGCGGTCCGTGTGGTGACCGGGCTCAGCCTGTGGCGCAGTGGCCTGGCGCTGGACTCCGGGACGGCCGTCCTCCTGTCGGACGTCCCGTTCGAGCTGGCCGGCCCGGCCGCGCGGGAGCTGCGCCGGGTGGGTGTACCGGTCGCCGTCGACTGCGGCGCGTGCCGACGCACCCTGCCCGAGGACGGTGCCCCCGTCGCCCCCGGGCCCTGCGCCGGTCGGTACTTCCCCACCGCCCACTGTCAGGCCAACTCCCTGACCAGCTGTGACTGCGAGTTCTGCGTCGAGTACGGCCGCTCACCCGGGCTCTCCGCACGCTGAGCCCCGGCGGGCGGTTGGCGCCGGCGGCCTACCAACGCAGGAGGTGGCCGGTGGTGGCGAGGTGGTCGAGGGCGGTGCGGGTGGTGGGGCTGGCGCGGGGGTGGTCACCGTGGGTGAGGTGGGCGAGTTCGGCGATCTCGCCGCACGGGGTGGGGGTGCCGGTGTGTCCGGCGGTGTAGCAGGTGGTGCGGACCAGGGTGCCGGCGGGCTTGTTGTCGGCCGGGGCCTCGATGGTCAGCAGCGGCCGGACGGTGGCCGGGTCCAGGGTGACGCCGAGCTCCTCCCGGATCTCGCGGACGAGGGCCTGGGGGTGGGTCTCGCCGGGCTCGGGCTTGCCGCCGGGCAGGTAGTACAGCTCGCGGCCGTGGGTGCGGCTGGCGAGGAGCCGGCCGTCGTCGAGCCGGATCCAGGCCACCTTCTCGATCACGTCGGGCATCGGGGCCTCAGCCCGCGCTCGGGCCGGTCGGGCCGGTCGGGCCGGTGGTGCCAGTCGGGCCGGTCGGGGCGCCCGCGACGCGGCGTTCGCCGCCGTTGCGCTGCTGCCAGAGGCGGTAGACGTCGACCGCGTCCTCGCTCGGCGCGTACCGCATCGGCAGTCGGCGCTCGTCCCAGTTCTTGGCGAACTCGTCGTAGAAGGTGGCCAGTTCGAAGTACTTGCGGTCGTCGACGTAGTGCGGCTCGTAGGCGTCGCGGGTGGTGAGGAAGACCACCTCGTCCGGCGAGCAGTAGTAGAGCGAGCCCAGGCACATCGGGCAGGGGTGGGCCAGCACGTAGATGGTGGTGCCGGTCAGGTGCTCGGTGCCGAGCGAGGTGCAGGCCGCGCGGATGGCGAGGATCTCCGCGTGCGCGGTGGGGTCGTTGGTCTGGGCGACCTTGTTGGCGCTCTCGGCGAGGATCCGGCCGTCCTTGACGATGACGGTCGCGAACGGGCGGCCGCCCTCGGCGACGTTCTGGCGGGCGATGTCGATGGTGCGCTGGGCGAAGTCCACGGTGGCCTCTTCCGGGTCGGGTGAGGGGGCGGGGAGGTGGGGCGGGCGGCGGCCCGCCCCACCGATGAGCAGGGGTGGGTCAGAACGGCTTGGTCGGCAGGTACTTGCCGTCCAGGGTGATGACGGCGCGCTCGCCGCCCTCCGGGTCGGCGACCTTCTTCACGTCCAGCTTGAAGTTGATCGCGGAGATGATGCCGTCGCCGAACTCCTCGTGGACGAGGGCCTTGAGGGTGGTCCCGTAGACCTGGAGCATCTCGTAGAAGCGGTAGATGGTCGGGTCGGTGGGGATGCCGCCGGGGATCGAGCCGCGGGTGGGGATGGTCTGCAGCAGCAGCACCGCGTCCCCGTCCAGGCCGAGCAGCTCGGCGACGGCCTCGGCGGAGGTCTTCGGCAGGGCGTGCTGGCCGAGGAGGGCGGCGGTGGTGAAGGCCACCGACAGGCCGGAGACGTCGGCGATCTGCTGCCAGGTGAGGTCCTTGCGGGTCTTGGCATCGACGGCGGCGACGGCGAGCGCTTGGCGGGCGGTGGGGTCGAACTGGGCGTGCACCATGAGGGGCTCCTTCGGGTGGTGGGCGCTTCGCGGTGGTGCGGAGCGCGCGGGTCGAGGGGTTCCGGGCCGCGCGGACGGGGCGGCCCGGGGGGCTGGGGGCCTGGGGGCCTGGGAGGTCAGGCCGCGAGCGTGGCCCGGTCGGCGGCGGTGAGGTCCTCGACGCGGGCGGTCAGGTCCTCGACGCGGGCGGTGAGGTCCTCGACACGCCCGGTGGCGATGTCGAAGACCCAGCCGCGCAGGGTGACCGTCCGCGCGGCCAGGGCACGGGCGACGGCGGGGTGGGTGGCCAGGTTCGCCAGCTGGGCGAGCACGTTGTGCCGCACCAGGGCGGGGACGTCCCCGGCGGTGGCGGTCCGGGCCACCGAGGCGTCGGCGAGCCGCAGCCAGTCGGCGACGGCCGGGGCGCCGCTGAGGTCGTGGCCGTGGGCGAGGGCGGTCATCGCCCCGCAGGCGGAGTGCCCGCAGACGACGATGTCCCGGACGCCCAGGGCGGCGACGGCGTACTCGATGCTGGCGGTGACCCCGTCGGCACCGGGGGTGTACGCGGGCACCAGGTTGCCGGCGGTGCGGATGACGAACAGCTCGCCCGGCTCCGACCCGGTGATCAGCTCCGGTACGACGCGGGCGTCGGAGCAGCCGATGAACAGGGTGTGCGGGCTGTGGTGGGCGGCCAGGTGGGCGAAGAGCTCTTCCTTGGCGGGGAAGACGTCCCGCTGGAAGTGCGCGATGCCCTCGGCGAAGTCACGCATGGAATCACTCCCTCTCGTGGCGCCGGGCCGGTGGGGCCTGGCGAGATCCACTGTGCATGACCTGCCGCTATAGAGTCCAAGAGCTGCTACCGATGGCATCCATCGATGCGGTCTATAGTTCGGCCCATGGCCCTGGAACTGCGCCACCTGCGCTACCTGCTCGCCGTGGCCGACCACGGCAACTTCACCCGTGCCGCCGAGGAGCTGCACATCTCCCAGCCCACGCTGTCCCAGCAGATCAAGCAGCTCGAACGGACCCTGGGCACCCAACTGCTGGACCGCACCGGACGCACCGTGCGCCTCACCGACGCCGGCCAGGCGTACGCCCACCACGCCCGTGGCGCGCTGCGGGACCTCGCCGCCGCCGAACGCGCCGTCCACGACGTCCAGGACCTCTCGCGCGGACAGCTGCGCCTGGGCGTCACCCCCACCTTCACCGCCTACCTCGTCGGCCCGCTCGCCGCCGAACTCCACGCCCGGCACCCCGGCATCGCCCTGACCGTGCGGGAGAGCAGCCAGGACGGCATCGAAACCGGCCTGCTCACCGACGAGTTCGACCTCGGCATCGCCTTCCGGGGGCCGCACCTGCCCGGTGTCACCGGCACCGACCTGTTCACCGAGACCCTCACCCTGGTCACCGGCGTCGACACGCTTCCGGTGGACCCGCTTCCCGATCCGCTCCCCCTGCGGGACCTCGGCGACCGCCGACTCGCCCTGCTCAGCGGCGACTTCGCCACCCGCGGGCACATCGACGCCTACTTCGCCCAGCACCGCGTCAGCCCGCGCATCGCCGTCGAGGCCAACTCCGTCCAAGCCCTCACAGAGGTCGTCCAGCGCACTCCACTCGCCACCGTGCTGCCGGACGCCGTCACCCATGACCACCCCCGGCTCGCCCGGATTCCGCTCGACCCACCGCTCCCCACCCGCACCGTCACCCTGCTGCACCGCACCGACGCCTACCGCAGCGCCGCCACCCGCGCCTTCACCGACCTCGTCCACGACCTGGTCCGCACCCGCGGATACCCGCCGGCCGCCTGAACAGCGGACGGCCGACGGGCCCGACTCACGCTCAACCGGCCGACGGGCCCGACTCACGCTCAACCGGCCGACGGGCCCAACCCGCGCTCAGCCGCCCGTCGGCGCGCCGAACCAGCGGGCCAGGGACGGCCGCAGGGTCGCCGGGGTGCCCACCCAGCAGACGTGGCCGTCCGGGCGGATCAGCATCGGCTCGACGGGCGCGCCCCGCCCGGCCCGGTCCACCCGGTCCGACCAAGGGGCGGCTGCCCCGGCGAGGGCGTCCTCGGGGTCGAGCAGCACGCCGCGCCCGGACCGCAGCAGCTCGTGCACCCGGACCGCACCGAGGTCGGCGTCCGGTACGGCCCGCCCGAGGAGCGGGTGGGCGCCGGCGTCCGGCATCGGGTAGCGGATCGCCGTCCCGGACATCACGGTGTCCAAGTGCCGTCGTACGTCCGGCAGTTCGAGCAGCTCGACGAACACCTCCCGGGTGGCCAGCACCTCCGGGTCGCGGGTGCCCACCCAGTCCATCAGCAGGCTCTGCGCCTGGACGTTGCGCAGCGCCAACGTCCCGGCCAGGTGGCGCTCGGTGTGGTAGCTGTCGAGCAGCCCCTCCGGCGCCCAGCCTCGGACCGCGGCGCCGAGCTTCCAGCCGAGGTTGAAGGCGTCCTGTATTCCGCCGTTCATGCCCTGGGCCCCGAGCGGGAGGTGCACATGGGCGGCGTCGCCGGCCAGGAACACCCGCCCGTGCCGGTACTCGGCGGCCTGCCGGGCCGCGTTGGTGATCCGGCGGGCGTAGCAGAGTTCGAGCAGCTGCACCCGCTCGCCGAACACCGCGCGCAGCCCGTCCCGGATCTCGTCCTCGGTGATCGGCACGTCCCTGGGCAGCGACCGGCCCGGCCCGCCCATGGCGAGGCGGCGCAGCGGCCGGCCCCGGTCGTCGGTGCCGAGCGGGAACACCCCCGCCCAGGCACCGTCGGCGCTGCGGTGGTGGGTCGGCAGGCCGTCGGCCCCGCTCAGCCGCACATCGGCGGCGATGGTGGTCAAGGTGCCTGCCTGGCCCGGGAATTCGGCCTTCAGCAGGGACCGCACCGTGCTGTGAGCGCCGTCGGCGGCGACCAGGTACCGGGCGCGGACGGCACGGCCGTCGGCGAAGGTCGCGGTGACGGCGTCCTCGTCCTGGGCGAGGCCGACCAGTTCGTGGTCGCGCCGGACGTGGAGGCCCTGGCCGGCGAGGTGCCGTTCGAGGAAGGCCTCCAGCTCGACCTGGGGGACGGAGCGCCCGGGCTGCCGGGGGCGGAAGGCGGTCCGGCCGTCGTCGGCACCGGGGGCCGGGGCGGGCGCCAGCGGGATGCCCGCGAAGTGGCTGCCGCCGACCGGGTGCTCCCCGGTGGCCAGCAGCGGCGCCAGCAGGCCGCGCTGGTCGAGCGCCTCCAACGTGCGGGTCTGCACGCCGCCCGCCCGGGACAGGGTGCTGCGCTCCGGCAGCCGGTCGGCCAGTACCGTCCTCGCCCCCGCCAGCAGCAGTTCACCGGCCGCCGTCATCCCGGTGGGGCCCGCGCCGACCACGAGTACGTCCGTGTCGGTCTCGGTTTCGGTGTCGGTATCCATGGTTCCTCCCTGGTTCGGTCGGTCGGCTGCTCCGCCGACCGGGGACAACGCTCCGTCCGCCGAGGGGTGTTGAGCCAGTAACGAGCCCGCTGGTGCCGGTATCCGACACCGACTACCCTCGGCACGGTGGAATCCGACTACGACGAGCTGGACCGCCGTCTCGTCCACGCCCTGCAGATCGACGGCAGGGCCCCGTTCAGCACGATCGCGGCCGCCCTCGGGGTGTCGGACCGCACCATCGCCCGCCGTTACGCCGCACTGCGCTCCACCGGCGCGCTGCGGGTGCTCGGCGGCGTCGACCCGACCGCGCTCGGCGCGGTGCTCTGGCTGCTGCGGGTGCGCTGCGCGCCCAACACCTCGATCGCGGTCGCCGAGGCGCTCGCCCGACGCCCCGACACCTCCTGGGTGAGCCTCTCCTCCGGCGGCACCGAGATCACCTGCAGCGTCCGCACCGAGACCGACGCCGACAGCGAGGCCCTGCTGCTGGCCCGGCTCCCCCGCACCCCGCGCGTCGAGGGCGTGAGCGCCCACTCCGTCCTGCACTCCTTCTACGGCGGGCCGGACAACCTGATCGCCAAACTCGGCCCGCTGGACGCGACGGCCGTCGAGGCGCTGCGCCCGCCCCCGCTGCCGCACCGCCCCGGCCCGGTACGGCTCGACGACGGCGACCGCCGACTGCTCGCCGCCCTGGCCGCCGACGGCCGCGCCGGCTTCGAGCAACTGGCCACGGTGACCGGCTGGTCGCCCACGACCGTCCGGCGCCGAATGACCGAGCTGCGCGAACACGGCGTGCTCTACCTGGACCTCGACTGCGACCCGCGCCTGCTCGGCATCGGCAGCCGGACCCTGCTGTGGCTCTCGGTCGCGCCCCCGCACCTGGCGGAGGCCGGCGAAACCCTGGCCGGGCACCCCGAAGTCGCCTTCGCCTGCGCCACCACCGGCCCGACCAACCTCTACGCCAGCGTGCTCTGCGCCGACCAGCGGGCCCTCTACCGCTACCTCACCACCCGGGTCGCCGCCCTGCCGGCCGTCACCCACGTCGAGACGGCGCCGGTGATCCGGACGGTCAAGCAGGCCGCGAACCGGGTGTAGCCGCCTTCCCCGTCCGGGGCCACTGCGGCGTCACCGCGTGCCGAGGCCGTCGGCCGGACAGCCGGATGCCGAGTGCCCGGACACCCGGACACCCGGGAAACGGGCTGCAACCGGAGGCTGCGCGGCGGCGTCCACCCGGATACGAACGGTCGCCCGACCGCCGTACCACCGGGGGGACTTCACACATGCCGATCAACGACGCCGTACCCGCGCCAGCGCCGCACGGCGCCCTGACGCCCTGTCCGAGCTGCGCCCTCACCGACCAGGTCCGCAGCGTGCCGGCCGTCCACCTGGCCGAGCGGCGGAAGGTCACCGTACGCAGCTCCGGCCGCGACGGCCGCGACGGCCGCACCGAGACCCGTGAGGAGGTCTCCGCCCTCGGCCGCGCCCTGGCGCCCGCGCCGCCGACCTTCACCACGGCGTTCCAAACGCTGCTGATCCTGGGCGTCCTGACGCTGTTCGGGACGGTCGCCACCTTCACCACGGGCATGACGGACCGCAACGCGTCCGTCCACCACGAGCCCGACCTCTCGCCGCCGGACTGGGTGACCAAGCACCCGGGGTTCCCGAACGACTTTCCCACCGACCTCCCGGGCTTCGGCCCCAAGCCCGCTCCCGCCTCCCCGGCCACGCACCCGGCGGCCCCGCTCGCCGAGGCGACCGGTACGCCGACCGTGCTCCTGGTGTCGTACCTGCTCCTGGCCGTCACGATCGCCCTGGTGGCGGGCGCGATCGCCCTGTTCCTCGCCAGGCGCCGGCACCTGGCGGGCCGGCCGCAGGCCGAGCGGCTCTGGAACCAGGCCTGGTACTGCGCCCGTTGCGGCACCGCGTACTTCCCGCCCACCGCCGGCCAGGGCACCGGCGCACTCGGCCTCGCGGACTTCCGCCGGACCGTCTGGACGGCGGGCGGCTACGGCGACCTCGCCGACCGGTACCGGCCGTAGCCGCTCCCGGCCGTTGGAGCCGGGCGCCGCGAAACCGCCGCCGCCCACCCCGACCTCGTCGGCGGGCTCGCCCTCGTCGAGGCCGGGCCCGCCGGGTCGCACCAGGGCGCCGTCGACGCGCCCGACGGTCCGGTACGTCAGGGGACCCGGTACGCCAGGGGTTGGGTACCTCAAGGGATCTGGTGCGTCAGGGGGCAGGTACCTCAGGGGATCCGGGCCTCGATGTGGGCGAGTTGGGCGGCGAGGATCTCCTCGAAGGCGGTGCGGCGGTCCGCGCCGAGGGGTCGGATGTCGCGGGCGAAGTGGGCCAGGGCCGGGAAGTGTTCGGGATCGGCGCCGAGCACGGCGACGCGGAACTGCTCCATGCCCTGTTGGTACTCCTCCGGGGTGATGGTGCTGATGCCGGCCTCGGAGGAGATCAGCGCGGCGAGCAGGATCACCAGGCGGTGGTAGCGCTCCGGGATCTCCCGGTCGGGCAGGCCGGAGGCGCGCAGGGCCTGGAGCAACTCCTCCATGACCAGCCGGGATCCGGTACCGCCGGAGCCGTAGCGCCCCCAGATCGCGGCGAGTTGGGGCTGCTCACCGAAGGCCTCCCGCACGCGCAGGGCCAGGGCGGTGACGCGCTGCTTCCAGTCGCCCTCGGGGCGGTGGCCGTCCATGGTGGCCAGCAGGACCCGGTCGGCGACCGCGCGCAGCAGTTCGGTCTTGTTGCGGAAGTGCCGGTAGAGACTGGAGGAGTCGGTCCCCAGAGCCGCGGCGAGCTTGCGCACGCTGAACGATTCGGCGTCGCCCGTGCGCAGCAGCGTGGCCGCGGTGTCCAGGATCTCCTCGGTCGACCATCGCCTGCGGCCGGTCATCTCGTCCCTCCCTCTCGCCTCTCGGCTTGTTCTCTTGCCCGTCTCTCGTCCGAGCTGAGCCTAACGTATGCACTTGGCGTTGCACGCGGTGCGTGCATAATGAGGGCATCGCGTTTGTCCGACCGTGACGACACCCGGCAGCACGCCGGGAGGGGGAGCAGGGCACATGAGTGAGAACACGACCGCGGCACGACCGCCGGAGCCGGACTTCGAGACGATCACGACCGAGGAACTGATCGCCTACCGCGAGGCGGAGAACCGCTTCCGGGCCTCCGCCCCGGCGCGGGCCGTCCTCGGAGAGCCGCACCCGGGCGCCGCCATCGAGTGGCAGCGGCTGGCGCTGCCCGGCCGCGACCTCCCGGTCCGGGTGTACCGACCGGCCCCGGTCGAGAACAGCGAGGACGGCGAGGACGGAGAGGACGGCGAGGCCGGCGAGGCCGGCGCCCGGACCGCCCTGCCGCTCGTCATCCACGTCCACGGCGGCGGCTTCGTGGGCACGGCGGCGCAGTGCGACTGGACCAGCAGCCACCTCGCCGCCCGGCTGCCCGCACTCGTGGTCTCGGTCGAGCACCGCCTCCTCGCCCCCGCCGATCCGCTCCCGAACGCCGCCGACGACGGCTGGGACGTACTCGACCACGTGGTGCGGAACGCCGAGCGGTGGGGTGTCGACCCGGCCCGCACGGCCGTGTTCGGCGAGAGCTGCGGCGCACTGATCAGCGCCCTGACGGCCCTTCGGGCCAGGGCGGCCGGCCTGGAACTCAAGGCGCAGGTCCTGGTCAACCCGGTGACCGACGTCACCGCGACGATGTTCGACCACCCGTCCATGGCCGAGCACGGACACACCTCGACCTTGGCCCTGCCGCAGCTGCGGCTCTTCCAGCGGCTCGCCGTCCCGCCGGGAACCGACGCCGGCGCCCTCTCGCCGCTGTACGCGGACGACCTGGGCGCCCTCGCCCCGGCGCTGGTGGTGGTGCCCACCCATGACCCGGTCGCCGACCACGGCCGCCGCTACGCCGAGCGGCTGCGCGCGGCCGGGACGCCCGTGCGGCTCTCCGAATACCCGGGCGCCAAGCACGCGTTCCTCACCCTGCCCGGCGTCGAACCGCAGGCCGAGGCCGCCCAGTCGGAGATCCTCCGGTTCCTCCGCGCAGCCCTGGCGGGGTGACGGTCCTCGCTCAACGATCGCCGTGGCACCGGCGGTAGTAGGTTGTCACGGTGACCGAACCCCTGCCGCCCGGCGGCGTCGAGCTCGATGCGGGCGAACTGGCGGCCCGTTGGGCGGAGGCCTGGCGGCCGGACCGGGCCGCGGAGCGGCTGGACGGGGTCCGCACGACCTGGTGCGTCGCGGCGGGCTGGGCGCTGGACCTGTTCCGGGGGAGCCGGTCGCGGCCGCACGGCGATCTGGAGATCGCCGTCCCCTCGGCCGGGTTCCCGGAAATCCGGGAGCGCTTCCCGGAGTACGTGTTCGACGCGGCCGGTTCGGGGCGGGTCTGGCCCGCAGCGGGGGCGGAGGCGCTGGCCGCCACGCACCAGACCTGGCTGCGGGACCCAGCGAGCGACCGGTTCCTGCTCGACGTCTTCCGTGAACCGCACGAGGGCGGGACCTGGATCTGCCGGCGGGACGCAAGCCTGCGGCTGTCGTACGACACGATCATCGAGCGGACGGCGGACGGGATCCCCTACCTGGCACCCGAGTTGGTGCTGCTGTTCAAGGCGAAGGCGGTACGGCCCAAGGACCAGGCGGACTTCGACGGTGTGCTGCCGCTGCTGAGCCGGACCCGGCGCGACGCCCTCGCCGGCTGGCTGGAGCGCATCCACGCCGGGCATCCCTGGCTGACGGCGTTGGCGGAGTAGGCCCCGTCCGGCCGGCCGTACGCTGCGAGAGGATTCCGGCATGACGATCACACCGCGGCTGGTGGCCACGTACCCGATCCCGGACCCGGCCGGTGCCCAGGCCTTCATCGACCCCACCGGGCCGGTCCCCCGGCTGGAGGTCCGCACGGCCGGGTCGCTGCGCGTCCACGAGCTGCGGGAACGGGCGGAGCAGGTGGCCGAGTTCCCCGCGCCGGCGCCCGTCGGGTGGCTGAGGGCGTGGACGGCGCCCGATCTGTCGTTCGCCGTCTTCGGCACCGCGACGGGGTACGTCGCCGTCGCTCCGGACGGCCGCAAGCTGTGGGAACAGCCGTACGGCACTTGGGAGGTGGGCCGCTGGGGCTACCTCGCGTTCTCGGCGGGCGGCACCGACCGGGAGCTGCGGATCTGGCTGCGGCTCCCGTCCGGCCTGCCCGACCGCACCCTGATCCTCACCCTGGACGCCCGGGGGACGGTGCTGGCGCGCAGCGTGCTCCCGTGCGGCGGCTACGAACGGTTCGTCGCCCTGCGCTGGGACGAGCACGGCGAGGTCACCGGTGTGACGGTGTCCGGGGGGCGGCAGGCGGACACCCGCTACGCGGCCCGGTGGGAGTCCGGCGCCATCGTGCTGGGCGGGCCGGTGCCGCAGGACCAGGACGCGCTGCGCCTCGGCGAGCGCGACTACCTGGGCGCGGACTCCGGGAACACCCGCTGCATGACCGTCGACCGCAGGGGACGGGACGTCAGCTGGCACCGCCTGCCCGGCCACCAGGTCACCGCCACGCTCGCCCTGGGCGACTTCCCGGCCCCCGGCACCGGCGACTGCTCGGTGCACAACGCCCCGTACATCTCCTCCTGGAGCGGGTTCGTGGACGACGACACCGCGATGGTGACGCTCCACAACCCGTACGACGAGGCCGCGGTGTACGTGTTCGGCGAGCAGGACTGGCGGGAGCACAGCCACTGGCTCGCCGACCCGGCCACCGGTGCCCTGCACGGCCGGATCGAGTACCCGATGGCCGAGGTCGACACCGTGGTGCCGGTCGGTGACGGCACCTGGATCACCCAGGAGTGGGATGCCTTCCACCGCTGGCGCCGCTGAGCCCACCCGAACCGGTGGCCATAGGCGTTCGGTGGCCGGAACCGCGGTCACCGAACACCCCGGCCGGATCCGGGTTCAGTGCCAAACGGCGCAGCACGAGTAGCCGTTGACCCGGAGAGTACGGCGGGCCGTCAGGCGTCGGTCGGGCCGGCGGTGAGGAGGGCGGTCATCCTCTCCAGGCCCGCCCCGCCGAACATGCTGTCCAGACTGGCGGCGGACTCGGCGGCGCTCGCCTCGCTGCGCGGGAAGAGGGCCTGCTCGTAGGCGGTCAGGGCCGCCTCGACGTCGCCGGGGTGGGCGGCGACGGCCCGTCCGAGTTCGGCGCCGTCGAACATGGCCAGGTTGGCGCCCTCGCCGGCGAACGGGGACATCAGGTGCGCCGCGTCGCCGAGCAGGGTCACGCCGGGGACGCGGTCCCAGCGGTGGCCGATCGGCAGGGCGTGGATGCGGCGAGGGGTGAGCGTGTCGGCGTCGGCGACCAGACGGCGCAGGTCCTCGCTCCACCCGTCGAAGTGGGCCAGGACGGCGGCCTTGGCGGCCTCCGCGCCGGCGGCGCTGAAGTCGAGGGTGTCCAGCCAGTCCTCGTCGATCTTGAGCGCGGTGTAGACGTGCAGGCTTCCGTCGGTCTCCCGGTGGGCGAGGATGCCGTTCCGGTCACCGAGGCAGATGAAGAACCCGCCGCCGATCAGGGCGGCGCTGCGCGGGTGGCGGGTGTCGGCGTCGAAGAGGTCGGCCTCGATGAAGGAGATGCCGGTGTAGGCGGGCCTGGCGTCCGAGAGCAGTGGCCTGATCCGGGACCAGGCGCCGTCCGCCCCGATCAGCAGGTCGGTGGTGATGGCGGTGCCGTCGGCGAACGTCACCTCGTGGCGTCCGGCCGCCAGCGGGCGGGCACCGGTGACCTTCCTCCCCCAGTGGAGGGTGCCCTCGGGCAGGGAGTTCAGCAGGAGGTCCCGGAGGTCGCCCCGGTCCACCTCGGGCCGGCCGCCCGTCCCGTCGTCCTCCTCGGCCAGGTGGACGGTGCCGTCCGGGCCGAGGAGGCGCAGGGCCTGGCCGCCCGGGTGGACGATCCCGAGGAAGTCGTCGTGGAGGCCGGCGGCGAGCAGTGCCTGCTGGCCGTCCTCCTCGTGGATGTCGAGCATGCCGCCCTGCGAGCGGACCTCGGCGCCCGCCTCCTGGTCGAAGACGGCGGCCTGGATGCCATTGACGTGCAGCACCCGGGCGGCGGTGAGACCGCCCAGGCCGCCGCCGATGATCGCGATGGGGACGTGCGTGTTCATGCGGATGCCTCCGGGAGCCCGTGGTACCGGGCGCCGGCCCGGCGGGCGGTGATGCCCACGCCCGGCCGTCGCCGCCGGGCGTCGTGCCCGACCGCTCCACCGTAACGAACATGTTCGTCACGAACAAGTTCGCCACGAAGCGCGAACAGGCACGAACAGGCACGAACAAGCGCGAACCGGCGGCGGCACGGTGTCGGCACATGCGAAACGGCCCCGGGGCGGGGCGCCCGGGGCCGTTTCGAGAGGGCGGTCAGCCGGCCGTGCCGGGAAGGGGCGTCCGGATGATGCCGTTGACCAGGACGTCGAAGCCCCAGGCCAGCCGCTCCTCAGCGGCGCCGGCGAGCAGGGCCGGCATATGGGCGTTGATCATCGGATGGGTGGCCTCGCCCGCGGACCGTACGGCCTGCGTCAAGGCGGCCCAGTCCTCGCGCGAGGCGGCATCGCGCTGCTGGGTGCCGTGCTCCGCCGCGGTGGCCGTGGCATGCTGCAGCAGAATGTCGACTCCCCAGGCCACCTGCTCCCGGGCGGCACCGCTGCGGGCCAGCAGGCCGAGGATCCGCTCCACCAGGCGCAGGTAGTTCTCGCCACTGGGGCGGGCGACCAGCGCCGAGCGGGCGAGCTGCGGGTGCTCGAACAGGACCCGGGTGTACGAGGCGAGCACCGCGAAGAGCTGCTCGCGCCAGCCCTCCCCCACCTCCCCAGCGGCCAGGTCCACCTCGCCCAGCAACGCGTCCAGGACGGCCGCGTGCAGCTCCGCGGTGTTGGCCACGTAGACGTACAGCGAGGCCGGTCCGGTGTCCAGCTCCTGGGCGAGGCGACGCATGGTCACCTTCTCCAGCCCCTCCGCGCGCATGATCCGCACGGCCGTCTCCACGATGCCCTGCCGGGTCAGCGCGGGCTTCGCGGGGCGCTCGCGGCGGCTGACCGGTCCTCGTCTCACATCCATGGCCCGATCGTAACGAACATGTTCGGAACGGCTTCGGGGCCGGCCTCCACAGCGCCGGCCGACCGGTGGCAGCCGGCCGGACGCACCGGGACACCGGGCCGGGGCGGACAGTCGACTCCCGCCCATTCGGGCTACACCTTGAGTCGGACCTGCGAGCCACCCGAAAAGGTCGTATGCGATCTGTCATCGTCGGCGGCACTCCGCGCCCGATCGTGCTGCCCACACGCCGCCGCGCGCCGTGCCACGCCATCGCGCCGGAGCCCGAGCCCGAACCGAAGCCCGAGCTCGCCATGCTGCGCGCACCCCAATCTGACGCATCGTCAATTGTTCTCAGCCGCACGGCTTCTCCACCCGTTCCAGGAAAGGACGAGCGAACCCGATGACCGACGAGATCGCCTATGCGAAGATCCACCCCGCGATCGGGGTGGCCCGCGTCGGCAACAGCACCCGTGCGGACGGCTGGTTCTACGGCCCCGAGACGCCCGCGCCCGAACCGGCCCCGGTCGGCTTCCACAAGGACGACACCGGCGCGATCAAACGCCAGGCCGCCCGGTTCCGGATCTACGGCTACGACAGCTCCGGCGGGGTGGTGCGCGAGTTGAAGCCCTCCGAGGCCGGGGTGGAGGTCGAGTGGGCCGTGCACGTGGCCAACCACAAGGCCGCCTGGTACAACTTCGACCTCGCCCTCGACATCCCCGACATGAAGGGCAAGGCGTCCCTGCGCCGCAACAGCAAGTTCGGCGAGGCCGACCGGATCCGGCTGGTCATCGACCCGGATCACAAGCGAGTCGAAGGGAGCTCCAGCTCCGTACATGGCGAGAACGAGCACCATCCGCCGCCGGACCGTCAGCGTCGCCGTGGCCGCAGCCGCGGTGGCGTCCGCGTTCGTCCTCCAAGTCGGCCGCGCGGCCCGGGGCGAGCTCCCGTCGGCGAGGAGGTCGGGGGTTTCGGCGTCGCGACTGCCGGGTGGGACGCCGCACGGGGGCGGTCACGGACGGCGGTCCGGGCCCTGGCCGCGGCCGCGAACTGCTGATGCGCGGCTTCACCACCGTGCGGGACGTGGCCGGCGACACCGAACCGCTTCGGGACGGTACGCGACGCCCCGACCGCCACAGTCCGTCCAGCCGGCCTCTGACCCACATCGCCGTCGTGCCGCCGGGTTGCTCGCCCGCGCGATCGGCGCGATCCGCGCGGTCAGAGGGGACTTGCGAGCCAGAGCGGGGACGGAGCGACAACTGACGCCCCGGCAACTGCACGG
Organism: Kitasatospora sp. NPDC030952; assembly: GCF_055571335.1. Classification (NCBI taxonomy): domain Bacteria; kingdom Bacillati; phylum Actinomycetota; class Actinomycetes; order Kitasatosporales; family Streptomycetaceae; genus Kitasatospora; species Kitasatospora sp. NPDC030952. Next base: position 212,770 of record NZ_JBVIFM010000004.1, read on the forward strand.
TCTTCGATCGGCCCCGAGCATGCCCGCTGACCAGGCCGGCACACCGGGAAGGCTCCAAGAGCCCCGACGGAGCCGGGCTGAGGCGACGTCGAGCAGGGGCGTCGTCACGCGGTGCGGGACAGATGAATTGACGCTCCATCACACATGCTCTCGCGCCCCCACGCCGGGTGATCAACGGCCCGTGGGCGCGGGGCGGCGGTGACGGCGGGTGACCGACAGCGAGGCCCGACGGCACCTACGCACAGTGACGCCATTGCCGTCCGGGGAGCGGGCCGGGGCCAGGAATTGAGACGTGCCCGAACCGGGAATAGCCTGGAACCACCGCGAGTTGGCGGGCCGGAATCCTGGCCCGCCGAGCGGCACACCGTACCCCTCCACCGCGTCCACCCGCTGGGGGCGCCCGATGCACACCCATCCGGCACGGGCCCTGGCCGCCTGTTCGCCAGGGCACGGCAGACTCCACCTCTTCGTCGGCGCGGACGACGGCTCCGTACGGCAGCGGACCTTCGACGGCCGCTGGCACGCATGGCACCCGCTGGACCGCCCCTGGCCCACGCGCGGCGCCCCCGGGTTCAACTGGCTGAGCGCGACGGCGGTCGAGGGCCGCCCGATCGAGCTCTTCGCCCTCAGCGCCGCCGGCGAGCTGTGGCGCCTGCGCCCGGGCGCCGAGGAGCGGCCGCGCTGGAGTTCGCTGGGCACCCTCACCCGGGGCAGGGCGGCGACCGGCTTCACGGCGGCCGGCTTCACGGTCGTGACGAGCCGGACCGGCGAGGTCCACCTCGTGCTGGACACCGGCGCCGACGGTTGGGAGTTCCTGCACGCCCACCCAACCAAGGGGCCAATTGTGCTCCATACGGGCGAGCGGCCGCCCGGGCATCTCACCGCCACGGCCACCGCACCCGGACGGGTCGACCTCCTCCTCGCCGACCCCCGCAGGCACCGCCTGCTCCGCGCCCAGCTGGAGAGCGACACGCCCGGGACGCGGCAGCCACCCGTCTGGGAGGCACTCGGCCCGCTCCCCGACGGCGACGAACACTCCCTCACCTGCCTCGCCGCGACGGATCGTGACGTCTTCCTCGGCGGCGACCACGGCCTCCACCACTCCGCGCTGGCCCCCTGGCTCGGCTGGGAGCAGCTCGGCGGCGACCTCACCGCCCCCGGCCCGACCGGCCCCCGGCTGGCCGCCCTCGCCTCCGGCGGCGGCCGCACCGACCTCTTCGCCGTCTGGGCCGGTGCCGCGCTGATGCACCGCCGCCACGACCACGGCTGGCAGGACTGGCAGCTCCTCGACCTGCCGGAGGCGTCCACGGACAGCTACCCCGTGCTGCGTCCGGAGGACCTGGTCACCCTGACCGTCCGGAGCCAGGGCCTGCACCAGCAGACCCGGCCCGACGGCACGGTGCAACTGGTCGCCGACCCCGGCGGCGGCCACCTGCTGGTGGACGTCCCCCCGCAGCACCTGGCCGAGACCGTGGTGGAGTCCGGGCAGCCGCCCCAGGGCTTCCTCGCCGGACCGTCGACCCTGTGCTTCGCCGTCGGCCCGGACCCGGTCACCCTCACCGTGGCCGGCCTGCTCGACGCGATGAACCGCCTGCCACTGCTCATCGGGACCGCCACCACCGCCGACCTGCTGGCCCGACTCGAAATCCCCTGGAACCTGCTGCTCACGCTGCAACCGGACGCCCGGTGCACCCACCGCACCCTGCCCTCCACCGGCACGGCCGGCGGCACCGAACTGTGGCACAGCCGGATCGCCGGCCCCGACGGGCACCTGACGGCGCACCCCCTCCGGTCCCTGGCCGACGGCACCGACCACGGCACCCCGCTGGACAAATGGTACGAGCAGATCGTCACGGCCGCCGCCCGGAATCCGGGCATCCCGCTCACCGTGGACCGGCTGGTCCTCAGCGCCTTCGGCGCCCGGTTCTCCGCCGCCACCCACTGGCCGCACCTGGAGTGGGCCCACGACGCCGCGCTCGGCCGGGACTTCCACGTCAAGGTCTCCGTCCCCGGCGCCCTGTTCCCGTTCGGCCACCGGGCCGCCTACATCGAGGTCTCCGACCGCCGGTTCGACGGCACGGACCCGGCGGTGGCCGCCCTGCACCGCAAGGCGTTCCTGATCGTCACCGAACCCGTCCGCGACGACTACGGCATCGGCGAGGGCGGCCCGCACGAACGCGCGTTCCCGTTCCAGCGGATCGCCATCGACCCCGGGCAGACCGAGGACCTGGACGACGCCCACTGGCTCCCCGTGGACTCCTCGTCGACCCCGCCGAGGTGCTTCTGGCCCGCCCGGGCCCGGGTCCCGGTGGTGTTCACCCTCCAGGCCAGGGCCGGCCGGCAGGACGTGGAACTGCACCTGCCGCTGCTGTTCGTCGAGGACGCCGCCACCGGCGCCGCCTACGGCGCGCTGCTCGACGGGATCTACGGGCACGGCCCGGTCGCCGGAGCCTTCGCAGGGGTCTTCGCCGGGGCCTTCGACGGGCCCGGCCGCCCGCTGTCCGACATCGCGGCCCGCATCCCGCTCGCCATGGCCTCGGCGACCCAGGCGATCGAGGACACGGTGCAGGAGGTGCAGTCGATGACCTTCGGCGGGCTCGGCGCCGGGCACTCCCCCAGCGGCGTCGGCTTCTACCCGCAGGTCACCCAGCTGGCCGTGGGCCTGCCGGCGGTCCGCCAACTGCTCGGCCCGCTCCCGGCGCTCCCGGCGACGCTCACCAGGAAGCTCCTCGACACCCCCTGGGGCAGCCCGATCCCCGACGCCCTGCTCGACCTGGTACCGCCGCACCCGCTCGACTTCGGGGCCGCCGGCGCCCGGGTCGGCGGGCTGGCCGCGCCCAACATGCTGGTGTCACAGGTGTCGCGCAAGCTCGGGCCGGCCGTCAGCGACGCGTTCCAGACCGATCCCACCAAGCTGTTCGCACCGGACGCCAGCCTGTTCGGCGTGGTCCCGCTGAGCGAGCTCATCCAGGCCGTCACCGAGCCCCCGAAGCTGCTCTGGCAGCAGGCGACGACCGACCGGTCGGCGGACCTCGCCGGGCAGGGCATTCCCAACCCGTCGGCGGAACTCACCTGGCACCAGGACCTGCACAAGCCCTACCCGCCCTTCCAGCCCGGCCCCGACTGTGCGCTGGACCTCGATGTCCGGGCCCGACTGGTCGACGGGAAGCCCGAGACGCACGCCACCGGGACGATCAGCGACTTCCACCTGATCGTCCCCGACCGGAGCGCCCCCGCGTACGTCGACCTCACCTTCACGTCCGTGAAGTTCACCGCCGACCCCGGCAAGCGGCTCGACCTTTCGGTCCACCTCACGGACGTCACGCTCGGCGGGGACCTCGGCTTCCTCGCCACCCTGCAGCAGTACCTGCGGTTCGGGGACAACGGCCCGCACATCGACCCCTCGGCCACCAGCATCACGGCCTCCTACACCGTCGCCGTCCCCAGCATCGGCCTGCTGGTGTTCAGCGTGCAGAACCTCACCGTGCAGGCCGGCGTCACGCTGTCGCTGACCGACCAGCCGATCCTCATGGACTTCGCGTTCGGCACCCGGGAACGGCCGTTCCTGGTCACGGTGTCGGGCTTCGGCGGCGGCGGGTACCTGGAACTGGGCGTGAGCGCCGGCGGCACCGACAGCGGCCTGCAGCGATTCACCGGCGGGATCGAGTTCGGCGCCGCCGTCGTCATGGACTTCGTCATCGTCTCCGCGGAGGTGCACGTCTTCGGCGGCGTCGTCTTCGTCAAGGACGGGAAGCACACCGAGGTCACCGGATACCTGCGGATCGGCGGCAGCGTCTCCCTGCTGGGTCTGATCAGCGTCTCGATCGAGCTGACCCTCGCCCTGACCTGGGACACCGGCGCCGGCTCGCTGAGCGGCTCGGCGCGGCTCGTGATCACCGTGGACCTGACCTTCTTCTCCAAGTCCTTCACGCTGGAGTGCCACAAGTGCTTCGGCAACTGCCCGTCCTCCGCGGGACTACGCGGCGCCCTACCCGGCGCCGCCACCGCCGCGGACCCGTCGGTCCGGGCCGCGCTCGGGCCGCAGGGGCAGTCCTTCCCGTGGCAGACCTACTGCCGGGCGTTCGCAGGGGAGTGAGTCATGCCATCGGCCGGCCCGAAGAGCCCGTACGACCCGACGAACCCGAACGCCCTGCTGAGCCCGGCCGGCCTGCAACGGCAGTTCGTCTGGACGGTGCTCCCCGCGGGCCGGGTGGCGGCCGTGCCCGGCCAGTCCGCGCCGATGGCGCTGCTGTCGGTGCTGCTGACCCCGCGCCTGCTGGGCCCGGACGCCACCCCGCTCACCGTCACGGACTTCGGGATGCAGGACTGGCCGAAGCGACTCGCCGGGGTCGGCTTCGACGTCCGCCGCGCCGGGCAGCCGCTGCCGTCCGTGCGGGTCCCGTACACCACCCTCGACGGGAGCACCGTGCAGTTCCCACCGGACCGCCAACTCGCCGTCTGGCAGGCACTGTTCAGCGCGACCATGCGGGTGGAGCCGTACCGGCCCACCAGCTACGCCGGACGCGCCACCAACGCCTTCCCAGCCGGCCAGGCCGGCACCGACGTCAAGGGCGTCTACACCGCCACCGCCCAGGCCCACGCCGCGCACCGCGGCGCCTCGCCGGAGACCGACCCGGCCCTGCGGGCCGCGTTGCGGGCGATCGGCGAGCAGTGGCGCCCCGGCCTGCTGGCGCCCGCCGGAGCTCCGCCCGACGCCGCCCCGCCCGACGCCACCCCGGCCCTCGCCCGGGCGTACGCCTTCTACCGGCGCGGAGCGCAGACCACCTCCCCGCCGGCCGAGCGGACGGCGGCCCCTCCCGCGCCCGAGTTCCACCAGAGCGTCGCGTACCTGGCCGACCACCCCGTGGTGCTGCGCGCGCTCGGGCTGCTGGTGGATCTCGCCGTCCCCGTCGCCGGGCTCACCCCGGTGGACCAGTCCCACCCGGCGGAGCTGAGGGTGACGCCGCTGTGGCCCTCCCCCGACCCGGACCCGACGACGGGCTGGACCGGAGCCCACCAGACCGACCTCTCCCCCGCCACCGCCTACACGCTCAGCGGCACCCGCTTCGTCCCCGCCTCCGTCGACGGTCCAACCTCCACCGCTTTCAGCGGCGGCCTCCTGCCACTGGCCGGCGCCGGCCTCGCGCCCTCCGCCAACCCCCGGTTCGAGCTGTTGTCCTTCGACGTGGACGGTGCCGCCCTGCGGCTGGTCAGCACCGCCCGGTCGGACGCGACCCCGGGCACGTCCGAGGGGACCTCCCCGGCCCCGGTCGGCGCGCTGCCCGCCCTCCATTCGACGGGCTTCGCCCTGGTGGACCGGGCGCGCGAGGACGAGCACCGCAAGCAGCTCCAGCGGGCGCAGCAGCGCGCCACCCCGGCCGGCCTGACCGCCGCCGCCCTGCTGGCGGACTCCCTGCTCGGCGGCTACCGGATGGACGTTCTCGACGTCAAGCACGGGACCTGGCACTCGCTGTGCCGACGACGAGTGCACTACACCGTCGGCGGCGTGCCGCTGCTGACCGGCGGCCTGCTCGACGAGGGCTACCTGCGGCCCGGCCCGGCCGTCACCGGCTTCGGCGACGCCGACGCGCTGTACCTGCACGAGATCGTGGCGCGCTGGGACGGCTGGAGCCAGGTGGCCCAGCGGCCGGAGCGGGTCACCGCCACCGGGGACTCCGGGCCGCTGCCGGTGGCGTCGGCCCTCGACACGGCGGTGGAGTGCGACCCCGGTTCGCTGCCGCGCCTGCGGTTCGGCCGCACGTACCGGTTCCGGATCCGGATCGCCGACCTGGCCGGCGGCGGGCTGCACGCCGAGGAGGTCACCACCACCGAGGCCCGGTCGGAGCCGGTCACCTACTACCGCTTCGAGCCGCTGCCGCCCCCGGAGCTGGTACCCACCCGACAGTGGGACGACGGCGACGGCCAGGACCGGATGGTGATCCGCAGCGATCGCGGCACCTCGGCCGCCGACTACGCGGCCCTGCACGGCTACCGGCCGTACGACTTGCGGCACCTGCTGCCGCCGAAGTGCTCGCTCGCCCTGGCGATGCAGTACGACGGCGCCTTCGACGCCGCGCTGGGCCCGGCGGTGCCCGACACCGTGGTGTCCGGGCTGTTCGACGTCGCCACCTTGGCCGACGGCGAGCTCACCGACATACCGAACTCGCAGACCGTCCCCGCCGGACCGACCGCGCCGTCCTCGTACGTCATCGTGCCCGAGGCCGACGCGGCACTCCCCTGGCTGGCCGACCGCAGCGGCGTGTGTGCCGCCCTGAAGGCCCGGCCCCGCCCGATCGACCCCGCCAACGGGCGACCCGGCGCGATCGACCCGGCCGGCCAGGACGTGCTCGCCATCTGGCAGGGCACCTGGCCCGAGCTGCAGACCGCGTCCATCCGGCTGGAGGCGGCCGCGGGCGGCTGCAAGGTCAGCCGAGCGGACCCGCGCCACGTGACGGTCGCGCTCGGCCCGACCCAGCAGGTGACCTTCGACATCCCGTCCTGCCCCGGCTACGACGACGTCGGCCTGTTCGGCATCGCATTCTGGCAGGGCGTCGACCCGGGTGTGCCGCACAAGCAGGAGTTCCAGGACATCGTCGCCGGCCGGAACCGCCTGATCACGCCGACGCGCACGGTCACCCTGGTGCACGCGGTGCAACGCCCCCTCACCGACCCGCACGGGCAGCTGACGGCCCACCGGGCGCCCGGCGACCGCGACACCGTCCTCGGCCCGGAGAGCCTGGCGATCGACATCCCGAGCACCGGGCGGATCGACCTGCACGCCGAGTGGACCGACCAGGACGACAACCCGCCCGCCGCACCGACCACCATCCGGCGGACGGCGCACGTCGGCTCCTACGAAGTCCAGCACCTGGCGCAGCTGGAGGCGCTCCCGGTGATCCGCCAGGAGTTCGGCGACACCCGCCACCACCACGTGAGCTACGCCGTAACGGCCGTGTCCCGCTTCGAGGACTGCTTCGCCCGCGTCCTCGCCTCCGACCCCGGCGCCTGCACCGTCGCCGGGCAGCTCGCCGACCTCGACGTGCCGAGCACCGTACGCCCGCCCGCTCCCCAACTGCTGGGCTGCATCCCGTCGTTCGGCTGGACCCGGACCACCGACGGGCAGCAGTCGCTCACCCGGCTGCGCCAGGGCGGCGGCCTGCGGGTCCTCCTCGGGCGGCCCTGGTACGTCTCGGGCTACGGCGAGGCCCTGGCGGTGCTCACCTTCCCGCCCGGTCCGGTGCCCCCCGACGCCCTGCGGTACGTCGCGGTCGCCGGCCGCGACCCGATCCGGAACACCGGCGCACCGCCCGCCGTCCTCACCGCCGCCCAGGTCAACGCGGTGCAGCGGGCCCGGGCCACCCTCCCCGAGCTGCAGCGCCAGCTGGACGCCGCCCTGTACCCGGTCGAGTTCGACGCCGAGGGCGACTGCTGGTTCGCCGACCTGGACCTGGCCCCGGTCGTCGCCGCCTCCTACTTCCCGTTCGTCCGGCTCGCCCTGGCCCGCTACCAGCCGTACACCCTCACCGGTCTCCCCGCCGTCTCACCGGTGGTGCTCACCGAGCCCGTCCAACTCGCCCCACAGCGACGGCTGACGGTCACCCGGAGCGCCGGACGGGCGGGCGTCGTCCTGGAGGGCCTCGGGCCGGGCGGGGCCGGGACCGCCGTCCGGACCGAACTCCAGGTCCAGGACCCGGGGGTGCCGGCCCCCGACGGCGTCACCGGCTGGTCCACCGTGCTGACGGCCTCCGCCGTGCTCGGGCAGACCGCCGCGATCAGTGTCCCGGACACCGGGCAGCGGGCCCAGCGCCTGGTGGTCCGGGAGTTCGAGATCCAACCCGTGTCCGCGGGCAGCGCCACGGGGCGACCGGTCTTCCTCGACGTCGTACCGCTCGGAACGTGGTGACGGTCGCCACCGCACCTCCGCGAGCCACCTCACCTCCGCGACAAGAAGAGGGATCATGGCAGACATCTTTCCCGACACCGGCCAGATCCGGCTGGCGCACCTCGCCTCCACCGGGGTGCTCCCCTTCGTGGTGGACCAGGTCGCGAAGGTCTGGGCCCTGCTGGTGGTGGCCGTCGGGCCGGACTGCGCACCCCTGGGTGCACGGCCACCGCGGATCGAGATCCAGGCGGGCAGCGGGCCGCTCACCAGCATCCCGGAGGCGCCCGCCACCGCCTCGATCGTCGACAAGACGTCGACGGCGGTCGGGACCGCTTCCTGGACCAGAGCCGGTTTCGACGTCTTCACGGTGCAGATCGACATCACCAAGCCGAACGACCGCCCCTGGGCCGTGCGGTTCACCAACACCGACCCGGTGGAGCTCGGCTTCGTCTGGTCCACCGCGTCGAGCCCGGAGAAGGCCCAGCAGCCGCGGATCGTCATGGACACCACCCCGCTCCAGAGCACCGTGATCGTGGGCGCCGCCCTTCCGGAGATCTCGATCCCGATCTCCAACATCGGCACCGGACCGCTGACCATCAACGGCAGCGCCGACCAGCCCATGGGCGCGGGCTACGTGTTGAAGAGCTTCGTGACCCCCCTCCAGCCCAACGCCTGCGACCACCTCCAGATCGGGATCACCGCCGCGTCCGTACCGCCCGTCACCAGCACGGTGACCGCCAGCTTCGTCCTGGACTGCAACGATCCGGTGGAGAAGGAGGTCACCCTGCCGCTGGCCCGCACGGAGAAGCCCAAGGAGACCAAGGAGCACAAGGACGTCACCAAGGAGAGCAAGGAGGAGAAGGACGACAAGGACCACAAGGACGACAAGGAGGACAAGGACGCGTTCAAGGAGGACCCCCCCGAGCACCCCGGCCGGGCCGCCGAAGCCGTCCCCCCGCCCGAGCACTTCATCCCCCCGGCGCAGCGCCCCGACCTCACGGACAGCGCCCTCCGGGACGAACCCCCCGAGCCGGGACGGACCGAAGGGTAGGCGCCCCATGTGGCTGGTGCTCTGCGACCCGGCGGACCGGGCCGCCGTGTGGGCCCACCAAGGGCTGCGCGAACGCGGGCTGGCGCCGCTGGAACTGCTCTCCCCGCAGACCCTGCTCGGCTCCACCAGGACGGCGCACCGCGTCGACCGCCTCGGCGCGCGCTTCGAACTCACCCTGCCCGACGGGCGCGTCCTGGACAGCCGTGACGTCGACGGCGTGCTCAACCGGGTGGCCTCCGCGCCCTTCGGATACCTGCCGTTCACCACGCACGCCGACGCCACGTACGCCGCCCAGGAGCTGAGCGCGCTCCTGCGCAGCCTGCTCACCTGCCTCGCCCCGGTCTCCGTCAACCCGCCCGGCGGGTACGGGCTGTGCGGAGCCTGGCGCTCGACCGCGGAGTGGACCACGCTCGCGATCAGGGCCGGGCTGCCGGTCCCGCCGGCCCGGATCTCCAGCAGCCCCGACGTCGAGCCGCGCAGGCCCCCGGCCGGGCGCGGCGACGTCCTGGTACTCGGCGAGCACGTCTTCGGCGCGCCCGCGGCCGAGGACGAGGAGCCGTACCTCCGGCTCGCCCGGCTCGCCGAACTCGACCTGCTCGGCGTCGACCTCCACCGCGAGAACGGGGAACCGGCGGTCTTCGCGGGCGCGAGCCCGCTGCCCGACCTCCGCCCGGGCTGCGATCCCTTCCTCGACCGCCTGCTCAAACACCTCACCGCGCTCTCGCCGGGTGCGCCGTGATCGTCCTCTGCGGCATCGCCAGCGAGCCGCCGGTCGCCCGGATCACCGCCGAGCTCGACGCTCTCGGCCTGCCGTTCGCCATGCTCCACCAACGGCGCTTCCAGGAGCTGCCGTTGGAGCTGGAGGCCACCGGCACCGCCGTCCGGGGGCGGATCCCGTACGACGGCGGATCCGTCGACTGCGGCGACGTCACCGGCGTCTACCTCCGGCTGATGGACTGGCGCAGACTCCCCGAGGTCCTCGGGGCGGGCGAGTCCACGGTGCGCGGCTGCGAGTCCTGGCACACGGCCGTGAGCACCTGGTCGGAGCTCACCCCGGGTTGCGTGATGAACCGGGAGAGCGCGATGGCCTCCAACATGTCCAAGCCCCACCAGGCCCAGCTGATCCAGCGGTCCGGATTCCTCGTCCCGGAGACGCTGGTGACCAACGACCCGGACGACGTCCAGGAGTTCAGGAAGCAGCACGGCGAGTTGGTCTACAAATCGATCAGCGGGGTCCGTTCGATCGTCCGGATCCTCGACCGGCAGGCCCTCGACCGGCTGCCGCTCATCCGCTACTGCCCGGTGCAGTTCCAGCGGTACGTCACCGGCACCAACGTCCGGGTGCACACGGTCGCCGACCAGGTGTTCGCCACCCGGGTCGAGACCGACCGGGTCGACTACCGCTACGCCCACAGCGACGGCGGCCACGCCGAACTCTCCGCCTGGCAGCCCCCCGACGAGCTCGCCGAACGCTGCCTGCGCCTGGCAGCACGACTGGGGCTCGAACTCGCCGGCATCGACCTGATGCTGGCCGACGACGGCGAGGTCTACTGCTTCGAGGTCAACCCCTGCCCGGCCTTCACCTACTACGAGGCCCACACCGGCCAACCCATCGCCCGTGCCGCCGCCCTGGCCCTCGCCGGGCGCTGAGGAGAAGGAGACTCCGATGGCCCAGCTCGTCCTCACCGGCCAGATCCAAGACCAGACCAGCACCCTGTGCAACTTCACCATCGCCGTCGACGGCGGCGCCCCGGTCGGACCGGACAGCGTCGTCCTGGACCAGTCGATCTTCACCATCCCGGACACCGACACGGCGATCGACATCGAGGCGGACGCCGTCGACCAGGCCAAGTACGGCACGCTCACCGCCCACCTCGACATCGACTCCACCGGCACCGTCCAGGCCACCTTCCCCCCGGTGAACAGCAACTGGCCCGACCCGACCGTCACCTCCTCGGCCATCGGCCAGACCATCGCCATGACCGCCTTCTTCGCGCCGCTCCGCGACGCCACCGAGCAGGCGCGGGTCAGCCTGGCCCAGACCGGCTCCGACTACCCGGGCAGTCCGCCCGCCCAGCCGCCCGGCGACATGAGCTTCCGCGCCCCGGGCGTCTCGCTGCCACCGCTGGTCTACGGCGTTCCCTCGGCCATCGACGCCACCGTCATCGCCTCACCGGCGATCGACAGCGGCAACATCCAGGTCCAGACCCAGACCGTGTCGCCCTTCGCCGAGACCGTCGTCCTGCAGCTCCCCGGGATCTCCGCGCCGCAGCTCGTCGCCGTCCACTGGCCGGACGGCGTCTCCCGCGACCCGGGCGCGCCGCCCGCCCCGTTCCTGGTCTACTTCCACGCCGGCATGGCCCAGAACTCCCCGGAGTTCTACGACGACCCCCGCGACCGCCACGACCCGGTCACGGGCAACACCTACCCCTTCGGCTGGGACTACCAGTTCCACGGCCTGCTCAAGTACCTCCAGTACATCGACGACCCCTTCCTCACCAACCCCTTCGCCAAGGGCCTCGGACTCCAGCTGACGGCCTCCGGACGGAACGTCGTGCTGGTCCTGCCCCTGATGCGGGTCGCCGGCCGCCCCTGCGACGAGATCGGGTCCTTCGCCGACGCCGCCTTCCTCCAGGAGTACCTGCCGGAGATCCAGGCCTTCATGTTCCGGCGCAAGGGCAACTTCCAGTCCGGACCGATCGGCCGACTCGGCATGGCCTCCTTCAGCAGCGGCCACGCAGCCCTGACCTGCTTCCTCGGCAACGCCACCAACCAGGCCCACTCCCTGTACCTGGACACCCTCCAGGAGGTCTACCTGTTCGATCCGCACGCCGACCTGGTGTCCGAAACCCTCCCGCCACTGACCCAGGTCGCCGCCTGGGCCGCCCGCGGCAGCTCCGACACCAAGGTCGCCCGCCTCTACACCCAGAACGACCCCGCCCAACTCGCCCCGCTGCTCGGTCGGCTCGGCGTCGCCGCCCCCGGCCCCGCCCCCTTCGACGCCGCCACCCCGGACGACCGCAACTCCCTCACCTCGCTCCCCCTCGCGGCGTGGAACTCCCTGGCCCTCAAGCTGGGCAGCACCGTCCCCTACGCCAACACCGGCCAGGTGCACCAGGTGGTCCCGGCCCTCATGCTCACCGACGCCCTGCGCCGCAGCCGGTTCTGAGGCACACGCACGCCTCAGCCGAGGCACCTCACCCGGTGGCGATCGATGCGGCCGGGGACGTACGGACGGCGGTCCGCGATCTTGTGGTGATCCGGTGGATCGGTCGGCTCACGCCTGGTACTCGGTGAGATCGATGGCGTGAACGCGCAGCGGATAGCCGTACACCGGGTGTTCCGTCTCACGTTCCGGCACCATGCCGAGCTTGCGAATGACGTTCTCAGAGGCCTCGTCACCCACTCGGTTGATGCTGATGACGCGGTCGAGGCCACGATCCTGGAGTGCGAACTCCAGGGTGGCCTGGGCGGCTTCGGACGCGTATCCCTGGCCCCAGAACTGTCGGCCGAGCCGCCAGCTGATCGCCACGTCCGGCAGTACCTCCGGCAGGAACTCAGGCACGAACAGACCCGTGAAGCCGGCCAGCTCACCCGAGGCCAGCATCTCGACGGCGAAGAGGCCGAAGCCCTCGTCGTCCCACTCCTCCTCCCACCTCTCGATGGCCTCAGCCGTCTCGTCGAGGTCGCGCACCGAGCCGTCGTCGATCCAGCGCATGACCTCCGGGTCGGCGTTGATGTCCGCCATCGGCGCGAGGTCGTCGTCACGCCAGCGACGGAGGAGGAGGCGGGGGGTGTGGATCTCGGTCATGGCGCCCATCTTGCCGGAGGTGAGGGCCTCATCGACAATCGGCTCACCACCGGTGTTGACGGAGTGATGTCAAGGGTTGGCCGGCGCCGCCCCGGTCCTCGAAGGGCCAGCGAGGTCGGCCACTACCAGCTCGGCCGCCCGTACCGGGTCCCCTCCGGCGCGGGTGAGCAGCGGGGCCACGTCGTAGGCCGCGTCGACCATCCCTCGGTGGGTCACTGTCATCCCGTGCACGGGCTGGTAGCGCGGTGAGCTGAGTGCGGCGCCGATGTCGGGGCGCAGCCGCTCCAACTCCACGACGACCGTCCAGGCGTCGTCCTCGATCCGGGCTCGTCGTACCGGGTCGCACGCCTCGATGGCCTGGTCGGTTGCGGGTGGGTCGGGCTCGCAGCCGGCCAGAGCCGGCAGGAGTTCGGGGACGCCCAGGACTGCCGCTGCGTGCAGGGTGAAGCTGTGGGACCAGCCGTCGGAGTACAGCAGTTGCGCGATCAGTGGGACGGCCCGCAGGTCGTGCCGTACGGCCAGCCCTCGCGCGCCCTCCTCCCGGACCTGGCCGCACTCATCGGTGGTGCACTTCCACAGCGCGTCCCTGATGGCGGCCGTGTCCTGCTCCAGTTGGAATCCCAGCGTGAAGGCCGCCCACTCGCGGACCTCGGGGTCCTGGTCCTGGGTGAGCCGGATCAGCGCCCGGATGTCGGGTCCGTCGGGCAGTCCGCTGTTGGTGGAACTGAACGTCGAGGCGACATGCCGCCGCAGGTCGGTGTCCTCGTGTCCGGAAAGCCTTGCCAGCAGGGGAACGGCGCGCGGGTCCTGCGCTCGGCCCAGGGCGCAGACGAGGGAGCTCAGCACGCACGTCTCCGTCTCCGCTTCCGCCAGCGCCATCAGGGCGGTTGCCGCCTCGCCACGCAAAGACTCATGCGCCCCGTCGGCCGCGTATCCCATCAGATCGCAGCCCACCGTCCGCTCCAGGGGATCGGCCGACCCCAGCAGCCCCAGTCCGCCGCGCAATGCGGTCTCCTCGCCCTCCCCCTTCACCGCCTCCCTGACCAGATTCCAGTAGGTGTGGCTGTCGTCGTCCGCCTCCGATGCCTGCGCCACTCGCGCCGCGGTCACCAAGCGCCCCGCCAGCCCCACCGCGTTGTCCATGTGCGCATCCTGCCCGAAGGGCCCGGTGCCGGGTAGTGGGTTTCTCCGTCAGACCCGCACCGGCACTCCGACCGCACCGCCCGTGCGGGGCCAACGGCCGCAGGGTTCGACCAGGCGCCTGCACCGGCGCCACCGCCCGCCATCGTCCGAAAACAGACGGTTGTCGGTAATGAACGGTTGTGTTCCCTATCTCCCCGGGGCTACGGTCGGTGGTAGCGAACGGACTCCGTTCACCCACCGTCGTTCGACCCCACGCCATTGGGGGACCCTGCCATGGCAACCCCGCGCACCCTGCCGCTCGCACCGCCCGCGTCCGCGCGACGCGGCCAGCACCCAGGGATAGCCCTCACCGTCATCGCGGCCACCCAGCTCATGGTCGTTCTGGACATCACGATCGTGAACATCGCCCTGCCGCACATCCAGCGGGCCCTGAGCTTCTCCACCACCGACCTGTCCTGGGTGATCAACGCCTACACGCTGACCTTCGGCGGGCTGCTGCTGCTCGGTGGGCGGGCCGGTGACATCCTCGGGCGCCGGCGGGTGTTCATCGTCGGCGTGCTGGTGTTCAGCCTGGCCTCGCTGCTCGGCGGGGTCGCCCAGAACGCCCCCTGGCTGCTGGCGGCCCGGGCGTTGCAGGGCGTGGGCGGGGCGATCGCCTCGCCGACGGCGCTGGCGCTGATCGCCACCAACTTCAAGGAGGGCCCGGAACGCAACCGGGCCTTCGGCGTCTACTCCGCCGTGGCCGGTGCGGGCGGTGCGGTGGGTCTGCTGCTCGGCGGCATGCTGACCTCCTGGCTCTCCTGGCGCTGGGTGCTGTTCGTCAATGTGCCGATCGGCATCGCGATCGCACTGCTGGCGCCGCTCTACATCAACGAGTCCGAACGGCACCCCGGGCGCTTCGACCTGCCCGGCGCGTTCACCGCCACCGCGGGCATGGTCTCGCTGGTGTACGGGTTCATCCGGGCCTCCGACCACGGCTGGACGGACGCCGTCACGCTGACCGCCTTCGGCCTGGCCGTACTGCTGCTGGCGGCCTTCCTGCTGAACGAGCGGCGGGTGGCGCAGCCGATCACCCCGCTGCACCTGTTCCGCGACCGCAACCGCTCCGGCGCGTACGGGCTGATGCTGTGCGTGGCCGCGACGATGTTCAGCATCTTCTTCTTCATCACCCTGTTCGTGCAGGAGATCCTCAACTACAGCCCGCTGCGGGCCGGTTTCGCGTTCCTGCCGATCAGCGTGGCGATCGTGGCGGCCGCCCAGTTCGCGGCCCGCAACCAGCTGCGGTGGGGACCCAAGCCGTTCCTGGTGACCGGCTCGGCGCTGGTGCTCGCCGGGGTGTTCTGGGCGACCAGGATCGACATCCACAGCACCTACGCGGGCGGCATCCTCGGGCCGACGCTGCTGTTCGGCTTCGGGATGGGCTCGATCTTCGTGCCGGTGATGCTCACCGCCGTCTCGCACGTGGCGCCGCACGAGACCGGCGCGGCCACCGGCATGCTCAACACCACGCAGCAGGTGGGCGGTTCGCTCGGCCTGTCGATCCTGGTCACGGTGTACGGCACCGCCAGCCGCAACGAGGCCAAGCAGCAGGTCGGGGCGTTCCTGCGGCAGGCGACGCCGGGGCAGGCCCTCCAGTTCAAGGCGAGCGGGAAGCTGCCGGCGCCGTACTCCTCGGAGGTGCTGGTGCACGGCATCGCGACGGCCTTCCAGCTGGGGCTGGTGTTCGCGTCGCTGGCGGTGCTGATCGCGGTGTTCGTCATCAAGGTGCGGCGGGTGCCCGAGGCGGCGAGCGTCAGCCCTTCGGGGGGCGGTACTTGACAGGGTGTCGGGGCGTCCAGGACAGTCCTTTTACGCACATGGTTTTCATCTTCGTTAACCATTCCCCGTCCGCGCCCAGCGCGCGCCCGCGAAAGAGGACCCCCATGTCGCTCGACGTCTCCCCCGCCCTGCTCGACCAGGCCCGCGCCGGCCACGTGGAGCAGGCCGACTTCCTCGACACCGTCCGCGCCTCGCTCCCCTACGCCTACCAGGTCGTCGCCGGTCTCAGCACCGAACTCGCTGCCACCGAGGACGAGTTCACCACCGACAACACCACGCCCAGCGACGAGCAGCGCGCCCAGCTGCTGCGCGCGCTGGCCAGCAACGCCATCCGCGGCAGCCTGGAGGAGCACTTCGGCGTGAAGCTGGCCTTCGTCAACTGCCACCGGGTCGGCGCCTTCCGCCCCGGCGCGGAGTCCAGCGAGGCGTACCGGGAGTTCACCTCGCTGCACAACCAGATCCGCAACCAGAGCCCGGAGCTGCGCAGCTGCTGATCCCCCTCGGTCCCGCCCCCGGCTCCGGCGGGCGCCCGCCCTCCTGGGACGGGGGCCGCCGGAGCGGGGTGCGAACCGGCGCCGCGGCTCCGCCCGTTGCGCCGTGTTGCGCCGGGTTGCGAACCGTTGTCCGGATCGTGCGCCGATCTTGTGGCGCCGCGGACGGCCTGCGTACGGTCGACGGGCACCACCCGTCCGGCCCCCACCGGGGCCGCAAGAGCCCACGCGGAGCCGCCACCATGCCGACCTCCCCACGCCCGCTGCGGAAACTCGGCTTCCTCACCATCGGGCTCTTCGACGAGGCCGACCCGCACCGGGGCCATGAATCCACCCTCGAACTGATCACCCTCGGTGAGCAGCTCGGCTTCGACAGCGCCTGGCTGCGCCACCGCCACCTCCAGTACGGGATCTCCTCCCCCGTCGCCGTCCTCGCCGCCGCCACCCAGCGCACCCGCCGCATCCAGCTCGGCACCGCCGTCACCCCGCTCGGCTGGGAGAACCCGCTGCGGCTCGCCGAGGACCTCGCCACCGTCGACGTGCTCTCCGGCGGCCGGCTCAACCCCGGCTTCAGCGTCGGCCCGCCCGTCCACTACGAGCACGTGCGCGGCGCCCTCTACCCCGACACCGGCGAGCAGGAGGACTTCAGCCCCGCCCGCGCCGAACGCTTCCTCGCCCTGGTGCGCGGCGAGGACGCCTCCGACTTCGCGGGCACCGAGGGCATCGAGGTGTACTCGCGCCGCGTCCAGCCGCACTCCCCCGGCCTGGCCGACCGGCTCTGGTACGGGGCCGCCAGCCTGCGCTCGGCCCGCTGGGCGGGCGAGCACGGGCTCAACCTGCTGACCAGCAGCGTGGTCAAGCCCGAACCCGACGACACTGAACCCGCCGCCGCTGAACCCGACACCGCCGCACCGGACTTCGCCGGCATCCAGGCCTCGCAGATCCGCGCCTTCCGCGCCCACCACCCCGACGGCGAGCGCGCCCGGGTCTCCCAAGGCCTGGTGGTCATCCCCACCGACGGCGCCACCCCGGAGCAGCGCGCCAAGTACCAGGCGTACGCCCTCGCCCGCACCCCGCGCACCCTCGCCCCGCAGGGACCGGCCCGGCTGCTGTTCGCCCCCGACCTGGTCGGCAGCTCCGCGGAACTCGCCGAACGACTGCACGCCCACGCCGGCTACCAGGAGGTCGACGAAGTCGCCTTCGCGCTGCCCTTCAGCTTCGACCACCAGGACTACGTGCAGATCCTCACCGACCTCGCCACCCGGCTCGGGCCCGCCCTCGGCTGGTCGCCCTCGGCGCCCGGGCAGGGCTGAACGGCCGCCGCACCCGATCACCCGGCCGCAGCCTGCCCAGCGCTCACCGCTCACCGCTCACCGCTCACCGGCCGACAGCGTAGCCCTGCATGCCGCGCGGATTGGCGCCCGCCGAGAGCACCCCGGTCTCGGGGTCACGGGCGACGGCGCACAGCCGCCCCTCCGACCACGGCGGTCCGACCGTGACCTGGTGCCCGCGCCGGCGCAGCCGCTCGACGGTGTCCGGGCCGAACCGGGACTCCACGAAGAGGCTGCCGGGCCGGCTGCGGCGCGGGTGGAAGGAGCTGGGGAAGCCCTCGGTGTGCCAGTTCGGGGCGTCGATCGCGCCCTGGAGGTCGAGCCCGCCGCGCACCGGTGGGCGCAGCGCGGCGGCGAGCAGGAAGTGCAGGCTCCACTGGTCCTGCTGGTCACCGCCCGGGGTGCCGAAGGCCAGCACGGGTCGGCCCTCGCGCAGGGCGAGCGAGGGCGAGAGGGTGGTGCGCGGACGGCGGCCCGGGGTGAGGGAGTTCGGCAGTCCGGGGGTGAGCGAGGCCATCTGGAGCCGGGTGCCGAGCGGGAAGCCGAGGCCCGGGACGACCGGGTTGGACTGGAGCCAGCCGCCGCTCGGGGTGGCGGAGACCAGGTTGCCCCAGCGGTCGACCACGTCCAGGTGGCAGGTGTCGCCGCGGGTGGTGCCGTCCGTGCCGACGGTCGGCTCGCCCGCCCCGGGGGCGTCCCGCCCGGACGGGTCCTGGGCGCCGGCGTACTCCGCGAGGCGGGGCGCCCGCCCGTCCGGGCTGCCCGGCCGGAGGTCGTGGGACGCCCGATCGGCGATCAGGGCGCGCCGGGCGTCGTTGTACCCGGGCGAGAGCAGCGCCCCGATCGGCACCTCGGCCGCGTCGCCGTACCAGGCCTCGCGGTCGGCCATCGCGAGCTTGGTGCCCTCGACCAGGGTGTGCACGTACTCGGCTTCGTCGAGCTCCGCCAAGTCGGCCGGCAACAGGGCGAGTTGCTGGAGGAACGCCGGACCCTGGCTCCACGGGCCCGGTTTGGCGACCGTCCAGCCGTTCCAGGTGTGCGTCACCGGCTCCTCGTAGTGCGCACTGAACTCCGCCAGGTCGTCCCCGGTCAGGGTGCCCGGGTGGCGCTCGCCGGAGGTGTCCATCGCGGGCCGGGCGGCGAAGCCGGCGAGCGCCTCGGCGATGAAGCCCTCCCGCCAGATCCGCCGGGCGGCGTCGATCTGGGCCTCTCGTCCGCTCCCGGCGGCCTCCGCCTCACGGATCAGCCGCCGCCAGGTCGCGGCGAGCGCCGGATTGGTCAGCAGCGCGCCGGGCTGCGGCGCCCGCCCGCCGGGAAGGTAGAGCTCCGCCGAGGTCGTCCACTCCTTCTCGAACAGCTCCCGCACCGTCTCGACGGTCGTCCCGATCCGCTCGACCGCCGGGTGCCCGTACTCGGCGTAGCCGATCGCGAAGCGCAGCACCTCGGCGAGCCGCCGGGTGCCGTGGTCGCGCAGCAGCAGGAGCCAGGCGTCGAAGGCCCCGGGCACGGCGGCCGCCAGCGGTCCCGTCCCGGGGACGAGCGAGAGGCCGAGCGCGCGGTAGTGCCCGATGCCCGCCCCCGCCGGTGCCGGCCCCTGCCCGCAGAGCACCCGCACCGGCCCGTCCGCCGGCGCCAGGATGATCGGCACCTCCCCCGCGGGGCCGTTCAGGTGCGGCTCCACCACCTGCAGGGTGAAGCCGGCCGCCACCGCGGCGTCGAAGGCGTTCCCGCCGTCCTCCAGCACCGCCATCCCGGCCGCCGAGGCCAGCCAGTGCGTCGACGACACCATCCCGAAGGTCCCCTGCAACGTCGGCCGGGTCGTGAACATCGCTACCCCCTCCGTGCCTGTGCGGCCAGGGCCCGTCTTCAAACCCCCGTCTGCGGGGGTTTGAAGACGAGCTCTAGGAATCCTGGCCGTCCCCGCCGGGCTTGTCACCACCGCGTCGGCGACCGCCTTCCCTGGCGGGCCCCGGACGGCCCTCGACGCCGGGCGGGGCCCGGACGGAGCGGGCTTCGGCGCGGGCCGGCGCGGGAAGCGTTCCCGGGCGGGGGAATCCGGAGCAGAGGAGGACGGTATGAACCAGAGCGACGGCACGTTCCCGGACGGGCCGGCGGGGACGGCGGCCGGGAGCGGCGGAGGCGATCCCGACGAGCGCCTCCGCCGGTCCAACGCCTTCCTGGTGGACGAGATCCTCGGCTTCCTCCACCCCGCCGCGCTGCGCGCCGCCGCCGAGGTGGGTGTGGCCGACCACCTCGCGAAGGGCCCCGGCACCCCCGCCGAGCTGGCCGCTGCCACCGGTACGGACGCCCGCGGCCTGTACCGGGTGCTGCGGCTGCTCGCCACCCGGGGCGTGGTGGCGGAGGACGAGTCGGGCCGTTTCGCGCTGACCGAGGCCGGGCAGGCGCTGCGCAGCGACGTCCCGTACTCCGCACGGGCGGCCGTGCGGATGCTCAGCGACCGCACGATGTGGCGGCCCGCCGGGGAGTTGACCCGCTGTCTCACCGAGGGCGGCTCGGCGTTCGACGAGATCTTCGGCATGCCGTTCTTCGACCACTTCGCCCAGGACTCGCGCACCGCCGACGTGTTCCACGTGGGCATGGCGGCGATGTCCGACGCGGAGAACGCCGCCATCGCCGCCGCCTACGACTACCCGGAGAGCGGCACCGTCGTGGACGTCGGCGGCGGCCACGGCGGCCTGCTGTCGGAGGTGCTGCTCCGCAACCCCGGGCTGACCGGTGTCCTCTACGACCGCGCCCACGTCATCGCGGGCCACCGCCTGGGCGCGGCCGAGGAGTTGGCGGGGCGCTGGAGCCTCGCGGAGGGCGACTTCTTCACCGCCGTGCCGCCCGGCGACGTCCACCTGCTCAAGCGGATCACCCACGACTGGGACGACGAGCAGTGCGCGACCCTGCTGGGCCACTGCCGACGCGCCCTGCGCCCGGGCGGCCGGGTCCTGGTGCTGGACGCGGTGGTCCCGCGCGGCAACGCCCCGCACCAGTCCAAGGCGCTGGACCTGATGATGCTGGCCTCGCTCGGCGGCCGCGAGCGCACCGAGGAGGACTTCGCGGAGCTCTTCGGGAACTCCGGCCTGCGCCTCTCCCGGGTCATCTCCACCCCGACGGTGCTCTCCGTGGTGGAGGCCGTCCCGGCCTGACGTACCACCCGCGCCGCCGCGACGAACAGGAGCAGTCGGGAGCAGCCAGGAGCAAACAGGATCCATCACAAGTCGACATCCCTACACATCGTAACCCTTTCGCTCTGTACGACGAAAACTGAATGAAAACTCTTGTTCGCCTCTGACGGAGGTCGCTACATTCCTCCTCGGCCGCCTGCCAGACCGGCGGCGCAGCGGCGACCCGACCCCGGGAACCGCTGAGACATCCGCGCGCCCCCTGTTCCCCGGTGCGGGCAGCGCGTCTCGAGGGAGGAAGACCCGGACATGGGTGGCAGAGTCGTGGGCGGGCCGAGTCGGCGCGGATTCCTGAAGGGACTGGGAGCCGCGGCCGTGGCCGCCGCCGGGGCCCCGGTCCTCTCGGCGTGCAGCGGTTCGGGGGCCGGAGCCGACGTCACCGGAGGCTCCGGCACCCCGTCCGGCTCGATCACGGTGTGGAGCTGGAAGAACCCGGCCGCCGAACTCAAGGCCCTGGTACCGGCGTTCAACGCGGTCTACCCGGACGTCAAGGTCACGGTGCAGGACATCGGCAACCCCGCGATCTGGGACAAGATCACCATCGCGATGGCGGCCGGCGGGCAGGGCCTGGGCGACGTCCTGCACCTCGGCGTGGACTACCTGCCCAGCTACATCGAGAAGTTCCCCGGCGGGCTGGCCGACCTCTCGAAGCTGGGCGCGGGCAAGTACGCCGGCGCCTTCGCGCCGGGCCTGTGGCAGACCGTCTCCCGCGGGGACAAGGTCTACGCGCTGCCCTGGGAGGCGAACGCCGCCGGCTTCTTCTACCGCGCCGACCTCTTCAGGACCGCGGGCGTGGATCCCACCGCGCTGGCGACCTGGGACGACGTCGTCGCCGCCGGGAAGAAGGTCAAGGACGCCACCGGCACCGCCCTGCTGGCCGTGGACCGCTCCGCCTCCCAGGCCGACTCGGCCAACCTGTTCCAACTGCTGCTCCAGCTCCAGGGATCCTTCTACTTCAACCTGGACGGGAAGATCACCCTCAACTCCCCCGAGGCCGTCCGAGCGCTCACCCTGATCAAGGAGCTGAACGACGCGGGCCTGGTCCTCGACGCCCCGGGCGCACCCGGCGCCCCCGGCTACGACGGCGTGGTGAAGGCCGGAAAGGTCGCGGTCTGCCCCAACCCGGCCTGGTACGGCGGCTACCTGGAGACCTTCGCCCCCGAGCAGAGCGGCGACTGGCAGCTGATGCTCCCGCCCGCCGTCACCCCCGGCGGCTCGCGCTCGGCGATCGTCAACTCCACCCACCTGGCCGTCTCCGGCAGCAGCAGGAACCAGCGGGCCGCGTTCGCCTTCGCCGAGTTCGCCCTCACCCGCCCCTCCTCCCAGGTGCAGGTCTTCAAGGCGAAGGGCATCTTCCCGGCGCTGCTCGACGCCTACCAGGACCCGGCCTTCCACGGGGCCGACGCGTTCTTCGGCGGGCAGAAGTACGCCGAGGTCCTCATCGACGAGCTGTCCAAGCCGTCGGTGGCGACCAACTACACCGCCGACTACGCCCGGGCCCTCAAGGCCATCGACGACGCCCAGACCAAGGTGCTGATGCAGGGCGCCGACCCGGCCGCGGTGCTGAAGGCGGCCGCCGAGCAGCTCGCCCGGCAGACCCGGCGGTCGCAGGCATGAGCACCACCTCGCTCGGCGCACCGGCCGGCCCCGCCGCCGGGGGGCGCCCCGCTCCGCGACGCGGTCGGCGGCGCACCGCCCGGCCCGCGCCGTACCTGTTCGTGCTGCCCGCGCTCGCGCTGTTCGCGGCGTTCCGGCTCTACCCGATCGGCTGGTCGTTCGTCCTCAGCCTGTACCACACCGACGGCATGGCGCAGACCTGGGCCGGGCTCGACAACTACCGTCGTCTGCTGGACGATCCGCTGTTCTGGAAGGCGTTGGGCAACACCGCGCTGATCCTGGTCGGCCAGGTGCCGGTCATGCTGGCGCTCGCGCTCGGCCTCTCGGTGGCGCTCAACTCCGCGCTGTTGCGCTGGAAGCCGCTCTTCCGGCTCGCCTTCTTCCTGCCGGTGGTGACCGGTCTGGTCACCTACGGACTGCTGATCGGCGCGCTGCTCAACCAGGACTCGGGCGCCGTCAACTGGCTGCTGGAGCTGGTCGGCCTGCCCCAAGTGCACTGGCTCACCGACCCGTTCTGGGCGCGGGTGTCCATCATGCTCGCGCTGACCTGGCACTACACCGGCTACAACGCCGTCATCTACCTGGCCCGGCTGCAGGGCATCCCGGCGGATCAGTACGAGGCCGCGGCCGTCGACGGCGCCGGCCCCTGGCGCCGGTTCTGGCACGTGACCCTGCCCGGTCTGCGCCCCGCCCTGCTGCTGACCGTGGTGCTGTCCACCATCGGCACCCTCCAGCTGTTCGACGAACCGTTCATCATGACCGGCGGCGGCCCGGACAACGCGACCACCACCATCGGCGTGTACCTGTACCAGACCGGCTTCCGCTACTTCGACTTCGGCTACGCCTCGGCGATCGGCTACGCCCTGGTGCTGATCATCGCGGTCTTCGGTGCCCTCCAGGTCAAGTTCGCCAAGGAGGAGGACTGATGGCCACCACCCCCAGCCCCACCAACCACCGCCCCGCCACCCCTCGCCCCGCCAACCACCGCCCCGCCCCGCGCGCGTCCCGCCGCGGCCAGGTGCTGCTGACCGGCGGCATGCTGGTGCTGCTCGCCTTCACCGTCGCACCGCTGTACTGGCTGGTGATCGCCGCCACCCACACCTCGCACGACGTCTTCGGCCGCCCGCCGCACCTGCTGCCCGGCGGCGCGCTCGGCTCGAACCTCGGCCACCTCCAGGAGTCCGTGGGCTTCGGCCGGGTCGTGCTCAACTCCGTGCTGCTGTCCCTCGGCTACACGGTGCTCGGCGGCACCGTCTGCACGCTGGCCGGCTACGGCTTCGCCAAGTACCGCTTCCGCGGCCGGGGCTTCCTGTTCTCCGTGCTGCTGCTGGCCCTCGTGGTGCCCACCCAGCTGACCGTCGTCCCGCTGTTCAAGATGATGGTGGACCTCGACTGGCTCAACACCTGGCAGGCCGTGCTGCTGCCCAACCTCGCCCTGCCGTTCGGCGTCTTCCTGATGCGCCAGTCGATGCGGGCCCTGCCGGACGAACTGCTCCAGGCCGGACGGATCGACGGCTGCGGCGAGCTGGGCCTGTTCTTCCGCATCGCGCTGCCGACCATGCGGCCGGCCCTGGCGGCGCTGGCGATGTTCCTCTTCCTGTTCCAGTGGAACGACTTCCTCTGGCCGCTGGTCGTGCTGCGCGACCAGTCCTCGTACACGATCCCGGTCGCGCTGGCCGCGCTGACCGGCAGCATCGACGTCGACTACGGCCAGCTCCTCACCGGGACGGCCGTCGCGGCGGTGCCGATGGCCGTGCTCTTCCTCTTCCTGCAGAAGCACTTCGTGTCGGGAATGCTCGCCGGAGCCGTCAAGCAGTGACCGGCCCCCAGCGCACCGAACCCCGACAGCGCACCGAACCCCGGCCCGAACCCGAACCCGTCCCAGAGAGGCCCCCCGTGGAAACCGGCACCCTCGACCCCGCCGCGCTGCCCACCTTCACCCCGGACCAGTGGGCCCGGAGCCCGCACGAACTCCGGCTGCACGGCGTGCGGATCACCGTGCACGCCCCCGGCGGCGCCGTCGAGCTGACCGCCCGGGACGGCTCCGAAGCCGTCGTCACGGCCTCCGCCGCCACGGAGGTGACGGTCCGTCTGGACGTCCCGCTCGGCGACGCGGCCGGCTACTGGCACCCGAACGCCGGCTGGGAGCGCAGCCTGCCGGCCGACTGGTCGCCGTGGCGCACGGTCTCCCTGGTCGACTCCGCCCCCGTCGGCTGCCTCTACGACACCGCCGGGCGCGCCGTGCTCGCCTTCGCCACCGACCGCACCGAGCAGGTGACGGCGCTGCGGTTCGGGGTCTCCGAGGAGCACAAGCGCTTCGGCGTCTGGCTGCGCTTCCCGCTCCCGGCCGGCCGGAGCCACCGGCTGCGGCTGGCCGCACCGGGCGGCACCTTCGCCGCCGCGCTGCGGGAACTGCGCGACTGGTTCGCCGCCCTCCCCGGCGGGCGGCCCCTGCCCACCCCCGCGTTCGGCCGCACCCCCGTCTACTCCACCTGGTACGCCTTCACCCAGGACGTCGACGCCGCCGGCGTCGAGCGCGAGGCCGAACTCGCCGCCGCGATCGGCTGCGGCCAGCTCTTCCTGGACGACGGCTGGCAGCTGCACGCCAACGGCCGCGGCTACGCGGGCTGCGGCGACTGGCGGCCCGACCCGGAGAAGTTCCCCGACCTGCCCGGCCACGTCGCAACCGTCCGCGCCATGGGCCTGCGCTACACCGCGTGGATCGCCCCGCTGCTGCTCGGCGAGCGCTCCGCGGCCCACCGGCAGTGGTCCCGCTTCGCCCCGCACCACAGCCACCGGCTCGACTGCCGGATCCTCGACCCCCGGCACGCCGAGGTCCGCGACCACGTCGTGCGCACCTGCCGGGAGGTCGTCGACGCCCACGGCCTGGACGGCCTGAAGATCGACTTCCTGGACGAGGCCGCCCACTACACCGGCGCGCCGGCCCCCGCGCACCCGGGCCCCGGCTTCGTCCCCGACGTCGGCGAGGCGATGGCCCTGCTGCTGGGCCGGCTGCGCGAGGAACTGCACGGGCTGCGCGGCGACGAGTTCGTCATCGAGCTGCGCCAGTCCTACACCGGCCCGGCCATGACCGCGTACGGCAACCTGCTGCGCGCCAACGACTGCCCGGCCGACGCCCTGGCCAACCGGGTCCGGACGCTGGACATCGGCCTGCTCGCCCCCGGCGGAGCCGTCCACTCCGACATGCTGATGTGGGATCCGAGGGCGGCCCCGGAGGCCCTCGCCCGACAGGTCCACGGCGCCCTGTTCGCCGTCCCGCAGATCTCCGCCCGGCTCGCCGAACTCCCGGCGCCGCACCGCGAGGCCCTCGCCTTCTGGCTGGCCACCTGGCGGCGCCTCAGCCCGGCCCTCACCGGCGGCCACTACGAGCCCGGCCGCCCCGACGAGCTCTACCCGCAGGTCAGCGCCCGCCACGGCGAGCAGTGGGTGATCGCCGACTACACCGGCCGACCGGTCGCCCTGCCCGTCGGACCCTGGCGCAGCCTCACCCTGATCAACGCCTCCACCGCCGACCGGCTGCTGCTGGAGGTCGCGGAGGCGCCCCGCCGGGTCCGGATCGAGGCCTACGACGCGGCGGGCCGGCCGCGGCCGCCCGTCGGCCTCGACCTCGCTCCCGGCCTGCACTCCCTCCCCGTTCCGCCCGGTGGCCTGTGCCGGTTCGAAGAGGACACCGAATGACATAGTTACCGCCGAGCCGAGAGCAAGCGAAGAGCAGGAGTTGGGGACCGCAATGGAGCACGAGAAGGTCGGGATCGTCGAGGTGGCCGAGCGCGCGGGGGTGAGCGTGGCGACCGTCAGCCGGGTCCTGAACCGCAAGACGGGCGTCTCGCAGAAGACCCGCCAGGCCGTCGAGCGGGTGCTGGAGGAGCTCGGGTACGAGCGCAGCATCACCGGCGGCGGCATCATCGGGGTGATCACACCCGGTCTGTCGATCCCGATCTTCGGCGTGCTGGCCGAGAAGATCGGCCTCGCCCTGGCCCCCCACGGCCTGCGCGCCGTCGTCTGCCCCGCCCTGCCGGGCGGCGTCCAGGAGCGGGACTTCCTGAAGTCGCTGCTGGACCTCGGCGCCAGCGGCATCGTGTTCTGCTCCGCCAGCAACACCCTCGACACCGTCGACCCCGAACTGGTACCGCTGCTGGAGAGCCGGGCCGTCCCCTATGTGTGCATCAACGGCCGCTTCGAGGAGGGCAGTTCGGTCGCCTACTCGACCGACGACGGCTACGCCGCCGAACTCTCGGTGCGCCACCTGCACCAGCTCGGCCACCGCCGGATCGGCATGGCCGCCGGGCCGGTCGGGAACCGCCCGGCCGACCGGCGGGTCGAGGGATACCGCGCGGCGATGGCCGCCCTCGGGCTCGACACCGAGGGGCTGATCGTGCGTCAGACCTACTCCGTCGAGGGCGGCCAGTTCGCCGCCGAGCAACTGCTCGACCAGGGCGCCCGCGCGGTGATCGCCTGCAGCGACCAGATGGCCCTCGGGGCGATCCGCGCCGCCCGCCGTCAGGGCCTCGCCGTCCCCGGGGACGTCTCGGTGATCGGCTACGACGACGGCCCGCTGATGGAGTTCACCGACCCGCCGCTGACCACCGTGCGCCAGCCCGTCGACCGGCTGGCCGCCGAGGTCGCCCGCGGCCTGGTCGGCCTGCTGTCCGGGCGCCAAGTCCCGGTCGGCGAGCTGATGTTCCAACCCGAGGTCGTCGTGCGCGGCACGACCGGCCCCCACCACGACCGGCGGCCGCCCGCCTAAGGCGCGTCCTGCGGCCGCCGGGCCGCCGGGGAGCACAAGCCCCCCACACCGATGTCGGAGGACCCATGCCCCACCTCTCCAGCCGCCGCGTCCACGCCCACCTGGGCCTGATATCACTGGCCGCGAGCGCCCTCGGCCTCGTGCCCGCCACCGCGGCCCACGGTGCGACCGGCACGCCCGTCGTCCCCGGCAGCAGCTACGCCCTGGCCTCCGGCGCGACCGGCCAGTGCCTCGGCGGCCTGTGGGCCGCCACCGCCGACCGCACACCGGTCGTCCAGCAGCCCTGCCAGGGGCTGCTGGACCAGAGCTGGCAGCTCACCCCCGACGGCACCGGCGGCTACACCATCGCCAACCGCGCCGCCCACACCTGCCTGAACGTCCAGGCCGGAGCCACCACCCCCGGCACCCCGATCATCGAGTACGCCTGCAACGGCGGGGCCAACGAGCGGTTCACCCTCACCACCGCGCCCGACGGCGCCACCCTCCTCCACCCGCAGAACAGCGCGCTCTGCCTCGACCTGCCGGGCGGCTCCCCGACCCCCGGCCTCCGGCTCCAGCAGTACCCCTGCCACGGCGGCGCCAACCAGCGGTGGCTGCTCACCCGCACCGACCCGCTGACCTTCGCCGACCCCGGCTTCGAACCGGGCGCCGGCGGCTGGACGTTCACCGCCCACACCGGCACCGCCACGAACAACCCGCACAGCGGCTCCGGCCTGGCCTACCTCGACGCCGGCACCGGGTACCGGATCAGCCAGAGCATCACCGCGCCCCGGAACGGCAGTTACGACGTCAGCGCCTGGATCGCCGCCGGCGCCGCCGGCGGCACCCTCACCGTCCAGGTCAACGGCGGCACCGCCGGCTCGCTGACCCTCCCGGCCCAGACCACCTACGCCCTGTACACCGTGCCCCGCGTCCAGGTGCGCGCCGGTGACACCGTCACCCTGGCGATCGGCTCCGCCCCCGGCGGCTGGGTCAACGCGGACGACGTCACCGTCACGCCGTCCGCGCCCAACGACCCGCAGATCAGCTCCGCCAACCCGACGGTCACCGCGCTGTTCGACTG
Source organism: Kitasatospora sp. NPDC030952 (assembly GCF_055571335.1). Lineage (NCBI taxonomy): Bacteria > Bacillati > Actinomycetota > Actinomycetes > Kitasatosporales > Streptomycetaceae > Kitasatospora > Kitasatospora sp. NPDC030952. The sequence goes on from NZ_JBVIFM010000004.1 coordinate 240,936, forward strand.
GGCCAAGACCAAGGCCAACTCCTTCGCCACCCAGCCCGGCGTCACCGGCCCGATCAACGGCGACGCCACCCGGCAGGGCGTCTACTCCAACACCGTCTGGGCCGGCTACCCCTTCCGCCCGTACTACTACTCCCGGGACTTCGCCCACCAGCTGGTCGGCGCGCACCTGCTCGGCCTCGACGCCGCCAACAAGACCATGCTGCGCTCCTTCGCCGCCTCGGCCACCCCCGGCCAGGGCTACGACCCGTACTGGTCCGTCAACTTCGACGCCAGGACACCCGGCGCGATCGACTACAACGGCCCGACCTCCTTCGTCCGCGAGCTGCCCGCCGCCTTCGAACTCGCCCAGAAGGTCAACGACGCCTACACCTGGACCGGCGACCCGGACTACCTCCACGACCCGGCCCTGTCCACCTTCGTCGCCAACACCGTCGGCCCGTACGTCAGCGGACACACCGGCCCGATCGACAACGGCGGCACGCCCGTCGCCCAGGCGACCAGCGGCGACATCTTCCAGGGCGTGGCCAGCTACAACGAGAACGGCGCCACCCTCGCCGAGTCCGGCGACGCCATCGGCTCCCAGTACCAGGCCTACCTGGCCGCCGCCGCCCTGGCCGGCGCCAACGGCGACACCGCCCGTGCCCGCGCGTACACCGACGCCGCGGCGAAGCTGAAGAGCTACTACAACTCCACCTGGAGCGTCGACCCGGCCGACCCCGCCAAGGTGGTCCGCGCCTACGACGTCAACGGCACCGCCTACACGGACTGGGGCAAGGAGAACTCCTGGTTCATGCCACTGAAGGACATCATGGACCCGGGCCCCCGCCGGGACGCCTACCTCGACTTCATCGACGCCCAGGCCTCCGGCCCCGGCGCCCCCGGCAACCTCGAAGCGGACACCTACCTGCCCGACGTCTTCTTCGCCCACGACCGGGGCGCCACCGGCTGGAAGTGGATGCAGTACGTCTACGCCAACGTCAACGCCTCGCACGGCGGCTTCCTCAACGCCGACTACCCCGAGATCTCCTACACGCTCCTCGGCCAGACCGTCCAGGGCCTGCTGGGCGTCCAGCCCGACTCCGGCGCCGACGCGCTCACCACCACCTCCCGGCTCCCGGAGGACATCGGGTGGCTCCAGCTCACCTCCATCCCGGTCGGCGGCCACACGGTGACCCTGCGGCACGACGGCACCACCGGCTCCACCCTCACCAACACCTCCACCGGCGGCAGCCTCAGCTGGACGGCCCGCTTCCCCGGCAGCCACACCGGCATCACCGTCGACGGCACCGCCCGACCCGTCCGCACCGTGACCGTCGACGGCACCACCTACACCTGCGCCACCGTCACCGTCGCCGCCGGACAGACCACGGTCGTCCGGGTCACCGGCTGATCCGCTCCCCCGGCTCCGCCCGACGGCGGCACCGCCACCGGGTGACCAGCGCAGAACCTCTAGGCTCGCCCGGATGGATGTCGACGCGCGAGGGAGTGACAGCGTGGTCCAGGTACCGGTGCCGCCGTTGGGCGGCTACGAGTCCGGCCGGCTCTTCCACCGGCTGCTGCAGCTCTTCCTGCGGGACCTCAAGGAGGCCGGGCAGCCGGTCGGCCTCCACCAGTACCTGCTCGGTGCCGTGGTGCAGCTGCACGAGCCCGCCCGGGCCGAGGGCAGGGACGCCGACCCGCGGCAGCCGCGCTGCGCGTGCTGCCGCACGCCCTACCCGTGCCGCACGGTGCTCGGCGTGGCGGTGAGCGCCGGGCTGCCGATCCCCTGGGGCTCCCCGGCCGCCGTGGTCCCCGCGCTGCGTGACGCAGGACTGGACCCGCGGCCCGGCGGCGAGGTCACGGCCGAGCAGGTGCAGTGGGCGCGGGGCTGGAGCGCGCGGCGGACGGCGCAGGGGAGTTGGGAGATCGGCATCCCGGTCGACCGGGGCGAGGTCGAGACCCTGTCCGTGCCGGACGACGCGGCGATGGCCCACTACCTGGCCGCGGCGGCGCTCGCCCTGGGCAGCCCGTTCCCGTACGGCTGGGCGGAGGACGCGGCCGAGGCGGCGGCGGTGCGGCCGGCGGCGCACCAGCAGGTGACGGACTGGCGGGAGCGGGTGCGGCTGCCCTACCTGGACGTGCACCGCGAGTACGGGGCGGCCGGCGACGGCGCGAGCTGAGAGCGGACCGCCGCACCGTAGGGTCCCCCGGCCCCGCAAGGGTGATGTCGGAAAGCTGCCAGCCGCCCGCCGACCGGGCTGCTGGACTGGCCGGACACCGACGAACCCGCAACTGGACGGACCTCGTGGACTCGACCATCACCGCCACCCCGCGCCCGGGCAGCACCGCCCTACCGACCCGGTCCCCCGTCATCGAGTGGCTGGCCGTGCTCGCGGTCATGCTGGGGATCTTCTCGATCGTCACGACCGAGATCCTGCCGATCGGCCTGCTCACCTCGATCGGTTCCGACTTCACCGTCTCCGACGGGACGGCCGGGCTGATGATGACCATGCCCGGAGTCCTGGCGGCGGTCTCGGCGCCCCTGGTCACGGCGGCGACCGCGCGCATCGACCGCCGTTCGATGCTGTGCGTGTTCATGCTCCTGCTGGCCCTGGCGAACGGTCTGGCCGCGGTGGCGCCGGACTACTGGCTGGTCCTGGTGTCCCGCGTCCTGGTGGGCGTCACCATCGGCGGCTTCTGGTCGATCGGGGCCGGGGTCGCCGACCGCCTGGTGCCGGCCGAGAAGGTCGGCCGGGCCGTCTCGGTGATCTTCTCGGCCGTCCCCCTCGGGTCCGTGCTCGGGGTCCCGGTCGGCACGTTCATCGGCGACGTGGCGGGCTGGCGGACGGCGTTCGTCGTCATGGGCGTCCTGACGGTCGGCGTGCTCGTCATGCTGCTGCTGGTACTGCCGCCGTTGCCGCCGACCGGGGCCACCCGGCTGAGCGTGCTGGGCGGCCTGTTCCGGGACGTGAACACCCGCTTCGCCCTGCTGCTGACCTTCCTGGTCGTGCTGGCCCAGTTCGGGGCCTACACCTACGTGACCCCGTTCCTCGAACGCGTCACCCACGCGGGTTCCACAGTGATCACCGTCTTCCTGCTGGTCTACGGTGCCGCGGGGATCGCCGGCAACTTCCTCGGCGGTTCGCTGGTCGCCCGGCGCCCCCACGTCGGCTTCGGCGCCGCGGCCGCCCTGCTCGCCGGCGCCACGCTGCTGCTGCCCGTCCTGGGCGGCTCGAAGGCCGGCGCGGTGACCCTGCTGGTGGTCTGGGGCATCGCCTACGGGGCGGTTCCGGTGTCGTCCCGGACCTGGTTCGCCAAGGCGGCCCCGCACGCGCCCGAGGCGGCCTCGGTCCTGTTCACCGCCTCCTTCCAGGCGACGATCTCGCTCGGTGCGCTGGTCGGCGGGAGCGTCGTGGACCGCACCTCCCCGTCCACCGTCATGACCCTCGGTGGCGTCACGGCCGCCCTCGCGGTCCTGGCCGTGGCGGTCCACTTCGCCCGCGGCCTCAGCCGGCCGGGCGGCGGGCGCTCCTGAGCCGCGATGGCCTCCGGCGGACGGCGCCGGACACCCCTGCCGGATCATCATGCGGGATCATGGGGCCGCGGGCTTCGGCGCCGCTGACCCCGCCGGCCTTGCGAAGGAGCACCATGGGAAGACCGTTCGGCCCGCTGACCCACACCTCCGCGGAGGCCGCCTCGGACTCCTCGGCCGCCGCCGCCCAGAGCGGCGCCCAGCGGCTCGAATCGCTCGGCCACGCGGCGCTGTCCTGGACCGACGCCGAGGCCTACCCCCGGGCGCTGGCCCTGCTCGACGAGGTGGCCGCGGCCCGCCGTGCCGGTCCGCTCCCCGGGGAAGCGGACGAGGGCGACCTGGACTGGCTGCTGCCGCTGTACGCGTTCAACCTCTTCACCGCGGGCCGCACCGCGGAGGCCTGGGCCACCGTCGAGGCCGCCGAGGCGTACGCCCGCGGCTCCGGCGGCTCGTACGCGTTCGACCAGCTCGCCGAGTACCTGGCCGACGCCGGACACCTCGAACCCGCGGTCGGCTACTGGACGACCGCGCTCCAGCTGCTGCAGCACGGCGCGGACCCCGAACCCGCCGTGGCGCACGGCCCGGGCCCCGAGCACGAACCGGTCCACCGGATCCGTGCCGACCGCCGCCGGGCGCGCGAACAGCTCGGCCTCCCCGCCGACGAGCACGACCTCGCCCCGCCGCCCGAACCCCGGCGCTCCCGGTTCGGCCGGCTGCTCCACCGTGGCCCGGTGCGAACCGGGGGCTGACCGTCCGCCACGGCCGGTTCGGTCGGGCGTTGGTCAACTGAGCTCTCCTGTCCGGGAGTCCGAGAGTTCGGGAGACCGGAAGACCGGGGGGACCGGTATGCGTTCCGGGGCCCCGACCGTCACGGTGCGGCGGGCGGTGCCGTGCTGCCCCGAACGATCAGCTCCGGGCGCATCAGCTGCACCGAGTTGGCCGGGGTGCCGGTCTTGGTGAGGGCGCGCAGCAGCAGTTCGGTGGCCTGCCGCGCCATCTCCCGCTTGGGGATGGCCACCGTGGTGAGCGCCGGGTGGGTCAGCAGGACTTCGGAGATGTCCTGGCCGATCAGCGAGAGGTCGTGCGGCACCGAGCGGCCGGCCGCCCGGGCGGCTTCCAGGGCGCCGAGCGCGAGCACGTCGTGGGTGGCGAAGACGGCGGTCAGTCCGGGGTCCGCGGCGAGGGCCGCCTCGGCCGCGGCGAAGCCGCCCGCCGGGGTCGGCGCCGCGGCGTAGCGGACGGCGTCGTCGGGGACGGTGAGGCCGTCCGCGGCGAAGGCCCGGCGGAAGCCCGCCACTCGGGCGGTGTGGGCCGGGCTGGCCAGGACGGCGACCCGCTGGTGGCCGAGTTCGCGCAGGTGGCGGCCGGCCAGGTAGCCGGCCCGCTCGTAGTCGATGGTGACGACCGGGAAGCGGTCCGGCGCCTCGGTCTCCCAGGCGCAGAGCACTACCGGGAAGCGGGCGTCGGAGAGCAGCGGGAGGTGGCCCAGCAGGTCCTGGTCGCCGGCGATCAGCAGCGCGTCGACCGATCGGCTGGTCAGCCCGGCGAGGTGGCGCCGGGCCCGTTCGCCGTCCAGCCGGGTGGTGCAGAGCAGCAGGTGGTAGCCGGCCTCCTCCAGGACGTCCTCGACCTCCTCGACCATCTCGCCGTAGAACGCGCCCGCCACGGTGGGGACGAAGAGGCCGATCGTCCTGGTGCTGCCGGTGGCCAGGGAGCGGGCCACCAGGTTGGGCGTGTAGCCGAGTTCCTCGATCGCCGCCCGCACCCGGGCGGCCGTCGTGGGGCGGACGGCGACCCGGCCGGTGATGACGTTGGAGACGGTCTGCTTGGTGACCCCCGCCCGCTCGGCCACGTCCTGCATCGTCACCATCGGCGTTCCCTCGTATTTGACCGGTTAAGAAGAACAGCTCGCAAAGTAGTCACACCCCGTCACCTCGTCAAGCCATCGGCGTCCGGTGGCTCCGGAAAGCCGGGGTTCAACCGTCAATGGGCCGACCCCGTCCCGGTTTTCTTGCGCCTCCCTCTTGTTTTAGCGGTCAAATCCGCACTACGGTTCCGACCCAGTCGACGGCCCCGGTATGACGCCCCCGGTATGACGCCCCCGGTGCGACGGGCCCGCCGACGGCAACCCCCGCGCGGCTCCCGCGCCTCGGAGAGGACACACTCATGGGCAGAACGACGATGCCGACCAAGCGGGTGGCCGGTGCGGCCGTGGCGGTCGCGCTGGTGGCGGGCCTGACGGCCTGCGGCAGCGGCTCCGGCGGCGGGAACGGCGGGGGCGGCTTCACCTACTGGTCGATGTGGCGCGCCGACGAGCCGCAGGCGCAGGTGCTGAAGGGCGCGATCGCCGACTTCACCGCCGCCACCGGCATCAAGGTGACCGTCAACTGGACCGGTCGCGACATCGCCAAGAAGATCGGCCCGGCGATCGCCGCCAACCAGGCCCCCGACCTGTGGGACGAGTCCAACGACGTGGTCTACGGCTCGGTGGCCGCCGCCGGCCAGGCGCTGGACCTCTCCCCGGTGCTGTCCCAGCAGGTCCCCGGCGAGAACGTACCCGTCTCCGCCGTCGTCCCGGCCAAGTACCTCGACGTGCTGCCCAAGGACCCGTCCGGCCAGAACCACTACCTGATCCCGTACTACCTCGCCACCACCGGCATGTTCTACAACGCCGCCGACCCCGACCTCGCCGCCGCCATGCCGAGCGCCCCCGCCGACTGGGCCGGCCTGCTCAAGGTGTGCGACGCGCTCAAGGCCAAGGGCAAGGCCTGTCTCGCCTCCGAGGGCGAGGACCCGTGGACCAACGGCCTGTACTTCGACTACCTGCTGAACGCCGCCGGCGTCGACTTCGCCAAGCTCTCGGCGGACAAGTCCGGCGCCCGCTGGGACGACCCGGCGGTGCTCACCGCGGCGCAGGACCTGGAGCAGCTGGTCAAGGGCGGCCACCTGATCCAGGGCTACGACGCCACCAAGTACCCGGCCCAGGAGACCAACTGGGCGAGCGGCAAGGCGGCCTTCTACATGGACGGCAGCTACGTCACCGGCGAGGTCGCCAAGCAGATCCCGGCGGGCTGGAAGTTCGGCTCGATCCTGCCGCCCGGCGCCAAGAGCCCGGACGTCTCGCTGTTCGGCTTCTCCGTCCCCAAGCGGGCCAAGAACGCCGGCGCCGCCGAGAAGTTCATCGCCTTCTTCCTGCAGAAGAAGCAGGTGGCCGGGATGGCCACCACCGCGCTCAACCTGACCCCGCGCACCGACGTCCCGGCCCCGGCGGGCCTGGAGGACGCCCAGAAGTCGCTCGACGCCCCGACCGTGCGGCTGCCGTACGACGGCGTGGCCGGCGACTGGTCGGCCAAGGTGTTCGAGCAGAACTTCCTGGACTTCTGGCACGGCGCGACGAGCGCCGCCCAGTTCACCGCCAAGTGCAAGGCCGACCAGGTCGCGTACTGGAAGACCCAGGGCTGAGCCGGTGGCCACCACGATCCAGCCCCGCCCCCGGACGCCCGGCCTCCGCTCCGCCACCACCCGCCGCCCGCGCACCGCCGGGCCGCACGAACGCCAACAGCGCCGGATGTTCTGGCCGTTCACCGCACCCGCGCTGCTCGCCTACGCGGTGCTGTTCCTCGCCCCGGTCGGCTACGCGGTGTGGACCAGCCTCTACAAGTGGGACGGCATGGGCGCCATGCAGTGGCGCGGTCTGCAGAACTACCAACAGCTCTTCCAGGACCCGGTGTTCCGCACCTCGCTGGTCAACACCCTGGAGCTGATGGCCATCGGCGGCGCGATCACCTTCCTGATCAGCTTCCTGCTGACCCTGGTCCTGCGGGAGATGAAGGGCCGGCTCTTCGCCCGGTCCGTGCTCTTCTTCCCCTCGCTGGTCAACGGCATGGTCTTCGGCATCGCGGCCGGCTTCCTGTTCTCCCCCTCCGGCCCGGTCAACCAGGCACTGGAGTTCCTCGGGGTGACCACGCCGCCGAAGTGGCTGTCGACCACCAACCTGTTCCCGATGGTCCTCGGCACGGTGATCTGGACGGCCACCGGCTACTACACCTCGATCATCATGGCCGCCGTCGACCAGATCCCCGACTACCTGTACGAGGCCGCCGAACTCGACGGCGCCAACGCCTTCCAGCGCTTCCGCCACGTCACCCTGCCCTGCGCCTGGGACGTCATCTCGGTCTGCGCGGTGCTCTGGACGGTCAGCTCGGTGAAGATCTTCGAGCTGATCCTGCTCTTCGGCGGCAGCAGCAACCGCTTTCCCCCGGTGGACAGTTGGAACACCGCCATGTACGTGTACGCCGAGGCGTTCCCCCGGGCGACCATCCCCCGGCTGGGCGTCGCCACGGCCGCCGCCGTGGTCACCCTGCTGATGGTCACCGTGGTGACGGTCGTGCTCCGCCGGGTGCTGCGCCGCGAACCGATCGAGTACTGAGCCGATGACCCTGCTACGAATCCTACGAAAGGCCACTCCCGTGCCCGGCACACGCCGATCGGCGGGGCCGGCGGTCCGGATCGGCACGGCGGTCGTGTGGACCGTCGTCGCCGCCAACCTGCTGCTGCTCCTGTGGATCCTCCTCACCTCGCTGCGCAGCGGCCCCGACATCCTCAAGCACAACTTCGCCCTGCCGGACGCCCTGCGGTTCGGCAACTACCGCACCGCACTGGACGAGGGCGGCTTCGCCCAGGCCGCCGTCGACAGCGTGCTCGTCGCCGTCTGCTCCTCACTGGCGGCCATCGCCCTCGCCGCACCCTGCGCCTACGCGCTGGCCCGGCGCCGCTCGCGCACCTCGTCCTCGCTGTCCCTGCTCTTCGCCCTCGGCCTGGGCGTGCCCGGCCAGGTGCTGGTGGTGCCGCTGTTCGTCGGCCTGGCCAAGCTCGACCTCACCGACAGCGACCTCGGCCTCGGGCTGGTCTACGTCGGCCTGGCCATGCCCTTCACCGTCTTCCTGCTGACCGGCTTCTTCTCCGGCATCCCCCGCGTCCTGGAGGAGGCCGCCGTCCTGGACGGCGCCGGGCCGCTGCGCACCTTCCTCCAGGTGGTCCTGCCGGTCGCCCGCGGCGGGCTGATCACCGCGTTCCTGCTGCAGTTCATCACCGGCTGGAACGAGACGCTCTTCGCGATCGTGCTGACGAACAGCCAGAGCAAGGTCACCCTCCCGGTGGCCCTCGCCGAGTTCGTCGCCTCGCAGCAGTTCAACGGGCTGGACTACGGCACCACCTTCGCCGGAGTCTGCATCATCCTCGCCCCGATGATCGCGCTGTTCTCCTGGATGGGGACGCGGATCATCCAGGGCATGACGGTTGGGATCGGGAAATGACCTCCACGCTGCGCCAGGACCTGCTGCGGATCGAAGGCACGGCCGATCCGGCCGCCGGGGTGCTGCCGATCCTGCACGGCCTGTCCTCGTACACCGCCGACGGGGTCGGGGTGGACGAGGAGATGCGCCGGAACCTGGCCTACGGCGCCCCGCCCTCGCTGCTGCCGTACACCCGGCAGGGCGACTACGACCGGAACCGCGCCGAGCGTGAACTGCCGTGCGTGGTACTGGAGAACGAGCAGCTGACGGCGGTCTTCCTGCCCTCGCTCGGCGGCCGGCTGTGGTCGCTGGTGCACCGGCCCAGCGGCCGGGAGCTGCTGCACCGCAACCCCGTCCTCCAGCCCGCCAACCTGGCGCTGCGCGACGCCTGGCTGGCCGGCGGGGTGGAGTGGAACCTCGGCACCACCGGGCACTGGCCGCTCACCTGCGAACCGCTGCACGCCGTACGCCTGGCCGCGCCGGACGGCACCCCGGTGCTGCGGATGTACGCCTTCGAGCGGCTGCGGCGCGTCGTCCTGCGGCTGGACACCTGGCTGCCCGCCGGATCGCCGGTGCTCTTCGTCCACGTCGAGCTGCACAACCCCGCCCCGCACACCACCCCGGTCTACTGGTGGTCCAACATCGCCGTCCCGCAGGACGCCGGCACCCGGGTGCTCGGCCCGGCGGACCACGCCTTCCACTGCGACTACGTCAGCGACCTCACCCGGGTGGACTTCCCCCACCTGGACGGCACCGATCGCAGCTACCCCGGCCGGGTCACCCGCGCCGCCGACTACTTCCTCGACCTGCCGGCCGGCGAACGCCGCTGGATCGCCGCGCTGGACGCCCACGGCTCCGGCCTCGTCCAGGCCTCCACCGAGCGGCTGCGCGGACGCAAGCTGTTCTGCTGGGGCACCTCGACCGGTGGCCGCCACTGGCAGGAGTGGCTCTCCGGCCCGGACGCGGCCTACCTGGAGATCCAGGCCGGACTGGCCCGCACCCAGCTGGAACACCTGCCGATGCCCGGCGGCGCGACCTGGTCCTGGACCGAGGCGTACGGACTGCTCGAAGCCGACCCGGCCGCCGTGCACGGGAGTTGGGAGCGGGCCCGACAGAGCGCCGGGGAGGCGCTGGCCCGGCTGCTCCCGCCGGCCGGGCTGGACACCGCCCACCGGCTCGCCGCCGACTTCGGGGAGCCCGTCGAGCAACTGGCCGAGGGCTCCGGCTGGGCCGCCCTGGAGATCGAGTCGGGGTGTCTGCCGCCGTCGGAGCTGCTGCCCTTCGGCACCCCGGGCGTCGAACAGGAACCCTGGCGGCAGTTGCTCACCACCGGCACCCTGCCGGTCAGCGACCCGCCCGCCGCCCCGGTCACCGGCGCCCACTGGCGCGCCCGGCTGGAGCGGCACGCCGAGGACTGGCACGCCCGGTACCAGCTCGGCCTGCTGCGCCTGGCCGACGGCGAACCCGGCTCCGCCCGGGAGGCGTTCACCCGCTCCCTCGACGAGCAGCGCACCCCCTGGGCGCTGCGCGCCCTGGCCTTCCTCACCGCCGATCCGCAGGAAGCCGCCGACCTGATGGCCGAGGCGCACCGACTCCGGCCGCAGCTGCGGGAGTTGACCATCGAGGTGCTGGCCGCCCTGCTCGCCGCCGACCGCGCCCACCAGGCCCTCTCCCTGATCGAGGCCCTGCCCGAGGCGGTCCGCGCCCACGGCCGGATCCGGCTGGCCGAGGCCACCGCCGCCCACGCCGTCGGCGACGACGACCGGGTGCGCCGGCTGCTGGCCGAGGGGATCCGGGTCGACAACATGCGCGAGGGTGAGGTCTCCCTGGACACCCTCTGGCTCGCCGTCCACCCCGGCCGACCGGTGCCCCCGCACTACGACTTCCGGATGGCGGCGGACGGCTGAGACCGACCGGCACATGGCGACGCCGCTCACCATGTGCCGGTCGGTCTGAACCCACGAGCTGGTCGGGGCCCCCACCCCGACCCGCCGGCGCCGGCCCACGGCGCCGGTGCCCCCGGGGGCCCGCCCCCACGGCGGGGCCCCGAGACGAGAAGGAGTCACTGTGTCAGCTCCTCGACGAAAACTGCTCGGCGCCGTAGCCGCCCTGAGCATGACCCTGGTCGGCGGCACCGCCCTCCAGGCGTCGGCGGCGCCCGCGAAGCACGCACCGGCCGCGCCCGCGTACACCGTCACCATCGGCTCCACCGGGCCGTACAACTACGCCGACGACACCCCCGCCGCCCCGTACCTCGACAAGGACGGCACCTTCCACTTCCAGGAGTCCCACTCGCTCTACGGCGCCACCGACTCCCGCCAGTGGAACTTCTTCACCGGCCGCGACTTCGAGACCGCCACCCCGGACTCCGGGCTCGACAACGCCGTCAACCCCGCCAACACCGCCGACCGGAACAACGACACCACCTGGCGCTGCAACCACAGCCCCACCGGTGTCAACGCCACGTCCGCGCCCGCCGGTTCGGGCTACTCCCAGCCGAACTACTGCGACCTGGTCGGGGTCTGGGTCGACCCGGACACCGGGGACTGGCGCGGCCTGGTGCACAACGAGTTCACCCCGCAGCCGTTCGGCGACGGCCTGCACTACGACGCCATCGACACCGCCGTCTCCCACGACCAGGGCCACACCTGGACCATCTCCGGCCACGCCATCACCTCCCCCTACAGCACCACCCGGGGCGACAACTCGGCCTTCCCCCAGCAGACCTACGACTACGGAGACGGCGACCAGCGGCTGTTCGTCGACACCGCCTCCGGCTACTTCTACGTCTTCTACGGCTCGCGGATCGTCCCCAAGGCGGGCGTCGGCGGCGGCAACGGCGGCCTGGCGCACGTCGCCCGCTCCCCGATCTCCGGCAAGATGGCGGCCGGCACCTGGCAGAAGTGGTACGACGGCGCCTGGACCCAGCCCGGCACGGGCGGTCTGGAGAGCAACATGGTCCCGGCGACCGCAGCCGCCCCGAGCGGCTACACCCCGGTCGCCCAGGACTATCGCCCCACCAACACCGGCAGCGTCGACCAGCAGGTCGCGGCCGGGGTGCTGCCCGCCAAGTCGCCGCTGTTCATCATGAACGTCTCCTACGACGCCTACCTCGGCCTGTACATCGGCGAGCCCGAGGTGGTCTCCGGCACCGCGCCGCAGCAGTTCTACGTCACCTCCGACCTCGCCACCCAGCAGTGGCACCTGGCCGGCGACTCCGGCAGCTACACCTCCGGCTCCTGGTACCGCTGGATGCTGGACAGCGCCAACCTCACCAGCACCACCATCATCGGCAAGAGCTTCCGCTCCTACTGCTCCATCGCCTGCGCCAAGTCCGACGGCGAGTACGCCAACGTCACCGTCGACTCCTCCGCCCCCGCCGCCTCCCCCTTCGACCCGACCAGGACCTACCGCATCGCCAGCGGCAACGGCCGGATCCTCACCCAGGCCGCGAGCGGCTCCGCCACCACCTCCACGGCCGCCCCCACCGGCTCCGCCCGGGAGGCCTGGAGCTTCACCGGCAACGGCGACGGCTCCTACCGGATCACCAACGCCGCCAGCGGAGCACTGCTCGGCGTCGACGCCACCGGCACGGCGGGCCGCGCCTGGGGCGCCCAGCCCACCGTCACCGCCCCCGCCGGCGGCACCGCCGCCGTCGGCCAGCAGTGGTTCATCCTCCCCGACGCCACGGGGACCGGCGGCTACCGCCTGGTCAACCGGTACAGCGGCCTGGTCCTCGGCCTGACCGCCGGCAACGGCGGCACCGCCGAGACCACCGCCCCCCGCAACTGGACCGACACCACCGGCAGCGGCGTCGGCGGCGGCCGCACCGCCACCCAGCAGACCCTCACCATGACCGCCGTCGGCACCGCCCCCGGCAACCTCAACGGCACCCACACCCTGACCGCCAACGGCAAGGCCCTCGACGACCCCGGCCACAGCACCACCGCCGGCACCCAGCTGATCACCTGGGCCCCCAACGGCGGCGCCAACCAGAACTGGCAGTTCACCCAACAGCCCGACGGCTCCTACCAGCTCGTCAACGCCGAGTCCCGGCTCTGCGCCGACGACGACGGCGGCGCCACCGCCCCCGGCACCACCGTCATCCAGTGGACCTGCACCGGCGGCGCCAACCAGCACTGGAGCGCCGGCCGCCGCGCCGACGGCACGTACACCCTCACCAACGTCCACAGCGGCCTGCTGCTCACCACCGCCTCCACCACCGACGGCGCCCCGGTGACCCAGCAGCCGGACAGCGGTTCGGCGCTCCAGCACTGGACCCTCAAGTGACCTACTGACCAGGGCCGTTCAGCGACCGGCCGACCCCGGCGGACCTGCCGCGCCGCGGGCCGAGCACCCCCGGGTGCTCGGCCCGCTCGACCGCCGCGGCGACGGCCCGGTCCCCTTCGATGTGTCATGAACCACCTCCACGTACCGCGGAGGATGTGTCATGATCCTCCCGAGTGTTCGCGCGCTCCGGGGTCGGTGCAATTCCGAACCGGCGGTGAAAGTCCGCGACCCAGCCGAAGCCATCGGCTGGTTGACCTGGTGAAACTCCAGGACCGACGGTGAAAGTCCGGATGAAAGGTAGTGCGCGGCGACACATCGTCCGCCCGGGCGGGGGTCAACTCCCCTGCCCGCCGCGCGGCTTGGTGCTCGCTTTCCCCGGAACGGCGTCTGTGCACGGGGGCGGGCTGCCAACTCGTCATCCTCCCGCGCACCGGGCGCCGTCCATTGCGGAAGGCCGTGTGCGTCGTCACGCGTCCTTCCGGATGGCCGCGTTCTCTCGCAGATCAGCGAACCCCACGGACCCACCGGTCCGGGGTTCCCGACCAGGAGAGAGCAGATGGCAACCACATTTCCGACCCCCACCGACCGCCTGCACCACGTGGAACAGGCGATCGAGGCCTTTCGCCGCGGTGCCTTCGTGATCGTCTTCGACGACGAGTCCCGCGAGAACGAGGGCGACCTCATGGTGGCGGCCGAGCACACCGACGAGGCCGCGATGCGGTACATGCTGGACCACTCCTCCGGCGTGGTCTGCGCGGCACTGCCGTACGAGCGGTGCGAGGAACTCGGCCTGCCGCAGATGACGGCCGACAACTCCGGTCTGCACGGCACGGCCTTCACCGTCTCGGTGGACCTGATCGCCGGCGGCACCACCGGCATCCCGGTCGACGAGCGGGCCCGCACCACCCAGGCGTTGGCCGACCCGACCACCGGGCCGGACGACCTCGGACGCCCCGGCCACATCTTCCCGGTGCGGGCGGCCCGCGGCGGCGTGCTGGAGCGGGACGGGCACACCGAAGCCGCGGTGGACCTGTCCCGCCTGGCCGGACTGTCCGGCGTGACCACCATGTGCGAGGTCGTCCGGCCGGACTGGAGCATGGCCCGCCTCGGCGACCTGCGGGCCCTCGCCGAACGCGACGGACTGGTGCTGATCTCGGTGGGCGACCTGCGGGCCTACCTGCAGGCCGCCGAGCCCACCGCCTGACGCAGCGGATAGCAGCACCCCCTGGACAGGGTGGTCGGGCCACGGCGCCGCGGCCCGACCCCCCGACCCCCCGACCCCCCGACCGGCGGATGCGGGAGTGGCCCTGTGGTACGTTCCAGCGCCAGGGGGCTGACATGGATGAGACATCGGAAGCGCGTGCCGAACTGGACCGGTTGAGGCACTCGCTGCGCAAGCAACTGGTCACGCTGCTCACGCATTTGACCATTCGTGTGCACCTCCGCCGACTGTCCCTCGACGAGCCGAAGGTCGCCGGCCGACACGAGCCGCCGCTCCACCACTACGCGACGCGGTACCAGGGCAATCGTCCGAAGACCTCCACCGCCGCCGAGACGGCCTCCCGTGCGACCTCCCTCCTCCGTGCCGCCGGTTGGGACGTCACGGCGTCACAGGAGGATGACGACGGGAGACTCTGGACGGTGCTCGTCGCTCACCGGGACGGCAACGAGATCCGCATCCTGACCAGCGACGACACACCCGCCGTGGTGTTCCGCGCGCGGACGCCGGCCCTGGACCTGTCCGCCCCGCCACCGGTCCGGCAGCCGGAGCCGGAGCGGACGCCGGAGCCGGAGCCGGAGCCGGAGCCGACGCCCGAGCCGGTGCGGACGCCGGAAACCCTCACACCCGGTTACGTCCTCTGCTACGAGTGCGACGGCCTCGGCTGGTGCCCCGGCTGCGCCGGCCGCGGCTGGGTGCTCGACCGGACCGGGCGCAAGGGCCGATGCCGGGAGTGCCGCACGACGAAGGTCTGCGCCATCTGTCGGGGCGGGGGCGAGCTGAGCGTCTTCGGTCTGTCGCCGTACCAACGCGGCTACTACCCGGAACTGGACTTCACCGACTGACCTGACGTGCTCGTGGGCCGGCTGACGGACCGCGAGCGTCCCGCATCCCGGGGCCCGGCGAACGGCGAACGGCGAACGGGCGGCGGCCCGGAGCCGGTGCTCCGGGCCGCCGCCGTCGTGCGGGTCGGGATCAGTACTGGGTGGTGATGGTGACGCCGCTGAAGTCGGTCTGGGCGTAGAGGCTGATGTAGCGGTAGCCGGCCGTGGTGTTGGTGACGGTCAGGCTCTGGCTGGTGGTGCCGTTGGTGGTGGAGCCGGTGGTGTAGGCGCTCGGGGTGGCCCAGGTGTCGGGGTTGTAGAGCAGGTAGGCGGTGCCGGTGCCGCCGGAGCTGGAGACCTTGAGGGTGGTGGTGCCGGCCGGCAGGTAGATGTAGTAGTAGTCCAGGTTGCCGGCGGTCGCGGACTGGCCGGTGCGGGAGCAGTTCTTGTCCAGCACGCGGGCGTCGGCGGCGGTGCAGCCGGTGAGGCTGCCGACCGTGACGGACTGGCTGATGGTGTTGGTCTTGCCGTTGCCGTCGGTCACCGTGAGGCTGACGGTGTAGCTGCCGGCCGCGGTGTAGCTGTGCGCGGGGCTCTGGCTGGTGGAGGTGGCGCCGTCACCGAAGTTCCAGGCCCAGGAGGCGATGGAGCCGCCGGACTCGGTCGACTGGTCGGTGAACTGGACGTTCAGGCCGGACGGGGCGGCGGTGAAGGCGGCGGTCGGGGTGCCGCCCACCACGCAGGCGCCGGCGGCGCAGGCGTCCAGCCAGGTGTTGAACTCGGCGTCGTACGCGGTGCCGATCGAGTTGTAGGTCGCGTAGCCGCCGGTGTAGTCGCCGGTGCGGAAGTGGCCCAGCATGTTCCGGATGACGTCCGGGTGCTTCTCGGCCATGAAGCGGACGGCCAGGTAGCCCCACGGGTAGGTGCGGGTGGTGTCGCTGTTGTCGTAGGTGTTCTGGAACAGCGTGCTGAGCGCGTAGGTGTGCTTGGGCGCCTCGGCGATCGCGCCGGTGTCGGTGACGTTGCGGTAGCTGTAGGAGACGTACTCGGCGACGCCCTCGATCCACCAGACGTCCGGGACGGAGATCTGCTGGGTGAAGTCGCCCTTCATGTCGAGGCGGCCGTCGAGGGCGTGGGTGTACTCGTGGTTGAGGTTCCAGACGCCCGCGGTGAAGCCGTCGTTGCCGTTCTGGTAGGTCACCGAGATCGGCTGGTTGCCGGGGGCCGTCGGGTCGCCGATCAGGGTCATGCCGCCGTTGTTGGTGCTGATGCCGTAGATGCCGCCCGCGTAGGTCTGGTAGTCCTGCGGCGAGGCGAACACCACCAGCTGCAGCGAGTTCTCGTACTGACCGGCGATCGGGCCGCTGTCCTTGACCAGGTTGTGGAAGAACGGGTCCTGGTTCTGGAGGCTGGCGCAGACGGCGGCGAGATCGGCGGCGGTCAGGCTCTGTGCCAGGATGCTGTGGCTGGAGTCGCAGGTGTGGCTGACCGGCAGGGCGGCGGCCTTGAGCTGGTCCGACAGGTTGCAGACGCCGTAGTACGAGCAGTTCGCCTTGTCGTAGAAGGCGGCCATGCCGGCCACGCCGACCCAGAGCGGCGCGGTGGGGCCGGTGATCGCGGAGGCGTCCATCAGGCCCTTGATCAGCGGCCGGACGGTGTCGGTCAGCGCCGGGTGCTCGATGAACCGGGCCGTCTCCAGGCCGGCGTTGGAGTCCAGGAAGGAGTTGGTGCCGCCGAGCATGCCCTTGTGGTTCAGCGCGAAGCTGTCGAGGGTGTTGATGATGCTCGGGTCGGCGGTGACCGCCGCGACGTAGTCGGCGTTCTGGTGGCCGCGGAAGATCGGGGTGTACACGCTGTTCGCGAAGTTCACCATGTACCAGGACGCGTCCCACGAGCTGTTGTACGCGTTCAGCACCCGCTGGTAGGTGCCCAGGTAGTGGGCCTGGAGGTTGGCGCTGTCGGAGAGGACCATCGCCTGGCCGGCGACCTGGCCGTTGCCGTCGTTGACGTCCAGGAAGTGCGGGCTTGCCACCAGGGTGTCGAGCGCGGACTGCACCGCGGCGGTGAGCGTCGCGTCGTAGGTGCCGACGTCGGCCGGGTGGTAGTACTGCACGAAGTAGCCGGCCTGGAGGAAGTAGACCAGCTGGTAGATCCCGGTGGAGTTGTCGCCGGTGTACGAGGCGGCGGCGCCCTTCAGGCCGTTGGCGACGGCGAGCATCTGGCTCTGCTGGAACACCCCGTGGGCGTCGCCGCCGGTGATCCGGAACAGCGAGCTGACGCAGTCGACGGGCGAGCCCTGGAGGTAGCTCACCAGGTCGGCGCCGCTGCGGCTGCTGAAGTCGGCCGGGGTGCAGGAGGTTTGGGCCGCACCGGCCGCGTGCCCGCCGACGGCGGCGGCCCCCTTGGTCGGAGCCTTGGCGAGCTTGGGCGTCGGGGCCTGCGGGGCGGCCGACTGCGGTGAGCGGGGCGGGAGTTGCGCGGGTGCGAGGCGGCCCGCCTGGGTCTCGGCGTGGGTGTCGAGGCCGAACGCGGTGCCGGTGGGGGCTATGCCCTGGGGGTGCGCGGCTTGCGGGGCCCGGCTCACCTGCTGGCCGGCCTGCGCCGTGGGGGCGGCGAAGCTCGGGGCGGCGGCGAGGCCGGTGATGGCGGTGCTGGCGGCGGCGAGCACGGCCAGTGCCCGGGGTAGCCGACGTAGGTGACGCATCGTCACTCCTTGCTGGGGGGCGTGGGGGTGAGCCTCCGACGCGCTTGCCGCGGAGGCGTCGCCTGGCACCGTGCCACGGACGACCCGTCACAATCAATAGGGTGTGACATGTCACTTTGGTTCGTGCATCCGCCCTTCGGACACGAAGCACGGCAGGGTCACCGACGGCCGCCCGTCCGCGTCCGTCCGCCCCTCCGCAACCCCTCCGCACACCCCTCCACGCACCCCTGCGCACGCCCTTGCGATGACATATAACCTGTGACATTGTTCTGACCCTGATTCCGGTGACAGGTCACACGTCAACTTCCCCCTCCGCCTCGTGGCCGACGCCGCGTCACCTCCCCCACCTCAGGACAAGGACACCGCAGTGCGCCTGCGCCAATCCCTTCCGCTCCTGGTGGCCGCCGCCCTCGCCGGCCCCGCCACCCTGCTCCCCACCCCCGCCCTCGCCGCGTCCACGACCGCCGCCGCGGCGCCGACGGCGCAGTCCGCCACGGCCAAAGCGCCCGCAGCGCCCAAGCCGTTCGGCGCCGAGGTCGCGGCCCCCGTCTCCGAGGACCTGGGCCGCACCGCCGCGCCGCTGCCGCCGGAGCAGCTCGGCCAGGCGCTGCAGCCCACCGGCACGGCCGTCCAGACCAGCCGGCACCCGACCGCCCCGGCGGCGGCCAAGCACGCGCCGACCGCCCAGGCCGCACCGGCCGCCGCCGGCTGCACGCCCGCCGACTTCGGCTCCCGCAGTGGCGCCGACCTGGTCTCCTTCGTCCAGGGCGCGACCACGGACTGCGTCAACACCCTGTTCAACGTCACCGGCGGCGACGCGACCGCCGTCTTCAAGCAGTCCCAGATGCTCGCCGTCGCCAACGCCTTCAAGGCCCAGGCCGGGAGCTACACCGGCGACAACTCCGCCAACCTCCTGCAGCTGGTGCTCTTCCTGCGGGCCGGCTACTACGTCCAGTCCAACAACGCGGGCACCGTCGGCCCCTACGACGCCTCGCTCACCGGAACCGTCCAGGCCGGCCTCGACGCCTTCTTCGCCGGCGCGCACTGGAAGGACGTCAGCGACGCCAACGGCACCGTGCTCAACGAGGTGCTGATCCTCACCGACAGCGCCGACATCCAGGGCCACTACCTGAACGTCTACCAGCAGGTCCTGAACGGCTACGACAACGGCTACAACGCCTTCCCCAAGATGGTGAAGGCCGTCAACGCCGTGCTGTACGCGCCGCTGTGGCGGGCCAACTGGAACCCGGACTACGTCAGCGCGATCAGCGCCGACCAGGGCGTGATCACCGCCCTGGCGAACTTCGCGCAGAAGCACAAGGACCTGCTCGGCACCGCCAACCAGTTCCTCGACGTCAACGCCGGCAACGACCTCGCCCGCACCACCGGCGACGGCGGCTCCGTCACGGCCTTCACCCGCCCGCTGGTCAAGCAGGTCCTCGACGGCACCCCGGTCGTCGGCAGCACCGGCCCGCTGTACGTCTACACCGCGTACAACGCCAACCAGTACGACGGCGCGCAGTGCTCCTACTACGGCACCTGCGACCTGCCCGGCAAGCTCACCGCCGCCGTCCTGCCCAACACCCTGGAGTGCGACAACCGCACCATACGCACCGAGAACCTCACCTCCGCGGAGCTGGCCACCGTCTGCGCGAGCCTGCGCGGCGAGGACACCTTCTTCCACTCCATGGTCAAGGACAACGGCCCGATCCCCGGCCAGTACGGCAAGACCATCACCCTCGCCGTCTTCAAGAGCCAGGCCGACTACCTCACCTACTCCTGGGCCATCTACAACAACTCCACCAACAACGGCGGCCAGACCGTCATGGACGTCACCGACCCCAACAACAAGCCCGTGTCGGTGATGTACCGGAAGTCCTACGACGACGGCTTCCCCGCCAACGTGTGGAACCTCAACCACGAGTACACCCACTACCTCGACAACATCTACGACATGAAGGGCAACTTCGGCACCGAGATCTCCGTCCCCGACATCTGGTGGATCGAGGGCGTCGCCGAGTACGAGTCCTACAGCTACCGCGGCACCACCGACACCCAGGCGATGGCCGAGGCCGCCACCCACCGGTACAAGCTGAGCACCGTCCTCCAGAACACCTACGACAACTCGGACACGGTGCGCACCTACCCGTGGGGCTACCTCGCCGTCCGCTACATGCTGGAGAAGCACCCGGCCGACGTCCAGAACATGCTCGGCCACTTCCGCACCGGTGACTACCAGGGCGGCTACGCGGTCTACAACGGCCTCGGCACCTCCTACGACGCCGACTTCGACACCTGGCTGAACGCCTGCGCCGCCGGTGCCTGCTACGCCGACGGCCCCACCGCGCTCTTCGGCCAGGCCGTCGACGGCGCCACCGTCACCCTCACCGACAAGTCCGTCGAGACCAACTCCCAGGCCTCGCTGACCTCCTGGCACTGGACCTTCGGTGACGGCAGCAGCTCCGACCAGCGCAACCCGGTCCACACCTACGCCGCCGCCGGCACCTACACCGTCGCCCTGACCGTGACCGACAGCGCCGGTCGGACCGCCGCCACCCCGACCTCGGTCACCGTCACCGCCGGCGGTGGCAGCACCACCCTGCCGACCTGCACCGACCCGCGCACCGACGCGCTCGGCCAGAACTGCTCCCGGCCGAACCAGGCCCGCACCGCCGGCAGCCTCGACTACTTCTACCTCTACCTGCCGGCCGGCACCACCACCCTGAAGGTCTCCAGCTCTGGCGGCACCGGCAACGCCTCGCTCTACTACAACGCCGACACCTGGGCCTCCCCCACCGCCTTCACCGCCTCCTCCACCAAGCCCGGCACCGCGCAGACCCTCACCGTCACCAACCCGACGGCCGGCTACCGGTACGTCAGCCTGCACGCCGACACCGACTTCAGCGGTGTGACCGTCAGCGCCCAGTACTGACCGACCGGCACCACCGGCTCAGGCCTGGGGCGTGTCTGACAATTCCCGCCGGGCGCGCGACGCCGGGGCACGCGCTGATCCGACGCGAACTGTCAGGCACGCCCTAACCCAACCCCTTCGACAGGGCGGCGAGATGGCCGTCGACCGACCCCAGAGTGAGCAGACCGCTGCCCGCCCCGGCGAGTTCGCCGGCGGCGGGCAGCAGTGCGTCCCGGGCCCGCGCCATCGCCTCGCGGTCGCCCGACTCGACCGCCAGCACGGCCTCCAGGCCGTAGCGGGCCTCGTACAGCAGGTCGGCGGGCGACGGCGGCAGCGCCCGCAGCGCCGCCCGGGCCGCGGCGCGGTCACCGGCGGCCAGCAGGGCGAAGGGCTCGGCCCAGGGCCGGTGCGGGCCCCAGTCCAGACTCAGGTCCACCTCGGGGCGGCGCTCCCCGTCCGCGATCCGCAGAGCCAGCAGCGCGAGCGGCAACAGGCCCGCCGCCAGCCCCGGCATGCCCGCGCCGTGCAGGCCCGCGGCCGCCGCGCGGTAGGCCGACTCCGCCTCGGCGGTGCGCCCGCGGGCGGCCGAGCGCAGCGCCCGGTACCAGTCGGCGAACACCCGCACCAGCGGCAGTTCATGACGGTTCGACAACTCCATTGCCGCGTCGGCGTGTTGGTCGGCGGCCGCGAAGTCCCCCCGGGCACAGGCGCACTGGAGGCGGATCAGCCGCCCGAGCACCTCGTGGACGGTCAGCCCGTGCCGGGCCGACAGCGCCACCAGCTCGGCGCCGACGGCGTCGCGTTCGGCCGCCAGGCCGGCCCGGGTGCAGGACTGCATGAACCGTCCGTTCAGGGCGAAGGCGAGCAGCGCCGGGTCGTGCAGCCGGCGGGCGATCGCCTCCGCCTCGCGGGCGGCCCGCGGGGGCCGTGGTTCGCGGCTGCCGCGTGACTCCAGGGCGACGGTGGCGAGCAGTCGGCAGCGGGCGACGCCGTCACCGGCGGGCAGGGCGGCCAGGGTGCGCTCGGCGGCCGCGACCACCCGGGCGGCGAGGTCCGGGTCGTCGCTGCGGGTCCAGATCGCCGGGACGTCGTACGCGCCGATGACCCGGGCGGTCAGCTCCGGGTCGCCGTACTCCTCCGCGCCCGCGATCACCGCCATCCGCTGCTCGCGGGCCGCGTGCAGGCCCTCGCCGCCGCTCACCGCGAGGCTGCGCATCAGGCCGACCGTGCTCTCCAGCCGCGCCCGCGCGCCGAGCGCCACCGTCCGGTCGTACACCGTCGCCGCGTCGTGCCACAGCCGGGCCGCCGAGGTGTCGGCCGCCGGGTCGAGCCCCCGGTCCTGGGCCAGGATGTCCGCCTCCAGGCGGCGCAGCGCGGGGCCCGGGTCCAGTCCGAGGCCGTCCGCGAGGACCGCCCGGGCCTCGCGCAGGGCGGCCAGTGCCTCACCCTGACGGCCGCTCCGGTACTGGGCGAGGGCCAGCAGCCGCCAGGCCTCCTCGCGCCAGGGGTGGTCGGCGAGGTGGGCGCGCAGGTCCGGCACGGCCTGGGCGGCCCGGCCGAGCGCGAGCAGGGCTCCGGCGCGCTGTTCGACGGCGCGCAGCCGCAGTTCGGTGAGCCGGGTCCGTTCGGCGCGGCTCCAGTCCTCGTCCGGATGGTCGGCGTGGGCGGGGCCGCGCCACAGCGCCAGGGCCTCGTCCAACACGGCCAGGGCACGCTCGGCGGACGGGCCGGAGTCCGCGTCGGTGGCGGCCGTCCCGGTGACGGCCGCCTCGAAGCGCCAGGCGTCCACCGCCCGCGGTTCGGCGCGCAGCACGTACCCGGGCCCCTCGGTGGCGAGCAGCCGGGCGGGCGCCCGGGGCGGCCGGTCGGGTTCGAGCACCCGGCGCAGGTCGGCGACGAAGGTGCGCAGGGCGCCGAGGGCGGCGGGCGGCGGGTCGGCCCACAGGTCGTCGACCAGCCGGGTGACGGGCACGACCCGGCGGCGGGCCACGATCAGCCGGGCCAGCACCGCCCGGTGCCGGGGCCCCCTGAGCCCGAGGGCGGTGCCGTCCCGCTCCGCCGTCAGCGGACCGAGCACCCCGAAGGTGACCTGCGCCATTCCGTCCTCCCGCCGTTCCCGCAGGTCAGGCTACCGCGCTGATCGAATGCTGATCCGGGCCCGGCAGGCTCGTACCGTCCGCCCCCGAACGAGAGGCTTCGCCATGACCGTCACCATCCCCGGCTTCGACCACCGCCGCGTGCCCGTGGCCGACGGGGTCTCGCTGCACACCGCGATCGGCGGCCAGGGCAGCCCGGTCGTGCTGCTGCACGGCTTCCCGCAGACCCACCTGATGTGGCGGGCCGTGGCCGCCGACCTCGCCGCCGACCACACCGTGATCTGCCCCGACCTGCGCGGCTACGGCGCCAGCGACAAGCCCGCCGAGACCCCCGACGGCCTCGCCTACGCCAAGCGCACCATGGCCGCCGACATCGTCGCCCTGGCCGCCGCGCTCGGCCACCGGCGCTTCGCGCTGGCCGGGCACGACCGGGGCGCGCTGGTCGCCTTCCGCGCCGCCATGGACCACCCCGACCGGGTCACCCACCTCGCCGCGCTGGACGTCCTGCCGACCCTCGACATGTGGGAGGTGATGCACGGCACCACGGCGGCCGTCGGCTTCCACCTCTACCTGATGGCCCAGCCGCCGGGCCTGCCGGAGCGGATGATCGCCGCCTCGGCGGACGCGTTCTTCGGCCACTTCCTCGACTCGTGGTCCCGCGACACCGCAGCGATCCCCGCCGACGTCCGCGCCGCCTACCTGGCCGCCTGCCGCGCGGCCGTCCCGTCCATCGTCGCCGACTACCGCGCCTCGGCCGGCGTCGACGTCGACCACGACACCGCCGACCGCGCGGCCGGGCGCCTGCTCGCCATGCCCGTCACCGTCCTCCAGCAGGACTGGGGCGCCGCCCTCGGCTTCGACGCCGCCGCCCGCTGGCGCGCCTGGGCCCCCGACCTGGACCACCGCACCGTCACCTGCGGCCACTTCATGGCCGAGGAGGCACCGGCCCTGGTCACCACCGCCCTCCGCGACCTGCTGGCCCGGTAGGAGCGCCTTGGAACCCGCCGGTCCCACCACTGCGGGTGAACCGATTTCGGACGATCTCTAGCCAGCTGATTAAGCGCTTGCTTAGACTCGGGCATCTGTCCGTGTTCCGTGCGAGTACGCCCCCGGGAGTTGCCCATGACCGCCGTCAACCGCCAGATCCGCCTTGCCCGTCGTCCGGTCGGTGAGGTCCGGCCGGAGGACTGGGCGTACGGGGAGGAGGCCGTGGGGGTGCCCGGGGACGGGGAGTTCCTGGGGCGGACGCGGTACGTGTCGCTGGACCCGGCGATGCGCGGGTGGCTGGACGACCGGCCGTCGTACCTGCCGCCGGTGGGGCTGGGCGAGGTGATGCGGGCCGGGTCGGTGGTCGAGGTGGTCGCGTCGAACCACCCTGGGTTCCAGGTCGGCGACCACGTGGTGGGCGCCTTCGGGGTGCAGGACTACGCGGTGTCGGACGGCAAGGGCGCGCTCAAGGTGGATCCCGCGCTGGCCCCGCTGTCCACCTACCTCGGGGCGCTCGGGATGCCCGGGATGACGGCCTACTTCGGCCTGCTGGAGGTCGGCGCGCTCAAGGAGGGCGAGACCGTGGTGGTCTCCGGCGCCGCCGGGGCGGTCGGCACGATGGTCGGGCAGATCGCCAAGGTGAAGGGCTGCCGGGTGGTCGGGATCGCGGGCGGGCCGGAGAAGTGCGCGCTGCTGACGGACGAGCTCGGCTTCGACGCCGCGATCGACTACCGCGCCGAGGACGTCCGCAAGGCGCTGCGCACCCACGCCCCGGACGGCATCGACGTCTACTTCGACAACGTCGGCGGCCCGATCCTGGACGCCGCGCTGACCCGGCTGGCGATGCACGCCCGGGTGGTGATCTGCGGCGCGATCAGCCAGTACAACAACGAGGACTCCGTCCAGGGCCCGTCCAACTACCTTTCCCTGCTGGTGCGTCGGGCCCGGATGGAGGGCTTCGTGGTCTTCGACTACGCCCGCCGGTACGCGCAGGCGGCGGCCGAGCTCGCGGGCTGGATCGGCGAGGGCCGGATCAAGGTCAAGGAGCACCTGGTGGAGGGCGGCGTGGCGGACTTCCCGGAGACCCTCGGGATGCTGTTCCGCGGCGAGAACACCGGCAAGCTGGTGCTGCGCGTGGTGTGAGGCGCTCCCCCGCGCCCCCGCGCCCACCGGTGCCCGTACGCCGACCGGGCCCGCGGGGGCGTTCCCCTGCGGGCCCGGCGGGACGGACCGTCCGGGATCAGCCGGTGGTCCGCCGACGGCGGCGGAGCGCCAGGACACCGCCCGCGAGCACCAGCGCCGCGGTCGAACCGCCGACCAGCATCGGCGTCGAGGACGAGGCCGGCTCCATCGTCCGCGCGGCGCCGTAACCGCTGGACATCCCGGCGGCGGCGTACTCCGAGCCGGGCAGCTTGTCGGCGTAGCGGGCCTTGACCAGCTTCTGGTAGGCGCTCAGCGAGGCCGAGTCCTGACCGTTCAGCCCTTGCCGCGCCTGGTCGTTGAGCGGTTTCACGGTGCTGACGGTCAGTTGGTACCAGCCGCGGATCTGCGGCTCGCTGAACACCAGGCTCCCCACCGTGGCCTTGCCCGCGTACACGGCGTCGCTGTCGCCGTCGCGCACCCCGGCCAGGTGCCAGCCGCCGCCCTCGGTGGGGGCGAGCAGGACGGTGGCGTTGCGGCCGTTGACCGGGGCGTTCAACGCCGATACCAGCTGGCTCAGCCGGATCGCCTCGGTGGGGATCGGCAGCGCCGTCCCCGCGACGAAGCCGGGGGTGATCTCGTTCAGGGCCAGCGGGTCGTTGACGGTGAACGCCGGCATTCCCTCGCACGGCGCGGCGTTGTCGGGGATCCGCTGTGCCGTTCCGGCGGCGTCGCCCTGCGGCAGCGGCACGCTGAGGAAGCGGCAGACGGCGTCGTGGACGTCGGCCGACCGCACCAGGTCGAGGGCGGCCTGGTAGTCCGGGATGTCCGCCGGCACCGGGTCCTTGGCCGGAGCCGCGTGGGCGGGGCCGGCGAGGGCCAGCAGTACGGCGGCGCCCACCGCCAGGACGGCGGCCGGACGGAACGAGCGGGAGGGGTGGGAGGGGTGGGAGGGGTGGGAGGGGTGGGAGGGGTGGGAGGGCCTGGAGGCTGCCCGCACACTGGAGGTTCTGGTGTCGCGCATGTCGCCTGCCTTACCTGGAGATGCCGATCCGGGAGTGGGTCCACTTGAACGAGCTGTTGCTGACGTAGTCCTGGTAGTTCCACCACGTGTAGGTGGCGGTGTCCGGCCACGGGTCGGCGACGGCGACGGTGTTGTTCGACGTGTCGAAGCCGTAGACGACGTTCATGTGGCCACCGCCGGACGTCCACCCGATGCGGGTGGCGACCGGCCGGGCCGCCTTGACGTCGGTGTAGACCTGGTTGAACGTGGCCGCGCTGTTCAGGCCCGAGCCGAGGTGGGTCATGCCGAGGCTGTTCCAGCCCCTGGCCATGTCGTCGAGGGTGGCCGGCTGGTTGTTGCAGCCGTAGTAGGGCTGGGCGCGGGTGCAGAAGTCCGTCTGGGTGCTGCCGTAGCCCTGGAACTTGGCGATCGTCAGCCCGGAGGCGACCCAGCACCACTGGGTCTTCTCCTGCTTCAGCATGGCGATGTTGTCCTGCGCCGCCTCGGCGTGGGCCTGGCCCGGTACGGCGCCGAGCAGCGCCGATGCCGCCAGTGCGACGGCCGCCGGCGTGGTCGCGATGGTGGATCTGCCCATGGGTCTGCCTTTCCGCGCGAACGCGAACGTGTGCCGATGGAGCTTGCGGAGCCATGACAACACGAAAGCGGACGATCACGGAGAGTACACGAAGGAGCGTTACCTGGACGGGTGAACCGACACCCGGAGCGGACCGCCGAGCAGGACGGCGCGTTGCGCCACCGCTCGCCGACCGCGTAGCCGGGCGTCCGGCCCGCCCGATCGGACGGACGGCATCAGACGGACGGCATCAGACGGGTGGCAGCAGATCGCTCTCGCTGACGGTGTACGTCAGCGGCGGGTAGCCGAAGTCCGTCTCCTGGTTCTCCCGGCGGCGCAGTCGGTAGAACTCGCGGCTCTGCTCCTCGTCGGCCGGCCGCAGGCGCGCACCCTCCGGGAGGTAGGCGTGCCCGTCGCGGAACCGGAGGAAGGTCTTCGAGGTCCGGAAGGTGACACCCAGCCATGGGTTGTCGGCCGCCCCGGCGGGCGCGTCCAGCACGATCTTGTGCCTGAGCCGCCGATTCGCGTCGACGGAGAAGGCGACGACACCGTTGTGGACGAGGGGGACCTCGAACCTCTCGCCGTCTGCGGCCTTCGGTTCGAAGACCAGCTTCCTCGGCGGGCCCGCCTCGGGGTTCCGGTAGCAGGAGAAGACGGCGATGAACGACTCGTCGGCCAGATCGAGGGCCTGGTCGGAGTGGCCGCCCATGGTCGTGTAGGCGTTCGTGTAGCTCTCGATGAGCGCGTTGTTGAAACCGGCCGCGAACCCCGCGCGCTCCCGGACCCGTTGCGCGAGGCGTTCGTGCACCGGCCGGAAACGCTGCGCCGGGCTGCCGTACCGCGTGGTGGTACGGACCAGGGGCACCCCGCCCGCCTGGTCGACCCGGGTGAGCACGGCGCCCCGCCGGCCCTTGCCCACGTCCTCCCAATGGACCGACGCGGACAGCTCCGCGAAGGGGTCCCCCTCGGCCGGAAGGGCGTACGAGAGGATCTCGTCCGAAGTCCTAGGCCCGGGGGGCACGGTAGTCTCCCGTGTTCATGCTGAAGCGGAATCCGTCGCCGTAGTCGATGAAGGACGACGTCCTGTTCTCCTCGGCGTACAGCCTGCGCAGCTCGTCCAGGCCGGCCGGCGTGGGCGGCTCCAACTCCACCGGCTCTCCGGCCGTCTTGAGGAACGTGCGGCCGTCCCTGTGCACGGCCTCGGCGCTCGAACAGCGCACCACGTATCCCAGCCGGGTCGGGAGCGACTCGGCGTCCAGCATCGAGGACCGGATCTCGTGGGTGTACAGGCGGTTGGTGGACAGCGGCATGAAGAACACGGAGCCCGGGTGCAGGGTCAGGGTGAACTGCGCCGGGAGCGCGACCCCGTCGAGTTCGGCGCTCGGGTCCTTGAGGCGGAAGCGGAGTCTGGTCAGCCCGCTGACCTTCCTCACCCCGTGGTCGAAGGCGTCGTCGGCCAGCGGCTGCAGCTTGTCGAGCCCGTCGTAGAAGGTGCAGAAGGCCATGACACCGTTGCCGGGCATGTCCTTGGTCTTGTCCGCGTGGGCCGAGATCTTGGCCTTGGACTGCTTGCGCCCGGCCGTGGCACGGGTGTTGTGGTAGATCTGCGCGAGGACGTGGTTCAGCGGCGCCTGGCCCCGGAACACGGTGGCGGCCTCGCGGTTCAGCGCCTCGACGATCCGGGTGTCGGTCGGGCCGAAGCCCTCGGTCGGCCCCGAGAGGTTCGTGGAGCAGCGGAGCAGACGGAAGTGCAGGTCGTCGCCGTCGCGGGTGACGGGCGTCAGGTAGATCCCGCTGCGATGGGCCGTACCGGGCTTGGTGGACTCCGTCAGGGACTGGAACTCGTGCTCCGCACGGATCCGTCCGAAGTGATCGGCGTCGAGCCCGAAGAAGCGCCGGTAGTACACGCCGACGCCGTGCACCCGGGTGGGGACCCGGCCGAGGCCGACCACGGTCCACGGGGCGTCCGCGCCCTCCTGATGACCCTGCGACCGCTCCCGGACGACGAACACCCTGTCAGCCGAGCGCAGTTGACCGACGTCGAGCCCGGAGACGTCGCCGCACAGGTAGACGGTCTTCCCCGCGAGGTCGGGCGAACCGGAAGCAAGGTGCTCCGGCGTGACGGTCGCCCCGAAGAACTCCCCGAGCACCCCGTCGTCGTGCAACTCCGAAGGCGCGACCAGGATGTTGCTCGCATCGTCGATGCGGGCCTCCGCCGGCTCCGTCGTGTCCATCAACCTGTCCGTCCGCCCCGTACCTGCCATCCGGCGATGCTCTCACGGGGCCCGACAGCGGGCAAAGGGGATTCACCGCCCGCTGCCGCAGCACCCCGAAGGGTCTGCCGACTACCCGCCACCAGCCCGCCGCGGGCCCGACACCACCGGCTCGGGATTGTGCAGCAGGAGGTCCTGCCCGAGCGGGGTGAGGGCGTGGCGGACCTCCGTCCCGACGCGCTCCGTGGTGATCGCCCCGGCGGCGCGCAGGGCGGTGGCGTGGGCGGAGGCGGAGGCCGGGCTGAGGCCGATGCGTTCGCTGAGCAGTTTGGTGGTGCAGGGGCCGAGGCCGATCGAGCGCAGGGCGCGGGCACGGGTCTCCCCGACGAGCAGGGCGAGTCCGTCGGCTTTCCGGACGGTGCCCGGATCTGGCGGCGGAACGCGGACCGGGTACAGCAGCGCCGCCGGTTGCCGTCCGTCCAGGGCCGCAGCGACCGAGGTCAGGAAGAAGTTGGGGCGCAGTTCCAACCCCTGCCCGTCCAGGGCGAACCGGTCGTGCAGCGCGTGCGCGGGGATCCGCAGCACGCCGTCGGCCCGCCAGACCGCCCCGGGGTGGACGGCCTCCAGCATGGCGCCGGTGCCGGCTTCGGCCGCGGAGCGGGAGAGCTCGGCGATGTCCGCCGTCAGGGCGCGCTGGATGTCGGGCCAGTCCGACGCGAAACAGGACCGGAACAGCTCCCAGATGCCGTCGGTGACCCGCCGCAACCGGCGCGGCCCGCCGTCCCTCAAGTCCCTGACCACGGCCGGCAGATCAGGCCCATCGCCATAGAGGGCGAGGTCCTGGCGCAGGCTGTCCTCGGTGACGGCGAGGATGACATCCAGCTCGTCGGCGAGCCGGCGGTGGCAGGACTCGACGCTGACCGCGAGGAAGTCCGGGAGGACTCCGGGACCGGCGTTGAGGAGTTCCAGGAAGGGCGCGGCCCGGTCCGGCACGTGCCGGCGCGCCCCGCGCCACCAGCGGTCGCGCACCGACGTGGCACCGGCGCACCGGTGTCGGGCGCCGGCGGTCCCGCCGAGGATCTGGTCCAGCGGCGAGACGGTGACCCTGGTGCGGGCCACATCCGGCACGGTGAACCGCAGTTCGAGCATGTCTCCCCCATGGGCCGGTCCGGCAGCCGACGGCGGCCAGCATGGCGTGCTCCGGACGGCTTCGGGGCGGTTTCGGGAGTATTCGGTTCCGGCTGAACAGCTCGCGCCGCCGCGACCCCGGCGGCCACCCTCTGTCTGGGCCGGGACAGCGGGGCCGGGACGACCGGAAGCCCCCGCCCCGCGGTACCCGGCCCCGCGGTACCCGGACAGCTCGATGCCTCGACACCCCGATGCCTCGACAACCTGTTGCCTCGACACCTCGACACCTCGACACCTCGATCGAAGGGATCCTCATGCAGATCGGCAGGAAGCTCCTCACCCTCACCGCCACCGCCGGCCTCGCCCTGGCCGGCGTGGCCGTGGCGGCCCCGGCGAACGCCATCGGCGGGGTGGGCTGCCCGACGTACGGGCTCACGGTGAACACCAGTGGCAACGGCAACTACTGCGCCGAAGGCTCCATCGGCTACAAGAACGTCAGCAGCCTCTTCGGGATCGGCGAGATCGACCACGTCACCTACGAGTCGACGCAGTGGAACTGGGCCCAGTTCTACAACTCGAGCGGCGTCGTCCGCCTGAAGCCCGGACAGTCCACCGGCTACCTCGGCGGCGTGATCACCTACGCGCTGGAGATCGACAACCCGAACTGGACGTGATCCCCGGCCGTACCGGCACGTGAGTCCGGCACCCGCCACCGACCACGGTCACCCGTGGCGGGTGCCGCTCCGCCGTGCCCGCTCCCGAAGGACGGACATGAAACGCTCGACCACCTCGGCCCTGACGATCGCCCTGCTGGCGGCCCTCGCGGGCTGCGGCGCGTCAGGCAGCCGCCCGGAACCCCCGCAGCTGGGCGAGATCCCCACCGTCACCGGCGTCGGCCAGGTGGTGCGTCCGATCGACGCCTACCTCCCCACCGCGGCGCAGTCCCGCACCGTGGCCCGGGCCGCCTACCTCACGAGTGCCCGCTGTCTGCGCCGGCTGGGCATCTCGGAGCCTCCCGGACCGGACCCGGCCCAGGCCGAGGACGCCGACGACCGGGACGTCCGCTCCCAGCTCTACGGGTACTTCGCGCCCGAGCGCGTCGCGACCACCGGCTACGACGCCGTCGTGGCCACCGGGACCGGGCAGCCCGCCTCCGCTGCCACCCGGCAGGCACTCACCGGGCGGGACGCGACCGGCGCGCCGATCACCGAGTACCAGGGCAAGCCGGTCCCCAAGGGCGGCTGCCTGCAGGAGGGCCTGGACGCCGTCGGCGGATCGAGGTTCCTGCACTCCGACCCTTCGGCCCTCCCCGACGGCGGGCCGAAGGAACCCCTGACCGACCCCCGCGTCGTGGCGGCCGACCGGCGGTGGAGCGGCTGCATGAAGGAGCACGGGTTCTCCTACGCCACCCCGGCCGACGCCTACCTGGACCCGCGCTGGCGCGACCGGACGCGGAGCAGCGGAGCCTCCGTCACCCACAGTCCGGCCGAGATCGCCACCGCGACCGCCGATGACGCCTGCAAGCGGTCCACCGGCTTCATGGGGATCGCGGTGGCCGTCCAGTCCGCCTACGACCGGCAGTACATCGCAGCGCACCCGGACGACCTGGCGACGTTCGCCCAGGGTGTCAGCCGGCACGTCGCCGACGCGGAGCAGGTCGTCGCGACGGGCGGGGCCGGGTAGCGGCCCCCGCGGGTGGCCCGGCGGGGCGGCGCTTTCCGGCCTGGGTGGAACCGCGGCGGCGTCCGTTTCGCGCGGCGGGCGGCACTCGGGCAGGGTGGGGACTCGACCGTTCCAC
This sequence comes from Kitasatospora sp. NPDC030952, assembly GCF_055571335.1. Classification (NCBI taxonomy): domain Bacteria; kingdom Bacillati; phylum Actinomycetota; class Actinomycetes; order Kitasatosporales; family Streptomycetaceae; genus Kitasatospora; species Kitasatospora sp. NPDC030952. The sequence goes on from NZ_JBVIFM010000004.1 coordinate 272,628, forward strand.
CGAGCCGAGAGACCTCCATGATCTTCATCACCGCGAAGTTCCCCGTCCGCCCCGAGCACAGCGCCCGGTGGCTGGACATCGTCCGCGACTTCACCGAGGCCACCCGCGCCGAGCCGGGCAACCTGTTCTTCGACTGGTCCCGCAGCGTCGACGACCCGGACGAGTACGTGCTGGTGGAGGGCTTCCGGGACGGCGAGGCCGGCCGGGCCCACGTCGAGTCGGCGCACTTCCGGCAGGCGATGGAGACGCTGGCCGGCGCGGTCGCCGCCAAACCGAGGATCATCAGCGTCGACCTCCCGGACCGCGAGGGCTGGGACCTGATGGGGGAGATCACACCCCGCTAGGACACGCCCCGGGGCACGCCCCGGGGCACGCCCCGGGGCAAGCCCTGGGCCCGAGCCTAACGGTGAACCTTAGGGTGAGACCGGGGGCCGGTGGCCGCCCCCGGTCCGGCCCTGACCCTCGGCCGGGTCCGTCCCGCCCGTCAGCCGGCGGCGCCCCGCTCGACCGGGCCCGGGACCAGCGGCGCGATGACGTGCCGGCTCGGATTGGTGCCGTTGTCGTCGTTGTCGTCGTCGTCGCCGTTCACCGAGGCGGTGACGGAGCCCGTCGCCCAGGAGACCAGCCCGAGGATCAGGAACAGGACCACCAGGCCGCGCCCACCGCCGCTCAGCACCAGCGGGCGGGTGGCCGACACCCGCTCGGGCTCACTGCCCGGCTCCTCGCCGAACAGCCGCTTGGGGTAGGCGGAGGTGAGCATCATCAGGTAGGCGGTGTACCGCAGCTGGTAGCGCAGGATCGCCGTCGTCGCCTCGTACAGCGGCTGCGGCATCCGGCCGAGGGCCAGCACCACCAGCCAGCTGATGAACGAGACCATCCACCAGCCCGCGTGCACCAGACCCTGCACGATCGACGCCGGGATCACCAGGATGATGCGGAACAGCACGGCCAGCCGGTTCAGTTCGCCCGGCCGCAGGTCCACCTGCACCGGGTACTCGGGCGCCCGGAACCGGAACGGCGGGTAGCGGTCCACGGTGAGCATCAAATACGCGTTGACCCTGGTCTCGTACGGGACGAACGCGGTCAGGTAGTCCGCCACGAACGCGGGCAGCCGGCCGAGGACCAGCGCGCCGAACCAGCCGATCACGGTGACGACGAACGCCACCAGCGACAGCACCCACACCACCACGAACTGCGGGACCAGCAGCAGGAGGCGCAGCAGCACCGTCCAGCGGTTCTGCCCGCCGGCCGCCGGCATGTCCAGCACCGGAAGCCACTCACGGCTGACGGGGGCGGGGGGAGCCTGCCACATCCGGGCCTCCACGGTCTCGGGACGACGGGACCCGGCAGTCGGTCACTGCCGGGTCCCTCCGAAGATCGCAGTCGCCCGCCCGCCCCGCGCGCCGTGCTGCGCCGGACGGGTAGGCCGGTACCCCCGCTCGGGGCAGCAGCGACCTGGCCGGTCCCCAGGAGCGGGGGTAATCCCCACCATCCGTATGCCGGTTGGCCGGATGGCTCTGTGGATCTTGAAAAGGAAGGCTGAGGGCAGAAGGAAATCCCACTTACGAAGGAGAATCCCTGATGCTCAGCGGGAAGTTCATGAAGCGCCGCGCGGCCCGCGTCGCGACCGTGGCCGCGATCGCCGTCGGGTGCGCAGTGGCGACGGCCGGCAGCGCCGGGGCGATCGTCAACGGGACGGACACCACCCAGCGCTACCCGTTCATGGCCTCCGTCCCGGTGTCGGCCCCGGGCCTGGACGACGGTGTCTGCGGCGCCTCGCTGATCGACCACCAGTGGGTGCTGACGGCGGCCCACTGCGTCGACCCGAACCTGGTCAAGCCTGCGGGCATCGTCCGCATCGGCAGCGACGAGCGCAAGTCCGGCGGCACCGTCCGCGCGATCGCCGGCACCTTCACCCACCCCGGCTACCGGCAGGGAGGCAATACCGGACCCAATCTGAACGATGTCGCACTGATCCGCCTGGACCGCCCGGTCCAGGAACGACCCGTCCCCATCGCCGTACGGCCCGGCGTCCCGGGTACCCCGACCCGGCTGCTCGGCTTCGGCACCGTCGCCGACACCAACGACCTCGGCGGCCTGAAGTTCCCGGATCACCTCCAGCAGCTCGACACCCGCCGGGCGGCCGAATCCGAGTGCGACCCCGGCTACGCGGGACCCACCCGGCTGTGCACCGTCAGCCGGGTCCCCCGGGCGATGGCCTGCTTCGGCGACTCCGGTGGACCGCAGATTCAGCGCGACCGGGGCGGGCGCTGGGAACTCATCGGCGTCACCTCCGGCCCCGGCGTCGGTGGACACGTCCCCTGCTCCTCCGGCCCCGGCCTCTACAGCAGCGCCCCCGCCTACGCCGACTGGATCCGCGCGACGATCCGCGCGAACGGCTGAGCCCGGTACCCGGCGCCTCCGGCACGGCGACCGGGCGGTGACAGGCGCCGACGGGCTCGGGCGGAACCCGAGCCCGTCACCCGCCGCCGGTCAGTAGGACAGGCCGGGACTCAGCTGGTGGCCGTCGCCCGGCCGGCCGGCGAGGCGAAGCGCGGCTCTCGCACGGCCCTCTCTGGCCCACGGGGCCAACGCCGCGTCATCCCATGCGTGCGGAGCCCGACGACCTCGGACGGTCAGTCCGTCAGGTCCCGGGCGAGGCCGGCCACCAGGGTCTCCAGCCAGGAGCGCACCGTCCCGGGGTCGAAGAGGTCGGCGTCGTACTCGGCCAGGCCCGCGTAGCCGTCCCGGTCCGGGGCGAGCAGCAGGAGCAGGTCGGAGCGGTTGGAGGGGCCCGGTACGTCCTCGATCTCGGCGGTGAGGCCGGGGAGGTCGAGGGCGATGGTCGGGGTGCTCTGCACGGTGAGCAGGACCTGCGGGTACGAGTCCGGCAGCCGTACGCCGCGCTCGCGCAGCTGCTCGACCAGCTGGCCGAAGGGCACCGTGGCGTGGTCGAGGGCAGTGGCGATCGCCTGCGCGGCCGCGTCCACCAGGGCCCCGAACCCGCCCGGGCAGCGGGTCGGCAGCCGGATCGGCAGGCCGAAGGTGAGCAGGCCGACGACCTGCTCGTCGACCGGCCGGGTGCGGTTGGCGTGGGAGAGCACCACCACGGTCTCCGCCGCCCCGGTCAGCTCGCCCAGCAGCCGGGCGTAGCCGGCGAGGAAGACGGCCGAGGCGGTGGTGGAGCGCCCGGCGGCGTAGCGGCGCACCGCCTCGGCCAGGGCCGCCGGGACGCGCAGGTCGACGGTGCCGCCGCGCCCGGAGCGCTGCTCGGGGCGCGGCCGGGCGGTGGGCAGGTCGACGGTCAGCGGGGTGCCGCCCAGGGTCTCGGTCCAGTGGTCGAGGGCCTCGGCGACGGCGGCCGGGGTGACCACCGTCCGCTCCCAGCAGGCGTGGTCGGTCATCCGGCCCGGGTCCGGCAGCGGCTTGCCGTCGGCGCGGTAGAGCGCGCCCAGGTCGGCCAGCAGGGTGGCCAGCGACCAGCCGTCGACGACGATGTGGTGGAGCGTCAGCAGCAGCGTCCAGGCGTCGTCGGCCGATCGCAGCAGCCGGGCGCGCAGCAGCCGGGCCCCGGCCAGGTCGAAGGCCATCGCGCCCTCCGCCCGGGTGGCCTCGGCGAGGGCCGCGTCCCGGGCGGCGGGGGCGAGCGCCCGCAGGTCGTCGACCGGCAGTGCCACCGGGGTGTTCGGCAGCACCTGCTGGAGCAGGCCCAGGTCGGTGTCCCGGTAGCGGGTCCGCAGGCTCTCGTGGCGGTCGGTCAGCGCCGTCAGCGCGGCGGCCAGCCGCTCGGGGTCCAGCGGCCCGCGCAGGGTGATGCGCTGGCTGATGTTCCACACCGCCGGGTCCGCGGAGCGGCCGTGCGTCCGGTACAGGCGGCGTTGGGCCAGCCCGGCCGGCGCGGCGGCGAGCGCCGTACCGGAGTCGGTCAGGACGGCCAGCAGCCGCTCCCGGTGCGCCCGGACCAGCCCGGCCACCTCCTCGTCCAGCGCGCCGGGCGGGGCCAGGTAGCCGAGCCGGTCGCCGGTGGTGCGCAGCACGATGTCGCGTTCGTCGAGCAGCCGGACCAGCCGGTCCCAGTCCGTCCCGGCGGCGGACGAGCCGGTGGACGAGGTAGCGGGCGAGCCGGTGGACGGGGTGGCGGGCGAGGCGGCCGTCGGGGTGACGGGTGCGGCGGCGGTCACAGGGTGCCCTCCTCGTAGGCGGGGGCCGGGCGGTGCTCGGTCGCCGGGCGGTGGGCGGCCATCGCCCGGATGGTGGGGCGGCGGAAGAAGTCCAGCACGCCGATCCGCAGCCCGGTCGCCTCGCGGACCCGGTTCAGCAGCCGGGTGGCGGCCAGCGAGTGGCCGCCGAGGTCGAAGAAGGAGGTCTCCACGCCTGCGGGGCCGCCGAGTTCCTCCTCCCACAGCCGTTGCACGGTGCGCTCCAGCTCGGTGGCCGGGGCGGCGGCGGCCAGGCCGGCGCCCAGCGGCAGCGGTTCCGGCAGGGCGTCGGCGTCGAGCTTGCCGTTCACGGTGAACGGCAGCGCCGGGACGGCGGCCCAGAGCCCCGGCACCATGTGCTCGGGCAGCAGGTCGGCCAGGTGGTCGCGGACCCGGGGCAGGTCGGCGGCCGCGCACTGCACGTACCCGGCCAGCGTGGTGCCGGCCTGGGTGCGGCGCGCCGTCACCGCCGCGCCGCGCACCCCGGGCACGGTCCGCAGCACCGTCTCGACCTCGCCCGGTTCGACCCGGTAGCCGCGCACCTTGACCTGGCGGTCGGCCCGGCCCAGGTACTCCAGGGTGCCGTCCGGCCGCCACCGACCGAGATCGCCGGTGCGGTAGCGGCGGCCCTCCGGGGTGTCGGTGAAGACGGCGGCGGTCTCCTCCGGCCGGCCGTGGTAGCCGAGCCCGACCTGGACGCCGAGCACATGGATCTCACCGACCGCCCCGACCGGGGTCGGGCGCCCGGCGGTGTCCAGCAGCACGATCCGGTTGCCCGGCGCCGGGCGGCCGATCGCCGCGTGGTCCGGTCCGTCCGGGTCGACCTCGCCGGCGGTGACCCCGTGGGTCTCGGTGGGGCCGTAGTGGTTCACCAGTCGGCAGCCGGGATTGCGGGCCAGGAAGGCCCGCAGTGCCGGGGTGAGCAGCAACTGCTCGCCGCCCTGGACGAGTTCGCGCAGGTGGGGCACCGGTTGGTCGCCGAGGGCCTCGACCAGCGCGGCCAGCGGGGTGTACGGCAGGTGCAGCCGCTCGGCCCGGGTGGCGCGGACCACGGCGGCCAGCGCGGTGATGTCGTAGCGGGTCTCCTCCTCGATCAGCAGCAGGGTGCCGCCGCCGGACAGGGTGGTCAGCACCTCCTGGACGCTGACGTCGAACCCGCAGGAGGCGTACTGGAGGGTGCGGGCGGCCGGGTGGCCGGCGACGTTCCAGGCCAGGAAGGAGGCCAGGCCGAGGGTGTGCATCAGCACTCCCTTGGGCCGGCCGGTGGAGCCGGAGGTGTACAGCAGGTAGGCGCCGGACTGCGCCGAGGGGACGGGCAGCGGCGGCAGTTCGACGGCCTCGGTGCCCGCCCCGGCACCGGTGTGGACGGTCGGCAGGGTGATGCCCATCAGGTCGGTGCCCGGGGCGGTGAGCAGCACGGTCGGTGCGGCGTCCGCGGCGATCAGCCGGCAGCGCTCCGCACCCTGCACCGGGTCGATCGGCACCAGGACGGCGCCCAGCCGCAGCACCGCCAGCAGCGCGGCCACCTGGTCCACCGAGCGCGGCAGCAGTACGCCCACCCGGCTGCCCTCGCGCACCCCGGCGGCCAGCAGTCGGCGGGCGAGTTCCTCGGCCCGGGCGGCCACCGTCCGGTAGTCGGTCGGGGTGCCGTCGGGCGCGACCACCGCGACGGCGTCCGGCTGGGCGGCCGCCGTGGCGGCCACCCTGGCCAGCGGGTGCGCGGGCGCCCGCTCCGCCTCGGGCCCGCACTCCAGGGCGGGGTCGACCGGGGCGGCGGTCAGCTCGGCGAGCGGTCGGGCCGGGTCGGCGACGGCGGCGGCGAGCAGCCGCTCGAAGGCGTCGAACAGCCGGTCCACCGTGGCCCGGTCGAACAGGGTCTCGGCGTACTCGACCTGGCAGCGGATGCCGTCCGGCAGGTTGGTGAGGAACAGCGACAGGTCGAAGGCGGAGCGGTCGACCACGTGGTCCAGCGGACGGGCGGTCACCCCGGGCAGGTCCAGTTCGAAGACCGCGTGGTTCTCGAACTCGACCAGGACCTGGAAGAGCGGGTTGCGGCTGGTGTCCCGCTGCGGGTTCAGCTCCTGCACCAGGACCTCGAAGGGCAGTTGCTGGTGCTCGTAGGCGTCCAGCGCGCTGGAGCGGACCCGGTCCAGCGCCTCGGCGAAGTCCGGCTCCCCGGAGAGGTCCAGCCGCAGCGCCAGGGTGTTGACGAAGAAGCCGACGAGGTCCTCGGTGCCCTCCGCCCGGTTGGCCAGCGGGGTGCCCAGCACCACCTCGTCCTGGCCGCCGTAGCGCTGGAGCACCCCGGCGAAGGCGGTGAGCAGCACCATGAACAGGGTCGAGCGCCGACTGCGGGCCAAGTCCCTTACGCCTGCGGAGAGTTCGGCGGGAAGGTGGCGGACGTGGGCGCGGCCGCGGCCGTCCGGCACCGCGGGGCGGGGCCGGTCGGTGGGCAGGGCCAGCACCGGCAGGCCGCCGCCGAGCACCTTGCGCCAGTACCCGAGGCTGTCCTCGTACGCCCCGGCGGCCACCGCGGCCCGCTCCCGGGCGGCCTCGGCGGCCGGGGTCGTGGTGAGCGCCGGCAGCCGGTGCGGCCGCTGCTCCCGGGCGGCCCGGTACAGCTCCCCCAGCTCCCGGGTGATCACCACGGTGGACAGGGTGTCGATCACGATGTGGTGCATCGAGAGCACCAGGACGTGCCGCTCGGGCCCGGTCTCCAGCAGCCGGGCGCGGAACAGCGGGCCCTCGGCCAGGTCGAAGCGGTGGACGCCCTCGGCGGCCACCAGCGCGGCCACCGCCCCCTGTGCCGAGCCGTCAGCGGCGCCCGCCGCACCGGCCTCGCCCGCCGCACCGACCGCACCGGCCTCGCCCACCGCGTCCACCGCGTCCACCGCGTCCACCGCGCTCACCGGGATCCGCTCCAGCAGTGGGCCCTCCGGCGCCGGGAGCACCTGCTGGAACGGTTCGCCGTCCTGCTCCCGGAACACGGTGCGCAGCCCGACGTGCCGTTCCACCAGCGCGCGCAGCGCGGCATCCAGTGCCTCCGGGTCCAGCGGGCCGTCCAGTTCGACGGCCTTGACCTCGTTGTACTGCGCGGCGTCGGGCAGCATCCGGTGCAGGAACCACATCCGCTGCTGGGCGTAGGACAGCGGGGCGCCGCGACCGGTGGCGCGGCGCAGCGCGTCCAGCTGCGGCAGCCCGGCGGCCACCAGGTCGGGGGCGAGGCCGAAGTCGACGAAGCAGGCGATCTCGTCCGCGCCGGCCGCCCGGAGCTCGGCGAGCACCGACCGCACGCTCTCCGGGGTGCCGATCAGGGCGCGCGAGGCGCAGTAGCGCTCGTAGGCGCGCTCCAGCACGAACTCCAGGTCCTCCTCGCGGGTGTTCTCGAAGTCCAGGGTCAGGCCGAGGCTGTTGGCCATCTGCCCGAACAGCGAGAGCGAGGAGCGCAGGTAGTGGCAGAACGGGCGGTAAGCCTGGGCGCGGGCGGTGTCGAGGTCGGTGCCCAGGTAGGTGTGGACCAGCACGACCACCCGGCCGGCCTCCGGGTCCAGGCCGTGTTCGGCCCGGGTGCGCCGGTAGAGGGCGACGTTCTCGGCGAGCTGGGCCACGTCCTGGGTCATCAGGTTGGTGATGACCCCGAGGTCGTGCCGGGCGGCCTCGCGGAAGCTGTCCGGGTTGCCGACGATCGCGGTGAACATCGGCGGCTGTTCCTGCAGGGGGCGCGGGTGCAGGGTCACCTCGATCGGCTCCCCGTTGCCGTTGCGGCCGCGGTAGGGCTCGCCGCGCCAGAGCGCCCGCACGGTGTCGATCTGACGGTGCATCAGTTCCTTGTGGCCGCCGTAGTTCTCCGGGAAGAACAGGAAGTCGTTGGGGTGCCAGCCGCTGGCGCAGCCCAGGCCGACCCGGCCGCCGGAGAGGTTGTCGACCACCGACCACTCCTCGGCCACCCGGACGGGGTGGTGCAGTGGCAGCACCGCGCAGCCGGCGTTGAGCCGGATCCTGCTGGTCTCCCGGGCCAACGCGGCGGCCAGCACCGAGGGGTTGGGGAAGATCCCGCCGAAGGAGTGGAAGTGGCGCTCCGGCAGCCAGACGGCGTGGAAGTCGTGCCGGTCGGCGAACCGGGCGCTGTCCAGGACGATGCGGTACTTCTCGTCCTCCGGGGAGTCCAGGGGGTAGTCGCCGAAGAAGTAGAGGCTGAAGTCCACCGGGCGCTGGGGATCGCGAACCGGCTGGTACGGCGTGGCGGCGGGCTCGATACCCGTCCGGGTTTCCGATCCGGGCTCCGGAAGGACGGCCGCCGGCCGCGGGGCCGGGAGCCGTACCCCGGGCGAGGCCGGGAAGAAGCCGCCGCGCCGCAGGCCGCGCAGCGAGTCCCGGACGGCGTCGGCCACGAACTCCAGGTCGCCGTCGGTGTGGGCGGTGGAGAGGAAGAAGTTGCGCCACTCCCAGACGTAGACCCCGCGGGTCAGCAGCTCCGGGAAGAACAGCTCCACGTCGGCCCTCGGCTCGAACCGGAACAGCGAGCCGAAGTGGGCCAGCCGCAGCGGGAACTCCTCCTCCTCGAAGAACCCGTTGAGGGTCGCGGCCAGTTCGTCGGTGCGGGCGTTCAGCCGCTCCTGGAGGCCGGGGCCGGCCTCCTTGAGGTGGCGCAGCACGGCGCCGGCCGCGGTCATCGCCAGCGGGTGCTGGATGTAGGTGCCGCCGAAGAAGGTGGTGTCCTGGGGCGGGTAGCTGTCGTCCCCGTAGTCCCAGTGGCCGCCGTCGATGCCGTCCAGGAGGTCGGCGCGCCCGGCGATCGCGCCGATCGGGTAGCCGCCGCCGAGCACCTTGCCGTAGGTGGAGAGGTCCGGGGTCACGCCCCAGAAGCCCTCGGCGCCGCGAAGGTGGGGGCGGAAGCCGGTGAGCATCTGGTCGAAGAGCAGCACGATGCCGCGGCGGGCGGTCAGTTCGCGCAGCGCGCGGACGAACTCGACGGGCTGGCGCCCCGGGTGGCGGCTCTGCACCGGCTCGACCAGGACGGCGGCGATCCGGTCGCCGAGTTCCTCGATGACCTGGAGGCTCTGCGGATCGCCGTACTTCAGCACCACCAGGTCGGCGACCGCGCTGCCGGGGATGCCGCTCGACACCGGGACGGTCTCCCGGTCGGCGCCGTGGCCCACCGTCCGGCCCAGGGTGTGGTCGAAGTGGCCGTGGTAGGAGCCCTCGAACATGACGATCTTGTCCCGGCCGGTGAAGGCGCGGGCCAGCCGGATCGCCCCGGCGTTCGCCTCGGTGCCGGAGTTGGCGAAGGCGACCCGCTCGGTGCCGGTCAGCTCGGCCAGCAGCTCGGCGGCCTCGCCGGTCTCCGGGCCGCGCGGGCCCAGCCGCAGCCCGCCGGCCAGGTGCTCGCGGACGGCCTCGGAGACGAACTCCGGGTCGTGGCCGAAGAGCAGCACGCCGAAGCCCATGGTGATGTCGACGTAGCTGTTGCCGTCGAGGTCCTCCAGCCGGGAGCCCCGGGCACGACGGGCCGCCAGCGGGTAGAGCATCTCCTTGGTCGAGGAGCGGAAGCCGACCACGGCGCGGCTGTCCGCGAGGGTGCGCCGGTGGCGGCGGGTGACCGCCTTGGAGGCGGCGGTGCGGGCGGTGAAGCGGGCGACCAGTTCGTCCACGTGGGCGCGCTGGCGCTCGGTCAGGCCGCCGGCGGCCATGCCGGACTCGCGGGAGAGGGTCACCCGGGGGCCGTGCACCTGGGGGGCCGACGGTGCGGGGGCCACCGGGGTGGCGGGCTCAGGGACAGGGGCCGGGACGGGGACGGGGACGACCGCGACGGCCGGGGCGGCGGCCGGCGGCAGGGCGACGGGGGCCGCCGCCGGGACGGGCGCGGACGGCGCCGTACCCGTCCCGGCCAGCAGGCCGAGCTGGTCGCGCATCAGGTCGGAGAACTGGCCGAGCAGCGCGAGCTGGCGCTCGATCAGGCCGGTGCCGTCCGTCACCGGGGCGGGCGCGGCCGGCAGCGGGGACACGACCGGGGCGGGCGGTGAAGGCACGCCGGGAACGGCGGGCGCGGCGGGGAGGACGGGCGCGGCCGCCTGCGGTGCCGGTGCGGCGACGACCGGGGCCGGGGCCGGGGCCGCGACCGGAGCCAGGACCGGCGCAACCGCCGCGGCCGGGGTCGGCTCCGGCTCAGCGGCCGGCAGCAGCGCGTCCCGGACGGCTGGCTCCAGCCGACCGGCGATCAGCCCCGCCAGCCGGGCCGGGGTGTCCGACTCCTCGAAGAGTTCGCGCATCGAGATCCGCACCCGGAAGGCGCGCTCCAGGTCCCGGATCATGTTGATCATCCCGAGCGAGTCGGCGCCCAGGTCGAAGAAGGGGTCGTCCGGGCCGACCGCCCCCTCGTCGTGGCCCAGCTGCCGGGCCGTCTGTTCCAGCACCCGGCGCAGCACGGCCTCCTCGGCGAGCTGCTCGGGGCTCGCGACGGGCGCCTGGGCGGCGGGTGCGCTCTGCTGGGGCGGCGGTGCCTGGTGCATGGCGGGGTCCTCGGTGGTCGGCCGGTCGGGGGCGGTGAACCAGTGGCGGCGGCGCTGGAAGACGGTGGTCGGCAGGGGCACCCGGCGGGCCGGGCCGTCCGGCCAGTTCCGGGCGACGGCGAAGCGCGCCCAGTCGATCGGGACGCCGTGGGACCACAGCGCGGCGGCCGCGGCGTCGAACTGCGACTCCTGGGGCGCGCCGCGCCGGGCGGCGGCCACGAAGTGGCGGTGCGGCAGCTCCCGGCGGCCCATGCCGGTGAGCGTCGGGTGCGGGCCGAGCTCCAGGAACAGCTCGTGGCCCTGCCCGTCCAGGGCGGCCAGCACCAGGTCGAAGCGCGCGGTCTCCCGGGTCTGCCGGACGAAGTAGTCGGGCGTGGGCACGGTGCCGGGGGCCAACACCTCGCCGCCCAGGTTGCTCACCAGCGGTACGGTCAACGGCCGCAGGCGCAGCCGGGCGAGCTGTTCGCGGAGCGGGTCGAGCACCGGGTCGAGCAGCCGGGAGTGGAACGCCCGGTCGGTGGCGAGGCGTTCGGTGGGCACGCCCTCGGCGGCCAGGACGGTCTCCGCCGCCGCGATCGCCTCCGGCGGGCCGGCCAGCACGCACTGGCCGGCGCCGTTGACCACGGCCGGCTCCACCCCGGGCAGCCGGTCGGCGAGTGCGGCGAGCCGCTGCGGGCCGGCCATCACCGCCGTCATGGCACCGGGAGCGGTCGCCCGCTGCATCAGCCGGCCGCGCAGCGCGGTGAGGAACATCCCGTCGGCGAGGTCGAGCGCGCCCGCGGCGTGGAAGGCCGCGTACTCACCGGCGCTGTGTCCGGCGACCGCGGCCGGACGGATCCCGAGCTCCTGCCAGAGCCGCAGCTGGGCCGCCTGCAGGGCGAACAGCGCGGGCTGAGCCGCCTCGGTGGTCCAGGCGTCGTCGGCGCCCTGGGGCACCGGGTCGAGCAGCAGCGGAAGCAGCGGTTCGTCCCAGGCCTCGCGGTGCAGCCGGTCGCACTCCTCCAGGACGGCCCGGAAGACCGGGAAGGCACGGTGGAGTTCGGCGGCCATGCCCCGGTGCTGGGCGCCCTGGCCGGTGAACAGCAGCACCGGCTGGACGTCGGTCCGCCGGGCCTCCCGGCGGACCGGTACGGCTCCGGTGGTGCGGCCCGCCAGGTGGGCCTCCAGGCCTCGGCGCAACTCGTCGGGGCCGGTGCCGGTGACGGCGAGGCGGTGGCGCAGTGCGCGGCGCCCGCCGCCCAGGGTGAGCGGCAGGTCGCCGGGGGCGGGCGCGGGCCCGGTGGCGAGGCGGTCGCGGAGCAGGGCGACCAGTGCGGACAGGCCCTCCTCGGTGCGGGCGGACAACGGCAGCACGGTCGGCGCCTGCCGGGGGCCGTCGGCGCCGCCGGGTACGGCCGGGGCGGGCGCCTGCTCCAGCACCAGGTGGGCGTTGGTGCCGCCGACACCCAGCGCGCTGACCCCGGCCCGGCGCGGGGTCGGACCGGCCGGCCAGTCGCGGCGCTCTGCGGAGAGCCGGAACGGGCTGCCGGCCAGCTCCAGCGCGGGATTGGGACGGCTGAAGTTGACCAGCGGTGGGATGGTGCCGTGCCGCAGCACCAGCAGGGCCTTGATCAGCCCGGCCATTCCGGCGCAGGTGTCCAGGTGGCCGATGTTGGGCTTCACCGAGCCGAGCGAGCAGAAGTCGGCGGCCTGGGTGCGCGCCCGGAAGGCCTGGGCCAACGCCCGGAACTCGATCGGGTCGCCCAGCGGGGTGCCGGTGCCGTGCGCCTCGAGGTAGCCGACGCTCTCGGCCGGCACCCCGGCCAGGTCGAGGGCCCGGCCGACCACCGCCGCCTGCCCGTCCACGCTGGGCGCGGTGTAGCCGACCTTCTGCCCGCCGTCGTTGTTGACGGCCGAGGCGAGGATCACGCCGTGCACGGTGTCGCCGTCCGCCAGCGCCCGGTCCAGGCGCTTGAGCAGCACGGCCGCCACGCCGTTGCCGCCGACCGTGCCGCCGGCCGCCGCGTCGAAGGCCCGGCAGGCGCCGTCGGGGGCGAGGATCGACCCCTCTTCGTAGCGGTAGCCGGCGGCCTGCGGGATGTGCAGGGCGGCGGCCCCGGCCAGGGCCAGGTCGCAGTCACCGGCCAGCAGCGACTGCGCCGCCAGGTGCACCGCGACCAGCGACGTGGAGCAGGCGGTCTGCACCCCGATCGCGGGGCCGGTCAGGCCCAGCCGGTAGGCGACCCGGGTGGCGGCGAAGTCGGCCTGGTTCCCGATCGCGGTCTGCAGCGCGGACACCGGCTCGGCCGGGTCGGCGGTGGCGGCCAGGGTGTGCTGGTAGTAGGTGCGCAGTGCGTACAGGGTCATCCCGGTGCCGGCGAAGACCCCGATCCGGCGCTGTGGGTCGGGCGCGTCGTAGCCGCCGTCCTCCAGGGCCTGGCGGCAGATCTCCAGCAGCAGGCGCTGCTGGGGGTCCATCAGCGCGGCCTCGGTGCCGCTGATGCCGAAGGCCTCGGCGTCGAAGCGGTCGGTGTCGGGCAGTGCACCGGTGACCGGGACGTAGTCGGGGTGCCGGTACTCCTCCGGGCGCAGGCCCGCCGCCGCCAGCTCCTCCTCGGTGAACCGGGTGGTGCTGGTGACCCCGTCGACGATGTTGCGCCAGTACTGCTCGGGGGTGTCGGCGCCGGGGAAGCGCAGGGCCAGGCCGACGATGGCCACCCGGCGGTCGGCACCCTCGGGGCCGCCGGGCGCGGTGGCGGTGGTCGGGGTGGTCGGAGCGGTGGGTGCGGCCGGGACGGCGGGTGCCTCGGACAGGTGGGCGATCAGGGCGTCCACGGTGGGGTGCCGGAACAGTTCGGTGGGCGCAGGAGGTGTCGGCAGGGCTGCGCTCAGTGCACCGTGCACCCGCATCAACTGCAGTGACCCGATGCCGAGTTCTACCAATGGGCGGGCCGGGTCGAGCGGGGCGTCGAGGACGGCCTCGAAGGCGTCCAGGACGGTCCGGCGCAGCTCGGTGGCGGCGGGTGCGGGCGCGGCGGGCCCAGGTGCGGCGGGTTCGACGGGCGTCGCGACCGCCCGACCCGCGGGCGCCTCGGGAACCGGCCGCGGTGCGGTGGCCAGCAGGTGGCGGCGCGCGGCAGGAGCGCTCGGCTCGGGCCCGGCGTACCAGCGGCCCGGGGGGCCGGCCAGCAGCAGGGTCGCCAGTCGGCGGCCGTGCGCGGCGCTCAGTACGGCGATGCCCCGGGCGGCGGAGGCCTGTTCGTGGTCGGTGGCGCGGTTCATGCCGACCCGGCTCCACAGGCCCCAGGAGATCGTCCAGGCCGGGATGCCGGTCTCCTGATGCAGCCGCTCGACCGCGCTCTCCAGGTAGCGGTTGGCGGCGGCGTAGGCGGTGGAGCCGACGGCCTCCTGGAAGCCGACCATCGAGGAGAAGCCGACGAACTGGGCACCGGGCCGCTGCCGGACCAGCTCGATCAGGTGGTCCGTGCCGGTCGTCTTGGCGCGCACCGCCTCGCGCCAGCCGTCCGGGTCGGTGCCGGAGAGCAGGGCGATCCGATAGGCGCCGGCCAGGTGGAGCACGCCGTCCAGCGGTGCCTGCCAGTCCCGTTCGGCCTCGGCGACCACCGCGGCCAGCTGCTCGCGGTCCGTCACATCGGCGCGGCGGTAGTCGACCCGGCCGCCGTACCCCGCGAGCCGGTGCAGCGCGGCACGGCGTTCGGCCGCCTCGGCGGTCGGCGCGTCCAGGTCGGTGCGGCCGATCAGCAGCAGCCGGGCGCCGTGGTCGCGCAACAGGCCGGGCAGCAGCTCGGCGGCGATCCCGCCGAGGCCGCCGGTGACCAGGTAGCGGGCGCCGGGCGAGAGCAGCGAGCAGCCCTGGGCCTCGGTGGCGGGTTCGGCCGCTCCGAGCCGGGGCACCCACGGGCGGCCCTCGCGCCAGGCGCACTCGGGCTCCGGGCGGGGCTCGGCCAGCAGGGCGAGCAGGGCGGCGGCCTGCTCGGCGGGCGGCAGGCCGGTCGGTAGGTCGAGGTGCCTGGCCGCCGGGACCAGTTGCTCGGCTCTGGCTCCGGCGGTCAGCGCCGCCGTCAACGATGCTGCCGGGTCCGGGAGTTCGCCGGGCAGAACGGCGTGCAGTCCGGCGCTGACGGTGACCAGCTCGCCGGACGGCGGCCGGTCGGCCAGGGCCCGCAGCAGGGCGAGCAGTGCTTCGTCCGGCGGCGCGGCCTCATCGGGCCGGGCCGCTGCCCCGCCGGCCCCTCCCCCGGCGGCCGCGCCCCCGGCGACTGCTCCCCTGTCGGCCGCGCCCCATAGGTGCAGCACCCGTCCGGGGCGCTCCTCGCCGAGTGCCCGCAGCCACTGCTGGGGATCGGCGGTCGGCGGCCGGTCCACCACCACGGCCCCCGGCAGGGCGGTGCGCAGCGCCTCGACCAGGGTGCCGGGCCCGGCCGGGCCGAGCAGCAGCGTCGGCCCGACCGGGTCGCCGTCGGCCGGGGTGGTCGGGGCCGGGGCCGGGGAGGCCGGGGCCGGGGAGGCCGGGGCCGGGGAGGCCGGGGCCGGGGAGGTCGGGGCCGCGGGGGCCTCCGGCGCCGGGCGGGGTTCCCAGACGATCCGGCGCACGCAGTCCGGCAGGGTACGGGAGTTGGCCTCGGCCAGGTCGAGCGCCACGATGTGCTCGTCGAGTCCGCCGTCGAGCAGGCGCCCGCGCAGGGCGGTGCGCTGGATCTTGCCGCTGGTGGTGCGCGGGAACTCGGCGGCCGGCACCGGCAGCACCAGGGCGGGGGCGGGCTGCCGGCGGGCGGCCAGCAGCCGGCGGACCTCGGCGGCCACCGGGGGTGCGGGGGCCGCCGGGTCGCTCGGCACGTACGCGATCACCAGCTGCTCGGTGCCGGTGCGTTCGTCCGGGACCCCGAAGGCGGCGACGTGCCCGGACCGTACCCCCGCCACCGAGGCGACCACGTCCTCCAGCTCGTGGCAGAAGTGGTGCACCCCGTTGACGATGATGATCTCCTTGCGACGGCCGGTGAGCACCACCTCCCCGTCGGCCAGGAAGGCGAGGTCACCGGTGTCGAACCAGCCGTCGCCGACGAAGGCTTCGCGGTCGGCGGCCGGGTTGTTCAGGTAACCGGGCGTCACCCGGCCGGAGTTGACCTGGAGCCGGCCCACCCGGTACTCGGGCAGCGCCCGGCCGTCCTCGCCGGCCACCCGGATCCGGGTGCCGGGCGCGGGCCGCCCCATGCTGAGGAAGGCGGTGCCGCGCTCCGGGGAGTCCGGGTCGGCGGGCGCCAGTCGGCCGCTCAGCGAGTCGGTGCGCACCAGGCGGCGGGCGCCGTCCTCGTGGTAGCGCTTGTAGGTGATGACGGTGCAGGTCTCGGCCATGCCCCAGCCCAGCAGCACATGGTCGGCCCGGACGCCGAACGGCCCGGTGGCGGCCAGGAACTCGTCCAGCACCGCCTCGGTGCACTGCTCGCCCGCGTTGATCAGGGACTTGACCGAGGAGAGGTCCCAGTGCCGGTCGGGGCCGGCCGCCCGCACCGCCTCGGCGACCAGCCGGTAGCCGAAGTTGGGCGACCAGGAGTGCGCGCCCCGGTAGCGCTCCAGCGTGTCCAGCCAGACCAGCGGGTCGGCGAGCACCAGCTCGGTGGGCACCTGCACCTGGTCGGCGGCCAGCGCCACGTCCCGCAGGTGGAACATCAGCAGCCCGGCCACGTGGTCCAGCGGCAGCCAGTTGACGGTGACGTCCTCGGGGGTGCTGCCCTGGGCGACCGCGCCGGCCACGTACTCCAGGATGCCGCGGTGGGTGATCTGCACGGCCTTGGAGCGGCCGGTGCTGCCGGAGGAGAGCTGGAGGATCGCGACATCACCCGGGTCGGGGGCGTGCTCGGCGCCGGCGGGGGCCGGCTCGGCACCGGTACGGGCGGACTCGGCACCGGTACGGGCGGACTCGGCACCGGTACGGGCGGGCGGTGCGCCGCCGTCGGCGGGCCGGTCGACCGCGATGACCCGCAGGCCGGGCGCCGGGTAGAGCTCGCCGAGCCCCGCCAGGCCCGCCACCGCCGGACCGGCGGCGAGCACCGGCGGCTGCTCCAGGGTCTGCCAGGCGTGCCAGAGCTTCTCCAGGACGGGGTTGGGCTGGTCGTACGCCGGTGGGCGGGCCACCGTGACCGGTTGCACCCCGCCCAGCAGGCAGGCCCACAGGGCGGTGAAGTAGTCCTCCGGCTCCGGCACTTGGAGGATCACCCGGTCCCCCGCCCGCAGTCCGGCGGCGGTCAGCAGGGCGAGGGTCCGCCGGGCCCGCTCCAGCAGTCGACGGTAGGTCAGCCTGGTCGCCCCGCCGTCGGCCCGGACCAGGTGCAGGCCGCGCTCGGGGTGCCGCTCGGCGGCGCGCAGCAGCGCCTCGGGCAGCGTCCGGGGCGCGTCCGGGGGTGGCTCGGGCAGCGGGGCGCCGACCGCCTCGGTCCCGACGTCCTCGGCGGCTTCCCCCTCGGGGGCGGCGTCCTCGGGGGTGGCGTCCTCGGGAGCGGCCGTCGCGCTGTCCGGGGCGGGGCCGGCGGCCGCCCCGGGATCGCCGAACGGCCTCCAGTGCGCGGTGAGTTCGCGCAGGTGGCGCAGGGCGGGACCGGGCTCGGCCGGCGGCCGGGCCGCCGCGGCGGCGAGGGCGACGCGGTCGGGCTCGCCCTCCGGGGTGCGGACGATGCCGTCGAGGAGGTGCACCTCGGCGCCCGGGTCGGCATCCCACAGGGCCCCGGTGGCCCGGCGGCGCAGTGCGGCCGGATCGGTGTCGACGGCGGGCACCAGGTAGGCCAGCAGGCCAGGGCGGCCGTCGGCGCGCTCGACCGGCAGCAGCGCGCAGTCGGCGACCTCGGGACGCAGCAGCAGCCGGGCCTCCAGGGCGCGCAGCCGGGCGCGGTCGGAACCGGTGGGGCTCATCAGCGACGGCACCTTTCGGATCGGTGCGGGGCGTGCGCGGGTACGGCGGCCCCGGGGTGCGGAGGGTGGGCGGATCGGGGTGGCCTGCCGCCTTGTGGGCGTCGGCGGATCCGGTGGCGCGGTACTTGCGGGTGCGGGGCTGTGCGGTACGAGGCTGTGCGGTACGGCGTGCGGGGCTGGGTGGTCGAGCGGGCCGGGCGTGTCAGCGGTTGCCGGACCGGGCCTTCCGGGACCAGGTGACGTGGACCAGGAACCCGAGCGCCAGCACGATCGGGACGGCGTGCGAGACGCCGACCACGGTCAGCGGACTGAGCAGCGCCAGCAGCGATCCGCTCAGCAGCATCCCGGTGCCCATGCCGACGTTCTCGGCGGAGGCGAGCAACCCGAAGGCCTGGCCGCGCCGTTCGTCGGCGAGGGCCTGGATCCGGGTGGTGTACGAGATCTCGGTGAAGCCGTCGCCGAGCCCCGCGCCGATCGCCACCAGCAGGAACAGCGGGGTCGGCAGCCCGGTGAAGACCAGGATGAAGCAGCCGGACATCAGGCAGGTGCCCAGCGCGAAGGCCCGCTCGCCCGGTTCGATGCCCCGGCGCAGCAGGAGCCGGGAGACCAGCTGCTGGGCGCCGAGGTTGCCGACCGCCCAGGTGGCCCAGAACATGCCCAGCAGCGCGGCCGGGTTGCCGGGGTCGTGCTGGTTCGCGAAGACCGGCAGGCCGATGTTGTGCGCGGCCGAGCCGAAGGCGTCCAGCAGCCGGATCGCCGCCATCGCGCCCACCACGGGGGCGGCGCGCAGCACGACCAGGGCCTGCCACCGACTGCCGAATCGTTTCGTCTTTCCGACGGCGTCAGCGGCACCCGGGTCGACGGCACCCGGGTCGGCGGCACCCATGGGCTCCTCGATCGCCTCGGGCCGGGTGCGCAGCGGCAGCCGGACCACCACGAGGGCGAACACCACGAAGCTGGCCGCGTCGATGAGCAGCGCCGCCCGGAACCCGGCCCAGGCGACCACCACACCGGCGGAGGCGAAGCCGAGCACCATGGCGGCCGAACGGCAGCTCGCCATCAGGCTGTTGGCGCGGGCCCGGCGCTCGGGGCCGACCATCTCCGGGATGCTGGTGCGCAGCGCGACGGCGCACACCGCTGACGCGCCGCCGAACACCAATGCCAGCGGGTAGAGCACCGGGATCCGCGCGGAGACCGGGGCGAGGGCCACCACGACCAGCGCCACCGCCTGGGCCAGCGCGCAGCCCGTCATCAGCCGTCGCCGGTCGGTCCGGGCCACCAGCCGCCCGGCGAGCATCCCGCCGGCGAAGCCGCCGGTCAGCCGCAGGATCAGGTACCCGGCCGTGCCGAGCGCGTTGCCCGCCGCCTCGTACGCGAACAGGCTGAGCGCCACCAGGTCGAGCTGGCTCCCGTAGCTGGACAGGGCGTCGCCCAGGGCCAGCCGGTAGAACACCCGGGGCAGCTTCTCGGCGGTCCGGTGCGGTACTTGCTGTGCAGTGTCCGGCACCGGTCCCCCAGGAACGCCGCTTCGATCGGTTCAGTGTCACATTGCACGGCAATGTAGGGATCCACCCGGCGACAGATCAAGAGCTTGATCGTCCGCTGTCCGAAAGACCGTGCGTTCGGCCGATCCGGAACCATCATTCCGGCCACGCTGGCGAGTTGATGCCGGTACACCCCGCCCCCGGGCCATCGGCCCAGGGGCCGCGGACACCGGTCGGCCCTCCTCCAACCGCCCCACGGCAAGGCCCCGGCAGCGCCCGGCGGCCGATCAGGTCCTGCGCGAGATGACCATGATGTATTCGCAGGGAGCGTTCGTCCGGTTGGCGAAGCCGTGGCTCGCATCGGCCTGGAAGAACAGCGAGTCGCCCGCGTTCAGGGTCTCGCTGATCCCGCCGACCGCGACGGTGAGGGCGCCTTCGAGCACCACGAGTTGCTTCTCCGTACCCGGCGGATACGCGGGCAGCAGCCCGGTGGAGACCTGCGCGGGGAGGTGGTGGACGACCATCTCGGCCCGTCCCGCGCCCGGGGCCGCCGACACGATGTGCCGCTCGAAGCCGGTCTCCGGGTCACGGAAGACGGGGCGATCGCTCTTGCGCATGACGACGGCGACACCGGACGCGGCAGCGGCCGGCGCGCCGACCAGGTCGGAGAGCGCCACATCGAGCGCATGGGCGATCCTGGACGCGACGCCGATCGTCGGGCTCTTCTCACCGCGTTCGACCTTGGACAGCATCGCCCGGCTGACCGTCGCCCGGGTGGACAGTTGCTCCAGCGTCAGGCCCGCCTCCTCACGGCGTCGCCGCACGTTGCCACCGAACGCGCCGGCCAGGTCGTCACCGTGCCGCGGTTCGGCCGCGTTTCCGTCTTGCTCGACCACCGTGCTCCTCGATCGATAGGTACCTCGCTGCCCACAGTGTAGGGTTTCTCCTATAGAAGATTTGATCTTCTATAGGAGACTTGCGAGTGCACCCGACCCGATGGAGGGGTTCCATGCGTTTGATCTCAAGTGGCCGGCACCATGCCACGTTCGAATTCGGCGACCTGCGGGTGACCTCGTTGCGAGACGGGTACATCGACATGCCGCGGACCCGGCTGCGCGACGAGGACGGACGCGCGCTCGATGAGCTGCCGGCCACCGTTCCACTGGTCGGCGACAACCTTCGACTGGCGGTCAACGCCTTCTTCGTCACCGACGGCACGCGCTCGGTCCTCATCGACACCGGCGCGTCCGACAACTGGCACGAACCCACCATGGGGCTGATCTACGACGCGCTCGACGAAGCCGGAATCGACCGCGCGCACATCACCGACGTGGCCATCACCCACGACCACGAGGACCACGTGAGCGGCCTGATCGCGCCGGACGGCTCGGAGGCGTTCGCCCGACTCGAGCGCGTGTGGATCGGCGCGGGCGACACCTCGGTGTTCACCGGGCGGCTCGAACCGATCCGCGACCGGGTCGTACCCGTGTCGGAGCAGGTCGCGGTCAACGCCTGGACCACCGCGGTCCCGACGCCGGGCCACACCCCCGGTCACACCGTCTACGACATCAGGAGCGGCACCGGCCACCTGCTCGTCTGGGGCGACACCGTTCACGTCCCCACGCTCCAGTTCGAGCGGCCGAAGGTGTCCTGGGAGTTCGACGGCGACCAGCCCCGGGCCCGCGCCGCGCGAGCGGCCCTGCTCGAACAACTCAGCCGGCCGGACCACTTCGTCGCCGGCGCCCACCTCGACTCACCCGGCATCGCCCGGGTGACCCCCTCCGGCGACGGCTATGCGCTGGAGTACCTCGCACCACCGATCGGCTGATCGAGCCGGTCGGCTCCGGACCGACCGCGCTCGCGCACTCCGGCGGGCGGTGGGCGCCACCGTGCCAGTGACGCCCACCGCGCCGGACGTCGCCTCCGCACCCTCGATCGGACGTCACGGAACGTCGCCGTGGCGGAGGGCAGAACCGGCCTGCCGAGTCCGGATCAGCTGGGGGAGCCGGTCCAGATGACGTTCTTGCGCTCCAGTCCGCTGCCGTAGTTGAACTCGACGGAGAACCGGTCGGCCGCGCCGTTCGGCAGGGCGTACGCGGTCACGCCGACGGCCTCCCGACCCGGCCCGAGCGAGCCGCCGAGGAGCTTCTGCCGGGAGCTCCCGTCGATCAGCGAGGTGACGAGGGCACCGTTCGCGTCCCAGACGAAGGGCAGCCCGGATCCGTAGAGCGAGACGTCCTTGGAACCGGTGTTGGTGACGGTGATCCTCACCTGGATGATCTTGGCGTTCTTGGGCGCCTGGAACACGGTCTCGTTCGGGACGTACGGCTCCGGCGGGGCCATGGTGACCTTCAGCCCGTCCCCGTACGTGTAGGACTGGCCGAACTCCAGGCGCCGGGCCTTCTCGTCGGCGGCCTTCGCCTGCTGCTCCTCCTCGATCTTCTTCTTCGCGGCGTCGAGCCGTTCCTTCGCCTTCGCCAGCCGTTCCGCCGACGCCCGCTCCTCCTCGTCCGCCCGGATCTGGGCGGCCCTCGACGCCGCCTTGCGGTCCTCGTTCGCCGCGTGCACCCCCACCGCGAAGAACACCCCGGTGCCCGCCGAGACGAGCAGGCCCACCACGCCCAGGATGACGCCCGCGAGCGCCATTCCCCGGTTGGTCGCCTGGCCCTTGCGCGCGTAACCCAGGCCGATGATGCCGAAGATCAGGGCGAGCAGGGCCGGCAGCCAGGACAGCCAGAAGAAGACCAGGACCAGGCCGAGGACGACCCCGACGATCCCGAGCACCATCGCCGCGGTGCCCAGGCCGTTGCGGGGCTGCGGCGCGGCTACCGGGTACTGCGGCCAGTACGGCGCGCCCGGGTACCCGCCGGGACCACCGGCCGGGGCCGCGAACGGCGAAGGGGCTCCGGCGGCCGGATCGCCGGCCGGCGGCGCGAACGGCGAGGGGGCTCCGACGGCCGGATCGCCGGCCGGCGGCGCGAACGGCGAGGGGGCCCCGACGGCGGCGGGCGCGGGGGCCGGGGCGGGCGCGGGGGCCTCGCCCTGCGCCGGGGTCTCGCCCTGCGCCGGGGTCAGCGGCGGCCTCTCCGGCTCGGCATCGGCATCGGCATCGGCGTGAGCGTCGGCGTCGGCATCGGCGGGAGTGCCAGCGGGCGCGGGGGACTTGGCAAGCGAGACGGCGTCAGCGGGCGCAGGCTCCACGGCGGGGCCCGGGGCCTCGCCCTGCTTCGGAGCCTCGCTCTGCCCCGGGGTCAGCGGCGTCCTCGGCTCGGCGCCGGCGGGCGCCTCCCCGGGCTGCGGGCTGTCGGGCGGGACAGGAACGGTCATACGGGATCCTTCGGGAACGTCGGGATGATGAGCGGCTTTCCGCCCCGGGCCGAGGTCCCTCCGTGGTTCCCCCCACCGACGGCCCGACCTCCGCGAGACGCGCACCAGTCCGGGCCGGACCCGGGCGTCGGCATCCCGGGACGGGAGCGCGGCAGGGTCGGCGACTGATCAACATACAGGTGTCCGATAACAGTTCCGTCACCGCGGTGGCAGCCACCGCCCGGGCCCGCCCGACGTCCTTCGTCCGCGGAGCGGTCCCGGGAGCGGTCCCGGGAGCGGTCCCGGGAGCGGTCCGGCGAAATTCGCTTGCCGTCCGCCCCGGCGGCGGATGCAATGTCCGCATGATCACGCAGGTGGCCCGCCGCGCCGGTCGGCAGTCCGGGCCGACTGCCACCGGACCGTCAGGCGGGAGACGCCAGCCCATGAGTACGCCACGATCGTCATCCGGCACGGAGCGGGCCGACGGGTCGTCCGTGCCGATCGGCGTGCTCGTCCCGCTGAGCCGGCCGGGCTGGGTCGAGGCGGGCCGGCACCTGCTGGCCGGGCTGGAGACGGCGGTCCGCGACGTCGATGACGCCGGCGGGATCGCCGGTCGGCCGCTCGAACTGCTGGTCCGGGACACCGCGGCCGATCCCCAGCGAGCCACGGCCGCGGTCGACGAACTGGCCCGGCTGGGCGTGGCCGCGATCGCCGGGGAGTACCACAGCGTCGTCGCCCGGGCCGTGGCCGCCCGGGCGGACGCCCTCGGTCTGCCGTACCTCTGCTCCTCGGCCGTCCTCGACACGCTCACCGACGCGCCGACGGACCGGGTCGCCCGGCTGTGCCCGGTGCAGTCCCACGGCTGGCGGATCTACGCGGACCACCTCCTCGGCGCGGGCCACCGCCGGATCGCCGTGGCCACCCAGCCGAGCGTCTACTGGGCCGCCGGGGCCGGCATCCTGCGGGACCACCTCGCGCCGCGCGGCGGCACCGTCGTCGAACTCGACACCGGCGCGCTCTCCCCCGCCGAACTGTGCGAGGAGCTCGTCCGGCACGGCGTGACGGCCTTGCTCCTGCTGGTCGGCATGCCGGAGCCGGCCGTACCGATCGTCCGCGCCGTCCGCCGGGACCAGCGCCTCGCCGAGGTCCTGATCGGTGCCCCGGCGGGGCAGCCGGAGTTCGCGGACTGGCCGGCGCTGTTGGGCGACGAGGGCGCTGGGGTCCCGTTCCTGCGCTACCTGCCCGAGCGGCTCGGCCCGCTCGGCGAGCGGGTCGCGGCGGCCCTGCGGGAGCGGCTGGGCGAGGCGCCGTCCTTCGTCGCCTTCGAGGGCTATGACACCGTCACCGTCCTCGCCGAGGTGCTGCGTTCGGTCGGCGCGGACCGCGACCGCATCGCCGAGGCCTGGTCACACGTCGACGTCGAGGGCACTCGTGGACGGATCCGCTTCACCCGCGCTCCCGGCACGGGCGTCCGGCAGTGGGTCTGGCCCCCGGTCCAGGTCGCCGACCGGGACCCGGCCGCCCCCGACCGCTTCCGCGTCCTGCACACCGGCTGACGGACTCACCGACTGACGGACTGGCCGACTCACCGGCTGACGGACTCATCGACTCACCGAATGCTGGAGAGTCCACCCCACGACGCCTGACGGATCGTTTTCGGTCAGGTGCACCGATCATCCGATCAGGATCTATCGGCGAACTGATCACCCCCGCTAGGGTGCGGCGCATTCCCGCAGTTACGCCCGCCCGCGCCGCCCCGGCGGCGCGGAGCCGACCGATCGGACCGGTGTCGCAGTGACCAGGACCTTCCGCCAGCTGATGACCCGCATGGGACGGGCGGCCGCCACGGTCGCCGTGCTCGCGGCCGCCCTCACCGGCACGACAGCGGCCGGCACCGCCTCCGCCACCGGCGGCTGGAGCTGCTCCGGGGCGCCCGTCCCGAGCGGTTACGTCATCACCATGTACAACCCCGGCGGCTGCAACAACCACGGCGCGTGGTTCCAGCAGCCCGCCCAGAACCGGCTGTGGACCTGCTCCGGCTCCCCGATCGTCTCCGGCTACGTGCTGACGAACTACGACGTCAAGGGCTGCAGCGGCGTCGGCGCCTGGTTCCACGAGCAGGTCCGCAACGGCATCTGGACCTGCCCGTACTCGCCGATCCCGGCCGGCTACCGCAGCACCAGCTACGACGCCCGCGGCTGCGCCGGCCTCGGCGCCTGGCTCACCATCAAGGCCTGAACCACCCCGGTCGGGGGCTGACCAGTCAGCCCCCGACCGGACCGGCGGCGACGCAGAACTCATTGCCCTCCGGGTCCGCCATCACCACGTGGTGCCCGTCGAACTCCGCCAGCACCACCGCGCCCGCCGCCACCAGCCGGGCGGCCTCGGCGCGGATCCGCGCCCAGCGCTCCGCCGGGCCGCCGTGGCCCGGCACCCGGATGTCGATGTGCAGCCGGTTCTTCGCGCTCTTCGGCTCGGGGACCTCGAGGATGGACAGCCGGGGCCCGACCCCGGCCGGGTCGCAGAGCCAGGCGCCGCCGTCCGCCGAGTCGTCCTCCGGCAGGTCGAACTGCGCGAGCCACTCCTCCCGCGTCCGGAACGGGGCGGGCGGCGGCTCGTCCACGTACCCCAGCGCCGTCTTCCAGAACTCGGCGAGCAGCGTCGCGTCCGCGCAGTCGAGGGTCAGATCGATTCCGATGGCCATGGCAGGACGGTACTGCGCACCGCCGACAACCACGCCCGGCGGAGTTCTTACCCGCCTCTTTCACCGCTCTGCCGAACGCCTGACGGACCCCCGGCAAGGTCGTGCCCACACCGACCACCGGACGCCAGGAGGGCACCGCGATGACCACTGACCCGATCGCCACCACCACGAACCGCACCCGCCGGGGCCGGCCGGCCGCCGCGGCACTGGCGGTCCTGGCGGCGGCGCTGCCGCTCACCGCGGTCTCCCCCGCGCAGGCCGCCCCCGCCGGGGCGCAGGCCCGGCCCGCCTGGTGCCCGACCGTCCCCGGCCACCGGGTCGACTGCACCACGATGCGCCGCCCGCTGGTCGCCGACGAGCCGGGCCTGGGCACCATCGGCGTCAGCCACGCCGTGGTGCGCCACAGCCGCCCCGGCCCGGCCCTGGGCACCGTGGCGGTCAACCCGGGTGGCCCCGGGGAGACTCTGATCGACCGCGCCGAGCAGGTGGGCGCGGCGCTCCAGGGGGTGCTGGACGACTACGACGTGCTGCTGCTGGACCCGCGCGGCACCGGCCGCTCCGGCCGGCTGCCCTGTGACGTCACCGAGGCCGAGTACCGCTGGGCCCCGCGGGCCGGCCAGCGCGAACTCGTCGCCGACTGCGCCGAGGAGCTCGGCCCGCGCGCCCGCGCCTACACCAGCGCCGCCACCGCCGACGACCTCGACGCGGCCCGCGAGCGCCTGGGCTCCCCGAAGCTGGTCCTCTACGGCCTGTCGTACGGCACCTACCTGATGCCGGTGTACGCCGATCGCCACCCCGAGCGGGTCGAGTCGATGGTGCTCTCCGGCGCCTACCCGCTCGCCTTCGACTCCCTGGCCCGGCCCGGCGCCCAGCAGGTCTCGCTGACGCTGCGCCGGATCTGCGAGCGCAGCGGCTCCTGCGATGCCGACACCGTGGTGCACGACCTCGCCGCCGTCACCGAGCGGCTGCGCACCCGCCCGCTGAAGGTGACCGCCTCCGTCGGCGGCGAACGGCGCACCGTGCTCTTCACCGAGGACAAGCTCGCCAACCTGATGTACGAGCCCGCCACCCGCGGCACCGGACTGCACCCCGAGGAGCCCGGACTGCTCGGCGCCCTGCCCGCCGCCCTGCACGCCCTGGCCGCGGGCGACGAGGGGCCGCTGTCCGCCCTGGTGCGCAGCCAGGTCGAGGGCACCGGCACCGAGGACCAGGCCTCGTTCCTGGCCGTCACCTGCAACGACTACGCCCGCGCCTGGGACCGGGACGCCCCGCCGGCGGAGCGCCGCCGCCAGTACCGCGCCGCCCTGGCCGCCACCGACCCGGCCGACTTCGGGGCGTTCAGCGCCAAGGGCTGGGCCGCCGGCCAGACCGACGGCGGGGACAACTGCCTGGACTGGCCGCGCCGGGGCACCGCCCGCCCGCAGCCGACCGACCTGAGGAACCTGCCCGACGTACCCGTCCTGGTGCTCTCCGGGGACCTCGACACCAACACCCCCGAGGCCAACTCCCGCCTGTCGGCAGCCCAGTTCAAGCACAGCTCGGTCGTCTCGGTGCCCAACACCGGGCACGTCCCCGAGCTGGAGTCCACCGGCTGCACCCTGGGGATCTCCAGTCACTTCATCCGCACCGGCGAGGTCGGCGACACCTCCTGCCTGGCCGAGGTGCCGCCGGTGGCGGTCGTCCCCGTCCCCCGCTGACCACCGACCGCCGACCTCCGACCACCGACCGGCCACCCCGATCGACCTGACCACGCCCACCACCAGCGAAGATGACGCCATGACAGATCCCACCACCGCCCGGCGCACCGTCCTGGTCGTCGAGGACGACCCCGGTGTCCGCAACACCCTCGACCACCTGCTCCGCTTCGAGGGCTACCGGGTGCTCACCACCGCCGACGGCCAGGAGGCCCTGGAACTCCTGGAGCACCGGCGCCCCGACCTCGCGGTGGTGGACGTGGTCATGCCCCGGCTGGACGGCCTCGCGCTCTGCCGGATGCTGCGCCGGCGCGGCGACCGGCTGCCCGTCCTGGTCCTCACCGCCCGCCACCAGCTCGGCGACCGGGTCGCCGGGCTGGACGCGGGCGCCGACGACTACCTCGCCAAGCCCTTCGCCACCGAGGAACTCCTGGCCCGGATACGCGCCCTGCTGCGCCGCACCGAACCGATCGGCGGCGAGAGCGCCGAACTCGGCCTCGACGACCTCGCCCTGGACCCGGCCGCCCGCCGGGCCCACCGGGCCGGGCGTCGACTCGACCTCACCAAGACCGAGTTCGACCTGCTGGAACTGCTGCTGCGCAACCAGGGCACGGTGCTGACCCGCCACCAGATCTACGAGCGGATCTGGGGCTACGACTTCGACACCGACTCCCGCTCGCTCGACGTCTACGTCGGCTACCTGCGCCGCAAGACCGAGGAGCACGGCGCACCCCGACTGATCCACACCGTGCGCAACGTCGGCTACACCGCCCGGACCGCCTGATGCTGCGCACCAGGATCGGCCTGGTCGTCCTCGCCTCCGTACTGCTGGCCATCGCCGTCCCGGTCGTCTCCGCCTACCGCGGCGTCAGCACCCTGGTCGCCGACCAGCTCGACCGGAGCCTGGCGGACCGGACCGACACCGTGCTCGCCGCCCTGGACCTCGACCGCGTCCCGGCCGCCCGGCCGGACACCGTCGAGCAGTTGCTGGCCCCCGACGGCACCGCCCGCCCGCTCACTCCGGGCGCGGCGGCGCTGCCGGTCTCGGACCGGGCCCGGGCGGTGGCCCGCGCCGGGCAGGGCTCCCACCAGGAGGACGCCACCGTCGACGGCACCCCGTACGGCATCCTCACCACGGCCCGACCGGACGGGCGGGGCGCGCTGATGGTCGGCCAGACCTACGCCGGCGCGGAGGCCGTCGACGACGCCTTCCTGCTCCGGATCACCTGGACCAGCGCCGCGGCGGCGGCCGGCTCCGCACTGCTCAGCTGGCTCGTCCTCGGCCGCATCCTGCGCCCGGTGCGGCGCCTGGCCCACGCCGCCGAGCACATCACCACCACCCGGGACCTGGCCACCCCGCTGCCCGCCGCCGGGCGCGACGAGGTCGGCCGGCTCACCCGGGCCTTCGAGTCGATGGTCGGCGCGCTGCGCCGATCCCGGGAGCAGCAGCAGCGCCTGGTGCAGGACGCCAGCCATGAGCTGCGCACCCCGCTGACCTCGGTGCGCGGCTGCGCCGAACTCCTCCAGCGGGCGCGCGGCCGGCTCGCCGCCGAGGACGAGGAGCAGATCCTCGCCACACTGGTCACCGAGACCGTAGCGCTGGACGAACTCGTCCGGGAGCTGGTCGAGTTGGCCACCGACCAGTGGACGGCGGAGGCCCCGGAGCCGGTCGACCTTTCGGCCGCCGCCGAGGACAGCGCCCGGCGCTTCCAGCGCCGTACCGGCCGGGAGATCACCGTCAGCGCGGACGGGCCGGTGCCGGTGCTGGCCCGGCCGCGGGCGGTGCAGCGCTGCGTGGACAACCTGGTCGGCAACGCGGTCAAGTTCAGCCCGGAGGGCAGCCCGGTGGAGATCCACGTCACCGGCGCCCGGCTGGCGGTGCGCGACCACGGTCCGGGCATCGCCCCCGGCGACCGGCAGGTCGTCTTCGAGCGCTTCTACCGTGCGGCCGGCACCCAGTCCACCCCGGGCTCGGGGCTGGGCCTGGCGATCGTCCACGACCTGGTCGCCGCCGACCACGGCACCGTCTTCGCCGACGCCGCCCCCTCCGGCGGAGCCGAGGTCGGCTTCCGGCTGCCGCCTGCCCCGGCCACCACCTGAGAAGACGCCAGGGGCCGCCCTCGGCCGGACAGGGCCTACAACCAGCCGCGCTCGTCGGCGACCCGCAGGGCCTCGGTGCGGTTGCGGCTGCCGGTCTTGGCGATGGCCGCGGAGAAGTAGTTGCGGACGGTGCCCTCGGAGAGGTAGAGCTTCCCGGCGATCTCGGCGACTCCGGCGCCGGAGCGGGAGGCGTTGAGGACGTCGCGTTCGCGGGCGGTCAGCGGGGAGGCCCCGGCGGCGAGGGTGGCGGCGGCCAGTTCCGGGTCCACCACCCGCTCCCCCGCCGCGACCCGGCGGATGGCATCCGCGAGCACCTCGGCCGGGGCGTCCTTGACCACGAAGCCGAGCGCGCCCGCCTCCATGGCCCGGCGCAGGTAGCCGGCCCGGCCGAAGGTGGTGAGGATGACCACCTGGCAGCCGGGCACCTGTTGGGCGAGCACGGCGGCCGCCGCCAGGCCGTCCAGTCCGGGCATCTCGATGTCCAGCAGGGCGACGTCCGGCCGGTGCTCGCGGGCGGCCTCGACCACCTGGTCGCCGCGTCCGACGGCGGCGACCACCTGGAAGTCGTCCTCCAGGTCGAGCAGGGCGCGCAGCGCGGTGCGGACCAGCTCCTGGTCCTCCGCGAGCAGCAGTCGGATCGTCATGTCGTCCCTTCGGGGCGGGTGCCGGATCGGGGCTCGGGCGGCCGGACGGTGACCAGCAGTCGCCATCCGCGCGGGTCGAGCGGGCCGGCCTCGACCGTACCGCCCGCCGCCGTGACCCGTTCCCGCAGCCCGGTCAGGCCCTTGCCGCCGCCGACCAGGCCGCCGCCGGGGCCGCTGCCCGGGCCGTCGTCGCGGATCTCCACCGACGTCGCGCTGAGCAGCACGGAGCAGCGGGCGGCGCGGGCGTGCCGGACGACGTTGGTGATGCCCTCGCGCAGCACCCAGCCGAAGAGTTCGCGGTGTGCCGGCCCGACCGCGTCGGCCGCCGAGGGCAGGTCGGCCACCACCCCGGCGGCGCGCAGCAGTTCGCGGCCGCGGGCGAGTTCGCCGGTCACGGTGACCTCGCGGTAGCCGGTGACGGCGGCGCGCACGTCGGCGAGGGCCTGCCGGGAGAGCGTCTCCACGGCCGTCATCTCGGCCACCGCCTGGTCCACGTCCTTGACCGCCAGCCGTTGGGCGAGCCGGGACTTGACGGTGATCGCGGTGAGCGAGTGGCCGAGCAGATCGTGCAGGTCGCGGGCGATCCGGTTGCGTTCGGCCTCGGAGGCGAGGCGGGCGACCTCGGCCCGGGCGGCCACCAGGGCCTGATTGGTGGCGGCGATCTCGGCGAAGGCGCCGCAGGTGAGCGAGGTGAACAGCAGCGCCAGCGCCTGGAATCCGCCGGGCCCGGTGTGCCAGGCGGGCACCGCCCAGGGCACCAGCAGGGCGGCGAGCGCTCCGGCGGCCGCGGCCTTGAGGGCGTGGCGGCCCCACAGCACCGCGACCGCGGAGACGAGGACGGTGGCGAGGTAGAAGGCGTTCTCGTGGGCGGACGGCAGCGCGGCCAGGAACAGGGCGGCCATCGCCGCCAGCAGCGCCTTGATCCACCGCGCCCGGTGCCGGCCCCCGGCGCGCCCCATGACGATCGCGAGAAGCACGTAGCAGAGGCAGAACGCGACCACCACGGCGTACCCGGCGAGCGCCGCCGACCCGCCGACATTGCCGCTCATCGCCACCGCGGTGAGCGCCGGGAAGACCAGCATCCCGGTGCCCAGCAGGATCCGTCGCACTCCGCCCGCCCAGGGCCGGCCGGGCGCGGGCGGGCTCTCCTGCCCCGGGGTGCTCTCGCGGTCGAGGTCGGTCACGCTCGCGTCCTTCCTCAGGGCCGGGCGGCGAACAGCGTGCGCAACCGCCGTCCGTTGATCACCACGGCCACCCCCAGCAGGGCGAGGCCGCACAGGCCCTGTTCGATCTTCATCCAGACCGGGAAGACGCCCGGCACGGCGATGATCGCAGCAATCGCGACCAGCATCACCCCGGAGATGATCCGCAGCCGCCGGAAGGCGCCGTGGGAGCCGCCGGCCGCACGGACGGTGAGCAGCAGGGTGACGGCGGCCCCGGCCAGCACCAGGATGCCGCGGATCCACACGGCCGGGGTGATCAGGTCGGTGTGCGAGCGGAGCGCGAAGGCGGCCACCATCGTGGCGGCGCTGAGCCCGAGGTAGACGGCCACGCACCGGCGTACGGTGCGGAAGGCCCGACGGGTGTCCGGGTGGTGCAGGTCGGTGGAGGTCATGCCCTCATCGTGGCCGCCGCCCGGTGCCCGGCGGCAGTGTGCTGCCACACCCCCGCACCATGACAATTGTCAGCCGTGTCCGGCCGGAGCTCCGCCCTGGGCGGCGGGGTGCCATTCGGCGAGGAGGATGGTGGCGTCGTCGGTGAGGCGGCCGTTCTGGTGGTCGAGGATCGTGCGGATCAGGCGGTGCAGGGCCTCCGGTGCGGCCTCGCCGGCGGCGGTGGCGCGGACGACGGTGTCGATCAGGCGGGCCTCGCCGAAGAGTTCTCCGGACGGGCCCCGGCCGTCGGTGACGCCGTCGGTGTGGATCAGGAGGCGGTCGCCGGGTTCCAGTTGGGCGTGGTCGACGCGGAAGGTGGGGGCGGGGTACTCGGGGCCCAGGCCGAGCGGGAGTTGGGCGGGCCGGGTCAGGGCGTTGGGGACGACGCGGTGGCGGCGGATCAGGAGTGGGGCGGGGTGGCCGAAGTTGGCCCAGGTGAGGCGGCCGGTGGCGAGGTCGAGTTGGGCGAAGACGGCGGTGAGCAGCCGCTCGGGCGCCCAGGTGGCGAGGGCCTGGTCCACCGCGGCGGCGATCCCGGCCAGGCCCGCGTCGATGCGGCGGGCGCAGCGGTAGCTCGCCAGGGCGAGGGCCGAGGACAGGCCGGAGGCGACGTCGTGGCCCATCGCGTCGATGACGCCGAGGTGCAGGTGCCGCTCGTCCAGGGCGTGGTCGAAGGCGTCGCCCCCGATCTCGTAGGCCGGTTCCAGGACGGCGCTGGAGGTGACCTCGGCGGTGCCGATGGTCAGGGGCGGCATGAAGGCCCAGGCGAGTTCGGCCTGGAGGCTCATCGGGCGGGTGCGGACCAGCTTCAGGACGGCGTCGCTGGTGGCCGCCTTGGAGGCGGTGACCAGCGCGACGAGACGCGCGAGGGTGTGGCAGCGGGAGAGGGTGGCGGCGTCGAGGGCGTCGGCGGTCAGCCGCAGGACGCCGATCCGCTCCCTGCCGTTCAGCAGCGGCAGCCACAGCGTGAGGTGGTCCTCGGAGGAGATGCGCACCGACTGGGTCCGGTAGGCCCAGCCGCCGAGGGTGCCCTCGATGCCCTCCGGCTCCCGCGTGCCCTCCCCGGCCGGCTCCGGCCCTGGGGTGGCGGGCAGCGGGACCAGGTGGATCTGCTGGACGTCGGCCAGGTAGACGGCGGCACCGGCCAGGCCCATGGTCCTGGCCGCGTGGTCCACCAGGGGGGCCAGCTCGACGGGGGCCGCCCGGTGGGCCCGGTCGAGCAGGTCGCCGAGGAGCCGGCCGAAGGCCGCGTCGTCCATACCCACCACCGTGCTCCGCACCGCGCACCCTCGCCAGCCGGTGGGCGCACCGGCCGGCGGGTGGGGCTCAGCGGCTCCGGAGGGAGGGTCTGTCCGGCGGGTCTTCGCGCGCCCGGCACGATCCGCCGGACGGGCCCCACGGCTCAGCCGAGCCGGACCCGGGTGCACCTGGTCACGTACGGCATGGCGATCTCGTCCCGGCCGGCCACCCCGGGGTGGGTGGCGAGCAGGTGCTCGACGTCGGCGAGCAGACGGGCGCGTTCGGCCTCGGGCAGGGCGATGACGTAGCTGCGGGAGGCGACCATGTCGAGGAGGCCGGCCGGGGTGGTGGGGTGTTCCCAGCGGATCTCCAGCCGCTCGGGGGCGCCGAAGGGCGCGGGCACGTCGGGTGCGCTGTCGATCTGCTGCCGGTTGGAGCGGTGCATCAGGGCGCCGAGGGCGGCGGCCCAGGGCTCGGTCTCGTCGCGGATGTTCCAGATCAGGGCGAGGGTGCCGCCGGGGGCGAGCACCCGGGCGATCTCGGGTACGGCGGTGGCCTGGTCGAACCAGTGCCAGGCCTGGGCGACCACCACCGTGTCCACGCTGGCGTCGGGCAGCGGGATGCGTTCGGCGGTGCCGGCCCGCACCGCCGCCTTGGGGACGGCGGCGGCGAGCCGGTCGCGCATGCCCTGATCGGGTTCGACCGCGACCACGTCCAGCCCGGCGTCGACCAGCAGCCTGGTCAGCTTGCCCGTCCCGGCGCCCAGGTCGAGCACCCGGCGGGCCTCGCGCGGTACGGCGGAGCCGATCAGTGCCTGCGGGTAGCCGGGCCGGCCGTGCTGGTAGGAGGAGGCGGCGAGGCCGAAGGAGCGGGCGCGCAGCCGTCCGGCCCAGTGGCGGGTCGCGCCCTGCCTGGTCATTCCGCAGGCCCGGCCGATCTCCTCCCAGGTGGCGTGGCGGCCGCGGCGCAGTTCCTCGACCAGTTCGGTGCGCCGTTCCTCCAGTGCGTCGATCGTCCGGGACAGCCGCCGCAGGCCGTCCAGTCCGCCGTCGCCCGCCACGTCCTCCGCCACCCGTCGACCGGGGTCATCGATGTCCATGGCCCGCACTCTAGGGACCGGACGGAGGCTACGTCAACGGTCATTGCCGTGCGGAGCAACAGATGTTGCGGCATGCCGACGCGCGCCACGTCCCCCGCAGGAGTGATCAACAGGCCCCGGCGGCCGGACGTAGCACGAACTAGCTCCCGATCGTGGCGACTTGGCCCGGAAACCCTTCACATGAGCGAATCCCGGCCGGGTTGCCGGTGCGCGGGCGGCCGGGCGAGAAGCCTGGTGACCGGGCGGTGACCGAGCGGACTGCGACAGGTGTGCGAGATGTCTGGCATGTCCGGCAAGTTGCCACAAGTCGGTTGACGGACAGTATTTTTGAGTTTCGGTCAGGATGTCCTGAACTTGGCTATGCTGCAGCACCACGCCTCCGGAGCCGGTCGTCGCCCGTCCCCGTTCTGTTCCGATCGTTTGAGGATTGCCGAATGCTTCGAGCTGGATCGTCATCCGCCAGACGGCGCCCCGCGCCCCTGCTCGGCTGGCTGCTGCCCACCGCCGTGATGGCGGCGGCGGTCGCGGTCGCCGCGGTGGTGGTGTCCGCCGGAGCCCGGGCCCAGGTGCTGTGGTGCGGGGCGACGGCCACCGTGCTGGTCGCCGTGGTGGCCGCCGAATCCGCCCGCCGCGGGCGGGCCCTCGCCGAACTGAGCGACGAACACACGCGCCAGGTCGACCTGTTGAACCGCAAGCTGGCCGGGCAGGAGGACGAGATCGAGCGGATGGCCACCGGCGAGCTGCGCCGACTGGTGGGCGGCGCCCGGTACGGGTCGTCCATCGACGTGCTGCTCCAGCCCTTCCAGCGCCCCAACGCGCTGCTGTCACAGAGGTTCCGCCGCTCGCTGGAGCTGGTGGTGCGCGGCATCGCCCAGGCCGTCGACGACGAGGTCAGCCGGCGCGACTCCGCCGAGCGCGCCTTCGTCAACCTGGCCCGGCGGGTGCAGGCGATCATCCACCGCCAGGCCAAGGACCTGCGGGAGATGGAGGACCGGCACGGCAACGACCCGGCGGTCTTCGACGACCTGCTGCGCCTGGACCACGGCAACGCCCTGGTCGGCCGCCTCGCCGACTCCATCGCCGTGCTCTCCGGCGCCCGGCCCGGCCGCCAGTGGACCCGACCGATCGCCCTCTACAGCGTGCTGCGCGGCGGGATGTCCCGGATCCTCGAGTACCAGCGGGTCGACCTCCACCCGGTGGCCCAGATCTCGGTCACCGGACCGGCCGTCGAACCCCTGATCCACGCCGTGGCCGAGCTGCTCGACAACGCCACCCGCTACTCCCCGCCGCACACCCACGTCCACCTGAGTGCCTCGGAAGTGCAGAGCGGGATAGCGATCGAGGTCGAGGACGGCGGGCTCGGGCTCACCGACGAGGCCCGGATCCGGGCCGAGCGCTCGATGCGCGAGGCCATGGTCTCCAAGGACTTCGACGACCTCACCGAGTCCCCACGACTGGGCTTCGCCATCCTCGGCCGGCTCTGCCAGGCGTACGGCTTCCAGGTGTCGCTGCGCCGCTCCGCGTACGGCGGCGTGCGCGCCGTCCTGGTGGTGCCGCAGGAGCTGCTCACCACCGCGCCCCCGACCGGGCGCGCGCACGGCATCGGCGCCTTCTCCGGCCCGCGCCCGCTCCCGGCCAACCCGCCCCGGCACGCGGCCCCGGCCCGTCCCTGGGGCGCCCGGACCACCGGCGCCGGCCCGTCCGCCGGGCTGGGGCAGACGTCCGGGCTGGGCCAGACGTCCGGACTCGGGCAGACCGCCGGGCTGGGGCAGTCGGCGGGTGTCGGGCCGTCCTTCGGCTCGACCAGCCCGTGGGGGCCGCCGCCGTCCGGCGCGACCGGCGGGGACGACGAGGTGATCGTCACCGAGCGCACCGCGAACGGCCTGCCCCAACGCCGCCGCAGCAACGTCACCGGCCGGGCCGCCTTCGCCACGCCCGCACGCGGCACCGCCCAGCCCAGCGGCCCGACGGCCGGACCCGCGGCCGGACCGGCCGCCCCGGCGCCGCGCCCCAAGAAGCAGCCCGGCCTGTGGCTGGAGGCCTTCATGGAGGGCTACAAGGGCACCGGCGGTACCGAGAAGAGCACCGGCCCCGACAGCACCAGGTCGAACGGCACCAGGTCGAACAGCGACACCGGGCCCAGCAGCACCGCACCGAACAGCGCCGGACAGACCAGTAGTGAAGAGACGGCAGGGAAAGGCGAGCAGTGATTCCGCACCGCAGCAACATGGACTGGATCCTCAACGACCTCGCACACAGCGTCCCGTACGTGCGCCACGTCATCGTGCTCTCCGCCGACGGCCTGCGGATCGCCCAGTACGGCGCCGACCCGGACACCGCCGACCGGCTGGCCGCCGCCTGCGCAGGACTGCAGAGCCTGGCCGCCGCCGTCGGGCACGAGTTCCCGCACGGCAACGGCGCGATGAAGCTGGTCGTCATCGAGGTGGACGGCGGCTACTTCTACCTGATGTCGGCCGGTGAACGCGCCTACCTCGCCGTGCTCGCCGACGAGGGCGTGGACGCCGGGCTGGTCAGCCACCAGATGCGCGACCTGGTGGACCGGATCGGCGAGCACCTCTCCACCCCGCCACGCAACCCGGAGGCGGTCGCGTGACCCGCCCCACGACGACCCGCCCCACGACGACCCGGCCCGCGACGAAGCGCCACGCGACGACCCGGCCCGCGGACCCGGGCCCCGGGGCGGGCACGTGAACGAGCACAGTGAGGCAGTGACATGACCGCCGAGCAGGGCGGCTGGGACGGACCCGAGCCCGATCGCCTGTACGTGATCACCCGCGGCCGCAGCGGCCCCTCCGGGCCGGGCGTCTTCGACCTGGTCACCCTGATCGTCTCCCTCGCGGAACCGACCCCCGCCATGCAGCCCGAGCACGCGGCCATCCTGCGCCTGTGCCGCTCGCCGCTGTCGGTGGCGGAGGTCTCCGCCTACCTCGAACTGCCCACGAGCGTGGTCACCGTCCTGCTGGCGGACCTGCTCGACGACGGGCACATCGAGGCCCGCGCCGCGATCCCGGCGGCCGAACTCCCCGACCGTGCCCTGTTGGAGGCGGTGATCCATGGACTTCAGCGGCTCTGACACGGTCGTCGGCCCGGCGAGCACGGACCTGCTGCCGAACACCGTCACCACGGCGGTCAAGGTGGTGATCGTCGGCGGGTTCGGGGTCGGCAAGACCACCCTGGTCGGCGCGGTCAGCGAGATCCGCCCGCTGACCACCGAGGAGACCATGACCCAGGCCGGGGTCGGTGTGGACGACCCCACCGGGGTCGAGCGCAAGACCTCCACCACCGTCGCCATGGACTTCGGCCGGATCAGCATCAGCGACAAGCTCGTGCTGTACGTCTTCGGCACCCCCGGGCAGGAGCGGTTCTGGTTCCTCTGGAACGGCCTGTTCGAGGGGGCGCTCGGCGCGGTGGTGCTGGTGGACACCCGCCGGCTGGAGGTCAGCTTCGAGGTGATCGGCCGGCTGGAGGACCGCGGCGTGCCCTTCGTGGTGGCCGTCAACGGCTTCCCGGAGGCGCCCAGTTACCCGCTGGACGAGCTGCGCCAGGCGCTCGATCTGCCGGCCGAGGTGCCGATCATCGCCTGCGACGCCCGCAGCCGGGAGTCCAGCCGGGACACCCTGATGACGCTGATGCGCTACCTCTACGAACTGGCCGCGCCGCCCGCCGGCTGACCGCCCGCCGCCCCTCCCCCGACCACGTCCGATTCCGCCCCTACGCCCCACACCCCTACGACCTGCGACCCTCGCGACCGGAGACCTTGTGACCACCCCGTTCCCCGACGACGCCGCCCCCGTCCCGCCGCCCGGCTGCCCCGCCCACGGGCGCGCGATCGAGCCGGTCGGCCCCGGCGGACTGCGCCGGCTGTACGGCCCGGAGGCCGAGGCCGACCCGGCGGGCCTGTACGAGAAGCTGCGCGCCGAGCACGGCGACGTCGCCCCGGTGCTGCTGCACGGCGACCAGCGGGCCTGGCTGATCCTCGGCCACGGCGCCAACATCACCGCGATGCGCACCCCGTCGCTGTTCTCCCGCGACTCCCGGCTGTGGAGTGCCTTCCGCAACGACGAGGTGCCGCCCGACTCCCCGCTGCTGCCGGTGGTCGCCTGGCAGCCGATCTGCGTGTTCGCCGACGGCGAGGAGCACCGCCGGCTGCGCAACGCCGTGCTGGACGGCCTGAACGGCTTCGACCGGCGCGGCATCCGTCGCCACGTCCGCCGCTTCACCACCGACCTGGTCCAGGTGGTCGGGCCGACCGGCCGGGCCGAGCTGATCACCCAGTTCGCCGAGCACCTGCCGATGCTGGTGATGACCAAGCTGCTCGGCATGCCGGACGAGTACGGCCCCCAACTCGTCGACGCCGCACGGGACCTGATGAAGGGCACCGAGACGGCGATCGCCAGCAACGAGTACGTGGTGGCCAGCCTGCGCCGCACCATCGCGATCAAGCACGAGTCCCCCGGCGACGACCTGACCAGCCGGCTGCTCGCCCACCCGGCCAAGCTCAGCGACGACGAGGTGATGGAGCACCTGCGGGTGGTGCTGCTGGCCGCCAACGAGACGACCGTCAACCTGATCGCCGACTCGCTGAAGATGGTGCTCACCGACCCGCGCTTCCGCGCTCACCTGTCCGGCGGCCAGATGACCCTGGGCGAGGCGCTCGACCAGGTGCTCTGGGACTCCCCTCCGATGTCCCTGGTCGCCGGGCGCTGGGCGACCGCCGACACCGAGCTGGGCGGCCAGCAGATCCGGGCCGGGGACCTCCTGCTGCTCGGCCTCGCCGCGGGCAACGTCGACCCGGTGGTCCGGCCCGACCTCACCACCCCGCTGTACGGCAACCGCTCCCACCTGTCCTTCGGGGCCGGGCCGCACGAGTGCCCCGGCCAGGACATCGGACGGCACGTCGCCGAGGCCGGCATCGACATCCTGCTCACCCTCCTCCCGGACCTCCGACTGGCCGTCCCCGAGGAGGAGCTGACCTGGAGCTCGGCCTGGATCTCGCGCCATCTCACCGCGTTGCCGGTGGAGTTCACCGCCCACGAGATCGAGCCCGACCCGGAGTCGGTGGCCGAGGCCGAGCGGGTGAAGGAGGAACGGGAACTGGCCGCCCGGGCCCTGGAGGCCGCCCAGCGAGCCGCGGCCACCCCCGCTCCCCCGGCCACCGCCACCGTCCCGGCGCAGCGGCGCAACTGGTGGGACGTGCTCACCGGCCTGTTCCGGCGCTGACCCCGCCCGGCGCGGGCGGGGGTCGACCACCCCCGCCCGCCCGTCTGTTTTCGGCCAACCCCGGCCACCCCCGGGGAGCCTCGCAGCGGCCGGGCCCTGGTGATCGGCGCGCGGGCCGGTCGATCGGCGCCGGTTCCGGTCAACCCGAACATTCGTTGCGTTGTGTACATGTCGCGTCACCCCTAGTGTCGGTGATCGCCGTGTGCGGGCCGCACACGGATCCCACCCGTACCCTCCGAGGAGCCCTGCCCGTGACCGACAGTTTCTCGCCCGTCAGCCCGACCGCGTACGTCGTGCAGCAGAACCAGGCCGGTGCCAAGCAAGTCACCGGTGACCCGATGGACTTCGCGGAGGCCAACCGGGGGTTGGTCGCCGCCGCCCGCAATCCCGTGATCGTCAACCGGGCCGGCAACGGGGTCATCTGGGACACCGATGCCTTCGAGTTCGTGCAGATGGACCGCCCGGACTCGGTGGCGGCGCCGGTGTGGCGGCTGGGGCAGCTGGACGGCGTCACGTCGGGGCTGTACCACGCGGCCGACGGCCTCTACCAGGTGCGCGGTTTCGATCTCGCCAACATGACCATCGTCGTCGGCACCACGGGCCTGGTGGTGATCGACCCGCTCGGCTCGTACGAGACGGCCCGCGCGGCCATCGAGCTGTACCGCGACTTCGCGAAGGAGAGCACCGGGACGGTCCTCCCGGTGCAGGCCGTGGTCTACACCCAGAGCGGCGTGGACCACTTCGGCGGCGTACGCGGGCTGTTCGGCGACACCGTGCCCGCCGACCTGAAGGTGTACGCGCCGGACGGGTTCCTCGCCGACGCGGTGCTGCGCCAGGTCACCGAAGGGGCACACAACGCCCGCCTCGTCGACTACGCCTACGGCACCCGGCTGGACGCCTCCCCGCGCGCACTGGTCGACTCCGACCTCGGCCGCACCGTCGCCATCGGTTCGCCGACCTTCCTCGCCCCCACCGACACGGTCGGCGGCCTGCTCCCGACCCCCACCGCCAAGGCCTCCTGGCCCACCTCCACCGGCATCACCTGGCAGGACGGGCTGTACGTGGTCGACGTGGCCGGGGTGCAGCTGGTCCTCCAGCCCGCGGGCGGGCACGCCTCACCGGCCGAGATGAACGTCTACCTGCCCGCACTGAAGGCCGTCCACCTCGCCGGCGACGGCCTGCTGGGCACCCCGAACAAGAACCGCGCCGACCTGCTGAACGCCGCCGTCACCGCCTTCGGCACCACCGCGCAGGTCGGCACCTGCGCCTACGGGCACCCGGTGTGGGACACGGACGAAGAAGGCAACAAGGGCCGGGTCTCCGCCTGGCTGTCCGCCCACCGCACCGCCGCCACCGCCGTACCCGACGCGGGCGCCGTCGCCCCGCTGCTCGCCACCCCCGGCTACCTGGACACCC
Source organism: Kitasatospora sp. NPDC030952 (assembly GCF_055571335.1). NCBI lineage: Bacteria > Bacillati > Actinomycetota > Actinomycetes > Kitasatosporales > Streptomycetaceae > Kitasatospora > Kitasatospora sp. NPDC030952. The sequence goes on from NZ_JBVIFM010000004.1 coordinate 312,821, forward strand.
CCTCCCGCACGGTGCGCGAGGTGTGGGCCCGGCTGACCGGCACCTCCCTCGGCGCCGCCCAACTGGCCGTCACCGCCAAGGCGGGCCTGCTCCTGCCGGGCAGCGCGGGCAAGGCGGTGGACGCCGCCCAGAAGGCGTACGACGACACGGTGCCGGACTACGCCAAGGCCGTCCTCCTGCTCGACCCGGTGATCTCCGCCTCCTCGATCCCGCTGGCCGTCCCGGACAAGACCGCCCAGCAGGCCCGCGCCCTGCAGTCCAAGGCCCTCACCCAGCTCGCCTACCTCGCCACCCAGGCCCGGCTGCGCAACGCCCTGCTGACCGCCGCCGCCGACGTCCTCACCCCGGGCACGGTGGTGACCCGCTTCGCGCAGACCGTCTCCGACCTGGCCGCCTACGCCAATCCGCTTAAGTAGGGCCGACCCGGCCGTACTCGGCCGGAGGTGCGGGCCGGGGCGCGGGGTGCGCCCCGGCCCGCGCCTCCGGATCCGCCGTCGACTGGTCCGGATGCCGCTCTGCGCGTGCAACGTGAGGGATCCGCGGCGACGTTGAGGAGATGAACACCGTCATCGTGCTCGAACCCGACACTCCGACCAATGTCCGGCTCCTCGGCCCCGACCATGAGCCGGCCGACCCGGAGAACCCCGTGCGCCTGGCGCACTCCGCCCCGGCGGACTACTCCGGCCTCTGTGGTCCGCTCACCCTGTGCGGCCTGGACGCCTCCGACATGACCGTCGCGCCGCACCGCACCACCGAGGACGGCCGGCCGTGGCCGTACTGGAACGCGTGCACGGCGTGCCACACCGCCGGGGAGGGCGCGGAGGGGACGGCCCCGGCCGCCGGCGACCCGGGCGCGTAGGCGCGTCCCCCCGGGCAGCGCGGCGGGCGTCCGCCACCGGGTTCACCAGGGGACGGTCCGGCCGAAGCGGTCCAGGTAGGCCAGGCCGGGCGTGCCCAGGCGGGAGAGCAGGACGTCCACCAGCAGGGGGACGGTCTCCTCGATGGTGAACGGCGCGTCCGGACCGCCCAGGGCGGTGCGGATCCAGCCCGGCGCCAGGAGGATGAAGGAGCGCCGCGTCCCACTGCGCCGGGCGGCGAAACTCCGCAGGAACATGTTCAGGGCCGCCTTGCTCCCCCGGTAGAGCTCGCGGCCCCCGGTCGTGTTGTTCGTGATGCTGCCCTGTCCGGAGGTCATCGCCCCGATGAGTCCGGCCGGGGGGACCAGGTCTTCGAGGGCTTCGATGACGCGCATCGGGCCGAGCGCGTTGGTGACCATCACCTCGATGAACTCGGCCGTCGGGACTGCGCCGACGGGCGTCCGCACATGGCTCGCGGTGCCCGCGTTGACGAAGAGCACGTCGAGTCGGCGGTGCGCCAGGCGTTCGCGCAGCGGGGGCAGGTGGGCGGGGTCGTTGACGTCGAGGTGCTCGACGGTCACCCGCCCGTCCGCCCGGTCCGCGAGCTCGTGCAGCGGCGTGCGGGCGGTGGGGTCGCGGACGGTGCCGACGACGTGCCAGCCCCGGTCGAGGAACTCCGCCGCCATCGCGTGGCCGAGCCCGCGGGAGGCCCCGACGATGAGTGCGGTCGGTGGGTGTTGTTCGGTACCAGCCGATGACATCCGGTGTCATCTCCGTTCTTCGCGTTCGTGCTTCGAGTCCGTGCTTCGAGTCCGTGCTTACGACGTCGTGCTCCGGAGTGTTCCGCCCGCACCGCGTCGCGGGCGAGCCACCGGCGCGTTTTCGTACGATTGCCCGCATGACCAAGGCGCTGATGACGGAATCCGCTGCGTTGCAGCCCGACGACGTACGAATCATCCGGGCGTTGCAGATCGCGCCGCGGGCCTCGTTCGCCGCGATCGCGGCCGCCCTCGGGCTGACCGAGGGCGGCGTCAACCGGCGGTACCGCCGCCTGCGCGCCGACGGGGTCATCCGGGTGGCCGGCATGGTCAACCCGGGCGCCCTGGGGCAGAGCAGGTGGCTGGTGCGACTGCGCTGCCGCCCGGGCAGTGTGGTGGCGATCGCCGACGCGCTCGCCGAGCGGGCCGACGTCAACTGGGTGGCCCTCGGCGCGGCGGGCTGCGAGATCACCTGCGCGACCCAGTCCCGGACCAGGGAACAGCGCGAGGACCTCCTGGGGCAGCGGCTGCCCCGCACGGCCGCGGTGCTCGACATCAATGCCTTCGCCGTCCTCCGCCAGTTCCTCGGCGGCCGCGGCCACTACTGGTCCGCCCTGCAGGGCACGCTGACCCCGCAGGAGGAAACCGCGCTGGGGAGCAGCGGGCCCCCCTTCACCGAGGCTCCGGTGGTCAGCCGCGAGCCGCTGCGGCTCACCCCCGAGGACGAGCGGATGCTCGACGTGCTCGCCGCGGACGGCCGTGCCAGTCTGGTCGATCTCGCCGCGGCGGCCGGCCTCACTCCGGGGCGCGTCGCACGGCGCCTCGAAGTCCTGCTCCAGCAGCGGGTCGTCCACATCGACGTGGAGATCGCCGCGGCGGCCCTGGGCTACCACGCGCGCGCGAACCTCTGGCTCCGGGTGCACCCGTCGGCGGTGAAGAGCGTGGGCCGCGCACTCGCGCAGGAGCCCGAGACCGCCTTCGTCGCGGCCGTCTCCGGCCCCTGGAACCTCCACGCCGTCGCGCACTGCCGGGATCTCGACGAGTTGTTCGAGTTCACGTCGGATCGCGTCGGGTCGCTGGCCGGCTTGCAGAGCATGGAGGTCTCCCCCGTGCTGAGGCACGTCAAGCAGGCCGGCACCCGGCTCGTCGACGACCGCCTCGTCGATCCGTCCGCCGCCCGCGCGCGGCGCTGAGCGGGCGGGGGCGCCTGCCGGGCCGTGCCCCGCCCCCCGTGGGTCTCAGTCGTGCCCGTCGGTGCGGCGCCGGCGGAGGGTGAAGGTGTCGACCGGGGTGAGGTCCCCGTACGGGCCGTCGAAGGTGTAGTAGGTGACCCGCATCGTGGTGGTGCCCCCGCGCCGGTCGCCGGGGTCGACCTCGAAGGCGGCGAAGCCATGGGTGTGGGTGCGGTCCTGGTAGGCGGCCCAGGGGGCGTCCTCGGTGAGCCAGACCGACTCCCGGTACGGCGCGCCCGGGGCGGGCTTGGGCTCCAGGCCCACGACCACCCGGCCCTGGGGGCGTTCGAACAGGTCGTCCTGGGTGGTGGCGGCGTTGCCCCCGGCGCCGATGATCATGTGGACGGTGCCGAGGCCGGTGTCGGCCACCCGGGGGTCGGTGCCGGTGGGCACCGGGGTGCGGGTGTCGTTCGGCAGGGTGCCGCGGACGGGGTGGGAGCGCTCGTAGTAGTGCTCGTGGCCGCTGACCACCAGGTCGACCCCGTAGGCGTCGAACAGCGGGCCCCAGGCCTCGCGCACGCCGAGGTCGCTGCCGGAGCCGTGCTTGGAGCTGGAGATCATCGGGTGGTGCATGCAGACCACGATCCAGTCGATCGCCCGGTTGCTCCGGGCCGTCCGCAACTCCCGCTCCAGCCAGCGCTGTTGGGCACCGCCGGAGTAGCCGCGCAGATACGTCTCGCCGGAGTTCTGGATGGCCACGTCGTCGTTGGCGAGGCTGATGAACCGCACCGAACCGACCGTGAAGGCGTACCACATGCCCCGGGTCTCCTGGTCGCGGTCGGCGGTGGAGTCGGGGAGGGTGAAGTAGGCCTGGTAGCCGGCGGCGCCGATCGGGCCGTTGCCGCTCTCGTTCTCGTGGTTGCCGGCGCAGGGCATCCAGGGGCGCAGCCGGGCCGAGCGGCTGTTGCTGATGAACCAGTCGGCCCAGGTGGCGGTGCGGCTCTGGCCGTGCCGGCCGCTGTAGGAGGCGTAGCAGAGGTCGCCGTTGACCAGGTTGAACAGCGGGCCGACGCGTTCCACGGCGGCGACGATGTCGGCGGCGTGCGGCGAGCCGATCTGGCTGCTCATGTAGACCGGGTAGTTGCCGAGCGGCGAGGGCATGCCCTCCGGGAAGACGAGGCGGCGGCGCAGGTTGGGGGTGGCCTGGTCGCCGAAGCTGGTGAAGGTGAAGGGGGTGCGGCCGCGCGGGGCGGTGGTGAAGCTGCCGGTCTCGGGGTTCGCGCCGTCGTGTCCGGCGCTGTAGAGGTAGGTGGTGGCCGGGCGCAGGCCGGTGAGCCGGGCGTGGTGGACGTACACCTCGTCCTTGCCGAGGGCGTCGCGGTAGCTGCGGGTCTCGGCCTCGACCACCGTGCCGGGGCCGCCGCCGGGCGAGCCGAGCCGGACCAGCGGGCGGCTGACGGACTGCGGGCTGATCCAGGAGACGGTCATCTCGCCGGCGGGGTCGGTGCCGAACTGGAGGTGCAGGCCGCTCACCGCGGGTGCGCCGACCCGGTGCGGGCGGGCCTGCAGCAGCGGGCTCGCCGGCGGGCCGGCCGCGCCGCCGTCCGCGCCCTCGTCCGCGCCGCCGTCCGCGTTGGCCGGAGCGGCGGGGGCGCCCGCGCCGACCAGGGCGACCCCGGCCGCCGACGTGCCCTTGAGAATGGACCTGCGTGCGATCGTCATGATGCTCCGTCTACCGAGTGGGGGTCGGATTCGCAGCACTGTAGCGGCATGTGCATGTAAAGACGACCCGTTTCGGGCCTATCTGACGGCCGGTTGACGGATCGTCCGGTCCGGCGAACTCCGGCGGCGGGGTGCCGCGCGGAGTGACCGGGATCACAGGGAACCCGGTGGGCCGGGCGGACAGGGATCGGTGTGGAACTTTCACAGCGGGCACGACTACGTGCCGGGGACCAGAGCGCACTGGCGGAGCTCTTCGACGCGCACGCCCAAGGCATCTACGGGTACGCCCTGCGGACCCTCGGGGACTGGGCGGCGGCCGAGGACGCCGTCTCGCTGACCTTCCTGGAGGCCTGGCGCCTGCGCGGCAAGCTGCGCGAGGAGGCCGAGGACCTGCGGCCCTGGTTGTTCGGCATCGCCACCAACATCCTGCGCAACACCGCACGGGCCGCCCGCCGGCACCGGGCCGCCATGGCCAGGCTCCCCGAGCGGGGGCCCGTACCGGACTTCGCCGACGAGCTGGTCGACCGGCTCGACCACGACTCCCGGCTGGCCGCCGTCCAGCGGGCCCTGGCCGGGCTGCGGCGGGGCGAACGCGAGGTCTTCCGGCTGTGCGTCTGGGTCGGCCTGGACTACGCCTCCGCCGCCGAGGCCCTGGGCGTCCCGGTCGGCACCGTGCGCTCCCGGCTGTCCCGGGCGCGCACCCGTCTGCGCCTCCTCACAGAACAGGAACTGACGATCTCCATGGAACTGGCCGTCGCCTCCGGACAGGTACCGGGCAGCCGCCCCGAGGCGGTCCGGTCGATGCGGGGGGGCCTCCGGTGAACGACACACCCGAGCGGCTCTCCGCCGACCGCCACCGAATGCTGAAGGAGCATCTGATGAGCGAGATCGCAGGGAACCCGGCCGTCAGGAAGCCGCGGTCCCGGCGGCGCCTGGGCTGGCTGGCGGCGCCGCCGCTGGTCGTCGGCCTCGCCGCGGCGACGGCCCTGATCATCCCGGGGCAGCAGGCGACCGGCGGTCGCACGGCGATCGCGCCGGCCAACGCCCCGGGCCGCTCGGGGCCGCCCGCGCCCTGCCCGGCGGGTGCGGCGGCGCCGAGCGCTTCGGCGAGCCCGACGGCCACCACGGCCGCCAGGGCCGCCACGACCGGCACCGCCGCGGCGGATCCGACGGAGCACCCGACCACCAAGGACCCGCTCCAGGAACTGGCCGAAGCGGCGGCGGCCGCGGCCGCCGAACCCGCGCCGGACGTCAGGGACGGCCAGTTCGTCCACACCCGGACGGTGGAGCGGATCGACGGCGGGTCGGCCTGCGTGCGCAAGGTCTGGAGCTCGGCCGACGGCAGGTCGGAGGGGCTGATCGTCGATCCGTGGCACGGGACGATGAAGCTCAGCGGCAACCGACAGGACGTGCCGCCGAGCCTCGCCGAGCCGACCTACCGGTACCTCGCGGCGCTGCCGACCGACCCGGACAAGCTGCTGCCGTTGCTCCGCGCCGGGGCCGGGAGCAGCAGCAAGGACCAGGACCTGGACCCGAACCTCGTCGCCTTCCGCGAGGCCGAGTCCCTGCTGACGACCCAGCTGATGCCCCCCGCGGTCGGAGCCGCGTTCTGCCGGACGGTCGCCACCCTCCCGGGCGTGTCCGTCGTGCCCGACGCCGTCGACCTGCTGGGACGGCACGGGATCGGGGTGACCGGCGAGGACGGGACGGACCGGGTGCAGCTGATCTTCGACCGGAACACCTGCGAGCTGCTCGGCGACAAGCGCGTCCGGCTCGTCGACACCTCGGCCCAGGGCGGCCTCCGGGCCGGCGCGGTCTCCGAGGAGGCCATCGTGCTGCGGACCGTCACCGACCGTGCGGGGCAGGAGACCGAGGGCTGACCTGCTCGCACAGCCACGGCGGGTGCGTCGGGCGGGTGCGTCGGAGCCGTCCGGAGCACCCGCCCGCGACACCCGACCGCGACACCCAGCCGCGACACCCGACCGGTCAGCGGAACGCGGCGACGTTGCGCGCGGCCCAGTCCGCGAAGGGGCGCGGGGCCCGGCCGAGGACCCGCTGCACGTCCGGGCTGATCCGCAGTTCGGCCGGGTTCGGGGCGCCGAGGATGTCCAGGGTGTCGTCGGCCAGCTCCGCCGGCATGGCCTGGCTCATGGCGGACTTGGCCTCCTCCCGGGTGAGTTCGTGGAAGGCCACGGGCGAGCCGAGGGCGGCGGCGATGGCCCGCGCCTGCTGCCGCGGGCTGATCACCTCGGGGCCGGTCAGCTCGTACACGCCGCCGGTGTGCCGGTCGTCCAGCAGGCAGGCCGCCGCGACGGCGGCGATGTCCGCCGGGTCGACGACCGGTACGCCGACATCGCCGAACGGTGCGGCGACGAGCCGGTGGTCACGGACGGACTCGGCCCACCACAGGGCGTTGGAAGCGAAGCCGCCCGGCCGCAGCACCGCCCACTCCAGGCCGGAGCCCCGCAGGGTGTCCTCCAGGCCGCGCATCGCGATCCGGGTCGCGCCGAACGGCCTGGTCACCACGCCCTGGCTGGAGAGCAGCACGACCCGGCGCACCCCGGCGGCCGCGGCCTCGCCGATGAGCTCGGCCGGATCGGCCTCGGTGGAGTGGAGGTCGCCCGAGAGCAGCAGGAACAGCGCCTTCGCCCCGGCCAGCGCGGGCCTCAGCTCGGCCGGACCGGACAGGTCGGCCGCCAGGTGGCGGACGCCGTCCGGCACCGCCGCCGCGCGCCGTGACACCGCCGTCACCTGCTCGCCCGCCTCGGCCAGCGCCTGGGTCAGCGGCCGTCCGATGTTTCCGGTCGCCCCGGTCACCACGATCATGATCAGCTCCTCGTCGGATGTCGTCCTCTGATGGCCCTCACGCTAGAAGTTCGGACTAACTCTTCGTAAGGACATACCTCTGGGTAAGCTCATGACGTGACAGAAGGCTTCCAGCACAGCCCGGTCGGGACCATGGGCCGGTATGACGTGTTTCACACCGACTGCCCCGCGCGGAACGTGGTCGACCACGTGACCAGCAGGTGGGGCATCTGGGTGCTGATCTCCCTGCGCCGCCACGACCTCCGGTTCTACGAGCTGCGCGAGAGCATCCAGGGCATCAGCGAGAAGATGCTCGCCCAGACCCTGCGGGTGCTGGTCCAGGACGAGTTGGTCTGGCGGAAGGTCGAGCCGACGACGCCGCCCCAGGTCAGCTACGGGCTCACCGAGTTCGGCCGGGAGGTCGGCGAGCCGCTGACCGAGCTGTTCGACCGGATCACCCGGTGGCTGCCCCCGCGCGACGCGGACTGAAGCGGACCCGGACACGCCCCGGCCCCGGCGGCCGGGGCTCCGCCGGGGCCGGGGCCGGGGATCAGGGGCACTGCTTCCAGGCGAGGTGGTAGGTGGTGTTGATGCTGCCGTCCGTCGAGTCCATCGTCATGAAGCTGGTGGTGTGGGCCTGGTCCGAGGTCCCGGCGGCGACCCGCAGTTCGGTGTTGATGTTGAAGTTGCGCTCCTCCCCGCAGGGGGCGAAGACCAGGGCGGCGACGTCGACGGTGTCGGTGGCCTGCCAGTTGTCGTCCGTGGGGCCGTCGAAGCGGTGGCTCTGGTAGGCGGTCTCCGGGTCCCCCTGGAAGTAGTAGCTGGCCCGTTCGATGCCGCTCGCGCCGTTCTCCAGGTGGGCGAAGCCTCGGTAGTCGGCGGAGGCGATGGCGTAGGTGAAGCCCTGGGGGACGTGCACCCGCAGGTCGAGCTGACAGTTCTTCCGGAAGTCGGTCGGCCTGGAGCCCACTCCCACCTGGGCGAGGTAGCTGCTGTAGGTGACGGTGAAGGCGGTGTTGTCCGGTGAGACGGCGACGGCGGCCGTTCCGGCCGGGCAGCCGGAGCCGTTGACGGTCGCGACGTCGATGACGATCCGGTCCGGCGGGGTCGGCAGCGCGTCGCCGCCGAAGGTCGAGGAGCCGACCAGGGTGGCGGCGACGGCGGCGCCGACGGCCAGGGTGCGGAGCAGCATGGGCTTCCCCTTCGATCGTCCGTGGAGCCGGGAGGCGGCGCGGCGCCGGTCCGGGCGCACCGCCCGCTATCCTCGGCTTGTTTTGACGTGGATATGTCAGCACATCGAGCGCGCCGTGTACAGGGGGTGACACATGGTCACCGGATCCGGCCCGACGGCCCCCCGGGTGACCTGCGGGCGTGGGGCGGACGGCCGGCGGATCGGCGGCCCGCATAGTCGGAGGGTTGATCACACCGTCCGATCGTGAGACGAGCCGACCATGCCACTGCCCCGCCGGCGGACCGCCGTCACGGCCCTCGCCCTGCTGCTCGCCCTCCCCGGCTGCGGCGCCCCGCAGCCGCCCGGGCCACCGGCCCCCGCCACCCCGAGCCCGAGGCCGACCCCGACCCCGACCCCGACCGGCCCACGCGCGTTCACCCTGGTGGCCACCGGCGACGTCCTCCCGCACACCGAGATCATCCAGCAGGCCAAGGAGGACGCCGGCGGCACCGGCTACGACTTCACCGCCATACTGGCCGGCGTCAAACCGCTGATCAGCGGCGCCGACCTGGCGATCTGCCACATGGAGACGGTCTACGGCGCCGACGGCGGCCCGTACACCGGGTACCCGGCGTTCAAGTCCCCGCCACAGGTCGCCAAGGCCCTCGAGGACGCCGGGTACACCGCCTGCGACACCGCCTCCAACCACACCCTGGACGACGGCCCGGCCGGCATCCGCCGCACCCTGGACGCGATGGACGCCGTCGGCCTCGCCCACACCGGCTCCGCCCGCACCGCCGAGGAGGCCGGGCGGCCCGCGTTGCTGCACGCGGGCGGCGCGACCGTGGCCCAACTCGCCTACACCTACGGCACCAACGGCATCCCGCTGCCCCCGGGCGAGCCCTGGGCCGTCAACCTGATCGACCGGGACCGGATTCTCGCCGACGCCCGCGCCGCCCGGGCGGACGGCGCGGACCTCGTGGTGGTCAGCATCCACTGGGGCACCGAGTGGCAGGACACCCCCAACGAGCAACAGCTCACCCTGGCCCGCGAACTGTCCGCGGCCGGCCAGGGCCCGGGCCGCCCCGACGTCGACCTGATCCTCGGCACCCACGCCCACATCCCGCAGGCCTACGAGAAGCTCGGCGACACCTGGACGGTCTACGGCCTCGGCGACCAGCTCGCCGGCCACATGTTCCGCTACGACGGCGCCGAGGACCCGCGCGGCAACTGGAGTTCGATCGCCCGCTTCACCGTCAGCCCGCCGGCCGGCCCCGGGCAGCGGTGGACGATCGGCCGGGCCGAGTTCGTGCCGCAGATCACCGACCTCGGCCCGCCCTACCGAGTGCTCGACCTGCGCGAGGCCGTCCGCCGCGACCCCGGCCGCGCCGACTGGTCCCGGGCGCTGGAGCACATCCGCACGGTGCTGCTCAGCCGGGGCGCCGGGGCGGCCGGGCTCACCATGGCGCAGTGACGGCCCATCAGCTAGGCAGCCGGTCGGCCGATCAGATCACGATGACCCGGCGGCCACGGGTGTGGCCGGCCTGACTGTCGATGTGCGCGGCCGCCGCCTCGGCCAGCGGGTAGCAGGCGTCGACCGGGATGTGCAGCCTGCCGCGGGCGATCAGCTCGGCGGCCTCGGCCAGTGCCGCCGGTACGCTCCCGGCCACCCCGGAGAAGCGGACGCCGTGTTCGGGCGCGCCGAGGTCGGCGATGGAGACCACCCTCCGCGGATCGCCGGTCAGTTCGACGAGTTCGCGGATCACCCCGGCCCCGGCCAGGTCGAGGGCGGCGTCGACCCGGCCGAGCCGGCGCACCCGCTCCACCCAACCCTCGCCGTACGTGGTGGCGGTGGCGCCCAGGCCGCGCAGGTAGTCCTGGTTCGCGGCCCCGGCCGTGCCGATCACCGCGATGCCGCGCTCCCGGGCGACCTGCAGCACCGCCGACCCGACGCCGCCGGACGCGCCGCTGACCAGCAGGGTCTGCCCGGGCAGCACCCCGACCTCGCGGATGACGCGCAGCGCCGTCTCCACCACGGAGGGGTATCCCGCCGCCTCCTCGAAGGTCAGGCCCTCGGGCATCCGGGCCCAGGCGGACAGCACGGCGAACTCGGCGTAGGTGTCGGCGCCTTCGCCGAACACGTGGTCGCCGACCGCGACACCCTCGACCCCCTCGCCCACCTCGTCCACCACCCCGGCGGCGTCCAGTCCGACGCCGGCCGGCAGCCGGATCGGATGGGCCCCCAGCACCTGGCCCTCGCGGAGCCGCCAGTCCACGGGATTCACACCCGCCGCCCGTACAGCGACGCGGATCCGGCCGGGGCCCGCATGGGGCTCCTCGGCGTCGATGAGGTGCAGGACGTCCGGGCCGCCGAACGCGGCGAAGCTCACTTTCTTCATGCGCCAGACCGTAACACTAACGGTTAGGGTTTTGAAACGGTTGCATTTTACTCCCTGGTAGCATCACCGCATGACCGAGCCGACCGGCCGCCGTGAGCGCAAGAAGGCCGCGACCCGCCAGAAGATCGCCGACACCGCCCTGCGGCTCTTCCTGGAACGCGGGTACGAGGAGGTGGGCATCCGCGAGGTGGCCGCCGAGGCCGACGTCGCCGTCACCACGGTCTTCTCCCACTTCGCCTCGAAGGAGGCGCTGGTCTTCGAACAGGACCAGGACTTCGAGCAGCGCCTCACCCGGGCGGCCACCGACGCCTCGCCCGACGAGCCGCTGATCCCCGCGCTGCGCCGCGAGATCCACGCCATGGTGCGCCACTGCACCGCGGAGGGCGCCGACCCGATCTGGCGCATGATCGACGGCTCACCCGCCCTGCGGGAGTACGAGGAGTCGATGAGGCTGCGTCACGCGGACTCGCTGGCCGCCGCCATCGCCGGCCGGCCCGGCCCGGTGCCGTCCACGACGGCCTGCCGGGCGATCGCCCGGTTCGTGGTCGGCGCCTTCTCGCTGGCCCGCGAGGCGGACGACCCCCAGGGCGCGGTGGACGAGGTCTTCACGATGATCGAGGCCGCCTGGGACTCCACCGGCGCGGCCTGAGAACAGCAGTGGCCCGTGGTCCGCGTCCAGCGGGGACCACGGGCCACGGGCCCGACAGCGGACAGACCCTAGGGCTTGCGGGCGAGACCTCCGTACACCGAGACCTCGGCGTCGGCCGAGGGGGCGCCCGGCTCCGGGTGCCAGCGGTTGATCAGGACCACGCCCGGGTCGTCCAGCTCCAGCCCGGTGAAGAAACGTTCCACCCCGGCGAGCGGGCGGGCGTGTACCTCTATCCCGGCCTCCGTGTAGCGCTGGACGCCCGCCTTGGCCGCCTCCGGCGCGTTGTCGGCCGTACCCGCGGTCAGGGCGAGGAAGCTGCCGGCCGGCAGGGCGTCCAGCAGCTTGCGGACGGACGGGTACGCGGCCTCGTCGGAGAGGAAGTGCACGATGTTGATCAGCGTCAGCGCGACCGGCCGGGTGAGGTCCAGGGTGGCCGCCACCGCCGGGTCGGCCAGGAACTCCTCCGGCTCGCGCAGGTCGCCCTCGACGTAGGCGGTGCGCCCCTCCGGGGTGCTGCTGAGCAGGGCGCGCGAATGGGCCAGCACGATCGGGTCGTTGTCGACGTACACCACCCGACAGGACGGGTCCACCGCCTGGACGATCTCGTGCAGGTTCGGTGTGGTGGGGATGCCGGTGCCGACGTCCAGGAACTGGCGGATGCCGTGCTGCTGCGCGAGCCGGCGGACCATCCGGTGCATCACGGCCCGGGCCGCGGTGGCACCGGCCCGGGCGGCGGGCAGGTCGGCGAGCACCCGGTCGCCGACCTCGCGGTCCGCCGGGAAGTTGGTCTTCCCGCCGAGCAGGTAGTCGTAGACCCGCGCGGAGTGCGCCCGGTCGGTCCGCAGGTCCACCTGCGGCGGCTCCTCGAAGTCGGCCTCGATCAGCCAGCTGTCCGGTCCGTTGCCGTCCACAGTCGCCCCTCCCCGTCCGGCATTTGGTCCGGACCACTCAACCACAGGACGTGAACGTCCGTCAGGCGGTTCCCGGTGTCCGCTGAACCTCTCCTTCCGCCTCCCGCAGCGCGGCGGTGAACGAGGGCACCCGCATCGCCGTCAGCAGGCCCAAGGCGGGCCCCGCCGTGCAGACCGTGACGTAGAACGGGATCAGTCCCAGCCGGCCGTGGTCGGCCAGCCACTGGGCCAGCAGCGGGAAGGTTCCGCCGAAGGCCGCGATGGTGGCCGCATTGACCACGCCCAGGCCCACCGCCCGCACCTCGGTCGGGAACAGCAGGCCGGTGAAGACATTGAGGGTGCCGAGCACCGTCGCCACCGTCATCCCCAGCAGCACGGCCACCAGTTGGAACGGCAGCCAGCCCCCGCGCAGCCCGACCAGCAGGAACCCCACCAACGGGACGGGCAGCCCGAAACCGATCCGGGCCACCGGCAGCAGGCCGAAGCGGTCGGCCGCCGCGCCGGTGAGCAGCATGGTGGCCAGCACGACGGCCAGCACGATCGTCATGAAGGAGGCCGCCCGCTCCTTGTCGATGACGTGGTAGGCGGCGGCGTACTGCGGCAGGTAGGTCAGCGCGAAGTAGTAACCGACCGTGCCGCCCAGGGTGTTGAGGAAGACGGTGAGCACCGCCCAGCGGTGGTCGCGCAGCGTGCGCAGGTAGGACGGCCGCTCCCCCGGCTGCGCCTGGGCCCGGGCGCGGTGGAACTCGGCGCTCTCCGGCGCGGCCCGGCGCACCCACACCGCGCCCAGCCCCAGCAGCGCGGCCACCAGGAAGCCCCAACGCCAACCGCCGTTCTCCAGGCCGGACTTGCCGATGGTGTGGATCAGCGTGGTGAGCACTCCGAAGGACAGCAGCGAGCCCAGGATGATCCCGCCGTAGGAGACCGAGCTGAACGCGAAGCGGTGCCGGGGCGGCGCCGTCTCGGTCACGTACGCGGCCACGCTCGGCGCCTCCCCGCCGAAGGCGAGCCCCTGCACCACCCGCACCACCACGGCCAGCACCGCCGCCCAGACGCCGATGGTCCGCTGACCCGGCAGCACGGCCAGGCCCAGGCTGGCGACGGCGATGACGGCCATGCCCAGGCTGAGCGCGAAGCGCCGCCCCCGGGTGTCGCTGAGCCGGCCGATCAGGTAGGAGCCGATAGGCCGGGCCACGAACCCCACCGCGAAGGTGGCGTACGCGGCGAGCACCCCGCTGACGCCGCCCTTGCCGTGCCCGAAGAGGTCGGCGGCGAAGTAGGGCGCGAGCACGGCGTAGATGTTCCAGTCGAAGGACTCGACCACCGATCCCACCGTCGCCGCCGCCAACTCCCGGTGCCGGCCCCCGTCCTGCACCCCGTCGCGCGGCGGGGCGGTGTCGATGCGATCTGTCATGGCGTCAGCATGACACCGTTCGACCAGCGGCGGAATCGGGTTCGGCGCACCCCGCGACGGGTCCGGTCGAGCCGCGAACTCCTCCGCTCGAACCGTGAACGCCGTCCGGCCCGAACCGTGAGCGGGTCCGGCCCGAACGGCGAACGGGTCCGGCCCGAGCCGCGGCACCCCCGTGGCCGCGGCTCGCCGCCGGAGTCGGCGGGCGGATCAGTTGTGCACGTCGACGCAAGTGCCGGTGTACCCCCCGCCGTTGGCGTTGCTGAGGGCACACCAGCGGCCCTCGGCCAGATAGGCGTTCGGGGCGTAGGTGACGGTGTACCAGTTGCCGCCGACCGCGTAGAACGTCGACTCCGCCACGACCACCCCGGACGGGCTCCTGACCTTGATGTCGGCCGAGGTGCTCGATCCGTAGTGGGTGCTGTTGGTCATCTCGTGCACGAAGAAGCCGCTGCCGTCGACACTGAAGCAGACCTGCGGGTCGATTCCGCTGCACCCGCCGCCCAAGGCCGGCTGCGGCGGCTCGGTCGACCGGTCGACGGTGAGCACCCCGTCCGCCGTCCGCACCTCCTGGACCAGGACGGCTCCGGCCCGGGCCGACCCGCCGGCGGACGGAATGGCCGCCGAGGCCCCGACGGTGCCGGCGCTGCCGAGGGTCGCGACGGCCACGGCGCCCGCCACCGCCCTGACCAGGCCCCTGCTCGGACGGCTCGGAGCCGGAGCGGGCGCGTTCATGGGTGCCTCCTCGGTGTGATCACGTCGGCGTTCATCCTCCCGGCGGTGCGGCGGAGCCGACCACGACGTTGACCTGACGTTGACCTGACACTTGGGCCGCGGGGGGCTACTCTCGTTCGCGATCCGGGTCGGACGGGCGGGGCGACGGCACGGGTCCGCGAGGATCCGGGGGGACTGGGTGGGAGCTGCTGATTTCGCCGCGCTGTTGCGGGAGAGACGCCTGACGGCGGGGTGGAGCCAGGACGAACTCGCGGACCGCTCCGGGGTGTCGGCCCGGTCGATCAGCGCCCTGGAGGCGGGCGGTCGCCGGCCGCGACTGTCCTCGGTGGTCCGGCTCGCCGAGGCGCTCGGCCTCGACCCGGACACCCGCGCCCGCTGGCTGACGGCCGTCCGGGACGCCGGCCCGGCGACGCCGGACGCCCCGGCCCCGCTGCCCCTCCCGCTGACCGCGCCCGGCACGACCCGCACGCCCGGCACGACCGGCACCACCAGCCCCCAGCAACTGCCGATGGCGATCCGGCACTTCACCGGCCGCACCCGGGAACTCCGGCTGCTCGACGAACTGCTGGCCGACGTCGCCCCCGGCGGCGGCACCGACGCCGTGCCCGGCTGCGGCGCCGTGGTGATCTCCGCGATCGCCGGCACCGCGGGCGTGGGCAAGACCACCCTGGCCGTGCACTTCGCCCACCGGGTCGCCGACCGCTTCCCCGACGGCCAGCTGTTCGCCAACCTGCGCGGCTTCGACCCGGCCAGGGCGCCGGTCGCCGCCGCCGACGTGGCCCGGGGCTTCCTGGACGCACTGGGCGTCCCGGCCCCGCGCGTCCCCGCCGACCCGGACGGGCAGCTGGCGCTGCTGCGCAGTCGGCTGGCCGGCACCCGGACCCTGATCGTCCTCGACAACGTCCGCGAGGCGGAGCAGGTCCGCCCGCTGCTGCCGGGCTCCGACACCTGCCTGGTCGTGGTCACCAGCCGCAACCGGCTGCCCGGACTGGTCGCCCTGGACGGCGCCGTCCCGCTGCCCCTGGACGTGCTCTCCCCCACCGAGGCCCGCGAACTCTTCGCCCGCCGGCTCGGTGCCGCCGTCGTCGCGGAGCAGCAGGAGGCGGCCGACGAGCTGATCGAGCTGTGCGCCCGGCTGCCGCTGGCGTTGAACATCGCCGCGGCCCGGGCCGCCGACCAGCCCGACACCCCGCTCGGCGTCTGGGCGCGCGAACTGCGCGACTCCCGGGTGCGCCTGGACCTCCTCTCGGCCGGCGACAGCCACGCCGACGTCCGGGTGGTGTTCTCCTGGTCCTACCGGGCGCTGGCCCCGCAGGCCGCCCGGCTGTTCCGGCTGCTCGGCCTGCACCCCGGCCCGCACATCAGCGCGGCGGCGGCCGCGAGCCTCGCGGACCTGCCGCTGCCCGAGACCCGCGCGCTGCTGGAGGACCTGCACCGGGCCCACCTGATCACCGCACCGGAACGGGACCGGTACACCTTCCACGACCTGCTGCGCGCCTACGCCGCCGAGCAGACCGCCGCCCTCGACTCCCCGCCGGAGCAGGCCGACGCGACCCTGCGGATGCTCGACCACTACCTCCACACCGCGGACCGCGCCGCCTGCCTCGCCTACGCGGACGACGCCGCCTGGCAGCCGCTCGGCCTCGCGGAGCCCGCCCCCGGGGTGGCGCCCGAGGAGCTCGCCGACCGGCGGCAGGCACTCGCCTGGTACCGGGAGGAGCAGCCGGTGCTGGAGCGGATCGTCGACTCCGCGCACCGGGCCGGGTCCGACGTCCACGCCTGGCAGCTGGTCGGCGCCCAGGTGCCGTACCTGCTCAAGTCGGGGCTGTGGCAGCAGTGGCAGCGCGCCGGGGAGACCGCGCTGGCCGCCGCCGAACGCACCGGGGACCTCGGCCACCAGGCCCACGCCCACCGCTGGCTCGGCCAGGTGCACCGCTCCCAGGACCGCCAGCCCGAGGCCCAGCGCGAACTGCGGCTGGCGCTCGGCCTGTTCGACGCGCTCGGCGACCGGCCGCGCCAGGGCCGCACCCGACTGGACCTCGCCATCGCCCACGGGGAGGAACGGGCCAACGCCGAGGCCGTGGCCGAGTCCCGCCGGGCCCTGGAGCTGTTCCGGTCCATCGACGACCCCTCCGGGCAGGCCCTCGCCCTCAACAGCATTGGCTGGTACCTGGCCCAGCAGGGCGAGCTGCGGGAGGCGCTGCCCTACTGTCGGCAGGCCCTCGACCTGGCCCGCGCCACCGGCAACCTGCCCGGCCAGTCCTCGATCTGGGACAGCATCGGCTTCGTCCACCACCACCTCGGCGAGTACCACGAGGCGCTCCCGGCCTACCGGGAGTCGCTGCGCCTGCGGCAGCGGATCGGCGACTACTTCCTCCAGGCCGAGATCCACACCCACCTCGGCGACACCCACCTCGCCCTCGGCGACACCGAGGCCGCCCGGGCGGCCTGGACCAGCGGCCTCGCCATCCTGGAGGACCTCCAGCACCGCGACGCCGACGCGGTCCGAGCCCGCCTCGACCGCTGCCCCGGCCCCGAGTCATAGCGCGTGCCGGCCGGTACGGCGGGTGCCGTACCGGCCGGGTGGGCGCTACGCCGAGTCCGTGCCCGGCGGTGGCCGGCACGACGCAGACCGTCGCGAAGGGCAGGGCCCGCAGCACGCGAAGGTCGAGGGCGGCGGCCCGTACCGGCTCCGGTACGCGCCCCGCGTCGAGGTGGGACATGGCGACGTCACCACGGTGGCCCCCCGGGCGGAAGTGCCCTGGGCGGCCGGGAGCTTAAGCGGATCTTCAGCAAGGCCCTGCCATCCTGACCGTCCCGCCCGGGGGAAGCCCGGGCGCCGCCGAGGATCGGACCGCGTGCCGTGACCGAGCTCATCGATCCCGCGCCCCCGGGCGTGGCACCGCCACGGCCCGCTCGCCCCGGCAACCCGCCCACTCCTGCCCCGTCATCGCCAGAGGATCGGCCGACCGTGTCGCAACTCCCGCACCTCCACGAGGCGTCGGCGCACCACGCCGACCCGTCCAGCCCGTCCGGCCCCGCCGCCGGGCGCATCGTCATCGTGTCCGCGAGCGTGGGCGCCGGACACGACGGAGCCGCGGCCCAACTCGCGCTGCGGCTGGGCGGCCTGGGCTTCGAGGTGGACCGCCATGACTTCCTGGACCTGGTCCCCGGCGGACTCGGGCGGCTGGTCTCCAGCGGTTACCGGCTGCTGCTCACCATCGCCCCGGCCGCCTACCAGCGGATCTACTCCAGCACCGAGCACGCCGGGCGCCCGGGCCCGCTGATCCGACTGGCCCAGCGCAGCACCCACCGCCGGCTGCTGCGCGCGCTCCCGGCGGACACCCGCGCGGTGGTGGCCACTTACCCGATCGCCGGGCAGGTGCTCGGCCGGCTGCGCCGCCAGGGGCGGCTGGCGGTGCCGGCCGCCGTCTATCTGACCGACTTCTCGGTCCATCCGCTCTGGGTGGCGCCCGGCGCCGACCTGCACCTGGCGGCCCACTCCATCCCCGCCGGGCAGGCCCGGGAGCACGGCGCCGAGCGGGTGGTGGTCGCCGGGCCGGTGGTCGACCCGCGGTTCACCCCGGCCACCGCCGCCCAGCGCACGGCCGCCCGGCAGCGCTTCGGCCTGCCGACGGACGTGCCGCTGGCGCTGCTGGTGGCCGGCTCCTGGGGCGTCGGCGAGGTCGCGACGGTGGCCGCCGAGGTCCGCGACACCGGGGCGGCCGTACCGGTGGTGGTCTGCGGGAAGAACCGGGCGCTCGCGGCGCAGTTGCGGGCGGACGGCATCGAGCACGTCTTCGGCTGGGTCGACGACGTCCTCGGCCTGATGCACGCCTGCGACGTGCTGGTGCAGAACGCCGGGGGCCTGACCTCGCTGGAGGCCTTCGCCTGCGGGCTGCCGACCATCAGCTACCGCTGCATACCCGGCCACGGCCGGACCAACGCCGAGGCCCTCGACCAGGCCGGCCTCGCCCCCTGGATCGAGGACCCGGCCGACCTCGAACCCGTCCTCCGCTCGATGGTCGACGGCCCCACCGGCCGCCGCCACCGGGCCGCCGGACTGGCCCTGCACCGCGAGGCCGCCGGCCCGGCGGAGGCGGTCGCGGCCGTGGCCTCCGCCGCCCCGGCCGCCACCACCGCGCCCGCCATCGCACCAGCCACCGCACCCGCCCCCGTGCCCGCCGCGCGCCGCCCCGTCCGCCGGCTGGGCGTCGCCCTCGCCGCCCTCACCGCGGCCGTCTGGCTGGCCACCGGCGGCACCCAACTCGCCGTCGCCTACGGCGACTTGGACACCGTCGACGCCGAACACACCGGCCGGACCTTCCTCGTGGTGCACCCGCCGGTCGGCGAGCCCCTCCCCCCGGTCACCGTCAAAGCACTGTCGGCCGCAGGCGCCGCCGTCGCCGTCGACACCGCCCAGGCCGCCGACGACCCCGCCGAGGTCCGCAGCCTCGCCGGAGCCGGGCTCACCCTGGTCAACGCCGGCTACGGCCCGCCGTACGAGACCGGCATCGTCACCGGCCGCAGCTCCCTGGACGCCGGCGCCACCGCCCTGCGCTCGGCCACCGGCGCGGCCAGCGACTTCTTCCTCTCCAGCCGCCACCTGGACGCGCTGGACCTCGGCCTAGCCGCCTACCACCACGAGCACCTGGTCGTCCCCGACGCCCGGATCACCTGCGGCAGCCCCACCACCCCCGAGCTGAAGCCCGGCCAGATCGTCCTGCTCGAATGCGGCAAGGCCCACCCGGCGGACCTCGCCGACACCCTGAAGCGCCTGCTCACCTCCCACCGGCCGCCGCGCCTCGGCGCGCTCACCGTCCTTTCCTGAGGCCAGACATGAAGCCCCGCACCCTCCTGCGCCTCGGCGCCACCGCCGCAGCCGCCACCACCGCCGTCCACGCGGCCCCCGTGCTCTCCACCTACGGGCCGCTGCGCAACCGGCTGCTGCCCCGCCTCGCCGGAACCGGCCGCCCCGACCACGTCGCCCTCACCTTCGACGACGGCCCGGACCGGTACTCCACGCCCTACTTCCTGACCCTGCTGCAGAAGTACGACGTACGGGCCACCTTCTTCCTGCTCGGCTCGATGGCCGAGAGGTCGCCGTCTCTGGTGCGGGAGATCGCCGACGCCGGCCACGAGATCTCCGTGCACGGCTGGGCACACCGCCCGCTGCTGCTGCGCGGCCCCCGCGCCACCCACCAGGACCTGCGCCGGGCCCGGGACACCGTCGCCGAGCTCAGCGGCACCGCGCCGCAGTGGTTCCGGCCCCCTTACGGCGTGATGAGCGCCGCCGCCCACCTGTCCGCCCGCCGCCTCGGCCTCACCCCGGTGCTGTGGACGAGCTGGGGCGAGGACTGGACCAGCCGCGCCACCCCCGACACCGTCCACCGCACCGTCACCGCCGACCTGTACGGCGGCGGCACGGTTCTGCTGCACGACTCCGACTGCACTTCCGCTCCCGCCGCCTGGCGCTCCGCCCTCGGCGCCCTGCCGCAGCTCCTGGACCACTGCGCCGCCCGGGGTTGGCAGGTCGGCCCGCTGCGCGAGCACGGCGTCACCGGCCGCACCGCCCGTTGAGTGCCGGGCGGCTCCGGCTTCACCTCCCGCCGGCCGTCACGGCCGGATCGTCAGGCCGTCCAGGATGAGATCGAGCAGGCGCTCCGCCTGCTCGCGCCGTTCGGGGCTCGCCGAGGTGAGGGCGATGCCTTCGAGCGCGACGCCGATGTCGGTGGGGCTGATGTCGGTGCGGATCGCGCCGGCGGCCACGCAGGCATCCATGAGGGCGGTCAGGGCTGCCCGGATCATGTCCCGGCTGTGACCGTACGGGTTGTTCCCCGTCGCGGCGATGGCCCGCAGGGCGTCGATCATGCCGTACTTGGTGGCCACGTAGTCCAGGAAGAGGCGGGCCCAGGCACGCAGGGCGTCGAAGGGCGGTCTCGCCGCCAGCAGCGCGGGGGCCGCGTCGCACAGCTGGGCCACCTCGTTGCGGTACACCGCCTCGACCAGCGCTTCACGGGTGGGGAAGTTGCGGTACAGCGTGGCGCTGCCCACCCCCGCCTCCTTGGCGATGCGCTCCAGGTGGACGCCGAGCCCCTCCGTCGCGAACTCCCGTGCCGCCACCGCGAGGATCTTCTCCCGGTTGCGCCGCGCGTCAGCTCGCAACGGCCGCTGCGTTCCTTCGGCCATGGTGCCGGCCGTCCCTTCTCGAAACTCCCGCTTGCTAAGCGGAGGCGCGCCCACTTAGCCTGAGGTCAACTGGGGGCGCCCCCGGTTTCACTCTACCGGCCTCACGCACCTCACCGAGGACTCTCCATGACAGGCATCAAGGGCAAGGTGATCGCGCTCACCGGCGCCAGCAGCGGCATCGGCGAGGCAACCGCGATCCATCTCGCCGAACGGGGGGCCCACCTGGTGCTCGGCGCCCGGCGGGAGGACCGCTTGACCGCGGTGGTGGACCGGATCACCGCACAGGGCGGCTCGGCCGTCGGAGTCGTCGTCGACGTCACGCGCCGCGAGGACCTGAAGCGCCTGACCGACGCGAGCATCGACCGCTTCGGCCGGCTCGACGTCCTGATCTCCAACGCGGGCACCATGGCCGTCTCGCCGTTCGACGAGCTGCGCCAGGACGACTGGGACGCCATGGTCGCCACCCACATCACCGGCCTGCTGAACGGCATCGGGGCCGCACTGCCCGTCTTCCGGCAGCAGCGCTCCGGACACTTCGTCAATGTCGCCTCCACCGCGGCCTACGTCGTCAAATCCCCCCAGGCGGTCTACGCGGCCACCAAGACGGCGGTGAAGGTGCTCACCGAGGGCCTGCGCCAGGAATCGGGGCCCGACCTGCGCGTCACCCTCGTCTCCCCCGGCTTCACCAACACCGAAGGCATCGGCAAGGGAGCCGGCCCCGAAGTCGCGGCCGCGCTGACCCGGCAGCGGGACGAGATCGCCATGCCGCCGTCGGCGATCGCCTCCGCCATCGGCTACGCCATCGAACAGCCCGACGGCATCGACGTCAGCGAGATCGTCGTCCGCCCCGCCGCGCAAGCCTGAACACAGCGAGCCGGCGCCACGCGAAAGCCGCCTCCCGGGTGGAAAGAGGCCCGGCACGGCGCTCCTCCGGGCACGGGCACGTGTCGATCGCAGAGCGAACTTTTGCCGTACCACATACTCACAACCGCAAAAGATCCTTGTACGACCGACCCCCCTGACCCGAGCCCGCGGAGGCCCCATGACCACGCCCCAGACCAGCCCGGCCGACGATCCGATCGTCGCCTCGCCGACGTACCTCGCGGACATCCGCACCTACTTCCGCCCCGAGGACATCGACCACATGGCCGCCAAGGGGATCGATCTCGGCACCTACGACGGGGTCAAGAGGAACGCGCTGGCGATCTTCGCCCACACCTCGCCACCGAACCCGGACATGCCCCCGGACGCGGCGGGGCAGTGGAGCGCCAACCGCTCCCAGACGTTCAAGAACTGGATCGTCAACGGATACCCCCTCGGTACCGCGCCGGCCCCGACCGCGCCCCCGGCCGGACCGGCACCGACCCGGCTGCGCAAGGACATCACCACCCTCACCGACGCCGAATTCGCCCTGCTGACCACCGCGTTCAACGGCATCATGGCCCGCGACACCACGGCCCCGGACGGCTACTTCGCGCTGGCCGGCCAGCACGGCCTCCCGCAGGCCTGGTGCCTGCACCACGAGAACCGCTTCAACCCCTGGCACCGCCCGTACCTGATCGAGTTCGAGGACGCGCTGCGCTCCGTCCCGGGCTGCCAGGACGTCACACTCCCCTACTGGGACATCTCGACGCCGCTGCCGGACCGCCTGCAGCACCCGCCGTTCGACAAGTACGTCCTGCCGGCCGACCCCGGCGCCACCGCGCATCCACCGAGGACCGGCTTCTTCCCGTACACGACCAAGCGCTACCCGGTCGCCGACATCACGAAGAACGTCAAGGACTTCGGAGTCCTGGACGACATCACCACGTCGATGGCCCAGTCACTGTGGGGTGCGTACAACACCAACGGCTACCAGGACTTCTCGATCCAGGCCCACGACAGCGGCCACGGGTCGATCGGGCCGACGATGGGCAACCAGGCCGTCTCCGCCTTCGACCCGGTGTTCTGGTTCTTCCACTGCAACATCGACCGGCTCTGGCTGAGCTGGCAGACCCGCGCCACCGCGACCACCCTGGCCGGCTTCCGCACCACCCTGGCGGGGCAGGACCCCAGCTGGCTCACGACACCGCCGCTCAACTCACTGCCACCGTTCACCGTCACCGCCGACCAGACGATCGCCACCGACATCTCGTACGACCGGCTGGACCTCCCCAGCCACGCGGAGGGCGGCCCGGGCGGCATGGGTGTCATGGAGAACCTGACCGGAAGCATCGACGCCGCCCGCACCTTCGCCTTCCGCAGCAGCGATCCGGTCTCGGTGCGGGTGAAGGGGATCGACCGGCTGAACATCCCGGGGTCGTTCATCGTGACCCTGCTCGCCGACGGCGAGCCGCTCGCCAAGCGGTTCTTCTTCCAGCCGGACGACCCGCGGCGCTGTGAGACGTGCAAGCAACACGGCATCGTCAACCTCGACTTCCGGATGCCGCAGGACCAACTCGCCGACAGGACACTGTCCGTACGCATCGACGTGCCGGGCCACGCCGGGGAGATCGGCACGGCCTTCCCGCTCGCCCAGGCGGGCAACCCCACCGTCAACGCACGGCTGCTGGTCGGGGAGGCGTAGCCGTCACCGTCCCACGTCACCGTCCCACGTCACCGCGTCGTCACCACGTCGTCGCCACGTTCACCCGGGAGCCCTGGACCTCAGGGCGACCGGGTGAACTGCCGTGGGCGGCCCACTCACCGGGCCGGCACGAGTCAGACGAGGATGAGGACGAACACGGCAGCCGCCAGCAGCAGGACGAGCGTCAACGCCGGTGCCCCGGTGCGCTCATCGGGACCGGAGGTGACGGCGGCCCACGAAACGACGGGGACCGCCAGCGAGAGGACGATCGCCAGCCACGTCACGGTACCCATGGGCACCCCGGCGACCTCGGCCCCGAAGACGGTCGTGAACATCACCAGCAGCCAGGCCGTCGCGGTCAGCACCGCCCAGGCCGCACGTGCGGTCCACCGCTGGGCCGGGTCGGCCGCGCGGAAGTTGGTGCGGGTCATCGTCCAGATCCGGGTCCAGTTCGTCACCGGAACATTCTGTCGAACGGCACCGCCGGGCACCAGCGCCGGGCCGACGCCGTTCCCCGCCGGGCACCACGGCTCCGTACGGGTCAGCCGATCCGTTCGGCCAGCGCGACGATGATTCCCGAGGGGCCGCGGAGGTTGCAGAGCCGGTAGGTGTTCTCGTACCGCGCCACCTCGCCGAGGAGTTCGGCGCCGTGGCGGCGCAGGCGGGCGATGGTGTCGTCGATGTCGTCGACGGCGAACATGACCCGGTGCAGGCCCAGGGTGTTGGGTGGCGGGTCGAGCGGTCCGGCAGTGACCGCCGCGGGGGTGTGGAACTTCGTCAGTTCCAGCTTTCCGTGGCCGTCCGGGGTGCGCAGCATCGCGATGGCGCTGCGGACCCCGTCCAGGCCGAGCATCTGCTCCGGGCAGGCCCCTTCGAGCTGCGCTTCGCCTTCCAACTCCATGCCCAGCTCGGTGAAGAAGGCGACGGCTGCCTCCAGGTCGTCGACCACGATGCCGACGTTGTCCATCCGCTGAATCGTCATGAGAGTGCTCCTTCTTCGTCGCACGGTCCGTTCCTGAGCCGTAGTGTCACTCCTCGGACCGGTCCCCGGCACCGGCCCGTCCGGCACCGGCCCGTCCGGCACCGGCCCGTCCGGCACCGGCCCGTCCGGCGGCGGCTCGTCCGGTGGCGGCGAGCAGTGCCAGGACGGCGAGCACCGCGAGGAGGACCAGGACGAGCAGCAGCACGGTCGGCACCGTCGGGTGGTTCCACAGCGCGAACACCAGGGCCAGGACCAGCAGGGCCGCGAGGGCGAGGCGGTTCCGGTCGGCGTCGGTCCAGGTGCCGGCCCGTCCGGTGCGCACCCCGTGCGCGTCGCCCCAGCGGGCGACGGTGTCCGCGGCGCGGTCCGCCCGGCGTCGGGTGGCGCCCGGCAGCCGCCCGGGGCCGGACAGGTAGGCGCCCAGCGCCACCACCACACCCAGGACGGTCCCGGTGCCCAGGGCGGACCGCAGGAAGCGCAGCAGGGCGTCGAAGACCGCCGCCGCCGCGGCCCGGGACTGCACGGCGGCCGGCAGGTGGTCCAGGTAGTAGTGCCGGGCGATCACCAGGGCGACGGCCACCAGCAGGCAGCCGCCGGCCGCACCGAGGGCCGTGGCGACCAGGGCCCGGCGCCTGCGGCGGGCCAGCAGGACGCCGGTCGCGCCGAGCAGCACGGTGAGGACGGGCATCCAGTTGCCGACCACGTCGAGGGCGTGCGCGCCGCCGCGGACCTTGTCCAGTTCGTCGGACTGGAACAGCACCAGTTGCTTGTCCACGTCCGGGATCCTCGCGGCCGGGGAGAGCCCGGCGGCCACCAGTTCCGCCCTCAGCCGGTCGACCACCGCCCCGAGGTCGAGCGTGACCGTGCCGTCGGTGACCTCCACCGGGCCCCGGCCCTGGCCGGTGAGGACCCGCACCACCGCCGTGTGGGCGGCCCGGTTGGCCTGCGTCCACGCGGTGGTGAAGGCGTCGCTGTGCACGACCCCGGTCGCGGCGTCGGTGACGACCTGGTTCACCGCGTGGTCGAGTCCGGGCCCGAGCGACTTGACCGCCGTGGCCGCCCTGGGCGGCAGGCCGAGGGACTGCAGCCAGGCGGCCAGGTCGGAGGCGACCGCCGGGCCGTCCACCCGTACGTCCACCGCGTGGGTGATCCGGTCGACCGCGGCGCCCTGGATCGCGGGGTTCGTCGCCAGCGGGGCGACCGTGGCGACGTACCGGCCGGTGTCCAGGACGATGTCGTGCACCCAGACGGCCAGCAGCGAGACCGGAACCAGGACGCAGGCCACGGTGATCAGCACGGCCGAGAGCGCGCTCCTGACGATCCGCCCCGGTGCGGGCGGCCGGCTGCCGCTGCCGCCACCCGGCGGTTTGCCCGGTGCGGGCGGGGGCGGAGGCCCTGACGGCTCGTTCATCGGGTCTCCCGGTACTCCGCGCGGCCGTGGCACCGCTGACCACCATTGCCCCGTAGGGCGCGATGACCGGCACCCCGGGGAAGCCGTCCGGGCGAGGTCCGGTGGCGGCTCGACGCGCCCGGGTGCCGGTCCGTCGCACCGAACGGTGGCCCGTCGCACCGAACGGTGGCCCGTTGCGGCGAACGGCGGTCCGCCCGAGGTGCCGTCCGCCGGCCCGTCGCCCAGCCTGGGACGGAGTCCGGAGTGCGCACGCCGGTGACGAACCCGACGAACCCCCGGAGGGAGGACGCGGTGGCGGAAGAGCGCGGTCGGCCCGTCCGCGCCCACTGGATCCGCGCCAGGTCCACCTGGCTGCGTGGGCGTACGGCGACGCTGCGCGACGCCCCGTTCCCACGCCGGCTGGCGGCGCAGCTGATCCACCTCCACGTCCTGGACATCGCCACCCGCCTCGCGGCGCAGGCCTTCCTGACCGCCGTCCCGGCGCTCTTCGCCCTGGCCGCCTTCATGCCCAACGAGGTGCGCAGCAGCATCTCCGACTCGCTGCGGACCGTCCTCGGGCTCCAGGGCGCCTCGCTCTCCGAGGTCGAACAGGTGCTCCAGGCCAACGGGACCAGCACCACCGACGCCTTCGGCGGCATCGGGATCGCGGTGACCCTCCTCGCGGCCACCAGCTGCAGCCGGGTGCTGCAGCGGCTCTGCGAACGAAGCTGGCACCTGCCCCATCTGGCCGGGCGGCTGGCGGCCTGGCGGTGGCTCGCCTGGCTGCTGGTGTGGCTCGCCGCCCTGGTCGTCCAGGGCCAGGTGCGGTCCGGCTTCGGCGCGGGCGGCGCGCTCGGGATCGCGCTCTACCTGATCTCGGCCGTCCTCCTCTGGTGGTGGACGCCCCACCTGCTGCTCGGTGGCCGGGTGCCCTGGCTCCCGCTGCTGCCCGGTGCCGTGCTGACCGGCGCCGCGCTGACGGCGCTCGCCTGGGGGTCGCGGCTCTACATCCCCCGCTCGCTGAACCGCAGCGTGACCCAGTTCGGCCCGCTCGGGCTCGTCTTCACCCTGCTCAGCTGGCTCATCGTGGTGTTCACGGCCGTCACGCTGGCCATCGGCACCGGGTACGTGGTGGCCGGCCAGGGCCGGCTGGCCCGGCTGCTGGGCACTCCGGAGAGCCCCGAGCCCGCAGCGCCCCCGGAGACCACGGAGCCCCCCGGGCCCGCGACGGCGGGCGGGGAGTGAGACGCGCGGCCTGCGGCCGGGCCGCCGTCAGGCCTTGGGCCAGTTGCGCAGCAGGGCGTCGAGGGCGTCCAGGACGCGCGACCAGGTCTGCTCGGTGGTGCGCGGGGTGTGCTGGAAGCTCCCCGCCCGTTCCAGGGCGACGTAGCCGTGGAAGGTGCTGCCGAGCAGGCGG
The DNA here is from genome assembly GCF_055571335.1 of Kitasatospora sp. NPDC030952. NCBI lineage: Bacteria > Bacillati > Actinomycetota > Actinomycetes > Kitasatosporales > Streptomycetaceae > Kitasatospora > Kitasatospora sp. NPDC030952. Next base: position 339,955 of record NZ_JBVIFM010000004.1, read on the forward strand.
ACGGCGTCGGTCTCGTCGGGCTCCGCGAGGTCGTAGCCGCGCAGGATCGCGCGGGTCATCGCGGAGTGCCGGACGGCGGCGCTGTTGAGCGCCGTCTCGTAGTCGAGTTCGAGCTGAGCGGCGGCGTAGCGGCCGGGGTGTTCGAGGGCGTAGTCGCGGTAGGCGTTGGCGAAGGCGGCCAGGGCGTCCTTGCCCGCCCGGCCGGCCAGGGCGGCGGCGACCCGGTCGGCGAGTTCCTCCAGGGCGAGCAGGGCGATCCTGGTCTTGAGGTCCTGGGAGTTCCGGACGTGGGAGTACAGGCTCGCGTCCTTGACGCCGAAGCGGCGTGCCAGCGCCGAGACGGTGACCTTGTCGAAGCCGACCTCGTCGGCCAGCTCCGCACCCGCCCGGGTGAGTCGTTCCGCGTTCAGTCCTACGCGTGCCATGTGCTTCCCTTCGATCGCCTCGGCTGATTATACATTTGCCTAATACTCCTAGGTAATTTACGTTGGTCCCTATGAAGCCGATGACCGAACCAGAGATCCGCGCCGCCTTCGTCAACTGCAGCAAGGGTGAGGCGAAGCGGCTGCACGTACCCCGCGACCTGACCGAACTCCCCTGGGACGACCTGGACTTCCTCGGCTGGCGCGACCCCCAGGCCCCCGACCGCGCCTACCTCGCCGCCGAGGTCGACGGCCGCGCCGTGGCCGTCGCGCTGCGCTCCTCCAACGCCGCCTCCTGGCAGGCCCGGCGCAGCATCTGCTCGCTCTGCGTGACCACCCACACCGGGGGCGTCTCGCTGCTGGTCGCCCCGCTGGCCGGGAAGGCCGGCAAGCAGGGCAACTCCGTCGGCGCCTACATGTGCGCCGACCTCGCCTGCTCGCTCTACGTCCGCGGCAAGCGCGAGGTCGGCACCCGGCTCCACGAGTCGCTCACCGTCGAGGAGAAGATCCGGCGCACGACGGCCAACCTCGCCGCCTTCGTCGCCAAGGTCACCGCGTGAACCGCGTGAACCGCGTGAACCGCTACGGAAGACACCGGGCCGCGGCCAGGGGGTTGGGGACGGCCACGAACCGCGGCTCGGTGCCGTCCGCGTCGATCCAGCGGGAGAGCAGGTTGGCCTTGCCCGGCAGCGTGGCCGCGGAGAGCAGCGCCGCGGTCTCCGGGAGGCCGAGTTCCTTGTCGCACCGCTCGAACTCCCGCCGTGCGACCGGCCACAGCGCGCCCGCCGCCCGGGGGTAGCGGTGCGCGAGGGCCCCGGCGATCTCACCGAGGTTGTTGACGACGAGGCAGTACACCAGCCGCCGCCAGGCCCGCTCGCGGGGCGTCTCCGGGAGGACCCTGGCCCCCTCGGCGTCGCGGAAGACGGCCTGGACGGGACGGCCGTCCGCGTCCACGGCGATCAGGGTGTTCTGCAGATGGCACTCGACCGCCACCCCGTGCCGCGCGTACGCCTCCAGCACCGGCGGGACCACGTGCCCCAGGTAGGCCTCCCACCACCCCAGCGGATCGGCGAGGCGATCGAGCGGACTGCCGTCGAAGCCCTCGGCGAGCGCGGCCGCCAGGACCGGGGTGGCGCCCGGCACCACGTGGTGGTCCAGGCCGTCGCGGATCAGGACCGGAAGGACCTCCTCGAGGCCGCGGACCGTGCGGTACCCGGGCTCGGCCAACCAGGCCGCCGGGCCGCCCATGGCCGCGAAGGCGGCCGCGACCAGCGGGTCGGTGCGACGCCCCTGGCGCAGTTCGTGCCGCCGCATCCGCCGGATGTCGTTGGTGATCTGCACCTCCAGGCTGAACTTCAGGAACAGGTCGGCCGATCCGGGCCGCTCGGGGCTCCCGGGCACCTGGACGGTGCGCACCGAGGAGGTCGCCCGGGCCCGCCAGGGGGTGGTGCCGAGCCGGATCAGCCGCCCTTCGGCGAAGGCGGCGCGTACGGCGGGCCGGCGGTGGGTGAGGGCGAACTGCCAGGGGTGGGCGGGCAGCAGGCGGTAGCCCGGCGGCGCCTGGCCCAGGCGGGCGAGGGCCCGGGTGTCGCCCTCCTCGACCACCGCGTCCGCGCGCACGCCGAGCAGCAGGAGCGGGAACCGCGCGTACACCTCCGGGGCGTAGCGCAGCCAGGCGGCGGGCGGGCCGCCGCCGCTGCGGGCCTTGGGGGCCGGGTGGCAGGGGTGGCCCGCGACGAGGGCCGCCTCGGAGCGCAGCCACAGGTCATCGGGCGGGCCGGTGTGGGCGCGGGCTTCCAGGATCGCCTCCACGGCCGCCCGACTGGCCGTCGCCTCGGCGACCAGGGCAGGGTTGGAGTGCCCGGTGACGGCCCGCATCTCCTGGGCGGCGACCTCGACCAGTTCGGCGTGGTCCAGCGGCTGCCAGGCCGCACCGGTCCACAGTTCGGGCGAGGAGGGCCGATGGCCGGCCCGCACCCGGAGCAGCCGGCCGCTGGCACTCAGCCGGTGGACGGTGCGGCCGGTGGATGTGCTCGCCGCCGGCTCGACGGCCTCGCGCAGGAGACAGTTGAGCAGCGGAGCGACGGACAGTGCGTCGGCTGCCCGGGCGAAGTGATCCATCCGCCACCAATACCACCCAACCGGCCCTCATGATGTCCGCAACGGCTTGCCCGCTGGTGATGGGAGACCCCGCAATGCCCGATGGTGCCGCCGAACGGAGGCTGGCGGAGGAACTGGCCGGCCTCCGTCCGGAGCTGGTCGACGCCTACCTCGCCGCGCTGCCCGGTGCGCGGGCCGCGGTGCTGGCCCGGCTCTGGCGGGGGCTCGTCCATGAACCCCTGCCCTGGATCGAGAAACGCGTTCCCACCCCGGACGGGGTCGGCCTGCTGCTCGCGGACGGGCGACTGCTGTACGGCCCGCCCTGCGACCCGTGGGCCACCGGGACGACCGTCGCCCACGTCGAACTGGACGGCCGCCGGTTCGACCGTCCGGCCCGGCTGCTGACGGCGCTGGCCGTGCCCGGCGGCCGGGGATTCGCCGGCGAACTCGATCACAGCGTCGCGTCGATGGCGCTCTCCCGCACCGCCCCCCGCCCCGCCGGGCCGCCCGCGGCGCCGTGGGAGTGGGAGCAGCGGTCACCGGACGGGCACCCCTACCACCCCGCCTGCCGGTCCCGCCCCGGCTTCTCGGCCGCCGAGCAGCTGGCGTACGCGCCGGAGCACCGGCCCGTGGTGGCCCTGCGGCTCGCGCCGGTGGCCGGCGCCGTGCTGCGCGGCCCGTGGCCGGCCGAGCTGCGCGACGGCCCGCTCGCGCTGATCCCGGTGCACCCCTGGCAGGCCGAGCACACGCTGACCGGACGATCCCTGCGGTCCGGCCCGAGCGCCCATCCGCTGCTGTCCCTGCGCACGCTCGACCTCGGCGGGGGCATCCACGTCAAGACCGCGCTGAGCGTGCAGCTCACCTCCGCGGTGCGCGACATCTCCGCCTACTCGGTGGAGCAGGCGCTGACCACCTCCGAGATCGCCGCCCGGGCCGCGGACCACCTCGGCGGCCGGCTGCACATCGCGCGGACCCTGGCCGCCGCGGGCGACGGCACCCCGGACCTGGCGGCGATGGTGCGGCAGTCCCCGTACGAGTACGCCGGAGCGGGGGAACAGGTGGTGCCGGTGGCGGAACTCCCCGCGTACTTCGCACCGCTCCCGCCCGACCGACGACAGGAGCGGATCATCGAGTTCGCCCGCCTGGCCGTGTCCGTCTGCCTGGACCTGCTCGGCCTGGGCGTGGCCCTGGAAGCGCACGGCCAGAACCTCCTCGCCGTCCTCGACCGGGACGGCCGCGCCCGGCGACTGGTCTACCGCGACCTGGCCGACATCCGGATGAGTCCGGTACGCCTGGCCCGGCACGGAATCCGCCCACCGATGACCGGCCGGCTCCTGGAGGACGACCCCACCCGGCTGCGCCGCAAGGTCCTCGGCTGCCTGCTCACCGGCGCCCTGGGCCCGCTGGCCGGAAGCGAAGCAGCACTCGGGACGCTCCTCCGGACCGCCACCCGGGACCTCCCCCCGACCCCCGACCTGCAAGCCCTCCTGACGCACCCGCTACCGGCCAAGGCCCTCACCCTGATGCGGCTGGCCCCCGGCACCGACCACTGGGCCCACCTCCCCAACCCGGCCCTGCTCCACTGAACCCGCGGCACCGGGCGGCGGCCCGACCAGGCCGCGGGCCCGGAGCACGGGGCGTACTCCTTCGCCGAACCAGTAGGCCTCCTCCAGGTGCGGGTAGCCGGAGAGGACGAAGTGGTCGATGCCGAGGGCGTGGTACTCCTCGATCCGGTCGGCCACCTCCTCGTGGCTGCCGACCAGGGCGGTGCCCGCGCCGCCGCGGACCAGGCCGACTCCGGCCCAGAGGTTGGGGTGGATCTCCAGCTCGTCCCGGGAGCCCCGGTGGAGCGCCAGCATCCGCTGCTGGCCGACCGACTCGCTGCGCCCCAGCAGGCGCTGGGCCTGCGCGACCTCGGTGTCACCGATGTCGTCCAGCAGCCGTTCGGCCTCCTGCCAGGCGTGCCGGGAGGAGTCGCGGGAGATGGTGTGCAGCCGGATGCCGAACCGGATCTCCCGGCCCTCGGCCTCGGCGAGTCCCCGGATCCAGTCGATCTTCTCCTTGACCTGCGCCGGCGGTTCGCCCCAGGTCAGGTAGACGTCGGCGTGTCTGGCGGCGACCGGTCCGGCGGCCGCCGAGGAGCCGCCGAAGAAGATCGGCACGGCCGGCGCCGGCGGGACGGGCACATGGGCACCGGTCACCCGGTAGTGGCTCCCGGCGAAGTCGTACGGCGTGCCCGTCCACGCGCCGCGCACCACGCTGAGGAACTCGTCGGTCCGCGCGTAGCGGCTGTCGTGGTCCAGGTGGTCGCCGAAGCGGGCCTGCTCCGCGGTGTCGCCGCCGGTCACCACGTTGAGCAGCAGGCGGCCCCCGGTGGCCCGCTGGTAGGTGGCCGCCATCTGCGCGGCCAGGGTGGGTGCGATCAGGCCCGGACGGAAGGCGACCAGGAACTTCAGGTGCTGGGTCTCGTGGGCGAGGAAGGCCGTGGTGAGCCAGGCGTCCTCGCACCAGGTGCCGGTCGGGGTGAGGACGGCCTCGAAGCCGAGCCGGTCGGCGGCCTTGGCGATCTGTGCGAGGTACTCGATGTCGGGCCGGCGGACGGCTTCGGCCGCCCGGCCCGGGGTCGTGCTCGCCGCGGCGTCGTCGAAGTTGCCGGCGTAGACGTGGCGGTCGACCAGGCCTCGGCCGTCCCCGCCGGTCGGCAGGAACCAGTGCAGGTGGACGTTCATCGTGGACGCTCCGGAGTGGGTCGGTTGGGGAGTGGGTCAGTTGGCGGGGGCGGTCGTGGTCGTGGACGGCGGCAGGTCGGCGTTGAAGCGACGGTCGGTGATGGCCGCGAAGTCGAAGGGCGCCGGGATCAGCTTCTGGGCGGCGAAGGTCTCCACGATCCGCTGCTCGGACCGCACGGCGTCGTCGTCCAGCGCGACCCCGAACGCCGTGGACTGGGTGCGCTTCACCGAGACCAGGGCGATGTCGTACGGGACGCCCGCCTGCTTGGACCACACCCGCGCCCACTCCTCCTGGTGCGAGGCGGCCCAGCGCCAGGCCGCGCGCAGCCTCTGGAGGTAGTCGCCGACCAGCTTGCTGCGGCCCTGGTCCGCCAGTGCGCCGTCCGAGGAGACGGCGAAGGCGAGCCCGACGGCGACCTGCTCGCCGGTGACCAGGATGCGGCCGCCGGCCTGTTCGGCGATCGCGGTGTACGGATCCCACACCGCCCAGGCGTCGACCTTCCCGGCGTTGAACGCGGCCAGGGCGTCAGCCGGTTGGAGATAGCTCAGGTGCACGTCGGCGGGGCTGAGCCCGCTCTTCAGCAGCAGCGCCACCAGAGTGTTGTGCGCGGAACTGCCCTGCGCGACGGCGATCGTCCTCCCCCTGAGCGAGGCGATGTCGGCCAGCGCCGAGCCCTTGGGCACCAGCACCGCGTCTCCGGCCTCCGAGGACTTCAGCGCGGCGACGACCTTGACCGGCCGGTGAGCGGACCCGGCGAAGACCGGCGGGGTGTCGCCCACCGTACCGATGTCCACCGCGCCGGCGCCGATCGCCTCCAGCATCGGCGGTCCGGAACTGAAGGTCGACCAACTGATGTGGTACGGAAGCCCTTTGGACTGTCCGGAGGCGTCCAGCAGTGCCTGGGCGGCGCCCCCTTTCTGGTCACCCACTCTCAGGGTCCCGGCGGAGCCGCTCCCCGGGGAGGTCGACGTGGAGCTCGACGCGGAGGAGCCGCAGGCGGTCAGGGCGGCGAGCAGCACGGGGGCGAGGACGGCGGTGGCGCGGCGGAGCAGGAGGGTCATGGTTCGTGCTTTCGGTAGGAGCGGATCAGGAGGAGCTGACGCCGAGTTCGGCCAGCAGTGCGCCGCGCAGGGCGATGACGGCGGGGTCGGCGGCCTCGCGCGGCCGCGGGAGGTCCACCAGGGAGTCGTGGACGATCGCCCCGTCGCGCATCACCAGGACCCGATCGGCGAGCAGCGCGGCCTCCTCGACATCGTGGGTGACCAGCAGGACCGCGCACCGGCGGCGCTCCCACACCTCGCCGACCAGGCGCTGAGCCGTCAGCCGGGTCAGGGCGTCCAGTGCGCCGAACGGCTCGTCGAGCAGAAGGAGTTCCGGCTCACGCACCAGGGCCCGGGCCAGTGAGGCGCGCTGCGCCTCACCGCCGGAGAGGGTCTTGGGCCACGCGTCCGCACGGTGCAGGAGGCCGACCTCGGCGAGCGCCCGCTCGGCGCGCGCCCGGTCGGGCCGACCGGGCAGGCCCAGCACGACGTTGCGCCAGACCCTCTTCCACGGCATCAGCCGTGGCGTCTGGAAGGCCACCGCCCGGCGGCGCGGGACCAGGACCTCACCGCCGATCTCCCGGTCCAGGCCCGCGAGGATCCGCAGCAGCGTGCTCTTGCCGCAGCCGCTCGCGCCGAGCAGGACCGTGAACTGGCCCGGCTCCAGGCGCAGATCGAGTCCGTCGAGGACCACGTCCGCGCCGAAGGCCCGTCGCAGACCACGGACCAGGACGGCGGGGCCGGTGGTCACGTCCCGCTGAAGGTCGGTCGCCATGACAGCAGAGTCCTTTCCAGGGTACGGACGATGAGGTCGGCGGTCAGGCCGAGCAGGGCGTAGACCAGCAGGCAGACGACGATGACGTCCGTCTGGAAGAACTCGCGGGCCTGGTTCATCAGGAAGCCGACGCCGTTGTCGGCGTTGATCGTCTCGCCGAAGACCAGGGCCAGCCAGGAGACGGTCAGCGCGTACCGCAGACCGGTCATCAGGCCGGGCAGCGCACCCGGGAGGATGATGTGCCGGATCTGCTGACGACGGTTCAGTCCGAGCGTCTCACCGGTCTCGATCAGGGCGGCGTCCACGCTGCGGATGCCGGCGTAGACGTTCAGGTAGAGGTTGAAGCCGACCCCCAGCGCGATCAGCACCACCTTGGGTGCCTCGCCGATCCCCACCCAGATGATGAGCAGGGGGATCAGCCCGATGAAGGGAACGGTGCGCAGCATCTGGACGGTCGCGTCGATCAGGTCCTCGCCGAGCCGGGACAGCCCGGAGAGCAGCGCGAGTCCGATGCCGACCACGCCGCCGAGGGCCAGGCCGAGGAGCACCCGCTGCACTGATATCGCCAGGGCGGACGGCAGGGTGCCGTCGGCGATCAGCTCGACGGCCTTGGCCAGCACGGTGCTCGGCGTTGCCAGGGTCTGGGCGGAGAGGGTGCCGCTCGCTCCCAGCAGCTGCCACCCGGCCAGCAGCAGGGCGGGCGCGATCGCACGCCGCACCGCACGGGGCAGGCGGCTGCGGCGACGGGTGCCCGCATCGACGGCGACGAGTTCGGGGGCGGGGGCGGGGGCGCGGGCGGCGATGGCCGGGGGTGGTGACAGGGCGTCGGCTTCGACGGACATGGTGTCTCCTCAGGGCAGCGTGGGCCCCGGCACGGGACGGGCGGGCAGCACAGGGCGGGCGTCGACCGGGGCCGTGCAAGGGCAGGTTGGAGCCGGTGCGCCGGGGCAGGTCAGGGCGTCTCAGGCCCGTCGGACTCGGACGGCGCGGGACTCTCGAAAGGTGGAGGCGCTCAGCAGGAGCGACAGGCAGCGGAACAGACCCGCAGGAGGTCGATGTGACCGCGGGTCGTCAGGGAGATGGAGCACGGCTGCATGCCGGGGAAGCTAGCCGGACTCCGCCGCCGGAGTCAACGGGGCTTCCGCATGGTGAGCCCGGAGCCGGCTCACCCGTGGGACCCGGACGACACCACGAGCAGCGTCCGGGCCTCGCCGTCGGCCGGGCGGCAGCGGTGCGGGACGTCGCCCGGATGGTGCGCACTCTGCCCCTGGCGCAGCAACACCGGCTGCTGGCCGCGCAGTTCGAGGATGACCTCGCCCTCCAGGACGTAGAGGAAGTCCTCACCCGGGTGCTCGAACCACTCGCGATCGGGTTCGCCGGGGACGAAGTGGTGCCGGTACGCCTCCATGGCGGCGCTCTGCCCGCCGGGGATCAGCACCTCGGCCGCCTGACCGCCGCTCTCGGTGACCCGGACGATCTGCGGATCGGTCTCGTGGGCGACCGGACCGGGCCCGGACCGTGGCCGCAGGAACGCGCCGGGCGGACAGTCCAGGGATGCCGCGATCCGGTAGATCGAGCTCAGACTCGGGGTGGCCAGGCCACGCTCCAGCTGGCTGAGGAACGGCTGGGAGAGCCCGGCGGCCCCCGCCAGGTCCACCATCCGGATGCCGAGGGCCTTGCGCCGCCGACGGATCGCGGCACCGACGGCCGCCGCCTCGGGCGACGGTCCTGCCTCGGTCGGGTCCGGCGTTGCCATGCCCACCAGTATCGCAGCCGGGCCCGGGGCCTCCCGGAAGGTTTCATGCCGCCGCAACGCTTCGGCAATGATCCCCGGCTCATATTGATGTGGTCAATATTCCGCCGTCGCCCGGGAGAGACCCTTGATCGACCAGAACACCCTGCGCCGCCGCGGCACCGGTCTGCGCGCACTCGACCGCGATCGCGCCTTCGACGGCCTCACCCTGGTCACCCCGATCGCCGGCCCCGGCGAGGCCTACCTGATCGACCTCGACGGCACCGAGCGGCACCGCTGGAACCTGCCGTACCCGCCCGGACGCCACGCCCGACTGCTGCCCGACGGCACGCTGTTCTACCAGGGCAAGGCCCCGCAGCCCGAACCGCTCTTCCCGATCTGGGCCGTCTACCACGGGGGCGTGTTCCTCCAGGTGGCCCCCGACGGCACGGTGATCCGCGAGGCCCGCCACCCGTTCCACCACCACGACGCCGAGATCCTGCGCAACGGCAATCTGCTGCTGCTGGCCGTCGAACCCGTCCCCACCGGGTTCGCCCCCCGGGTTCGCGGCGGCATCCCCGGCTCCGAGGCACCGGGCGGGGTGATCTGGGGCGACGTGGTGTACGAGATGACCTGGGACGGCGAGATCGTCTGGCGCTGGTCCGCCGCCGAGCGGCTCGACCCGGCCGAGGTCGCCCTCGACCCCCACTTCGCCCGCGAGCACTGGCCCATGGCCAACACGGTCAACGAACTCGCCGACGGCTCCGTCATGGTGGGCTTCCGCAGCGCGTCGACGGCCGTCGTCATCGACCGCGCGAGCGGCGCCGTCACCTGGCGGCTCGGCCCCGACGTCCTCGCCCAGCAGCACCATCCGCACGAGCTGGCCGACGGCAACATCCTCGTCTTCGACAACGGCTCCTACCGGGAGGGGACTTCGGTGCCGTACTCGCGGGTGGTCGAGGTCGACCGGGCGAGCCGGGCGATCGTCTGGGAGTACCGCGACGACCCCCCGCAGAACTTCTACAGCCCGTACATGTCCAGCGCCCAGCGCCTGCCCAACGGCAACACCCTCATCGCGGAGGGCTCGTTCGGCCGGCTCTTCGAGGTCACCGCCGACGGCGAGGTGGTCTGGGAGTACGTCGTCCCGTACTTCGGCTCGTTCGGCGAGGGAGTCGGCCTGGAGTCCTCCGGCGGGGCGCAGAACGCCGTCTTCCGGGCGTACCGCTACGCCCGGGCGGACATCCCCTGGCTCTGACCGGCCGGGGCCGACCCCGATCACCCTCCAGCGCCGTTCGCCGCCACCGTCCGTTCGGAACCTCCATGCGCTTCCAGCCGCTCATCCGCGCAACCCTCGGGCACGTCCTCGACCCGGCCCGGCACCGGTCGCGAACGTCCTCACGGCGGGCGCCCGCGGTCCTGGCGCACGGCGTCATCGGCGCCACTGGCACCGAGCCCCGATCACCAGGACCGCCGGCCCGTCAGGGCGGCGGCGGGCCGACGGGCGGGCCGCAGGAAGCCCGGACGACGAGCTCCGGGGCGAGGAGCCGGGATCGCACCCCGTCGCCCGCGATGCCGCGCAGCAGCTCGCGGACGGCGACGCGGCCCTGCTCCGCCATCGGGGACCGGACGGTCGTCAGGGCCACCGGCAGTTCGGCGGCGACCGGTGTGTCGTTGTACCCGATCAGCGCCAGGTCCTCCCCGAGGCGCAGGCCGAGGTCACGGGCCGTGCCCAGCGCGCCGATGGCGGCCAGGTCGTTGACGGCGAACAGCGCGGTGGGGCGGCGGCCGGGGAGGGCGTCGAGCAGCGCGGTCGCGGCCTCGCGCCCACCCGCGGTGTCGAAGCGGCAGTGCCGGACGCGGTCGGACGGCAGCGGCAGACCCGCCTCGCGGTAACGGTCGGCGAATCCGCGCGCGCGGTCGGCGCCGGTGCTGGCGAACGGCTCGCCGGCGACGACGGCCACGTCGCGGTGACCGAGCGCGAGCAGACGCTCGGCGGCGAGACGGCCGCCGAGGTGGTCGTCGCAGGTGACGGCCGGGTGCTCGGGCCCGGCGTGGCGGTTGACCAGCACGTAGGGGGTTCCGTCCAGCAGCGGGCCGGCCAGCGCCGCGCCGTCCAGGTGTGCGTCGCCGATGATCACGCCGTCGACCCGCCGCCCGAGCACCATGGCGATGCGCTGCCGCTGCGTGGCGGGGTCGTCATGGGTGTTGACGACGAAGGCGGACAGGCCGTGCTCGGTCGCCTCCTGCTCGATGCCCTCGTAGATGGTCGCCACGACGACCTCCGACAGGCGGGGGAAGAGCACGCCGACGAGGTTGCTGCGGCGGGTGCGCAGGCTGGCGGCGTGCGGGTTGGGGCGGTAGCCCAGCCGGTCGGCCAGCTCGCGGATGCGCTGGGCGGTGTGCGACGAGGCGGCGCGGCCACCCGCGCCGGTGGAGCCGTTGAGCACCCGGGAGACGGTGGAGACGTGCAGGCCGAGTTCACGGGCGATGCCCTGGAGCGTGGCCGGGGTGTTCCCGCCGGTGCCGTCGCCGGTGTTCCCGCCGTTTCCGCCCGCCGTCCCCACGTCCCGTTCCCCTCCTCGCCGGCTGCCGAGACCGTCCGGCCGCGCGCCGACGGCCCGGACGCGGCCCATTGTCCCCGACGTGCGCCCGGCGCGGTCCATCGCCCCGGAACGGGCCGCACCGGACCGCTTCCCTTGACCCGAACGTTCGGGGTCGCCATGCTTGCCCAAACGTTTGGGCAAGCGGCGCCGGACCGCCGCGGGGAGGGGAACGCCGGATGGAGAACGGGACTGGGCACGCGGTGGTCCTGCGGCCGGTGCCGCTGCGCCAGGCGCCCGGGTTCGGACCTCTGCTGGCCGCCTGGCCGGTGCCCGCGCTCGCGCTGGCGGGCGCGGCGGTGCGGGTGGTGGCCCGCACCTCCCAGGACGGCATGGGAGCCGGCGCGGGTGTGCTGATGGTCGTCCTGCTGCTCGGCGGGCCGGCAGCGGTGTTCACGGTGTACCGCAGACGACGGGCGCGACTGGAGCTGCGGTTCGAGAACGGCCGACTCGCCGTCACCGACGGCCGCGGGCACACCCGCTCCGTCACCCTGCGACGCGCCCGGTCGTACCACGTCTTCGGCCTGACCTCGGCGCAGACGGAGCTGCTCGTGGTCACCGGCGAGCCGGAGGAGCCCCCGCTGCTGCTCGAACCGGAGAAGTGGGACCACGTGGCGCTGATCGAGCGCGTCCTCCGCCCCTCGGGCGCCCACCTGGACCTGTGGGCGAGCGGCCGCACGTCCGTCCGCCGGCTGCGCGAGCTCCACCCCGGCCTGCGCCCGTCCTTCGCCCTCGCGCATCCGGTCCTGACCGCGCTGCTGATCCCGCTCCTGATCGTGGTCGTCGTCGGCGCGGTGGCGGTGGCGGTGGCGGCCGGGTAGTCCACCGCCCCGGGCGGCAGCGGTCGGCGGGCCCGGCGGATCCGCCCGGGCGGCCCCGCCGGTCACCGTGTGTCCGGCGGGGCGCACTGTCGGTCCGGTCGCCGCCGTCGGCTGCCCGCTCGGGCGGCCTTCGCCCGTTCGGCCGACATACGCTGGCCCTGAGCACCCCGCCCCCACACACCGCCGGAGGGTCGATGAGCCGTCGCCGCCCCACCGATCGCCCGAGCGCGGACGCCCTGCTGACCGAACTCGGCCGGCTCACCGCTTCCGCGCTGGAGCAGGCCGAGCTCCAGCGGGCCCGGGTGGAGCTGGCCGAGGCGTTGCAGCGCGAGCTGCTGCCGGCCGCGCTGCCGCAGCCGCCCGGGCTGCGGGCGGCCGCCCGGTACGCGCCGGCCAGGCACGGACTGAGCATCGGCGGCGACTGGTACGACGGCTTCCGGCTGCCGGACGACTCGGTGGCCTTCTCCCTCGGCGACGTCCAGGGCCATGACGTGGAGGCGGCGGCGATCATGGGCCAGGTGCGGGTCGGCCTGCGCGCCGTGGCGGCGACGGCCGCGGACCCCGGCGAGGTCCTCGGCCGCGCCAATGACCTGCTGATCTCCATGGACAGCCGCCGCTTCGCCACCTGCAGCTTCCTGCGCTACGACCCGGCCACCGGGGACCTCTCGCACGCCCGCGCAGGGCACGTCCCACCGATCTGGGCGAACGGCGACGGCCGCTGGGGGCACTGCCCCGACGATGACGGCGGCCCGCCGCTGGGCGTGCTGCCCGGCCAGACGTACCCGGTCAGCCACCACCGGCTCTCCGGGACCGGGGTCGTCGCGCTGGTCACGGACGGGGTGGTCGAGGGGCCCGCGTTCCCGATCGAGGCCGGACTGGCCCGGGTGGCGGCCGTGCTGCGGGAGCGGATCGCGGACGACCCGGACGTACTGGCGGCCGAACTGCTGGAGGTCGCCGATCTGACCGGGCACACGGACGACGCGGCGGTGCTGGTGCTGCGCCACGACGACTGAGCCACGACGGCTGAGCCCCGACAGCTGAGGCAGGACGGGACCGAGCCACTGAGTCACGACGCCTGAGCCACGGAGCCAGGACGACCGAGCCGCGGCCCGGCGACCGGAAGCCCGGGCGTGTCACGCCCGCTCCACGGTGCCCGAACGTAGTCAGATGACTACCATGCCGCCGACCACCGCGCCCCGTTCCCGCGACCCCCGCCACCTGGCCGCGGCCGCCGCGCGCCTGCTCGCGGTCACCGCGGTCTATCTCGCCGCCGGGCGGATCGGCCTGCTGCAACAGGTGGTGATCGACGGGGCCAAGGTCACCCCGCTCTGGCCGCCGACCGGGATCGCGCTCACCTGCCTGCTGCTGTTCGGGCTCCGCATCTGGCCCGGCGTGGCCCTGGGCGCGTTCCTGGTGATCGTCGTCACCGGGCCGCCGCGCTGGGGATCGCTCGGCATCGTCACCGGGAACACCCTGGCCCCGATCGCCGCCTACCTGATGCTGCGCCGGGCCCGGTTCCGGATCGAGCTGGACCGGCTCCGGGACGGCATGGCCCTGGTCTTCCTGGGAGCGTTCACCGGGATGCTGATCAGCTCCGGCATCGGCACCGGCGTCCTGGTCCTGAACGGGACCCTGCCGGCCGACGGGTTCTGGTCCACCTGGTCGGCCTGGTGGACCGGCGACGCGATGGGCGTCCTCGTGGTCACCCCGCTGCTGCTGGCGCTGCGCACGGCTCGGCTGCCCGCCGGTCTCGGCGCGTCCGACTGGGTCGAGCCGGTGCTGTTGCTGGTCGGCACCGCCGCCGTCACCGTGATCGTCACCTCGACCTCGCTGAGCCTGCTCTTCCTGGTCTTCCCGTTCCTGATCTGGGCCGCGCTCCGCTTCCAGTTGCCCGGCGCGGCGCCCTGCGTACTCCTGGTCTCGGTGCTCACCATCGCGGCGGCCACCAAGCACGCCGGTCCGTTCGCCGGGCACGGGCTGGTCGCCGACATGGTGATGCTGCAGGCGCTCAACGGCTGCGCGGCGCTCACCGGACTGCTGCTGTCCGCGATCGTCGCCGAGCAGCGCACCACCTACCGGCGGATCGAGCAGGCCTGCGTCGAACTCGCCGAGGTCGTGCACCGACTGGCCCCCGGCAAGATCGACCCCAACCGGTGGCTGCCGCCGGAGGACGGATCCCGGTAGCCGCTCCCCCACGGCCCGAGGACGGCGTTGACGTCGCCCTACACCTCACCTCGGGCCCCAAGATCCCTTCCTTGATGGAAACTTGACGAACCGCGGTCGTCCGAGGGTCTTCTCTCCGTCCGGGAAATCGGCATAACTGATACCACCCGACGGGGCCGAGCCGGCCGCACGCACCGGCAGCGACGTCAACGACATGTACGCCTACGAGGACTGCATCGCGGGCGACCGGCCGGTGATCCGCACCCCCAACACGCTCACGGTCAGCGAGGTCACCAAGAAGCTGCACGTCGACGCCGACGACCCGTTCCAGGGCTACGAGCCGGAGTACTGGTCCGGCGCGGCGGCGCAGCAGATCTGCGCGGAGGCCGAGCCGCCCCTCACCGCCTACGGCCCCGACGACCACCTGGCCGCCTGTCACTTCCCGCTCCGGGCCGCCCCGGTGCCCTGACAGCGCGGCAGCCGGCGGAGCCGCGCGGCCGGCGGGGCGTGGCCGGGGGTCTACGACCGGGGGCGCGCACTGCTGGAACGCCCTCGGCCGGCGGGGCGGGGCCGCTGTCAGCGTCGGAACAGGCCGCGCCGCTTCGCCTTCGCGGACGTCGGCGGGGGCGGGGGCGGCGGGTCGAGGAGGGCCAGGACGGCCTGGAGGAAGGGGCGGGCCTCCGCGGTCATACCCGTCCGGTGCAGCCGGTGCCGGCTCTCCGTCTCCCACTCGCCCAGCACCGCCCCGCCCTCGCCCGTGACCGGGTCGACCGCGTACTCCAGGGCGAAGGCCCGCTGCGGGGAGCCGTCGCCCGGCCAGGCCAGCACGACCGCGAAGGCCTCCGTCGCCGCCCGCGGCACCGGGAGCGCGACGAGGAGCATCCGGTGCTGCCCGGCCTGGACGAACCCGCCCTGGAGTCCGTCCGGTGCCAGCCGCTGGTCCGCGGGCAGCGTCTCGCCGTACTCCCCCCAGAGCCGCAGCAACTCGGCGCCGATCCACTCCCCCGGCACCGACCCCAGGTGGGTGAGCGAGGGCAGCAGGCGGTGCGCGAAGCGGTAGTGGTGCGGGCGCGGTCCGGACGCCGGCGCTCCCCCGTCGGCCAGCCGGGTGACCGCGGCGATCACCTCGTCCGCGTTCACCAGGTCCAGCAGTCCGCCCTCCGCCACCGCGGTGAGCGGTGTCAGCTCGCCGCCCCGCCACCAGTAGGTGTGGGGCGACAGCGGCGCGGCGGACGCGTCGAACTCCCGGGCCGCCGTCTCGATCAGGGCCTGCAGTACCTCCGGCACCCGGACGTCGAACGGCGCGTACAGCAGACAGAACGGCGTGGGGAACGCCACCACCGCGCCGTCCGGCGGCAGTTGGCGCCCCGTCACCTCGCGGTGGACGGCGTCCAGGGCGAGGACCCGGCTGCCGGTCAGCGCCGAACTCCCGGTCACCACGTGGAGCCCGCCGCCCTGCCCGGCCGGCCGCAGCTCGTGCCGCTCGACGGGCAGCCGGGCGAGCCGCGCCCGCGCGGCCCGGCGCAACCACGCCGCGTCCCCGAGTTCGGCGACGGCGGCGGACGTCAGCACCTGCCAACCGACCGGCGACTCCAGTGCGAGGAACTCCAGTATCCCGGGCGCGACTTCGAGCGCGTGCGGATACTGCGCCGGGTCGGCCAGGGTCGCGGCGTCCAGGAGCAGCGGGTAGAGCCGGGCGACCGTCTCCTCCGGCGTGCCGGCCCGCCCCGCCCCCGGCCCCCGGATCGCGGCGACCAGTTCGAGGACGTGGGCGTGGACCCGTTCCCGCAACTCGGGCAGCGGAACGTCCGGCCGCCGGTCCACCAGTTCGAGCAGCCCGCCGAGCCCGTAGTCCCGCCCCTCGGCGTCCCGGGCGACGTCATGGTGGAGGGTGACCTCGATCCCCGCCTCCGCGAACTCCGCCCGTACCAGCGCGGCCAGCTCCGGCTCCAACTCGCGACGTCCCATCGTCCCCTCCCCGCTCACGGTTCTGCTCCGACCTTGCGAAGACGCCACCCGCCCCTACCCGGTTGCCCGCCACGCCGATCCAGCCGATCGCCGCCGAGAACCGGCGGACGCGGTGGCGGAAGTCGCCGCGGGCGTCGCTCGCGCCGCGCCCTTCGCGCGCAGCGGAGGGCCGGACCTGCTGCTGGAGGACGACCTCCGAATCGGCCGGCGACGGGCCGTCCAGCAGCGGCTGCGGGATCGCCCTTCGGCTGCGCCCCCTCGGACGCCGCCGGGCCGGACTCAGGGGCGTACGCCCAACCGCGCGGCTCGGCGGGTCGGTCCACCCGGCGACCGGTCGAACCGTGGCTCCGGACCGGCGCCCGGTGGCTCCTGGAGTTCGCCGGCTGCCGGCCAGGCCAGGCCAGGCCACCGTCCCCATGCCGCGGATGAGGTTCGTGGTGGCCGGGGCCGCTACCGGACCACGTCGAGGTAGCTCATCATGCCGTGGTCCTCGTGGGCGGCGATGTGGCAGTGGAACATCCACTTGCCCGGGTAGTCGGCGAAGGCGACCCGGATGACCACCGTGCCGGGGGTGCCGTCGACGGCGTGGGGCACCGGGACGGTGTCCTGGCGGTGGGTGTAGGGCTGCGCGGTGCCGCTGACGGAGAGCACCTGGAAGGCGGTGGTGTGGAGGTGGAAGGGGTGGTCCTCGCCGGAGTGGTTGACGATGGTCCACTCCTCGACGGTGCCGAGCTTCGCCGGGGTGGCGAAGGCGGGTTCGCCCGCCGCGAACTGGCGGCCGTTGATGTAGAAGGTGTCGCCGTCGGCGCTCTCCGAGAGGTCGACGGTGCGCTGCCGGGCGACCGGCTCGGCGGCGAGGTCGGCGGGCGCGGTCGGGATGGCGCCGGTGACCTCGGGCAGGCGGCGCTGCCGGCCGCCGGCGATCCTGATCGTGGCCAGCTCGGTGTCCGGATAGGCGTCGCCCTGGGGGCCGTTGCTGTAGGCGAGGGTGCGCAGGCTCGCCCTGGCGGGGTGGGCGCCGGCGGTGACCAGGACGTCGTAGCGCTTGCCCGGGGGCAGCAGCAGGGTGTCGGCGGTGGTCACCCGGGCGACCGGGACGCCGTCCTCCCCGACGACGGTGAAGTGGTAGCCGTCGAGCCGGAGTCGGTAGAAGATGTCCGCCCCGGCGTTGGCGAGGCGCCACAGCTGGGTCTCGTTCGGCCGCATCGACAGCACCGGCCGCAGCCGGCCGTTGACCAGGCGCACGGTCGGGTTGCCCGAGTCGATCGACGCGGTGTCGGTGTTCTGCAGGATGCGCCCGGCCGGGTCGAGTTGGACGTCCTTGAGCACCAGGGTGTGCGCGGTGACGTGCTGTAGGTCTGCCGGGAGCAGGGAGCGGTCGTCTCCGACGACCAGGGCGCCGGACAGGCCGGCGAAGATCTGGTTCTCCACGTCGCCGGCCATGCCCGCCATGCCCGCCATCCCCGCCGTGTCCGGGGTGCCCGGCGCCGGGCACGTGGTGCCCATGGCGTGGCTGTGGTACCAGAAGGTGCCCTGGGGGTGGTCGGCGGGGATCGCCAGCCGGTAGGTGGTGTCGGCGCCGGGGGCCACGCACAGGAAGGGGTCGTCGGACTGTCCTTCGGGTGAGACGTGCAGCCCGTGGAAGTGCAGGTTGGTGGCCACCGGGAGGTGGTTGACCAGGTGGACGGCAACGGTCGCGCCCGGGTTCACGTGCAGGGTGGGGGCGACGAACGAGCCGGTGTAGGAGGCTCCGTAGGCCTCCCGCCCGGAGATGTCGAAGCTGCTCCGGGTGGCGTCCAGGGTGATGGTGACGTTCGGGTCGGCGGCGCTGCCCGCGTCCGCGACGGGCGGGTCCTGGAACGGCATGCCTGCCCGCATGCCGTGTTCCTGGTCGGCCGTCGAGGGCGGTTGCGGGGCGGGGGGCGGCGGGGCGGCCATCGCCTCGGCGCCGAGGGCGGCCGAGATGAGGACGGCCACCGCCGTCATCGCGTGGATGATGCGCCGGGTACGGCGTATCTGCTGCCGGTCGGGGTCGACCGGAGCCTCGATGTCGCGGGACATCAGATCTCCGTTGTTCGGGTGGTCCGTGAGGGTTGGTGGGACTGAACGCAACAGCCTGATCGTTCGACCGCTCCTTGACAAGTCCTCAACAAAACGGGTCCTCAACAACCCCCGGCCGTGCGGATCGAACCCCCGACCATGCGGATCGCACTCGACGGTGAAGGGGGTGGGCAGGCTCAGGCCGGAGAGCCGCTGCTCGCAGCGGCGGCGCAGGCCACGGGGGGCAGCCCAAGGGGAGGGTGTTCCTTCGGAGCGGGGGCGGGCGGGAGCGGGTCGGAGGGCGGCGCTCCCGCTCATCTTCCGTCGGCCGGGCCCGCGCTCCGGCCGGCGGCGGCCCTGCCGGGAGCGTCCGCGTCGCTCGCGTTCTGTTCCAGCTTGCGGAGGTTGTCGGCGAGCGAGAGCAGGACCTTCAGGCTGCCGTCCGACAGCACGGAGACCCCGCTTGACCAGGTTGACCACCCCGTCGTTGCCGGGCGGTGCCCCGGGGACGGCAGCGGGCCCCGGCCGGATCGGCCGGGGCCCGGAGGGGCGGAGGGGCGGAGGGGCGACGGGTGGCGTGGCTGCCGTCAGCAGCCTCAGCCGCTTCAGCGGCCTCAGCAGCCGAAGTTGATCAGGCGGAAGGTCGCGTAGTGGTCGCCGGTGTAGTAGTCCTCCTGGGAGCGCTGGCCGGTGACGATCCGGCGGGTGCCACGGGTCGGGGCGCCGGGCGTCACGACGGTGTACTCGTGGTAGTAGCCGGAGCGCTGGGCGGGCAGCACGCCTTCCTTGTTGGTGAACACCACGCCGTCCTGGCGGTACGGGAACGGCCCGCCCTTGGCGATCAGGTCGAGGGTGGTCCGGGCCTGGGACGGCAGGGCGGACACGCACACCTTGCCGCTCACCGCGGCGTGCGCCTCGGTGGCGACGGCGACGGGCGCCAGGGTGGCCAGGGAGATGACGGCGACGGCGGCGGCACGGGTCTTCCACGCGCGTAGAGTTCGGGTCATGCCAACAGGATGGCGAGCCCGGGGCCCCGCTGGAAGCCACGTTCGGAGTCTTCATCTCCGGTCAACTCGCCGTACCCGCCGATGACTTGAACCGGCCGGTCAGTCGCCGTCGCAAGCCGTGACGGTCGGCATCGCGGCCCGGCGGTGAAGCCCGGGTGCTTTCCTTCGGATCACGCGGTCCGGTGCCCTCCGGCCGGGCCACGGTGGAGAATCACCCCCATGCGCGTCCTGATCATCACCACCGGCTCCCGCGGCGACGTCGCGCCGTTCACCGGTCTGGGCCGGCGTCTGGTGGACGCCGGACACCGGGTCGCGGTGGCCGCCCATCCGACCTTCGCGACGCTGATCGAGTCCTGCGGCCTGGAGTACCGGCCGCTGCCGGGGGACCCGAAGGAGCTGATCCTCGCCAGGGCCCGCGCGACGTCCCCGGAGGAGACCCGCGCGCTGATGACCGCCTTCGTGGACGGGATCGCCGACGGCGTGGCAGACGCCGTGGCGGGCGGAGCCGACCTGCTGCTCACCGCCTTCGCCCCGTCGCCACTCGCCCTGACGGCGGGTCAGGCCTGCGGCGTGCCCGTCCTCGGCACGTACCTCACACCCGCCTTCGCCACCAGCGAGTTCCCGTTCCCCGGCCCCGGTGGCGCAGTGGACCTGGGGCCGGAGGGCAATCTCGCCTCCGGCCGGGAGCGGCTCCGCAGCGCGGAGCGGCTGTTCTCCGGCGCCGTGGCCCGGCTGCGCGAGCGCCTCGGCCTGCCCGGCACTGCAGCCCCGGAACCGCTCGGGCGCACCCGCCCGGTCGTCCACGGCTACAGCCCCCAGCTGGCGCCGCGCCCGGCGGACTGGCCGGCCCCGGTCGAGGTGGCGGGCTTCTGGTGGCCCGCCCGGCCACTGGGCTGGCAGCCGCCGGCCGACCTGGTCGACTTCCTCCAGGCCGGTCCGGCCCCGGTGTTCATCGGTTTCGGCAGCATGGCACCGGAGGAGGGCGAGCGGCTCGGTGAGCTGGTGACGGCGGCAGTGCGGCGGGCAGGGGTGCGCGCGGTGGTGCAGGCGGGCTGGGCCGGGCTGGCGGCAGCGGGCGACGGCGTCCTCTCCATCGGAGACGTGCCCCATGACTGGCTGTTCCCCCGCACCGCCGCCGCCGTCCACCACGCCGGGGCAGGCACCACCGGTGCCGCGCTGCGCGCCGGGGTCCCCGCCGTACCGGTGCCCGTGATGGCCGACCAGCCGTTCTGGGCGGCGCGGCTGCACGGGCTGGGACTCGCCCCGGAGCCCGTGCCGTTCGCGGACCTCACAGCCGAACGGCTCGCCGCCGCGATCACCGCCGCCCTGGCCGAGCCGGTCCGCCGCCGCGCGGCCGCCGTCGCCGGACTCGTCGCGGTCGAGGACGGCGCCGGCGCCGTCCTCGACCACATCGACCGGCTCGGCTGAGGCCCCGGTCGCGGGGCGGGGCGTCAGCCCCGGGTGAGCACCAGGGACTGCACCGCCGGGAGCTTGCGCCAGTCGCTGGAGACGATGCTGGCGTGCGCCCGGGCCAGCTGCTCGGTGCGGGCGCGGGCCTGGTCGACGGTCGGGTCGGTGGCGCTGATCTGCGGCGCGACGTTCTGGGCGTCGGTCATCACCAGCAGGTAGTGGGAGCGGTCGTACCAGGCGGTGTCGATGCCGTTGAGGTAGGTGGCCGCGTCACCGTCGAAGACCACGAACCAGGGGCGGATGGCCGCGTCCGCGCCGGTGTACTTGGTCCGCGGGTCGCCGCCGGTCGCGCCGTGCACGGCCGGGAACAGCTGGGCCTGGCCGAGCCGGCCAGCCGCGGCCAGGTCGCGCAGGTGCCGGCCGTACTCGACGTCGGTGTGCAGGGTGTCGAAGGGGTTGTTCTCCTCGACCGTGCCCGGGATCGCGTAGAGCAGCACCCGCCCGGCGAGCGCGGAACGGCTCGGCCAGTTGCCCGCCCGGACCGCCTCGTCGACGCTGGCGTAGCTGCCGCCGCCGGGCTTGGCCAGCACGTCGGCCGGGCGCAGCACCGCGCTGCCGAGGTGGGCGGCGATCAGCGCGTCGAGCTGGTCCGGGCCCATCCCGAGGTTGGCGGCGAAACCGCCCTTCAGCTCCAGCTTGACGACCAGCGGTCCGGCGCCCGGGTGGGCGCCGAGCCAGACCCGGACGTCGTCCAGGCAGTGCTCCAGGTTCTTGTTGGTGCCGCCGCCGTAGAGCTGGGCCGGGGTGTCGGCGGCGGTGCAGTTGTTGGAGTTGCCGAGCGGGTTGGAGTGGCTGACCTTCCACTCCTTGGTGACGACGTCGGTCCAGAGGTCGAGTTCGATCATGCCGGTGCCGGTGTCCAGGCTCTGGGCGAGGTACGGGTAGGCGGCCGGGTCGTAGGTGTTGTGCAGGCCGACGGTGGTGGCCGAGCCGAACGGCAGGTCACCGGCGCCGGTGTCGGCGGCGGCGGGGGCCGCGGTGGGCAGCAGGGATGCGGCGGTGGCGAGCAGGCCGGTGGCCAGCAGGCCCGCCAGGGTACGGCGTACGGTCATCGGAATCGTCCCCCCGGGGTCGGTCGCGGCGGCCGCCGGTGCGGGCCGCCGGAGGCAGCATCGCCGGACGGGGCGTGCACCTCGTGAAGAAGGCACGACAATAGCGTGACGACTTCGCCACCTCCGCCCCGGCCTCCCCCCTTCCGCTCCGCCCCGTGACGCACGCCACGCCCCGGGCGTGACGGAGCGTCAGGATTGTCGGCCCCTGACGCTAGCGTTGCCCGCGAGCGGGCGGCCGCGGGCGGCCGTCCGAGAGCCACGAGCAGCGGAGGCAGCACCATGTCCCTGGTCCGGGTCCACAACTTCTCGATCTCCCTCGACGGCTACGGCACCGGCGAGGGACAGAGCCTGGAACAGCCCTTCGGGCACGCGACCGACCGGCTGCACCGCTGGTTCTTCGGCACCCGCACCTTCCGCCGGATGCAGGGCCAGGAGGGCGGCAGCACCGGAGTGGACGACGCGATGGCCCGCGCCTGGGGCGACGGCATCGGCGTGGAGATCATGGGCCGCAACAAGTTCGGCCCGCAGCGCGGCCCGTGGGAGAACGAGGACTGGCGGGGCTGGTGGGGGCCGAACCCGCCGTTCCACAC
This sequence comes from Kitasatospora sp. NPDC030952, assembly GCF_055571335.1. NCBI lineage: Bacteria > Bacillati > Actinomycetota > Actinomycetes > Kitasatosporales > Streptomycetaceae > Kitasatospora > Kitasatospora sp. NPDC030952. Next base: position 362,465 of record NZ_JBVIFM010000004.1, read on the forward strand.
CCCGGTCTTCGTGCTCACCCACCACCCGCGCCCGAGCGTGGAGATGGAGGGCGGGACGGTCTTCCACTTCATCGACGCCACCCCCGAGGAGGCGCTGCGGCAGGCCCGGGAGGCGGCCGGCGGGCAGGACGTGCGGCTGGGCGGCGGCCCGAGCATGATCCGGGCCTTCCTGGAGGCCGACCTGGTCGACCATCTGCACGTGGTCGTGGTGCCGGTCGTGCTCGGGCGGGGCGAGTCGCTCTGGGCCGGGCTGGAGGACCTGGAGCGGCGCTTCGACACCGAGGTGGTGAGCAGCCCGAGCGGGGTCACCCACGTCACCTTCACCCGCCCCGCCGCGGTGTAGCCGAGCCGCCGACGGCCGAGCGGACGACAGCCGACGGGCGGCCTCCCCGCGCCGCTGCGGGGAAGCCGCCCGTCGGTCCGGCGCCGGGTCAGACCCGGTCGGCCGCGATCAGCACGTACTGGAAGGAACCGTCCTTGTAGGACTCGATGAACGCCTCCTCGATGCCGGTGACCAGCGAGGTGGTGTTCCGCAGCTCCCAGTAGGGCAGGGTGTCCGGGGTGAGGTCGATGACGGCCTGGGGCACCAGGCGGTTGTCGGCCATCGCCCGCAGGTACTCGCGGCGGGAGTGGATGTTGCACTCGAAGTGGGCGTTGATCTGCGAGACCCACTTCGACGGCTGTCCGTACTTAGGGTTCCAGCAGCCGGTGATGGTCACGTACCGGCCGCCGACCGCCAGCACCCGGGAGTGCTCGGCGAACAGGTCGTGCAGGTCGACGTACATGCTGGACTCGTTGTTCCAGGAGCCCATCACCGAGCCGTTCTCCAGCGGCATGTCCAGCATGTTGGCGACCCGGGAGCGGACGAAGTCCCCGATGCCCAGCTCGGCGGCGCGCTTGTTGCCGAATTCGGCCTGCTGGGTGGAGAGGGTCAGGCCCTCGACCCGGCAACCGAAGCGCTGGTGGGCCATGACCATCGAGCCGCCGCGGCCGCAGCCGGCGTCGAGCAGGGTGTGCTCGGCCTCGATGCCGCCGAGGTGGTCGAGCAGGACGTCGGCCTGGGCGGACTCCAGGCGGTGCAGCTCGGCGATGACCTTCTTCTCGCGCTCGCTGTCGGCCGGGTCGCCGATCGCCGCCTGGTCGACCTCGCCGATGCCGTAGTGGTGGTGGTAGAGGCCGTCGACGTCGCCCAGGCGCAGGTTCACCGGGCGGGCCTCGTTGTTCCAGTAACGCGCGATGTCGCTCTGGTACGGAGTCGCCGGGCCGGGGATGGCGCTGCCGGGGGTGGTGAGGTCGTCGGTCAGGGACATGTGGGTCAACTCCAGTGTTGTCAGGGTTGGTTATCGGAAAACGGGCGACTGCCGACCGGCGCGTTACCAGAAGTCGGGCAGGCTGTAGCGGTGGGTGTTGGTCTGGTGCCAGTAGTGGTTGCCGTCGAGCCAGGCGGCCACCCCGCGCAGGAACCGCACGAGCGTCGGCACCGGGCAGGCGACGGCCAGCGCGGCGGACTCGGCCTCGAAGGCGTGCATCAGCTCGTTGTGCACCTCGACGGCCTTCAGGTAGCCCTCCTGGCGCGAGACGCCCTCGCGCTCGGAGATCACCACCGGCAGGTTCAGGTGGAGCCCAGGGGTGGCCAGCTCCTTGGTGTACGAGTACAGGTCGTTGACGATCGTGGTGGCGTTGCCGGCCAGCGCGATGATCCGCTGCATGGCGGGCAGCGCGTGCAGTTCGACGGGCAGTTCGTAGCCGCCGACGGTGTCGGTGATCGTCGGGCAGGGGCGGAAGTTGTTGAACTGGCGCATCGCCAGGTACTCCCACACCTCCGGGACGGTCTCGGTCTCGGCCCATGCCGCCTCGGCCAGGTACCCCAGGTGCAGCCGCGCCATGTCGTGCCGGAAGCGGTCCGCCTGGGAGGGCGTGGAGGCGCGGACGAAGTAGTCCATCGCCGAGCGGTACGAGCGCCGGGGCGCGTCCTCGGAGAGCGAGGCCTCCCAGGCCGGCTGGTACTCCGCGGTGGTGTGCAGCGGGTCCAGCGCGGTGTGCGCGAGCAGCAGGCGGCTGCCCAGGCCGACCGGCGAGCCGCCGAGGTCCTCGCAGTAGCAGTCGTCCACCGCGTTCTCGGCGACCATCAGCCGAGCCGCGAGCATCAGGTGGTCGACGCTCGGCGCGTCCGGGTGGCAGGCCACCATGTAGCGCCCGGTGGAGAAGCCGTCGAAGTCCTTCTCCCACTCCGGCGGGTAGAGCTCGATCTCGTCGATCGCCCAGGCCTTGATCTTGAGGCTGAGCGCCTCCACCCGGACCGGGTCGGGCTCGGCGATCGGGTGGTGGTAGAGGCCGGGGATGGGGTCGCCGAGCTTGGGCTTCCCGCCGCTCGGCGCCGCGGCCGGGGCCCCGAAGGCCAGGCCGGGGACGGACGGCAGCGCGGGGACGGACGGCAGGCGGACGTCGGGGAGCACGGCTTCGAGCGCCTCGGCCACGGCCTCCACCGCGGCGGCCGACACCGCATCGACCAGTGCCGCCTCGGCCGCCGGGGCGTCCGCGGCCGGGGCCTCGACGGGAGCCGTGACCTCCGGTGCCACAGCCTCCGGTGCCACGGCCTCCGGCGTCGGCGGCCTCAACTGCAGCCCGGCGGTGCCCAGTCCAGTGGGCCCGCCGAGGATCCGCTCGATCGCCGGGGAGCTCATGAGCCCACCGCCGGGGCGTGGACGGGCCCGGGTGGTGTGTCCATTCGGGTGCGCAGGGGCATGGAGCCTCCTCTGAGAGGGATCGCATGATGTGACGGGTCGTCATCCCGCCTGCCGCGAAGGGGAACTCCACGCCGCGGGCCCCGTCTCGCTCGCTGACCAACGGTAGGCGCGAAAGCCCGTTCCGGATCGCAACGGACGATCTTCTACACCCGATAGGGTGAACGTTCCGGCTGTCGGCGTTTGCCCATGCCCCTGTCATGCATCGATCCGGCCGCTCCCGGCGTCAACCTGTCGACCACCGCACGTGTCCCGCTCCACCCGGCGGGCGGTGTCCGGCCGTCGGGCGGGCCGGAGTCCGGCCGTCCGCGTAAGAGGGAGAAGAATGGGCCGGGCGCCGTGAGAGGAACGCGGCCAGGAAGGAAGACCAGCGCATGGAGAGCCAGGCCCGCAGCCGCACCGCCCTCGTCGAGGACCTCATGGAGCGCTTCCCCGACGTGCCCCGGGAGGCGGTGATCAAGGAGGACCTGCTGCGCGGCGGCATGGCCTTCGACGAGTCCGCCCTCAGTGGCAGCACCGGCGCCGACGGGGGCGGCGAGGTCAAGCCGAAGTCCTACTTCATCTTCTCCTTCGACCACCGCACCCTGCCCGAGCTGGGCGCGGCCGCACTGAACCGGCCGCCGGAGGAGGTGGTGCTGACCGGCGGGCCGTACGGGCTGCGCCGCACGGTGGTGTCGGTGCGGGTCAACCCGGACTCGCCGTACCGGGTCGGCGCGGGCGAGGACGGCGCGCTCGGGCTCTACCTGGACGGCGCGCGGATCGCCGACGTCGGCCTGCCGCCGATGCCGGACTACTACCGCCACACCCTGGCCAACGGGAAGTCGGTGATGGAGGTCGCCCCGACCATCCAGTGGGGTTACCTGATCTACCTCACGGTGTTCCGGGTCTGCCAGTACTTCGGCGCCAAGGAGGAGTGCCAGTACTGCGACATCAACCACAACTGGCGCCAGCACAAGGCCGCCGGCCGCCCGTACACCGGAGTCAAGCCGGTCGAGGAGGTGCTGGAGGCGCTGGAGATCATCGACCGCCACGACACCGCCCGCGCCTCCCGGGCGTACACCCTCACCGGCGGCGCGATCACCTCGCAGGTCGGCGGCCGGGACGAGGCCGACTTCTACGGGCAGTACGCCAAGGCCATCGAGGAGCGCTTCCCGGACCGGTGGATCGGCAAGGTGGTCGCCCAGGCGCTGCCGCGCGACGACGTCCAGCGCTTCCGCGACTACGGCGTGAAGATCTACCACCCCAACTTCGAGGTGTGGGACAAGCGGCTGTTCGAGCTCTACTGCCCCGGCAAGGAGCGCTACGTCGGCCGGGACGAGTGGCACCGCCGGATCCTGGACTCCACCGAGGTGTTCGGCGCCGAGAACGTGATCCCCAACTTCGTGGCGGGTGTGGAGATGGCCGAGCCCTTCGGCTTCACCACGGTCGACGAGGCGATCGCCTCCACCCGGGAGGGGCTGCGCTTCTTCATGTCCCACGGCGTGGTGCCGCGCTTCACCACCTGGTGCCCCGAGCCCACCACCCCGCTGGGCAAGGCCAACCCGCAGGGCGCGCCGCTGGAGTACCACATCCGGCTGCTGCAGACCTACCGGACCACCCTGGAGGAGTTCGGCCTCTCCTCCCCGCCCGGCTACGGGCCGGCTGGTCCCGGCAAGGCGGTGTTCTCGGTCAGTTCCTTCATGGATTCGCTGCCGGGCTGAGCCGCGCCCCGGCCGCTGCCGCCCGGGCAGGCGGCAGCGGCCGGAGTCGTCAACTCCCGGCCAACGGGCGGACGGTGAGGATCTGCTCGGCCCGGCCCACCGGCCCGTGGACGTCGTGCAGCACGGTGCTGGTGACGCCGTGCCCGGCCGGCCCGAAGCTGACGCCGGTGTCCAGGCCGGTCCAGCCGCCGCCGGGGCGGCGGTGGAAGTGGATCGTCAGATCGGTGTTGGGGAACATCCAGGCGGTCGGCCGCTCCCGGACGGCGATGCCGTTGGCGGTGTCGACCAGGGCGATGAAGGCGGCGTGCGGGCCGCTGGGCTCCCCGGCGACCAGTTCCAGCGGAGTCGACAGCCAGGCGGCGGCCCGGCCGGGGGCGGTGGAGCGTCGGCGGACCTCGACCGAGGCGATGTAGCCGCCGGCCCACTGCTCGCCCATCGGCCAGGGCTCGAACTCCTCGGGCGCGGGCAGCCGTTGGTCGTGGGTGCCGGCCACGGCGGTGGTGTCCTGCTCGGCCAGGAACCAGGCCCGGGCCCGCACCACGGCGCGGCCGCCGATCGAGGCCACCGCCTCCACCAGCTCGATGGTGCGGCCGGGGCGGAGGGTCTCCACCGTGATCTCCAGCTCGTCCAGGGCGATCAGGCCGAGTATGTCGTAGCTGATCCGGGCCAGGGCCAGGCCGTCGGCGGGGCGGTCGGCCCGGTGGCGGTCGATCGCGTGGGCGATCAGCCCGCCCACCGGGCTGAAGTGCTGCTCGTCGGGGTGCCAGGCGCCCTGCGCGTGGGCGGTCGGCTTGTAGCGGTGCTCGCCGGTGCGCTGGTAGTAGCTGTCGGGCGCGGCGGTGGGGGTGGTCAAGGTGCGCTTCTCCTCGGGCCGGATCACTGGTGGTACCGAAGGGGCGCCGGCCTCGGCGTGACCGGCGTCCGCGATCACGATCGTAGGAGCCCGAACCGCCCCGGGAGCTGTGATGCGCCCCACACCCGCCCCACATCCGCCCCCACGCCCGCCTACGGCCGTCCACGGCGGGCCGGCGGCTTGTCGGCCGGCGGCGGCTGGTGCGTGACCTCCCGGTACCGAGGTGGTGCCGCCCGTCCGCCGGTGCCGCCCCGAACGGCGGGGCCGTCCCGTCCGGCGGGGCGGCCCCGGCGCACCGCCCAGAGGTCAGGTCACCTGCTCAGTGCGCGGTGAACTTCCGTGCGTGCACGGTCCGCAAGACTTTCGGCGAGCATTCGGTGAATTCGTTCGGAACGGGACGACCCTTCGGTGGCGGGGGCCGCGGGCCGTCCCTGACCTGCGGTCAGCGGGTCGGTGGCGGCCGATATTCTGCCGAACCCCGCAAATGGACCGATAAGATGACCAGCGGTGTGCCGGGAAGTCTGGTCGGCTCGGGGGACGACCGCGGCGATCGGGCTTCGGCGACCTCGAAGGTGCGATGGGTCGTTTCTGCAGATGCACACCGTGGGGATCGTTCTCGTCCTGGTCGTCCTGGCCACCGGCGTGGCCACCTTCGCCCGCCGATGGCGGGTGCCCGCGCCCTCCCTGCTGGTGCTGGCCGGGCTCGGCGTCGCGCTCGTCCCCGGGGTGCCCGCGCTGCACGTGCCGCCGCAGATCATCGGCGCGGTGGTGCTGCCGCCGCTGCTCTACTCCTCCGCCGAGGAGCTCTCGCTGCGCGATCTGCGCACGGTGTGGCGGCCGGTCACCATCCTCTCCTTCGGCCTGGTCTTCGCCTCAGCCGCGGCCGTCGGCTTCGTGGCCGTCGCCGTCGCCGGGCTGCCGCCCGCGATGGCCTTCGTGCTCGGCGCGGTGCTCTCCAGCACCGACCCGGTCGCGGTCACCGCGCTCGGGCGCCGGCTCGCGCTGCCGGGGCGGGTCCAGGTGCTGGTCCAGGCCGAGAGCCTGTTCAACGACGCCACCTCGCTGGTGCTGTTCAAGGTCGCCGTCGGCGTCGCCGTGGCGGCCGGCGGCACGGTCGACCTGCCGGCGGCGGGCGGCGAACTCGTGCTGCTCGGCGGGGGCGGCAGCCTGGTCGGCGCGGCCGTCGCCGGTCTGGTCTGGCTGCTGCGCCGCCGCACCACCGACCCGGTGCTGGAGACGGTGATAGCCCTGGTCACCCCGTACGCGGCCTATGTGCTGGCGGAGTCCGCGCACACCTCGGGCGTCACCTCGGTGGTGGTCGCCGGGGTGCTGCTCGGCCGCTCCGGCCACCGGCTGACCGACGCCCGGATCCGGCTCCAGCTGCACGCCGTGTACGCGGTGGTGGTGTTCCTGCTGGAGAGCGTCGTCTTCTCGATCGTCGGCCTGGAACTGCCCACCCTGGTCCGGGAGCTGCCGGCCGCCACCGGCTGGTGGCCGTTGCAGTCGGCGGCGATCGCCGCGGTACTGATCGCCGTCCGGGTGCTGTGGACGCTGCCGCTCACCCGGGCCTTCAAACCCAGCCGGGGGCGGCTGTCCTGGCGGGTCGCCGGGGTGGTCACCTGGGCCGGCACCCGGGGCGTCATGCCGCTGGCCGCCGCGCTGTCCATCCCGCTCGCCACCGAGGCCGGCGGCGGGCTCGACGGGCGGCCGCTGGTCCTGGTGCTCACCGTCTCCAACGTCGTGCTCACCCTGGTCGTCCAGGGGCTGACCCTCGCCGCCGTGGTCAACCGCTCCGGGCTCGCCCTCGAACCCGAGCACACCGCGCGCGAGGAGGCGGACGCCCGTGACGCGCTCAACCGCGCCGCCCTGGAGCACGTGGACGGGCTGGCCGAGCTGGAGGCCGTCCCCGGGACCGCCGTCGACCGGGTGCGCCGCGCCCTCACCGCCCGGCTCGACCGCACCCCGGAGGCCCCCGACGGCACCACCGCCGACGGCGCCTACCGCCAGCTGCGGCACGAGGTCATCGCCGTCCAGAACGACCGGCTGCACCGGCTCTACGAGGAGCACCGGATCAGCGACACCACGCTGCGGCTGCTCCAGCGCGACCTCGACCTGGAGCAGGCGGCCCTGGGGCGGCCCTGACCTCCGGACCGGACGGGCCCGGCGGACGGTCAGAACATCAGCACCAGCAGGCCCGCCGCGCCCAGCGCACAGGCCAGCGAGAGCAGCGCCAGCCCGAACTCCCCCGGGGGCGGCGGGAACCGGCGCACCGGATGGACGGCCTGGCCCCGGCCGGGGCGGGACGGGTGGTACAGCACCGTCACCTCGTCCCCCACCTGGTAGCGGCCGCCCTCCGGGCCCTCGTCGGGCCGCAGCAGTTCGACGGTGCGGCCGTCCGGCAGGCCGAACTCGATCGTCACCCGCCGGCGCTCGTAGCCCTCGGCGGTGGTCTGCCACCGCACCTTCCGCACCCGGCCGACCGTGCGGACCCCGTCCCGGCGCAGCGCCCGGGCCGCCCGGCCCGCCGAGGCGAACGCCGCGGCGAACCCGGCCAGGACGGCCGCCCCGACCAGCAGGAAGAGATCGAATACCACTCCCACACCGGTCAATGTATCCACCACGCAACGAAGTTGGGAAGACGGCCGCTCGGTGCCGCAGGTCGGGCGGCACCCCGGTCTTCCGGCCGGCCGGGTCGGCCGTCACACTGTCGCGAGCACGAAGGAACCACCGAACGGGGACAGCATGGCCAAGCGTCCGAACAAGAAGCAGAAGAGACCACTCGCCGCGGGGGTCAGCAGGCCGGCCGGGGCCGCCCGGCGACGCCCCCGCAAGGACGTACCGCTCTCCCCGCGCACGGTGCGCCGCACCGCGCTCCTGGCCGGGCTGCTCGCCCCGCTGCTGATCCTCGGGCTGCTCGCGGTGGCCACCAACCCGGACTACCAGGCGCCCTGCACGATCGTCGCCGTCGTGGTGCTGATGGCGGCCGTGATCGGGGTGATGCTGATCCGCCCCAGCGGCTGGGTGCTCTGGCCCGCCGTCCTGCTCGGCGTGCTGCTCCTGGCGCTCCCCACCGCCGCCCTGCGCGCCCAGCTGATCGCCCACCGCGGGGTGGACACCCGGGTGGTGATCACCTCGGCCCACAGCAGCAAGGACAAGACCGGCAAGGTCAGCTGGAGCTGCGGCATCCGGCGCGAGGACGGGCAGCCGCTGCCGCACGGCACCATCGAGGGCATCGGCTGCTCCCGCAACTCCGTCGGCCAGACCACCACCGTGCTGGCCGACCCGGACGGTTGGGCCCCGCCGGCCACCCTGGACGACGACCTCTCCTTCAGCGCCACCGTGGTCTGGGTCGCGGGCGCGGTGGCCGTCCTCTGGATGGGCCTCACCTTCGGCGCGGCCCATCGGACCCTCCGCGGCCGGAAGGCCTGACCCATGACGGCACGGGAACCCCGACCGGCGGAGCCGACCGGCGCGCCGGGGCGTCAAGAACGCGCGAAACCGCCTGGTGCCCCCGTGGCCTGCGGGGATAGCGTGACGCCGTGAACGAACTGGTGTTCCGGGGCAAGGACCTGTTCCGCCCCTCCAAGTCGCACCTCATCGGCGCGATCTGCTTCGCGGTCATCATGGTGTCGGTCGGCGTCCTGCGCTCCGGCCCGGTGTTCATGGCCTGGTCGCTGGCCTCCGTCGTGGTGCTGTTCGTGCCGGTCTACTACAGCTCGTGGCGGGGGTGGAGCCGGGTCGGGCCCGACGGGGTCACGATCTGCTGGGGCTTCGGAGCCGGCCGGACGTACTCCTGGCAGGAGATCCGCTGGGTCGACGTCCGCGAGACCCCGCTCAACAGCGTGGCCGGCAGCGGGGGGACGGCCCGGGCGGCGCGGATCTTCACCACGAGCGGGCGCCGGCGCTCGCTGCCGGGCCTGGCCTGGAGCCCGCTGTACCCGGCCGAGGACTTCGACGTGAACGTCGAGCGGGTGCGCGACTGGTGGGAGTCGTGCACCGAGGAGGCGCAGCGCGTCCGGCCGGCCCGGCAGCTCCGGGACCGGCTCACGCCGACGACGGCGGCGATCATCGCCGTCGTCCTGATCATGGTGGTCGGCTGGTTCGTGATCGCCTCGCGGTACTGACCGCCTTTCGGCCCGCGGCAGTTGAACGGGTGCGCCACCGGTCCGACCGGTGGCGCACCCGTCGTCGTCCGTGCCGCCGTCAGCCCTGCTGTCAGCCCCGCAGGCCGTCCAGCAGGGCGAGGGCGTCCTCGACCGAACCCGCCGGGTCGGCGACGGGGTAGAGCACACCCCGGACGGTACGGCCGGCGTCGAGGATCAGGGTGAGCCGCTTGAGGCGCTCGACGCCGGCGGCGCGGAAGGTGGGCAGCCGCAGCCCGGCGGCCAGTTCGAGTCCGGCGTCGGAGAGCAGCGGGAACGGGATCCGGGCGTGCTCGGCGAACGCGGCCAGTTGGTCCGGGCGTTGGGTGCTGACGCCGTAGACGGCGGTGTCGCGGGCGGCGAACTCGCCCATCCGGTCGCGGTAGGTGCAGGACTCCAGGGTGCAGCCGGGCGCGCCGGGGATGTCGCCCCAGCCGGGCGGGTGGTCGGCCCCGCCGGGCGCGTAGGCGCCGGGGTAGCAGTACAGCACCGTCCAGGCGTGGTCGGTGGCGACCGGGTCGACCGCGGCGCCGGTGGCGGCGGTGAGTTCCAGGGCGGGCAGCCGGTGGCCGGTGAGGGCCGTGACCCGGCGGGTCTCGGCGGAGTCGGGGGTGCTGGTGGCGGAGAGCGTGCCGTCGCCCAGGACGTAGCGCCCGCCCCAGTCCTGGAGGGCGACCAGCACCGGCAGCAGTCCGCGGCCGCGCTCGGTCAGGTGGTACTCGTAGCGCGGCGGGTGCGGGTGGTAGAGCCGCTTCTCCAGGACGCCGTCGGCGACCAGCGCCTTGAGGCGCTCGGTGAGCACCTTGCGGCTGATGCCGAGCGCGTTCTGCAAGGCGTCGAACTGGTGGATGCCGCCGGCGACGTCCCTGATCAGGAGCAGGGTCCAGGTGTCCCCGACCACGGTCAGGGCCTGGGAGATCGCGCAGTCGGGGTCAGCCGCTTCCGTGTGCCGCATGATCACCCATTATAGTGAGTTCCCAAAAGGAACTCACTCGGTCTCGCGACCGGTGACGCGAAGGGGTGGACGTGACGACGCAGACGGTGGGCGGGGCGAGAACGATGGACCCGGACGGCGGTCGGGGACGCGGCGGCGGGGCGGGCGGCGGCGGGGCGACGGCCTTCTGGCGCTACTGGAGCGCCTCCACGGTCAGCCGGCTCGGCGACCAGGTCACGACGGTGGCCCTGCCGCTGATAGCGGTCGTCACCCTGCACGCCTCGGCCTTCCAGGTCGGCCTGATCACCGGCGCCGCCTACGTCGCCTGGCTGCTGATCGGCCTCCCCGCCGGCGTGCTCGTCCAGCGGCTCCCGCTGCGCGGCACCCAGGTCGCGATGGACCTGATCCGCGCCGCCGCCGTCGCCTCGGTGCCGCTGTCGGCCGCGCTCGGTGTCCTGGGGCTGCCCCAACTGGTCGTGGTGGCACTGCTGGTGGGCTTCGCCAGTGTCCTGTTCGACGTGGGCAACTCCACCTTCCTGCCCGCCGTCGTCCCCAAGGAGCAGCTGACCGCCCGCAACAGCCTGGTCTCCGGCAGCATCGCCGCCACCGACCTGGCCGGGCCCTCGCTCGGCGGCGTGCTGGTGCAACTGGTCGGCGGAGCGGCCTCGATGCTGCTGGACGCCGTCAGCTACCTGGCCTCGGCCGCCTTGCTCGGCAGCCTGCCGCCGCTCGGCCCGCCCGCCGCCCGGCCGACCGGTGGCATCGGGATGCGCGAGCAGATCCGCGAGGGCTGGCGGTTCGTCGCCCGACACCCGGTGATCCGGCCCTGCGTCGCCGACGCCACCGCGGTGAACTTCGTCTGCGGCGGGCTGATGACGCTCACCCCGGTCTTCCTGATCCGCACCCTCGACGCCCCGGCCGCCGCCGTCGGCGCCCTGATGGCCACCGGCGGGCTCGGCAGCCTGCTCGGCGCCGCCGCCACGCCCCGGCTGGTCACCCGGTTCGGCAGCGCCCGGGCCCTGCGGTGGGCGGCGGCGGTCGCCACCGGCTTCGCCCTGCTGCTCCCGCTCGCCGGATCCGGCTGGGCCACCCTGGTCTTCGCCCTCGGCAACGCCGGGTTCTCGGCCGGGGTCGTGGTCACCAGCATCGTCACCCGCACCCACCGGCAGACCGAGACGCCCCCGGAGCTGCTGTCCCGGGTGATGGCCACGGTCCGCTTCGTCTCCTGGGGCGCCATCCCGGTCGGCGCCCTGGCCGCCGGCGCCGCCGCGGCCGCCTGGGGGCCGCGCACCGCGCTGCTGCTGGTCGCGGTCGTCAGCGTGGCGAGCCCGCTGATCCTGCTGGCCGGCCCGATCCGCCGGATGCGCGAGCTCGCCTGAGGTCGGGCCGGGGCGGCCGCGGGTCCGGCGTCCGCCCCGGTGGGCACCGTGCGGCCGGTACGGTGCCCACCGGGTCGGTGGGTTCAGGAGGCCGTGCAGGTCACCTGGTCGACCGTACTACTCCGGCCTCGGCGCCATGGGCCCGGTCCTGGCCGGGCCCGGCATCGGCTGGTACTACGACCTCGGCCTCCAGTACCTGCGGATGATCTTCACCGGCGTCTTCGACCGCTTTCCCGGACTTCAGGTCATCGCCGGGCACTGGGGCGAACTCACCATGTTCCACCTCGACCACGTCGGGTTCTTCGCCGAGGCGGGCGGCCTGCGCCGGCCCCTCGCCGACTACTGGCGGCAGAACTTCTGGGTCGCGGGCAGCGGCACCAACAGCCCCCGCTACCTGCGGTGGACCGCCGAGGTCATGGGCACCGACCGGATGCTGTACTCCACCGACTACCCGTTCACCTACGGCTTCCGCCCCGGCGGCTTCCCGTACGTCGACACCAGCAACGGCGAGGCCCGCGCCTTCCTGGAGAACGCGCCCTTCACCGAGGACCAGAAGGCCGACATCGGCCACCGCAACTGGGAACGGCTCACCGCCCGAGGTGTCCGAGCCGCCCGAGGTGCCCGAGCCACCCGAGCCGCCCGCCCCGCCGGAGCTGCCCGCGTCGACCGCCCCGTTCAGAGCCCGCTCGGCCAGGCGTAGCCGCTCGGCACGGTGACCGAGGCGTTCTCCGCCGCCGTGCCGTACACCAGGGCGATCTCGTCATGGGCGTTCAGCCGGATCGCCGCCGGATCGCCGGCCACCGGCTTGCCGTCGACGTACGCGGTCAGGGTGTGGGTGGCGTCGGTGCGCAGCCCGCCGAGGTGGTCGGCGGAGGCGGAGACCTGCCACTCGGTCAGGAACTGGCCCAGGGTGAAGTCGGCGCTCACCGGCGACTCGACGTGGATGACGCCGCTGGTGTCATGGGTGTGCAGCGGGCTGATCCGCTGGGCGCCCTCGTCGATGCCGACCAGTGCGGGCACCGTCACCGGCTGCCCGTCGGCGTAGACGTCGAGGTGGGCGTGGATGTGCAGGGCGGTGCCCTCGGCGCCGAGCATCGGCAGCCCGGCCGCCTTGACGGCCGCCGCGACATCGGCGGGCGCGTCCCAGGGCGGCGGGGTGGTGCGGCCCTCGGCGGTCGTCCGGGGGTGGGCCGGGACGCCACTGGGGCTGGAGGAGCTCTGGTTGGTGGCGATCACGACGGCGATCCCGCCGATCACGACGAGCACCAGCAGGCCGATCAGTCCGCCGACCAGCCATCGCCGGTCCCGGGCGTGCCGGGCCTCCGCGGCCCGGAGTGCCGCGACACGGGCCTTCCGGTCGGAGGGCTCCGGTTTCTGCGCTGACATGGCTGCCGGCCTCCTCGTCCGAGGCGGTTCCTCCCTTCAGCCTCGCAGAGTCCGCCCGACCGGGCGCGCCGAGCCGGGGCCGGCCGCAGCCGGTGACCGGACGGCCACCGTCGGTGGCCGGGACGGGCGTTCGGCGCCACCGAAACGGCCTCGGCCCCCACGAAGGGGGCCGAGGCCGTTGGGGCCCGTCTTCGAACTCCCGTCTGCGGGAGTCCGGAAACAGGCCCCGGGGAAGGAGCGCGGTCAGCGCTGGCCCGGGTAGCCCTGCTGCCCCGGCTGGCCCGGGTAGGACACGTTCGGGACCTGCGGCGGGTACGGCTGGGCCGGCGGCGGCACCTGGGCACCCGGCTGCGGCGGGTACGGCTGGGCCGGCGGGTAGGCCTGCGGCGCCTGCCGCGACGGGTAGGGCTGCCCCTGCTGCGGCGGGTAGGGCTGCTGCGCCGCCGGCTGCGGGTACGGCTGCGCCGCCGGCTGTGCACCGAAGCCCGGCTGCGGCTGGATCATCTGCTGGCCGGGCATCGGCTGCCCCATCGGCTGACCGGGCGTCTGGTAGCCGGGCATCGGGTAGCCCTGGTTCTGCGGCGTGTCGAAGGGCTGCGAGCTCGCGTCGATCGACCCGGGCGGGAAGGCGGCGCTCAGCTGGTCCATCTCGGCCCGCCAGATGCGGTGGATGTTCAGGCGCACCGACTTGCTCTCACCCGGCATCTGGAGGTACATCGAGCTCCAGATGCTCGCCCGCTTGACCCGGCTGACCGGGAAGGCGTGCCGCGGGTAGGCCGCGACCACGTCGCCGGGGCGGTTGTTCCAGCGGTTGGCCGAGTTGACCACCACGTGGCTGTTGGTGAGCGTCAGGAAGTAGTACCTGCGGGTCAGCACGATGATCAGGCCGACGAGCGGAATCTCACCGAGTGCGGCGGCGAGCCACGGGCTGGGACCGCTCTCCGCGTGCACGCAGGCGATGAAGGTCTCCCCGGGAGGCGCGACCTGCGCGAGCTTCTCGATGACCTGGGCCTTCTGCTTGGCCCGGAGGAATGCCATGTCTTCTGTACCTCTTACCCCGTCTTGTCCGCCGGCTCGGTGCGGCGGGAAATCGGCTGAGGTTAGCAGGTGGTGATGACACTTCGAACACCAGCGCCGCCGGGACGGACGACGCCCCGCCGGGCGGCGGACCGGCGGGGCCGAGTCGGCATACGGAGCATCCGCCGGACAGGCCTCCGCGTTCGCCCCGGGCTCGGCGGCCGGGCGGTCCGGCGCACGATGACGCGCGGTCCAGCGCACCGTGCCGGGCGGTCCACCGCGCGGCGACGCGCGGTTCAGCGCACCGTGCCGCGCGCTCCACCGCACGGCGACGCGCGGTTCAGCGCACGGTGGTGACGGTGAAGCCCTCCGGTGCGCGCAGCCGGACGGCTCCGGTGTGGTCGGTCTCCACCTCGACCGTCAGCCCGGCCACCGTCAGCCCGCGGATGCGCAGCGACTCGTACCCGGCCGGGAGCCGGTCCCGGACCGACAGCCGGCGGTTGGGGGCGTCCGCGTCCAGGCCGAGCAGCGCCTGCAGCACCAGCACGGCCGCCGCGGCGGCCCAGGCCTGGGGGCGGCAGGAGGCCGGGTACGGGACGGGACGGGCGTAGCGGTCCCGCGGGTAGCCCGCGTACAGCTCGGGCAGCCGGTGGTCGAAGGCGGCGGCGGCGCGCACCAGTCCGGCGGCCAGCGGCGCGGCGGCCCCGTGCAATCCGGCCCGGGCCAGGCCGTGCACGGCGATGGCGCTGTCGTGCGGCCAGACCGAACCGGTGTGGTAGCCCAGCGGGTTGAAGCCGACCGTGGCGGCGTCCAGGGTGCGCAGGCCGAAGCCGCTGTCCAGGCCGGGGGCGGTGAGCCGGCGCGCCACCAGCGCGCTCTCCTCGGCGTCCAGCAGGCCGGTGCCGAGCAGGTGGCCGAGGTTGGAGGTGACCGAGTCGACGGGGTGCTTGTCGCGGTCGAGGGCGACCACCGGGTAGCGGCCGTCCGCGTCCTGCGCCCAGAACCGGTCGCGGAAGCGCTCGCGCAGCCGCTCGGCCCACGGCCGCCACCGCTCGGCGCCGGGGCGGCCGAAGGCCTCCAGCAGGTCGGCGGTCTTGACGGCGGCCTCGTGGGCGTAGGCCTGGACCTCGCTGAGCGCGATCGGGGCGGCGGCGATCCGGCCGTCGCGGAAGCGGATGCCGTCCGAGGAGTCCTTCCAGCCCTGGTTGGAGAGGCCGCGGCCGGTGCTGTCGACGTACTCCAGGAAGCCGTCGCCGTCCGGGTCGGCGTAGCGCTCCAGCCAGTCGAGCGCGGCCTCGGCGTTCGGCAGCAACTCCTCGACCTGGTCGGCGGGCAGGCCCCAGCGCCAGGCGTCGTGCAGCAGCAGGAGCCACAGCGGGGTGGCGTCGGCGGTGCCGTAGTAGCCGGGCGGGAGTCGGGAGCCGGTGTCGAGGTGCTGCTCGGCGCGGCGGACCTCGTGCAGGATCTTGCCGGGCTGTTCCTCGGTGGCCGGGTCGACGGCGCGGCCCTGACGCCGGGCCAGGGTGCGCAGGGTGCCGGCGGCGAGGGCGGTGCCGAGCGGGAGCATCATCCGGGCCGCCCAGAGCGAGTCCCGGCCGAACAGGGTGAGGAACCAGGGTGCTCCGGCGCCCAGGAAGGTGTCGTCGGGGCGCAGCGGGTCGGTGAGCAGCAGGCCGCGCAGGTCGTGGTGGGCGCGGGTGAGCCAGTGGGCGAGGTGGTGGTCCCGGCCGGTGATCTCGGGGGTGGTCCAGGGGGTGGTGGTGGCGGCGGGGAAGAGGTCGCCGTCGCGGTGTTCGGCGGTGCACGTGAGGACGGCCTGCCAGCGCTGGCCGGGGGCGAGTTCGAGGTCGTAGCCGAGGGTGCCGGTGGCGGGGTCGTGGTGGTGGGGTGCGGGGGTGAGGGTGAGGGCGGCGGTGAGCGGGCCGTCGGTCCAGCGCAGGCCGTCGGTGTCGCCGCCGCAGGGCTTGAGCGGGGTGCCGGAGCGGCCGGCCTTGACGGTGTCCATGGTGGCGAGGTCGCTCTCGGCGCGGATCTCCAGGCGCAGCCGGGCGGGGCGGCCGCCGGCGTTGTGGAGGGTGTAGCGCTCGACCAGGCGGCCGGGGTGGAGTTCGCGGCGGCGTTCCAGCGTGGTGGCCGGGTCGGCGGTCTCCTCGGCGAGGCCGCGCAGCACGGTGACGAAGGCGGTGCGGCCGTCCGGGCCGTCGACGGTGGCGACCGGGGCGTTGGGGACGCCGCGGGCGCCGACCTCCAGCCGGGAGAGGATGCGGCGGTCGCCGTGGTAGAAGCCGTCCGCGCCCTCCGCGATCCGGCCGTCGGGGCGGGCGGCGCAGAAGCTGGGGGCGGCCACGGAGAGCCTGGCGTCGTGCAGGAACGGCTGCAGCTCGATCGCTGACATGGTCTCCTCGTTCTCGGTCGGGGCCTTGACAGTCGCTTCCACCCGGGCGCAACCTTTCTGCCATTGGAGCGTTCCAAGACATTAACTCCCCTGGTGGGCTTGATGGAACCCCCGCTTGGAACGCTCCAAGCCCAGCTCTTCGAAGCCCAGCCCCGTGGCGACAGAACCTAGGATCACCGTCATGCATGCACACTCTTCGCCCCGGCCCCGGACGGGGGCCGCCGTGACCCTCGAAATGGTCGCCGCCCGGGCCGGCGTGGGCCGTCAGACGGTGTCCAACGCGATCAACTCGCCCGACCTGCTGCGCCCCCAGACGCTGGAACGGGTCCGGCGCGCCATCGACGAACTCGGCTACCGGCCGCACCGGGCCGCCCAGGCGCTCAAGACCAGGGCCAGCCGGCTGATCGGCTACGGCATCCGCTCCAGCAGCACCGGCGTCCCCACCCCGGTCCTGGACCGGTTCCTGCACTCGCTCTCCGAGGCCGCCGACCGGGCCGGCTACCGGGTGGTGCTGTTCGCCGTCGCCCCCGGGGACGACGAACTCACCAGCTACCAGCAGCTGCTGGACGAACACGGCGCCGACGGCTTCGTGCTCAGCGGCACCGACCGCGGCGACCGCCGCCAGGGCTGGCTGCACGAACGCGGCGTCCCCTACGTCGCCTTCGGCCGCACCTGGTCCGGCAAGGACGTCGGCGACTGGGTCGACGTGGACGGCGCCACCGGCACCTCGACCGCCGTCCGGCACCTGGCCGGGCTCGGCCACCGCCGGATCGGCTTCCTCGGCTGGCCCAAGGGCTCCGGGGTCGGCGACGACCGCGCCCGCGGCTGGCAGAGCGCCATGCGCGAACTCGGCCTCTCCACCCGGGGCCGCCGGGTGGAGAGCCCGGACGACCCGGAACAGGCCACCGGGGCCGCGGCGAAGCTGCTCGCCGGCGGGGCGACCGCCGTGGTCGCCGCCAGCGACACCCTGGCCCTCGGCTGGTACCAGGCACTGCGCCGGGCCGGCCGAACCCCCGGCCCGGAGGCCGCCGTCATCGGCTTCGACGACTCCCCGATCGCCCCCCTGCTGTTCCCCGCGCTGTCCACCCTCGCCCAGCCGCTGGACGTCGTCGGCCACGCCTGCATGCGGCTGCTGCTGGAGCGCCTCGGCGACCCCGGCCGGCCCGTCGAACACGTCCTGCTGGAACCGGAGTTGGTCCTCCGCGAAAGCGCGTGACGCCCCTCCCTCGAAGCTCCCCCGAAGGTTCGCCGCCCTCCCCCGAAGGTCTGCCACCACCCCTCCCACCCTCGCAAGGAGATCCCGCATGGCCACCTCCCGCACCCTCGCCGCGGCCGCCGTCTGCGCGGCCGTCGCCCTCGGCGCCGTCACCGGCTGCTCCTCCTCGGGCGGTTTCGGCGACTCACCGGCCAAGCAGTCCTCCGGCGCGAACCAGAGCCTGACCGTCCTGATCGCCACCTCCGGCGAGGCCGAGACCGCCGCGGTGAAGGCCGCCACCGCCGCCTGGGCCGAGCGGACCGGCAACTCCGTCACCGTGCAGATCGCCGGCAACATGAACCAGCAGCTCGGCCAGGCCCTGGCCGGCGGCAACCCGCCGGACCTCTTCTACGTCAACTCCGACCAGTTCGCCAACTACGCCAAGGGCGGCTCGCTGTACGCCTACGGCGACCGGATCCCGGACGCCGCCGACTTCTCCGAGCAGCTGCGCAAGGCCTTCAGCCACGACGGCAAGCTCACCTGCCTGCCCAAGGACAGCTCCACCCTGGCCCTGGCCGTCAACACCACCCTGTGGCAGCAGGCCGGACTCACCGAGGCCGACTACCCCACCAGCTGGCAGCAACTCGCCGACGACGCCGCCAAACTCACCAAGGACGGCGTGACCGGCCTGGTCACCGCCCCCGACTACCAGCGGATCGGCGCCCTGCTCAAGGAGTCCGGCGGCTGGCTCACCAACCCCGAGCAGACCGCGATGACCGCCGACAGCCCCGCCAACAAGCAGGCGCTGGAGTACCTCCAGGGCCTGCTGAAGTCCGGCTCCGCCAAGTACGTGGCCGACGTGGACGCCGGCTGGGGCGGCGAGGCGCTCGGCAAGGGCAAGGCCGCGATGACCATCGAGGGCAACTGGCTCAAGGGCGCGATGGCCAAGGACTACCCGGACGTCAAGTACCAGGTCCTCCCGCTGCCCGCCGGGCCGGCCGGCCCCGGCACGCTCGCCTTCAGCAACTGCTGGGGCATCGCCGCCAAGAGCCGCCACCAGGCGGCCGGCGTCGACCTGGTCAAGCACCTCACCTCGGGCGACCAGCAGTTGGAGTTCGCCGAGGCCTTCGGCGTGATGCCCTCGCGCACCAGCGCACTGGCCGCCTACGCCCGGAAGTACCCCGAGTCCAAGGCCTGGGTCGACGGCGTCGCCTTCTCCCAACCACCGGTCACCATAGCCGGGTTCAACCAGGTGCTCGGCCAGTTCAACACCGACCTCCAGTCGCTGCGGACCGGTGACCCGGCCACCATCCTGGGCACCCTCCAGCGCAACGGCGAGCAGGCCGTCAAGAATGCCCGGTGACACCGGGGCCAGGCTCGCCCGCCGCCTGCGCGAAGGGGCCTGGGGCTGGCTGTTCACCGGCCCCATGGTCCTGGTCCTCGGCCTCTTCATGGTGCTGCCGATCGCCATGGCGCTCTGGGTCAGCCTGCTGCACTGGGACGGCCAGTCCAACCCCTTCAGCGGCGACGCGGACTTCGTCGGCCTGGACAACTACCGCCGGCTGTTCGCCGACGACGGCCTGGACCGCACCCTGTTCGCCACCTCGCTGCGCAACACCCTCTACTACGTGCTGCTGACCGTGCCGCTCCAGACCCTGCTGGCGCTGTTCCTCGCCATCACCCTCAACCAGCGGATGCTGCGCGGCCGCGGGGCCCTGCGCACCGTGTTCTTCTTCCCCTCCGTCACCAGCTCGATCGCCGTCTCCACGGTCTTCCTGTTCCTCTTCCAGGGCAGCGGCGCCGTCAACCGGATGCTGGGCTGGATCGGGGTCAAGGGCCCCAACTGGTTCGCCGATCCGCGCGGACTGGTCTGGCTGCTGCTCGGCCGCCTCGGCGTGCACCAGCCCGCGCCCACGGCCGGCGGCCCGCTCGGCCTCCCCTGGTCCGAGTGGTTCGCCGGGCCCTCGGTGGCGATGTGCACCCTGATCCTGATGGCCGTGTGGACCACCTCCGGCACCTTCATGCTGATCTTCCTGGCCGCGCTCCAGGACGTCCCGCGCGAGCTGGAGGAGGCCGCCGCCCTGGACGGCGCCAACCGGCGCCAACTGCTGCGCCACGTCACCCTGCCCGCGCTGCGGCCCGTCCTGTTCCTGGTGCTCACCCTCGGCCTGATCTCCACCTGGCAGGTCTTCGACCAGGTGTACGTGATGGGCAAGGGCGCCCCCGGCAACACCACCCTCACCCCCGCCTACCTGTCCTACTCCGCCGGCTTCGACAACGCCGACTACGGGCAGGGCGCGGCCATCGCGTTCGTCCTGCTCGGCCTGGTCCTGCTGTTCACCGCCGTCCAGCGGTGGGCCCTGCGGGAACGGGACGGCGCACCGGGGCCACGCCCGAAGGGAGCCCGCCGTGCGGCGCGCTGACCGTACGCCCGGCCCGGAGCGGCCCGTGCTCGGCCGCTTCCCCCGGCCGCTGCGCCTCCTCGGGTACGCCGCGCTGCTCGGCTTCGCCCTGCTCTACCTACTGCCGTTCCTGCTGCAACTGGCCAACAGCTTCAAGACCGACCCGGACGCGGCCGCCCACCCGATGACGCTGCTCCCGGACGGCGGCACCCCGGCCTCCTACCGGCGGCTGACCGGGCAGGCCCGGGGCGTGGAGAACGTCCCCTTCCTGAGCTGGCTGGGCAACAGCGCGCTGGTGACCGTCCTGGTCACGGCCGGGCGGGTGCTGTTCGACTCGATGGCGGGCTACGCCCTGGCCCGGCTCCGGTTCCCGGGCCGCCGGCTGCTGTTCGGCTTCGTGCTGGCGGTGATGGCGGTGCCGGGCGTGGTACTGCTGATCCCCAAGTTCCTGGTGCTGAAGAGCTTCGGCATGTTCGACACCTACGGCGGGATGGTCCTGCCGCTGCTGGTCGACGCCGCCGGGATCTTCATCATGAAGCAGTTCTTCGAGTCGGTGCCGCGCGAGATCGAGGAGGCGGCGCGGATCGACGGCGCCGGGACGTTCCGGATCTTCTGGTCGGTCGTGCTGCCGATGTCCCGGCCCTCGCTGATCACGCTCACCGTGCTCTCCTTCCAGGGCTCCTGGAACGAGTTCACCCACTTCCTGGTCTCCACCCAGTCCAGCGAGCACGACACCCTGACGACCGGTCTGGCGCACTTCGTCTCCGGCGGCCTCGGCTCCGGGACGCAGTACCCGCTCAAGCTGGCGGCGGCGCTGCTCTCCACGGTGCCGGTGGCGGTGCTGTTCTTCTGCTTCCAGCGGCACTTCGTGCGCGGGGCCAACTCCGGCTCGTCCAAGGGCTGACGGGGGGTCGCGTCCCGTGCGGTGGCCGTCGGCGAACTCCAGCCACAGGCCCGGTGGATCGGGTGCTCAGCCGGCGCGCAGTTGCTTCGGGCCGGTGACGCCGGGCAGGTCCGTCGGCGCCCCCAGCCGGTCCACCGGGGTGTCGACCGGGTAGCCCGCGCATTCGGCGCGCGCCACGACCGCGAGGGTGTGCTCGACCGGGTTGAAGTCGACCGAGACGGTCTCGGCGAGGGCGCCCGGTCCGGTGCCCGGCGGCTTCAGCGCCAGACTGGGGATCGGGGCGGACTCGTCGACGAAGGTGACCGTCCAGCCCTGCCCCGGCAGGGTCTGCCGGGCGCGCCCCAGGGCATCCGTCCACTGGGCCGCCGTGACCCCGGCGAGGGTGAACCCGGCCCTGAGCACGGCGGTACGGGGCCGCACCGCGCCGGAGCTGGTCAGGCCGTCGAGGGCGTGGGCCAGGCCCCGGGAGTCGCAGGAGTAGATGTCGGCCGTGATCCCGTCGTCCCTGGACCGGGTGGGGGCCGGCGTGACGCCCGACGGCAGCGCCAGGGCGTCGTAGACGGCCTGGGTCCGGGCGTCCAGGTGCTCGGCGACAGCGGCCGGGTCGGCCACCGGGTAGGGCTCCCCCGACCAGGTCCGCGAGAGTTCGTCCGCCACCGTCACCGCGCCGCGGTAGCCGGCCGTGCCGAGCGCCGCTCCCGCGACCGCCACCACCAGCGCCGCCCGCACGGCCTTCCGACCGCCCCGCCCGTCTTCGCGAACACGCTTCGTCATGATCGCCATCGTGCCCGGCCGGGCCGGGCCGCCGCCTGAGTACCCGTACTCAGGCGGCGGTCGGTGGTGCTCAGGCGTGGGCGGCGGCGCACTCCGGGTGGCCCCAGCCGGCGCCCACCTTGGTGATCTTGTCGCCCTTGGCGTACGGGCGGCTGCACGGGCAGGTGCCGGGGAAGCGGGCGTTCAGGGTGCGCGAGGTGCCGCTGCGCTTGGCGGCGCCGGTGCCGGTGCCGGTTCCGGCGGCGGCGGCGGTGGAGCGGGCGGGGCGGGCCTTGGGCGCCTTGGTGGCAGCGGCCGGGTCGGGCACCGGGAGGTCGGCGGCCGTCCCGGCGGCGGCCTGCTGGGTGCGGGCGGCGTCGCTGGCGGCCTGGTCGGCGATGGCGTTCAGCGGGTCGCCGTCCACCTGGTGGGCGGGGACGTACACGAAGGTGACGTCCCGGCCCTCCAGGAGTTCGTCGATCCGCTGGATCAGCTCGCGGTTGGCCACCGGCTTGCCCGCGGCCGTCTTCCAGCCGTTGCGCTTCCAGCCCTTGAGCCACTTGGTGACCGAGTCGCGGGTGTAGGTGCTGTCCAGCCGGACCTCCAGCGGCACGGCCGGGTCGGTGGCGGACAGCAGCTGCTGAAGCGCCGTCAGCTCGCCGATGTTGTTGGTGCTGTGACCGAGCGGCCCGGCCTCCCAACGCTGGGGCGCCCCGGCGCTGTCCGCGACCACGTAGGCCCAGGCCGCCGGGCCCGGGTTGCCCTTGGCCGCTCCGTCACACGCTGCAATGAGTCGTTCCACCATGCCCCCGATCATGCCTGGTCAGGCGGCCCGGAGCCAAAGCGGGTCAGGGCCGAAGCCGGTCAGGGCCGAAGCCGGTCAGGGCCGAAGCCGGTCAGGGCCGAAGCCGGTCAGGGCCGAAGCCGGTCAGGGCCGAAGCCGGTCGGGGCCGAAGCCGTCAGAGCCGCAGGAGTGGGAGCAGCAGCGCGGCGGACCAGCTGAAGTTGGTGGAGTTGCGGCCCACGCCGGTCAGCGGGTCGTAGTTCTCCCGCACCGGCCCGTCGCCGCTCAGGCCCTCGGCGGCGGCGAGCAGGCGTTCCACCGCCCGGCGGGCGTCCTGGTCCCAGCCGTGCCGGCGCAGGCCCTCGATCGCGAAGTAGGTCTGGTCGAGCCAGGCCAGGCCGCGCCAGTAGCCGGCCGGGTCGAAGGACGGCGAGCTGCGGGCCACGGTCGGGAAGGGCATCGGGGTGCCGAACTCCGCCGGGTCGAGCAGCAGGGTGCGCACCGTACGGGCCTGGGCGGGGGCGGCGCTGCCGGACCACAGCGGGACGGCGCCCTCGATGCCCCGGCCGCGGGCGGTCAGCCGGGCGCCGGTGGCGAGGTCGGTGTCGTGGAACCAGCCGGTGGCCGGGTCGTACATGGTGGCACGGATCGCGGCGTCGATCCGCTCGGCCACGGTGCGCAGCCGCTGCGCGCCGGGGCGGTCGCCGAGTTCGGCGGCGATCAGGGCCAGGTGGCGGTGGTCGGCGGCGAGGTAGGCGTTGAGGTCGACGGAGCGCTGGGTGAGCGACCAACTGAGCAGGGTGCCCCCGGCGTCCCGGTTGGGGACGACGGTGGCGGCGTCGAAGCGCGGGGCGTTGTCCATGCCGGACTCCCAGGCCGCCGCCTGCCGGCAGTCCTCGGGGGCGGCGTTGGCCGGGTCGACGGTGGCGCCGTACTCGCACAGGCCCTCGCCGAGGTGGTCCCGGGCCGACCTCACCTGTGGCGACCTCCAGCCGCTCGGCATCCACCCGAGCTACGGCGGCGGCAACGCGGGCTTCATCGGCTCGGCGGACGACCCGCGCCTGGTCGCCGAGTACCCCAGCCGGCTGTTCGGCCTCACCCCGACCGAGGTGCCCGGCGAGTACGGCTTCGGCGACGTGGCGTACGAGCGCACCTCCTTCGCGCTGCGCGAGGAGGGCAAGGAGTGGGTCGGCACCGCCGCCGCCCTGCACGGCATCGCCGCCGGGGCCTACCTCGCCCTGATGGGCCCGCACGGCATGCGCGAGGTCGGCGAGACCGTCCTTGCCAACACCGCCTACGCCCGGCAGCGCCTCGCCCGGGTGCCCGGGGTGGAACTCACCGACCCGCAGGCGGTGCACTTCGCCGACTTCACCGTGCGCTACCCCGGCGGCCCCGGCGCCGCCGAGGTCGCCGCCGCCCTGCTCGCCCGCGGCCTGCACGGCGGCACCCCGGCCGGGCCGTACGAGGGCCGCTACTGCGTCACCGAGCTGCACACCCAGGCCGACATCGACCAGCTCGCCGACGCGCTCGAGGAGATCATGAAGTGACGAACCGTCAGAACGCCGCCGACGCGCGGATCTCCCCCAAGCCCGCCCTGCGCCGCTTCCACCAGGCCCGCTGGGACGAGAAGCTGGTCTTCGAACTCGGCGCCCCCGGCGAGCGCGGCGTACTGCCGCCGCTGCCCGAGCCCGGTGTCACCGCCGCCGTCGGCGACCCGGCCGAGCGGCTGCCCGCCGCGCTGCGCCGCACCACCCCGGCCGCACTGCCCGAACTCGGCCAGCAGCAGGTGCTCCGGCACTACCTGCGGCTCTCCCAGGAGAACCTGGGCGCCGACCTCAACGTGGACGTCGGCCAGGGCACCTGCACCATGAAGTACAGCCCCAAGGTCAACGACACCTTCGTCCGGGACCCCCGGATCGCCGCCCTGCACCCCGCCCAGGACCCCTCCACCGTCCAGGGGGTGCTCGAACTCGTCCACCGGCTGGAGCAGTTGCTCAAGGAGATCTCCGGCATGGACCGGGTCAGCCTGCAGCCCGCGGCCGGCAGCGCCGCGATCTGGACCAACGTCTCGGTGATCCGCGCCCACCACGCCGCCCGCGGCGAGGCCGCCCAGCGCGACGAGATCATCACCACCGCCTTCTCCCACCCCTCCAACGCCGCCTGCGCCAAGACCGCCGGGTTCAAGGTGATCACGCTCCATCCGGACGCCGACGGCTACCCCGACATCGAGGCGCTGCGCGCCGCCGTCGGCCCCCGCACGGCCGCCCTGCTGATCACCAACCCCGAGGACACCGGCATCTACAACCCGCGGATCGCCGAGTTCGTCCGGATCGTGCACGAGGCCGGCGGCCTGTGCGCCTACGACCAGGCCAACGCCAACGGCATCCTGGGCATCACCCGGGCCCGGGAGGCCGGCTTCGACCTGTGCCACTTCAACCTGCACAAGACCTTCTCCACCCCGCACGCCTGCGGCGGCCCGGCGGCCGGCGCCTGCGGGGTCACCGCCGAACTGGCCCGCCACCTCCCGGGCCCCACCGTCGAGTTCGACGGCGAGCGGTACCGGCTGGACGACGACCGGCCGGAGTCGATCGGCAAGATCCGCCCCTACCTCGGCGTCGTCCCCAACCTGGTGCGCGCCTACGCCTGGATCATGTCGCTCGGCGCCGAGGGCCTGCGCACCGCCGCCGAGACCGCCGTGCTCAACAACAACTACCTGATGCACCGGGTGAAGCAGATCCGCGGCGTCAGCGTCCCGTACGCCGAGGGGCGGCCGCGGGTCGAGCAGGTCCGCTACAGCTGGCAGCGGCTCAACCAGGACACCGGCCTGCACAGCGAGGAACTCGGCTACCGCGCCGCCGACTTCGGCACCCACTACTGGACCAGCCACCACCCGTACCTCGTCCCCGAGCCGATGACCCTGGAGCCCACCGAATCCTACTCCCGCGCCGACCTGGACGAGTACGCGGCGATCCTCGCCGAGGTCGCCCGCGAGGCCTACGAGGAGCCGGAGACCGTCCGCACCGCGCCGCACCGCTCCACCGTGCACCGGATCCGGCATGAGCCGCTGGACGACCCGGAGGTCTGGGCCGTCAGCTGGCGCGCCTACCGCCGCAAGGTCCTCGGCGCGCAGCCGTGACCGCACCGCCGGTCGGGCTGGTGGTCAACCCGGTCGCCGGACTCGGCGGCCGGGTCGGCCTCAAGGGCAGCGACGGCGCCGGCGTCCAGCGGCGGGCGCTCGCCCTCGGGGCCCGCCCCGAGGCCCTGCACCGGGCCGAACTGACGCTACGTCAGTTGACGGGCGTCGAACTGCTCACCGCGGCGGGCTCGATGGGCGCGGCGGCGGCCGCCGCGGCCGGCCGTACCGCGCGGGTGGTGCACCGACCGCCCAGTACGGACACCAGCGCCGCCGACACCCGCGCCGCGGTGCGCGCCCTGGTCGCGGCCGGCGCCGAACTGCTGCTGTTCTGCGGCGGCGACGGCACCGCCCGGGACGTCCTGGACGCCCTCGGCCCGGACCCCCGGGTGCCCGTGCTCGGCATCCCGGCCGGGGTCAAGATGCACTCCGGCGTCTTCGCCGTCCACCCCCGCGCCGCCGCCGAGGTGGCCACCGCCTGGGCGCGCGGCGCCGCCCGGCTGGAGGCCGCCGAGGTGGTGGACCGGGACGAGGCGGCGCTGCGGGCGGGCCGGGTGCACACCCGGCTGTACGGCCGGCTGACCGTCCCGGTCCTGCCCGCCCGCGTCCAGCAGCGCAAGACCGGCAGCGGCGGCCCCGACCCGTCCACGATCGGCGGGATCGCCGCCGAGGTCGCCGACCGGGTCGGGCCCGACGGGCTGCTGCTGCTCGGCCCCGGCAGCACCACCCACGCCGTCGCCACCGCGCTCGGCGCCGCCGGAGTCAGCCTCACCGGCGTCGACCTGCTCCGGCTGCGGGCCGACCGGCCGCCCCTGGTCCTGCTCCGCGACGCCCGCGCCGACCAACTGCGCGACCTGCCCGGCACCCCCTGGACGGCCCTCTCCCCCATCGGCGGCCAGGGCTTCCTGCTGGGCCGCGGCAACCAGCAGCTCACCCCCGAACTGCTGCGCGCCACCGGCCGGGAACGCCTGCTGGTCCTCGCCACCGAGGCCAAACTCGCCGCCCTCGCGGGGCGCCCGCTGCTGCTGGACACCGGCGACCCCCGGCTGGACGACGCCCTCTCCGGGCACGTCCGGGTGATCACCGGCCGGCACTCCAGCGCCGTCTACCGCCTCACTCACTGACCTCCGCACTCCCTGACCGCCTCACTCCTGACCTTCCGAACCGCTGACCGCCCGACCCCCTGCAGAGGATCACCCCCATGATCGACCTCCACGGCAAGCGCGCCCTCGTCACCGGCGCCGCCTCCGGCATCGGCCGGGCCACCGCCGCCCTGCTCGCCGAACTCGGCGCCGCCGTCGTCCTCGTCGACCGGGACGCCGACCGCGGCGAGCAGGCCGCCAAGGAGACCGGCGGCACCTTCCTCCACTGCGACGTCTCCCGGCGCACCGACTGCGAGCAGGCCGTGCGCACCGCCGTCGCCCGGTACGGCGGCGTGGACGTGCTGTTCAACAACGCGGGCATCATCCGCCGCTCCACCGTCACCGAGATCACCGACGAGGACTGGGACTTGGTGATGGCCGTCAACGTCCGCTCGATCATGCTGCTCAGCGGACTGGTCGTCCCGCTGATGGCCGCCAACGGCGGCGGCAGCATCATCAACACCGGCTCCGGCTGGGGCATCAAGGGCGGCGGCCGGGCCATCTCCTACTGCGCCTCCAAGGGCGCCGTGGTCAACATGACCCGGGCGATGGCCATCGACCACGGCCCGGACAACATCCGGGTCAACTGCGTCTGCCCCGGCGACACCGACACCGGCATGCTCGCCGAGGAGGCCCGCCAACTCGGCGAGAGCACCGAGGCGTTCTACGCCGACGCCGCCGACCGCCCGCTCGGCCGGATCGGCCGGCCCGGGGACATCGCCCGCACCGTCGCCTTCCTGGCCAGCGACGCCGCCGCCTTCATCAGCGGCGCCGTCATCCCCGTCGACGGCGCCGGAACCGCCTGACCGGCCGTGCCGTCCGGCCTGACGAGGGCGTCCGGCCTGACGAGGGCGTCCGGCCTGACGAGGGGTCGGACGGCGGCCGGTACTCTACGGGACGAACGAGGAAGGGAAGCCCGATGGCGATCGAGCGGCGTCCGCTGCGCGAGCAGGTGAAGGACGAACTGCTGGAGCAGCTCGGCCGGGGCCGGTTCACCCCCGGCGAGTCGATCAACGAGGTCCAGCTCGCCGAGGAACTGGGCGTCAGCCGGACCCCCCTGCGCGAGGCGCTGATCAGCCTGGAACGCGAGGGCATCATCACCAGCGAGCGCGGCAAGGGCTTCCGCTTCGCCCCCACCGGCAGACAGGAGTTCCTCGACCTCACGGCCATCGTGATCGCCCTGGAGTCGCTCGCCCTGCGCACCTCCGACCCCGCCCACCTGTCCGCGATCGCCCCCCGGCTGCTCGCCGAGGCCCACGCCTTCTCCGCGCCCCAGGCCCCGCACGGCACCATCGAGCGCTACGACGACGCCTGGCACGCCCTGCTGCTCTCCGGCTGCGCCAACGCCCGGCTGCGCGAGATGATCGACTCGCTGAAGCTCACCCTGCACCGCTACGAGCGGGTGGTGGTCGGCGACCACGAGATCCTGGAGCGCGCCGCCGAGGAGCACGAACGGATCGCCCAGTGCCTGCTGGACGGCGACATCGAGCAGGCGGTCCTCGCGCTGGAGGCCAACTGGACCAGCGGGATGGAACGCATCCTGGAACGCCTGGTGGGCACGCGTTAGGCGTTCGGCATGAGGCGTACGGCGTGAGGCATCGGGCGGCCCCGGACCGGCCCTACGTCCGAGGTCCGAGCGCGCCCGCGACCCACGGCCGATTGCTCCTCGGCCCGCCCGGCGCAGCATGATGGCCCGTATGTGGGCGAAGTGGATCGACTGCCGGGTTCGGCCCGGCGCACGGGCGGCGTTCGACGCCGGGCAGCGCCGCTGGTCGGCGATCGCGGACCAGCCGGGGCTGGTCGGGCAGGCGGGCGGCTGGTCGCAGGCGGGTGAGCGGGCGCTGCTGCTCGGCCTGTGGGCGGATCAGGAGGGCTACGCCCGCTTCATGCGCGAGCGCCATGACGACATCGCCACCGAGGCGGCCCAGCACGGAAGTTGGGAGTCGATCCAAGTCGCCTCCGGCCCGGTGGTGCAGCCCGTCCCGGGTACGGCCGCCACGCTCTCGGACGCCCTTCGGGAGGCCACTCTGCTGCGTGCCGCCGACTGCCGGCTGCGTCCGGGGCGCACCGAGCACTTCCTGACGGTCCAGCGCGAGCTCTGGTCCCCCGGGATGGCGGCGGCCGGTGGCCTGCTGGCGGGCGCCGTCACCCGCCTCGCCCCGGACCGCTACCTGGTGACCACCCTCTGGTCCTCCCCCGAGGCCCACGCGGCCTACGCCGCCGACGTCCTCCCCGCACTGCGCGCCCGCGCCGACGTCCCGGCCGACGTGGAGACGCTGATCGGGCACGTCCTGCCGCTGGAGCCCGGCTGGCGGGTGCTGCCCTGAAGCCAACGGTCGGACGGCCCCGAACCATGGGAACGAAATTCCGTACGTCGGTACACGTCGAAGTTTCCGAGCGGAATCCCGCCGGGACATTCGATTGCACTCCTCGGTACACATCCCCTGCGAAGTCGTTCGAACACGCGAGCGACTTCCTTCACCCCCGCTCCCCATTCCCGCCCGCCCCGTCGGCCCGGGAACGCGGAACAGCCCGCCGGCCAGGCCGGCGGGCTGTCGTGATCGAGCCGGGTTCAGCGAAGCCGAGGTCAGCGCGGCTTCTTGAAGCCCAGGGTCGTCGCGTCCTTCAGGGTGTAGATGGTGCCGTCCGTGTCCTTGCTGAAGTCGCCGACCTTGGCGGCCGTGGGCGGGGTGTAACGCTTGGGCAGCTGCGGGTTCTTGGCCATGGTTATCTCCAATGCATCGAGGCCGAAGCCTGCGGATGGCGTGACTCCATTGGGACCGGCTGTCGCCGCGACTGTCCAGTGGGATAACCAGATCTGGCCATTGACGAATGACCGCGCGTTCCCGCAGGTGGATCGCCAACGGAACGTTGCCAGGTCGGTTCGTGTGAGTTTTTTGCCTCACCTGAGCACCTACAGCATCAGGAGTGATCATTCTCGCCGTTGCCTTAACGTCATCAAGATGTGATTGCCTGATGATTTACCCGGCCTCGCCGTTGACCAAATGGCGCGTTCCAGGGGGGAAGTGGACCTTGCCCGGTTGTGCCCCCTTCCCCGGGTGGTGCACGGTTCCGGGAAACGGAGCCGCCGTGATCCCTGGGGGTAGACAGGTGCAGTCGCTCAACGACCACCTCGTGGTCTTTCCGGATTCCCCGGACGGTGCTCGGGCCCACCGTCGGCTGGCCGACACGGCACCGCGCCTGGTCAGCCACGCGTCCGGACGGCCCTGGCTGGCCGGCTCGTGGTCGCCGGAGGACCTGGTGGTGTCCGAGGCCGGTCCGGTCCGGGTGGCGGTCTACGGCCTGAGCCCCGTCCCGCAGAAACACCTCGACTCCCTGACCGGATCGGTGCGCGAGCTGTCCGACCTGGACGCCCTCGCCCGCCGGCTCCCCGGCCACACCCACCTGGTGGCGTCCGTCCACGGGCGGGTGCGCTTCCAGGGCACCGTCACCGGCACCCGGACCGTGTACACCGCCCGCGTCGGCGACGTACCGGTGGCCGCCGACCGGGCCGACGTCCTGGCCGAGTTGACCGGCGCGGACCCGGACGAGGACCTGATCGCCGCGAGCGTGACGTACGGCATGCTGTTCGCCCCGCTGAGCGAGCGCAGCTGGTGGCGCGGCGTCCGGCAGGTCGCCCCCGACTCCTGCCTGGTGCTCCCCGGCGAGGGCCCCGCCCGCACGGTGCGCTGGTGGCAGCCGCCGGAGCCGGACCTCCCGCTCGCCCAGGGCGCCGCCGCGGTGCGCGAGCGGCTGCGGGAGGCGGTGGCCCTCCGCAGCCCCGACCGGGGCCGGCTGTCGGCCGACCTCTCCGGCGGCATGGACTCCACCTCGCTCTGCTTCCTCGCCGCCGAGCACCACCCCGACCTGCTGACCTTCTGCTGGACCGGCGGCAGCGCGATCAACGACGACCCGCTGTACGCCGGCCAGGCCGCCCGCCTGCTGCCGCACGCCGAGCACCTGACCCTGCCGGACACCGCCGCCCCGCCGGTGTTCTCCCCGCCCTACTGGGCGGTCGACACCGAGGCCCCGCGGGCCGCGACCCGGGGCATGAACGCGATCCGCTTCGGCATCCGGCACCTGGTCGAACACGGCGCCACCCGGCACCTGGCCGGACACGGCGCCGACGAGCTGTTCACCGGCGGCGCCGCCTACCTGCGCACGCTCTTCCTGCGCCGGCCGGTCACTGCCTGGCGGCAGCTGAGCGCCCACCGGGCGCTGAACAGCTGGCCGCTGCTGCCCAGCCTGGCCGGGCTGCTGCGCGGCGGGGACCTCGGCACCTGGTGGCGCCAGTGCGCCGACGACCTCGCCCGCACCACCCCGCCGTCCCGGGCCCCGGCCCTCGGCTGGGGCGAGCGGCTCCCGGCCACGCCGTGGGCCACCGGGGACGCGGTGCGCACCACCCGGACGGTCTTCCGCGAGGTGGCCGACCGGGTCGTCCCGCTGGCCCGGGACCGCGGACAGCACGAGGCCCTCACCGCCCTGCGCAGCGCCGGCCCGGTGCTGCGGCTGGTCTGCCGCGAGTACACCGCCTCCGGGCTGCCGCTCGAACTGCCCTACCTGGACGACCGGGTGGTCGAGGCCGTGCTGGCGATCCACCCGCACGAGCGCTACAGCCCCTGGCAGTACAAGCCGGTGCTGGCCACCGCGATGCGCGGGCTGGTGCCCGACGTGATCCTCGACCGGACCACCAAGGGCGACTGCGAGGAGCCGGTCGACCGCGCCCTCCAGGAGCACGTCCCCGATCTGCTGGACCTCTTCGAGGACTCCCAACTGGCCCGCCGCGGCCTGATCGACCCCCGTCGGCTCCGGACCACCCTGATCACCCCGCCGCGGACCGCGGACGTCTGGTCCGCCCAGCTGGAGGCGACCATCGGCGCCGAACTGTGGCTGCGGGAGATCGCCGCCCGCCCCACCGCACTCCGGGCGACGGCCGGTCCGACCCTCAGCGGCACCGGCCACCCGCTCCGCACCCCCGACCGCGAGGAGACGCCGTGACCAGCCCGCCCTACGCCCTCCGGGCCCGCACCCGGCTGCCGCTGCACCGACGGCTGCTGCCGCTGACCGCCGTGGCGATCGCCCGGCCGCTGGCCACCCTGCGACCCGACCGCCTGCGGGCCGTCCTCGGGCTGCTGAGCACCGGCGCCCGGGCCGGCAGCGCCGCCCAGGCCTCCGAGGCCCGCGCCGCCGTGGTCGCGGTCAGCCTGCGCTGCGCCGTCCACAACTGCCTCCAGCGCTCGATCGCCACCGCCCTGCTCTGCCGGTTCCGGGGCGTCTGGCCGACCTGGCAGGCGGGCGTGCGCACCACGCCCTTCGCCGCCCACGCCTGGGTCGAGGCGGAGGGCCGGGTCATCGACGAGCCGTACCCCGACGGCTACTTCCGGCCGCTGGTCACCGTCGCGCCCAAGCAGCCCTCGGGTACGGACTGACGACCGTACGGACTGACGGCCGGACAGCCCGCTTCCGCAAACCCCGACCTCCCGAGGAGAGCCCGATGACGCTCCGCCTGACCTCCCACACCGTGTCGACCGACACGGACGACGGAGCCGTGCTGCTCAGCCAGCGCACCGGCCACTACTGGCAGCTCAACCAGACCGGCGCCTACGCGCTGCGGCGCCTGCTGGACGGCGGCACCGTGGACCAGGTGGCCGAGGAGTTCGCCGCCCACTTCGGCATCGCCCCGACCGAGGCGCACCAGGACCTGACCGAGATGACCGAACGGCTCCGCTCCTCCGGGCTGGTCGAGACCGGCTGACCCCACGATGCTCCGACAGCTGTGGGCCCTCACCCGGGGGCAGCGTCGCCCGCTGAGCGCCGCCCTGCTCCTCACCCTGACCGCCGCCGCCGTGGGCGTCGCCCAGCCCCTGGCCGCCAAGGGCGTGGTCGACGCCGTCACCTCGCACCGCCCGCTGCTGCTCCCGTGCGGCGTGCTGGTCCTGCTGCTACTCACCCAGGCGCTGATCGGCGCCGGCGCCGCCTTCCTGCTGGAGCGCACCGGCGAGCGGTTCGTCCTGGGCATGCGGACCGGCCTGATCTCCCACCTGCTGCGGGTCCGGATGCACGCCTTCGACCGACTGCGGGTCGGCGATCTCATGGCCCGCGCCTCGACGGACGTGGTCGTCCTGCGGGAGGCGCTGACCCATGTCTCGGTCCAGATCACCACCAACCTGTGCGTCGCCCTGGGCAGCGTCGCCGCCATGCTCGTGCTGGACCCGCTCCTGATGCTGCTCATCCTGGGCGTGCTCGTCGCCTGCGGCCTGGTGATCAACCGGCTGTCGGCGGAGATCGGCCGCTCCTCCACGGCGCTGCAGACCGCCGTGGGCGCGATCTCGGCCGGCCTCGAGCGCGCCCTGTCCGCGCTGCGCACCGTCCGGGCCAACCGCGCCGAACAGCGGGAGATCGACCACCTGGACACGCTCGCGCACCGCGCCTACGACGCGGCGGTGCGCAGCGCCCGGCTCACCGCCGCGGTCGCCCCGACCGCCCAACTGGCCATCAACGCCGCGTTCATCCTGGTTCTACTGTTCGGCACCGCCCGGGTGGACCAGGGCGCCCTGTCGCTCGGCGCCCTGGTGGCGATGCTGCTGTACGCCACCCAACTCACCGGCCCGGTCACCGAACTGATGGAGGGCATCGCCTCGGTGAACCGGGCCAAGGGCTCCGCCGAGCGGATCCGCGAGGTCTACGAGCTCCCCGTCGAGGACGGCGCCGCCACCGCGACCGGCCGCGCCACCCCGTCCCGGCAACCGGGCCCGGCGCCTGCCCCCGCGCTTGAGATCCGCGACCTCCGGTTCGGCTACCGCCCGGACGCCCCCGTCCTCCAGGGCCTCTCCCTCACCGTGCCGCCGCACGCCCTGGTGGCGCTGGTCGGCCCGTCCGGGGCCGGCAAGTCCACCACCTTCGCCCTGATCAACCGGTTCTACGAGCCCTGGAGCGGCAGCCTGAGCATCGATGGCCGGCCCGCCGCCGACCTCGGCCTCGCCGAGTGGCGCTCCCACCTCGCTTGGGTCGAACAGGACTGCCCGATCCTGCACGGCACCCTGCGGGACAACCTCTGCTACGCCGCCCCGGAGGCCACCGACGAGCGGCTCTGGCAGGTCCTCGACCTGGTCAACCTCGCCGAGAAGGTGGAGCGCCTGCCGGACGGCCTCGGCACCGACGTCGGCGAACGCGGCGTACGCCTCTCCAGCGGCGAACGGCAGCGGATCGCCATCGCCCGCGCCGTCCTCGCCCGCCCCCGACTGCTGCTGCTCGACGAGCCCACCGCCCACCTGGACCCGGCCAACGAGGCCGCCCTGACCGTCAACCTGCACAACCTGCGGAAGGAGTGCGCCCTCCTCGTCATCGCCCACCGGATGTCCACCATCGAGGCCGCCGACAGCGTCATCATGCTCTCCGACGGCACCGCCTCCGCCGCCGGAACGTACACCGAACTCCTACGCACCCAACCGGACTTCCGCCGCCTCTCCGGACGGAGGTAGGCCCCGTCTTCCGGATCCGGCCGTGGATCTCCTGTGTCTCCTCCCAGGCCTGGCTTAGGACGATCGGGACCGCCCCACCCTGCCCGCGTCCCGGCGAATGAGTTGACGTAACGTCAGACATCGATGGCAGAACGCGTGACGACGTACGAGAAGAGGTACCGACATGCCCCACCCAGCACACATCGCCATGGTGAACATCCCGGCCCACGGCCACGTCAACCCCAGCCTGGACGTGATCCGGGAGCTGGTCGCCCGCGGCCACCGGGTCAGTTACGTGAACGACCCGTCGTTCGCCGAGCAGATCGAGGCCACCGGCGCCCGGTTCGTGCCGCATGACACGGGCCTGACGGTCCTCCAGGGGGCGGCGGTCGCGCCCGGGACCAATGTGCACGGCATGATCTTCGACGAGGCGCAGGCGATGCTGCCGCGGCTGCGGGAGGTGTTCGAGGACGACCGGCCCGACCTCGTGCTGTACGACTTCATGGCGTACGCGGGGCGGGTGCTGGCCGACGACTGGGACGTGCCGTCCCTGCTGGTCTCGCCGTCCAGGGTCGCCCGGGGGGACTTCGATGCGGAGCCGTTCCGGACGATCATGAAGGCCCTGGAGGCGGACGGTGTCACGGAGCGCTTCGCGCGGTGGCTGGCCGACAACGGGGTGGCGCCCCGCGACATCTTCACCTACATGATGCGGCCGGACCGCGGGATCTCGCTGATCCCGCGGGCGCTCCAGTCCGGGATCGAGGAGGTCGACCCCGAGGTGTTCTCCTTCGCCGGGCCCTGCCTGGACAACCGGGAGCACCAGGGGAGTTGGACCCGGCCGCAGGGCGCGGAGAAGGTGCTGCTGGTCTCGCTCGGCTCCGCCTTCACCCACCAGCCCGCCTTCTACCGCGCCTGTCTGGAGGCCTTCGGCGACCTACCCGGCTGGCACGTCGTGCTCCAGGTCGGCAAGGCGACCGACCAGGCCGAGCTGGGCCCGATCCCGGCCAACGTCGAAGTGCACCCGTGGGTGCCGCAGTTCGCGGTGCTGCAGCAGGCCGACGCGTTCATCACCCACGCCGGGATGGGTGGGTGCAGCGAGGGTCTGTACTGCGGGCTGCCGATGGTCGCGGTGCCGCAGGCCGCCGACCAGTTCGAGAACGCGGACCGGCTGGTCGAACTCGGCGTCGCCCGCCGCGTGGACACCGACCAGGCCACCGCCACCGCGCTGCGCTCCGCCGTACTGGAGCTGACCTCCGACCCGGCCGTGGCGGCCCGGCTGGCCGAGCTCCGCGCCGAGGTCCGGGCGGACGCCGGCGCGCCCAGGGCCGCCGACCTGGTCGAGGCCGCGCTGGTCTGAACGGGCTGACGGCCCGGCCGGGCTGACGGCCAGACCCGGCTGACGGCCTGACCGGGCCCACGGCCTGATCACACGTCCGCCACCGCCCGCCGTGCCGGGCGGTGGCGGACGTCACCGGCTACCGTCGGCCGCCGGTGCGGCGGCCCGGCGTCACTTCAGGTGCCGGTCGTAGAACCGGCCGCCGTCCTCCAGCTCGAACCACGGGGTGCCGACGTGCCCGCCCAGGTTGGCGTGCATCGTCTTCTCCTTGCTGCCGAAGGCGTCGAAGAGGTCCAGGGCCCGCTGCCGGGGGTTCCCCTCGTCGTCCCACTGGAGCAGGAACAGCAGCGGGACGGTGACCTGCCGGGCCTCCTCGCGCTGGGCGCGGGGCACGTATCCGCCGGCGAAGAGGCCGGCGGCCGCGATGCGCGGATCGGCCACCGCCAGCCGGATGCCGAGGGCGGTCCAGCCCGAGTAGCCGACCGGGCCGGCGAGCTCGGGCAGTTCGAGCAGGGCGTCCAGGGTGGTGCGCCATTCCGGGAGGGCGCCTTCGACCAGCGGGCCGACGAGGGATTCGAAGATCTCGTCGACCGGTTCGCCGGCCTGCATCGCCTTGCGGAGGTCGGCGCGGGCCTGGTCGGCTGCGGCGGAACGGGGCCGATCGCCGCACCCGGCGGCGTCGATGGTGGCCACCGCGTAGCCCTGCGCGGCGGTGTGCCGGGCCCGGGCGGCCAGCCGGGGCTCGCGCCGGGGCAGGCCGTTGTTGTGGGCCATCAGGATCAGCGGGGCGGGTGCGGATCCGGTCGTCCACAGGGTGCCGGGGATCTCGCCGAGGGTGAATTCGCGTTCGAGGACGCCGTCGTCGTGGCGCTGCTCGGAAGTGAACTGCATGGTCGTGCCTTTCGGGAGTGCACTGGAACGGCGCTCCCGGACGACCTACCGCCCGACCGTGACCCCGGAGGGGAGCACCCATGTCGTTACTGCGTTCACGGGTACCACCTCCTCGTTCTCTCGCACGGCCTCCGGAAAGGTAGCACCGGTCACCCGGGGCCGCCAAAGGGATTTCCGCGCGGCCGACCGGGGCCCGCTCGCCTCGACCTCCACCTGACGCGCAGACAGGTAAGGCTTGCCTTGCTTTCCGCTCACGGCCACTCCTAAGGTAAGTCCTCAGACAACCTGAGGTCAGGCCCGGAAGGCGGCGAGCACCTTGTCGGTGAGGCGGTCCAGGTAGTCGGGGGCGGTCGGGGTGTGGACGACCGCGAGGCGCCAGTAGAGCGGGCCGGCGAGCAGGTCGAGGGCGAGCTCGCGGTCGACGTCGGCGGGGAGTTCGCCGCGGCCGACCGCCCGCTCCAGGAGTTCGGTGGCCTTGCCGCGGCGGGTGTCGCGGACGGCGGCGAACAGCGCCTCGGCCAGTTCGGGCGTGCGGCCGCCCTCGGCGATCAGGTCGGGGATGATCCGGGCGGCCAGCGGCTGGTTCAGCGCGCCGGCGACCTCGGTGAGGAAGGCCAGGACGTCACCGCGCAGGGTTCCGGTGTCGGTGCTCCCGGAGGCGTCGACGGCGACGGCGGAGACCAGGTCGACGGTCATCTCCAGCTTGGACGCCCAGCGGCGGTAGATGGCGGCCTTGCCCGCGCCGGCCCGCTTGGCGACCGCCTCCAGGGACAGCCGGGCGTAGCCGACCGCCGCGAGTTCCTCGAAGAAGGCGGCGGCGATCGCCTCGGTCACCGAGTCCTGGAGGACCGGCCCGCCGGGCAGCCTGCGGGCGGGAGGCCGGCCGGGGGCGGACGCGGGGGTCGGCGGCTGGGGCGCTGCGGGAGAGCTGGGCATACCGCCGAACCTACACGAGGCGGAACGGTTGCGTCTCGACTGGACGGGGTCTATCGTCGATCTCGAAGGCGAGACGGACCCGTTCCGTCTCGACTAACGGTTCCGTCTCAACCACCCGGGGTGCACCATGCGATTCCTGTACGAGGACGAGTCCTTCTCCTTCGAGGCGCTGCGCGCGGCCGGCTTCGCCAACGACGGCGGCGCCGACCTGGGCGAGGTCCTGACCACCGTCCGCAAGGTCGGCGAGGGCGACGAGGAGGCCTGGCTGCGCGAATGGAAGAACACCGCGGAGCGCGTCCACGCCGTCGGCACCCGCGCCCTCGCCGCCGGCCACCGGGTCAGCGCCCGCGAGGCCCTGCTGCGCGCCTCCAACTACTACCGCACCGCCGAGTTCTACCGCCGCGACGACCCCGCCCACGACCCCGAGGTCAAGACCCTCTCCGCGCTCTCCCGCGAGACCTTCGCGACCGCCGCGGGGCTCCTGGACACCCCGGTCGAGGCCGTCCGCATCCCCTACCAGGACACCACCCTGCCCGGGTACCTCTTCCTCGTCGACGACTCCGGCCTCCCCCGCCCGACCGTCGTCTTCACCAGCGGCTTCGACTCCACCCTGGAAGAGGCCTACTTCGTCATCGGCGCGGCCGCGCTGCGCCGCGGCTACAACGTGCTGGCGTACGACGGGCCCGGCCAGGGCGCCGTCCTGCGCGAGCAGGGGCTGGTCTTCCGCCCGGACTGGGAGGCCGTGGTCACCCCGGTGGTCGACTACGCGCTCACCCGCCCCGAGATCGCCCCCGACCGGATCGCGCTGTTCGGCTACAGCCTCGGCGGCTACCTCACCGCCCGCGCCGCCGCCCACGAACACCGGCTGGCCGCCCTGGTCCTGGACGACGGCGTCTACGACTACCACGAGGCCCACACCCGGCTCATGCCGCCGTTCCTGAGCGAGTGGGTCGAGACCGGGCGCGACGACCTGGCCGAGCCCGTCCTGGCCCTGCTCATGCAGGCCGGCACCAAGCTCCGCTGGGCCCTGCGCAACGGCGTGTGGACCTTCGGCGCCGACTCCGTCGCGGACTACGTCCGCAAGACCGCCGCCTACACCCTCGACGGCGTCGCCCAGCTCATCGACTGCCCCACCCTCGTCCTGGACGCCGAGGACGACCAGTTCTTCCGCGGCCAGCCCCAGCGCGTCGCCGCCGAGC
The DNA here is from genome assembly GCF_055571335.1 of Kitasatospora sp. NPDC030952. Classification (NCBI taxonomy): domain Bacteria; kingdom Bacillati; phylum Actinomycetota; class Actinomycetes; order Kitasatosporales; family Streptomycetaceae; genus Kitasatospora; species Kitasatospora sp. NPDC030952. The sequence goes on from NZ_JBVIFM010000004.1 coordinate 401,150, forward strand.
TGACCTGCCCCCACACCCTGGTCACCCTCCCCGAGGCCGAGGGCGCGGGCGAGCACTGCCACATGGGCGCCATGGCACGGTTCCAGCAGGTCACCTTCGACTGGCTCGACACCACCCTCGCCCCGGCCGCCGGGCCCTCGGCCTGATCCGGCGGGACCGGGCACCGGTCATCCCCACCCCCCGTCGACGGCGACCGGTCACCCTCGAACAGCCAGCCTCGACAGCCACCCTCGAACAGCCACCCTCGACAGCCGCCCTCGATCAGCCGCCCTCGGCCAACGCGCCGAGGGCGGCGCCGAGTTCGGTGCGGCGGGTGATCCCCAGCGCCGCGTAGGTCTGGTACAAGTGCGCGCCGACGGTCCGGTGCGAGATGAACAGGCGCTCGGCGATCTGCTTGTTCGTGAGTCCGGAGGCCGCGAGCCGGGCGATCTCCAACTTCTGGGCGCTCAGGCCGTGGTGGCCCGACCCGTCGGGTTCGGCCACGGCGAAGCCGGCCGCCCGCAGTTCCGTCTTCGCGCGGTCCGCCCAGGGGCGGGCGCCCAGTTCCTCGAAGGTCGCCAGCGCGGCGCGCAGCGGCGTCCTGGACTCGGTCGTCGCCCGGGCCCGGCGCAGCCGTTCGCCGTGGGCGAGCCGCACCCGGGCGTGGTCGAAGCGCCAGCGCTCGCCGCCGGGGGTGTCCAGGGCCAGGGCGAAGAGGCGCAGCGCCTCCTCATCGTCCTCGGCGCACAGCGCGGCCGAGGCCTCCACCAGCATGGCGTGCCGGGAGGAGACGGCGGCGATGCCGGTCTCCCGCATGGCGCGGACGTGCGCGGCGGCCTCCTGCCGCCGGTCGCTGCGCACGCCGGCCTCCACCAGGTGCGCGGCCACCCAGAGCGCGTGCGGGACGTGCGAGCGGAGGGTGCCGGCCGGGCTGACCGCCTCGGCGTGCTGGTAGGCGAGCGCGAAGTCCCCGCTGCCCAGGGCCGCGACGGCCGCGGCGTGGTGCGCGTAGTGCCCGGCGCAGGGCGCGCCGTGGCGGTCGGCCCAGCCGATGACCGCGCCGGCCGTCGCGAGGCTCTCGTCGGTGTGGCCGCGGGCGCCCAGGACGATGGCCTCGATGTACCGGAAGTACCAGGCGAAGGCGCTGTACCCGTGGTCCTCGCAGGCCCGCAGGCCCTCCCCGGCGAGGTCGAGCGCCTCGTCCCAGGCGCCGGTGAGGTAGTCGTCCAGGCAGAGGTGGATGAGGGCGGAGATGTAGCGCCGGGCCGGGCCGCCCTCGCGGCCGCTGCGCACCACCTGCCAGGCGGGTTCGCGGACTTCGCCGAGGCGGTCGAGGTAGAGGGCGCCGGTGCCGACCCGGGTGGTCCGCACCGGGTCGGCACCGTCCCCTCCCCAGGCCCGCTCCGTTTCCCGGGCCTCCTCCATCCCCCGGGCCCGCTCCGTTCCCCGGGCCGCCTCCGTTCCCCGGGCCCGCTCGCTCCCGTCGGTCAGCGAGGCCGTGAGGGCGTCCAGTTGCCGGTGCGCGTCCGCGCCGGTGCGGGCGGGGTCGGAGAACGTCCGCCCCAGAACGGTGAGGATGGCCGGGGGCTCGGGGGTGAGGCGTTCCAGGGCCCGGTGGTAGGAGCGCCAGAGGTCCTCGTGGGCGCCGAAGAAGCAGATCACGGCGAGGACGTGCAGCGCGTCGACGAGCGCCTTGTCGTCGGCCCGGTACCGGTGGGTGCCGGCCGAGCACTCGACGGCGGAGGTCAGCAGCCGGTGGGCGGCGGCCACGTCGCCGTCCCCGTTGAGCAGCAGCAGGGCCGAGGCCGTGGCGGAGTGCAGGGAGTCCTCGCCGGCCGGAGCGGCCTGCCGGGCGTCGTCCAGCAGGCGGCGGGCACTGCCGAGGGCACCGGTGGACTCCGCCCCCAGGTAGGCGGCCTCCCCGAGGCGGCGGCCCCGGTCCGGCCCCTCCGGGGTGAGCTCGGCCGCGCGGACCAGGGTGCGCATCGCCCCGGCGGCGTCACCCCGGCGCAGGGCGAGGCCGGCGGCGTGCTCCAGCACCGCCGCGACCTCCTCGTCCGGCTCCAGGGTGGCCTCGCCCAGGTGCCAGGCGTTTCGCTCGGGCCGGTCGGCCAGGGCGGCGGCCAGCGCCGCGTGCGCGGCCCGCCGTTCGCGGCTCGGGGCCCGCCCCACCACGGCGGAGCGGATGAGCGGGTGACGGAAGGCCAGCCGCTGCTCGCCCTCCTCGATCCGGACCAGGCGCTCGCGCTCGACCGGCGCGAGATCGTCCAGGCCGGGGCCGCCCCCGGGGTGGCGGGCGGCGGCCTGCAGCACCCGGAGGTCGCCGGTCCCCTCCAGGGCGGCGAGCAGCAGCAACTGCTGGGAGGCGGCGGGCAGGCCGGTGACCCGGGAGCCGAACAGCGCCTCCAGCCGGGTGCTCAGGGACGGCACGGCGGGAGAATCCGCGGTGCCGGGCCGCAGGGCGGTGGGCAGTTCCAGGAGGGCCAGCGGATTGCCGCCCGCCTCGGTCAGCAGCCGCTGGTGCGCGGCCCGGGAGAGCCCGGGGAATCGACTCCGGAGCAGCCGGCCGGCCGACTCCTGGTCCAACGGCGACAGGTCGTACGGGGGCAGGTCGTACGGGGGCAGGTCGTACGGGGGCGGGGTGCGGCCGTCGTCCGCCCCCGGCTCGCCGGGGCGCGCCGCCGCGACCAGGCTGATGCCCAGGCCGGACACCCGCCGGGCGACCGAGCCGAGCACCGCCGCGCTGGCCCGGTCGACCCAGTGCAGGTCGTCGACGACGAACAGCAGCGGCCCGCCGTCGGCGATCGTCTGGAGCAGCCGCACCACGGCGTTGGCCACCAGCAGGTGTTCCGGCGCCGGCCCGGGCGCGAAGCCGAGCGCCACCCGCAGGGCGTCACGCAACCCGTCGTCAAGCTGCTCCAGCGCGCCCAGGAACGGGAAGAAGGCCTGGTTGAGGCCCGAGTAGCCGCAGTGGGCCTCGAACTCCACGCCGGAGGCCCGGAGCACCCGGGCGCCGTCCGCGAGCGCGGTGGCCGCCAGCGCGTCCAGCACGGCGCTCTTGCCGACCCCCGCCTCCCCGGACAGCAGCAGCGCCCCGCCGCCCGCGCCCAGCCGCAGCCGGTCGCCGAGCCGCCGCAGGTCGTCGTCCCGCCCGACCAACGAGCCCCCGGGTCCGGGAACGCCCCTGTCCGCCACCGCCGTCTCCCCTCCCCGAGGACCGCTCACCCACCCACGCCCAGCAGCCGGATCCACCGAGGAAACCCCCCGCATCGGCCTGAACGCCCTGGTCAGGTCCAGTATGACGGACCTGGAAGGGCCCGCTGCGCACTGGACCGAACGGTGCCCGGGCCGTCGTGCGACCGGACCGGGCAGGGCGTCGACCTGGCGTCCGACCGACTCTGGCAGCACAGCGCTGGACCCGCGAGTCCACCGACCTAGCCCTGCCCTACGGCCCCGTGTCGTCACGCCCCGCGCCGTCACGCCCCGTGTCGCCGCGCCCCGGGCCGGGCGCTCAGCCGAGCCCCTGATGAGGCGACACCACCGGGACGCCCTCCGGCCGCCCCGCGAGCAGCGCCGCGACGTGGTCCGCGCAGCGCAGCGCCGCCTCGGCCATGGCGCGCCTCGTCATCCCGGCCACGTGCGGGGTGAGCAGGGCGTTGGGCAGCCCGAAGAGCGGCGAGGCGAAGGCGGCGTGCTCATGGGCGAAGGTGTCCACGGCGGCCGCCGCCGGTGCGCGGTGCGGATCGCGCAGGGCGTCGGCGAGGGCCCGCTCGTCCACGATGCCGCCGCGGGCGGTGTTGAGCAGGATCGACCCGGGCCGCATCCGCGCCAGTTCCGCCCGGCCGATCAGCCCGGCGGTGCCCGGGGTGAGCGGGACGTGCAGGGACACCACATCGCTGGTGGCGAGCAGTACGTCGAGGGAGTCGAGCAGGCGCACCGCCGGGTGGGACGTCGAACGCGGCGCGTAGCCCTGGACGGTCATGCCCAGCGCCGTGGCGCGTCGAGCCAGCGCCGAGCCGATCCGCCCCAGCCCGACGATCCCCAGGGTCAGCTCGGACAGCTCGACCGCGGGCTCGCTCGGCGCACTCCAACGGCCTTGCTGCGAAGCCTCGTTGTACGGAAGCAGGCCTCGGGTCAGGGCGAGCAGTTGGGCAAGCGCGAACTCCGCGACGGCGTCCGCGTTGGAGCCGGGCGTGTGGGTGACGGCCACCCCGTGCCGCGCGGCGGCGGCCAGGTCGACGTGGTCGGTGCCCGCCCCGGCCCGTCCGATCACCCGGAGCCGGTGGCCCAGCGCCCGGTCGGTCGCCGCCGCGAGCAGCGCGGCGCGCAGCGGCACTCCCGCCCGGGACTTGACCGCCTGGTACCCGCGCCCGTCCCGTACGACCTCCTCGATCAGCGCCGCCTCGTCGAACGGGTCGACATCGGTGAACTCCACCCGCTCCCCCCACCGGGCCGCCGCACCCGCCGGATCCGCCACCCGCCGCAGGTTCAGCGTGACGGCCAGCCCGTGCCCGACCATCCGCTCCAACTCCCGGTCGAGCAACTCCCCCGGCGCCGCATCCACCAGCAGCACCCTCATCCCGCACCGCCCGCCGAGCGCAGCGCGGCGTGGAACTCGGTGAACCGGCGCACCAGTTCGCGGGTGTCGACCGGGTTGATCTCCAGCTGCAGCAGGCAGCTCCCGTCTGCGCCCAGCCACAGCCGCAACCGCGGAAGGTCCATCGTCTCTCCTCCGTACCAGTGGGTATTCCCGGCCACGGCAGATCCGGCGGCGGCGCACGGCGCACCGGCCCGCGCGGTTCGTTGTCCGGTGCCCCACCCCATGACCTGGTTCTCCGTTCCTCGGCCTGTCCCCGATCATGCCCGGCCCCTCTGACAGACCGTCGGCCGGCTGCGCCGCCGCTCGCCGGGTGCGGGCGCGCCAGGTGCCGCTCGCGGTCCTCGCGGTGTGACGGGCTTCCACCGCTTCCACCGGTGACCTCCACAAGCGGCCCGCTCCGGCAAAGGAATGTCCCCCGGCTCCGGCCGTTCCGGGGCTGACCTGGCAGGATCTGCCGCCATGACGCACTACGGGACGCCCGGGACGCCGGTTGCCGGGCCGTCGCACCGCCGGAACGGCCGGGCCGGTGCCCGGCCGGAGAAGCGGGGGAAGAACGACGTGCCGTGGCCGCGGCGGCCGTTGTCGACGGCGCTGTGGATCCCGGCGGCGGCCGTGCTGATGCCGCTGGGTGGGGCGCTGGGGGCGTTCGGGGCGTGGTTCCTCGTCCCGTCGCTGGCGTTGGTCCTCGCCGGGGGGATCGGCCTGATCTACGCCGTGCTGTGCCTCTGCCAGCCCACGGCGCTGCGGTGTCTGGCGCTGGCACTGCTGCTGGCGCCGCTGCTCGCGGTGCCGCTGATGAGCATGAACACCGCCCAGTCCACCGTGCTGTCGATGCGCGGCACGACCCATCCGGGCACGGTCGCCGACGTCCGGGTGAGCCACGGCAAGACCACCAGCTACTCGTGCGCCGTGCGCTACGACGGCGCCCCGGGGCGCACCGAGTCCGTCAGGTGCGGGTCCGGCGACACGGTGGGCGAGCGGGTCTCCGTCACCGAGGACCCGGACGGCCTGGTGGAGCCGGAGTTCACCGACATCGCGGAGAACCCGCGGTTCGACCTCGCCATGGTGGGCATCGCCGATGCCTCGCTGGTGGTGATCGCCGGTGTCGCGTCCGGCGTCGGTGCCCTGCTGTACCTGCTGCGCCGGCACCGGAATTCCGTTGCGGGGGCATCGGGCGGGCGGACATCATCCCTGGATGGAGCCGGCTGAGCAGGAAATCGTCCTGGGTGAGGTGACGCTGCGCCGTTTTCGCGGCGAGGCGGACCTCCCCGAATTCTTCCGGGTCATCGAGGAGTCGCTGGAGCACCTGCGGCCCTGGATGCCGTGGGTCGCCGAGCACAGTCCGGCGAAGACCACCGAGTTCCTGGCCGAGCGGTCGGCGCTGTGGGAGAGCGGCACGGACTTCACCTACGCGATCCTGCTGGACGGGGCGATCGTCGGCGCCTGCGGACTGTTCCGGCGGGCGGACACCCCCGAGGACGGCCGGGAGATCGGCTACTGGCTGCATCCGGCCGCCACCGGCCGCGGCATCGCCACGCGGGCCGCCCGGGCGCTCACCGAGCAGGCCTTCCGGCTCCCCGGCGTGGCCTTCGTCGAGATCGTCCACGACCCGGCCAACCGGGCCAGCGGCGCCGTCCCGGCCCGGCTCGGCTTCACCCAGCACCTGCGCCGCCCGTCCGAGGCCATCGCCCCGGCGGAGACCGGAGAGGAGTTGGTCTGGCGGCTCCACCGCGCCTGACGAGCCCCGGGAGAGGGCCCGGCGGTCCGCTTCCGTGGGGGTGGCGTACGGACCGCCGGGCGGCGCCGGACGGACGGGACGATCCGGCCGGGCACCGTGGGAACGAACGCGGCCGGAGACTCCCGTCCTCCGCGCGGAGCGCCCCATCTCGAACCCCGCGTGCCGGCCGCACACCCTCTGCCGCGGCCTTGCGCGTTCGTTCCCACGCCCAGGAGAGCGCTCGACGGGCGGTCGGATAACACTTTTCTGCTCCGACCTTCTCCTCAGACTTCTCCGCTGACTTCTCGTCCGGCCCTGACCTCCGACTCGCCCCCGCCCGTCCCCGCCCCGTGATCGTCTACGCTCGGCTGGATGCGCGCGGCCGACCCGGGCCGCCGCCGAGCCCCGCCCACCCGTACGACCAGGAGAACGAGCCCGTGTCGCACGCCCCCGTGATCCGCAGTGACGTCCCCGGGTCCTTCGCCCGGGCCGTCTTCCACGAGCGCCACCCCCGGCTCGTCCGGCAGGTCCTCGACGCCCTGCCGTACGGCCCGGTCGAGCGGGCGGCGGTCGAACGGCTGCTGACGGAGAGCACCGGCGGCGTCCTGGAGCCACTGGGCGAGGACGCCGCGGACGCCGCCGAGTGGCGGCGGTGGGGTGCGGGCCTGTGGGGCAGGCCGTGGGGCGAGGCGCCGTTCCTGTGGGCGGAGAGCTACTTCTACCGCCGGCTGCTGGAGGCCACCGGGTACTTCCGGCCCGGCGCCTGGCAGGGCATCGACCCGTTCGCGCCGTTCAAGGACGCCGAGCTGGCCGGGGCCACGGTGGACGGCGAACTGGCGGCGCTGAGCGAGCTGGACGCCCTCCCGCCGACCCGCCGGGCGGACGCGCTGCTGACCTCCGCGCTGTGGGGCAACCGCGCCGACCTCAGCTTCCAGCTCACGGCCCGGCCCGGCGCCCCGGCCGCCGCCGAACTGCTCGCCGACGACCGCGCGCGGATCTGGGCCGGGCTACGGCGAGGCGAAGGCGGCGGGCGGGTCTGTCTCATCGCGGACAACGCCGGCCGGGAGCTGCTCCCGGACCTCGTGCTGATCGACCACCTGCTGACCGGCGGCCTGGCCGCCGAGGTGGTCCTCTACGTGAAGCCGCAGCCGTATTTCGTGTCCGACGCGACCACGGCCGACGTCCTGGCCTCCCTCGCCCGGCTGCGCTCCGCGCCGTCACCGACGGCAGCGGCCGTCGGCAGCCGGCTGTGGCGGGCGATGGGCGGCGGCTCGCTCGTGATCCGCACCCACCCGTTCTTCTGCGCGCCACTCCCCTACCACGACCTGCCCGCCGGCCTCCGGGCCGAACTCGCGGGCGCGGCACTGACGATCCTCAAGGGCGACCTCAACTACCGCCGCCTGGTGGGCGACCGGCTCTGGCCCCCGACCACCCCGTTCCGGGACACCGCTGGCCATTTCCCCACCCCCGTGGCGGCCCTCCGCACCCTGAAGTCCGATGTGATCGTCGGCCTGGACGCCGACACCGTCACCCGCCTCGACGCGACCGCCACCCCGTGGCGCACCGACGGCCGCCACGCCGTCATCCAGTTCTGCCCGTAGCCGTAGCCGGAACGCAAGGGCTGGTACGACGCCGACCAGGGCACCGCCGCCCGGCCCGTTCGGGGCGCGGCCTCCCAGGCCCGGCAGGCCCAGGCCGCACAGTCGCGCGGCTGAGCCGCCCGCCCGACGCCCCCGCCCGACGCCCCCGGCACCTCCCGGCCGGGGCGGCCCGGTACGGTGTGACCACCCGTCACCCGGTCACGCCCGCGCCGCGGGTGGGCGGGCCCGGGGCGAGCACGGAGGAGCCGACCCGCCATGGCCCAGCCCGAGACCACGGACCGGGGGCCCGCGCGGGCGCTCGTGTCGGCCGCGCTCGACCGGGCCGCCGCCGTCGAGCAGCTCAACGCGTTCATCACGCTCGACGCCGAGCGGGCGCTCGCGGCGGCGGACCGCCGGGACGAGCGGGGCGGGGCGGCGCCGTGGTGCCTGGTCGTCAAGGACAACATCCATGTCGCGGGCCTGCCCAACACCGCCGGGACGCCCGGGCTCAGCGGCTTCGTCCCGGACGCCGACGCGCCCGTGGTCGCGGCGCTGCGGTCGGCCGGGGCGATCGTGCTGGGCAAGACCAACATGCACGAGCTGTCCCTGGGGGCCACCTCGTGCAACCACACCTTCGGGGCCGTCGGGAACGCCACCGACCCGGCCCTGTTCGCGGGCGGGAGCAGCGGCGGCACGGCGGCCGCGGTGGCGGCGGGCGTGGCGGAGGCGGGGCTGGGCACCGACACCGGCGGCTCGGTCACCATCCCGGCCGCGCTCAACGGGATCTACGGGCTGCGCCCCAGCGCCGGGCGCTACTCCTCGACGGGGGTCACCCCGCTGTCGACCACCCGGGACACCCCCGGGCTGATGGCCCGCTCGCTGGAGCGGCTCAGCACGCTGGACGCCCTGGTCACCGGGGACGCCCTGATCACCGGGGAGGCCCTGATCACCGGGGAGCCCGCGGAGCCCCTGGGGCCCCGGGCCGCCGGGCGGCCGCTGCGGCTGGGGCTGCCCCGGCAGGTGTTCGCCGAGGACCTGGAGGGCCCGGTCCAGGCCGGCTGGGAGGCCGCCGTCGAGCGGCTCACCGCGGCGGGGGCGCAGTGGGTCCCGGTGGACACGGCGCAACTGGCCGAGGCCGACGCCCGGATCGGATTCCCGCTGGTCTTCGGCGAGTTCGCCGCCGCCCTGGGCCGCTACCTCGACGAGCACCGCGCCGGGATCGGCTCCGCCGAGGTGATCGCCGCGGTGGCCGACCCGGACATCGCGGCGCTGCTCGGGGCGACCGCCCTGCCCACCGCCCCCGGGTACCCGGGCCCCGAGGGCCTGCGCCGGGCGCTGGACGCGCGCCGCGCGCTCCAGGAGGCCTACGCCGAGCTGTTCGGCGCGCACGGGCTGGACGCCGTCCTGAGCCCCACCGTCCCGGTATGCGCCCGGCCGCTGCGCCGGTACGAGGACAGCCTGCCGCTCAACGGCCGGGCCGTGCCCACCTTCCACACCCTGATCCGCAACACCTCCCCGGCGGCCACCGCGGGCCTGCCCTCGGTGACGATCCCGCTCCCGGTCGACGGCTCCGCCCCGGTCGGGGTCCAGCTGATCGGGCCCCGGCTGGCCGACCGGGCCCTGCTGGCGGTGGCGGCGCGGGTCGACGCCCTGCTGCGCGCCTGACGGCCGCGCGCCCCCGGCTCCCCCGCACGCCGGGCCGGTGCCCCCGTACTCCGCCGCCCCGGGCCCGCGGCCCCGGGGCGGGCCCCACCTCGGGGTACGGGTCCGTACGGACGACACGAACGACCCGCGAGTCCCCCGGACCGTTCGTGGGCCGGCCGACACCACGTCAGGAAGCTTGTACCGAACCGTCCCTTTCCTCATACTTCCGGACAGCGCCTGTCAGGGGCAGATCATCCCGTCGTGCTTCCGGAGAGCACCGGCCGGAACCGCCCACCGCCTGACCGCGCCTCACGGCCCCGAACCCGCCGGGGCCCCGCACTCCCAGGAGGAGCCCGGTGAGGACCATGCGCAGGACCACCCGCAGCCCCCACACCCCCCACACCCCCCACACCCCCCGGACCGCCCGCACCACCCGCACCGGCGCCGGGCGCCCCGGCCGGCTGCTCGCCGTGGCCCTCGGCCTGCTGACCGCCACCGCGGTCGCCGTGCCGGGCGCCGCCGCCGCACCCGCCCGGACCGCCACGGCCGAGCAGCTCGCCTCGGTGAGCGACGCGGTCGAGAACGCCGGGGTCGACGGCACCGCCTGGTACGTCGACGAGGACGCCGGCCGGGTCGTGGTGACGGCCGACAGCACCGTCCCCCCGGCCGAGCTGGCCAGGATCGCGCGCGCCGTCGGCACCGACGCGCCCACCCTCACCATCCAGCGCGTCCCCGGGCGGTTCACCCCGCTGCTGGCCGCCGGGGACGCCGTCTACGGCGGCCGGTACCGCTGCTCGCTCGGCTTCAACGTGGTCAGCGGCAGCACCCACTACTTCCTGACCGCCGGGCACTGCGGGAACGTCGCCTCCACCTGGTACGCGGACGGCGCCCACAGCACCCTGATCGGGCCGACCGTCGCCTCGACCTTCCCCGGCCACGACTACGCCCTGGTCCGCTACGACAACGGCGCGCTCGACCACCCCGGCGGCTTCACCTCCGCCCCCAACGCGTACGTCGGCGAGTCCGTCACCCGCACCGGGTCGACCTCCGGCACCCACAGCGGCCGCGTCACCGGGCTCAACGCCACGGTGCGCTACACCGGCGGCGGCGTCGTCCGCGGCCTGATCCAGACGAATGTCTGCGCCGAGCCGGGCGACTCCGGCGGCCCGCTGTACGAGGGCACCAAGGCGCTCGGTCTGACCTCGGGCGGCAGCGGCGACTGCACCTCCGGCGGGACGACGTTCTTCCAGCCGGTGAACGCGGCACTCACCACGTACGACGTCCACGTCTACTGACGCCCGAACAGCCACCCCCGCCGCACCCTGAACAGCCGTCCGCCCGCCGCACCTCAGGGGTGCGGCGGGCGGACGGCCGTGCGGTGCGGTCACCGCGGGCGGGCGCTCAGCCCGCGTAGACGTCCTCGACGTAGCGGCCGGCCTCGACCAGGCCCTGCAGCCAGTCCTGGGCCTGCTGCTCGTCCGCGCCCGGCGTGTGCTCCCGGTAGAGCGCCCGGAAGGCCTCCCGGACGCCCGGCGCCATCCGGGCGCCGTCGCCGCACACGTACACCTCGGCCCCGGCGGCGAGCAGCTCCCAGACCTCCGCCGCCTCGGCCGCGATGCGGTCCTGGACGAAGCGCCGCCCCTCCTGCGGCCGCTCGCTGAACGCGGGTCGCATCGAGACCGCGCCGGCCAGCTCGGCCGCCTCCAGCTCGGCCCGGTGCAGGTAGTCGGCGTCCGGGGCGTCGCAGCCGAAGTACAGCAGGGCCGGGGCGAGGTCGGCGCCCTGGGCCCGCAGCGCCCGGCGGTCGGCGACGGCGCCGCGGAACGGCGCCAGTCCGGTGCCCGCCGCGATCATCACCACGGGGGTGCGGTGGTCGATCCGGAACGCCTCCCGGCAGGGCTGCACCCTGGCCAGCACGGTGTCCCCGACGGCCAGCCGGTCCAGGTAGCCGGAGCCGGTGCCCCGGTAGGTGCCCCGGCCGGAGCGGGCCGGCGCGTTGAGCACCGAGACCATCAGGTCGACCTCGCGCCCGCCGCCCTCCTGCCCGGCGGGCGAGGAGGCAGCCGCGGCGGCGGGCGAGGAGGAGATCGAGTAGTGCCGGGGCCGGATCGGGGGCAGCAGCTCCAGCAGCACCGGCCAGCTCAGCGCCTCCCGCAGCGCCGGGTGGTCCTCGATCAGGTCGAGCAGGGTGCGCGGGTCGTCGGCGGGCAGCGCGCGCAGGGCGGCCTGCTCGGGCGGGCAGGGGTTGAGCGCCGCCAGCGTGGCGCGCTGCTCGGCGGTCGGCCGGTCCTGCAGCTCGACCTGGTGGGTGAGCAACTCCCTTACGGTGAGCGGTCGGTCGACGGCCAGGCCGGTGCGCCGGTGGGCGACGATGCCGAGCATCGTCTCCGGGTCGGCGCCGAACAGCCTGGCGGCGCGCTCGACCAGGGCGGGGTCGTTGGCCGGCAGCACGGTGAGGTGGTCGGCGGTCCGGTACTCGGCGCCCTCGGGCAGCGCCAGCCGGACGAGGCGCTTGACCCGGTGGTACCCGGGGTCGGTCAGACTGCCGACCGCGGTGACGGTCAGCTCGCTCATGCCGTGCCGGGTGGCCAGCGCGTGCAGCGGGCCGCCGACCAGCTCGGTCACCGTGTACCCGGCCTCCTCCCGGGGCGGGGTCACGGCGTCGGCGTCGCCGTGCCGGGCCAGCAGCAGCCCGGTCAGCGCCTCGGTGAACTCCCGTACGGTGCCCGCGAGATCGCCGGAGGCGTCGGCCTCGGCGCGGTCGAGCAGCCGGGTGCCGCCGAGCGCGGTGAGCCGCTCGTCGATCAGGGTGGGGATCCGCTGGTAGGTGGCGGCGTAGGTGCGGTCGCCGATGCCGAGCACGGCGTACTCGACGCGGTCGGCCGAGCCGTCCGGGGCCTCGCGCAGCCGGCGGACGAACTCGGCCGCGTCGTCGGTGGGTTGGCCGTTGTACGAGGCGGCCGTGATCACCACCAGCCGATCGGTCGGCAGCCCGTCGGCGTAGGCGTCCAGCGCGGCGGTCTCCGTGTCGCAGCCCAGTTCGGCGGCGGCGTCCGCGAGTTGGCGGCTGAAGTCGCGGCAGGCGCCGTAGTTGGAGCCGTGCAGGAGCAGCAGGCCGGTGCCCTGGCGGACCCGCCCGGCGCGCTCGGCCGACTCGGTGGTCCCGGCCCTCAGGGCCGGCTGCGGGCGCCGGACCGGCGGCGCCGGGGTGCGCAGGGCGAGGGCCAGGGTGAACCCGTCGGGCTTGATGGTGAGCGTCTGCTTGAGGGTCAGCCGGTAGCCGGCGTGGTCGATCAGCCGGTAGCGGTGAACCAGCATGCCCAGCAGCATGGTCGCCTCGTGCAGCGCGAACTGGCGCCCGATGCAGGCGCGTTCGCCGGTGCCGAAGGGCTTGAAGGCGTGCGGCGAGCGGGCCGACTCGCGCTCCGGGTCGAACCGGGAGGGGTCGAACAGCTCCGGGTTGTCGCCCCAGGCCGGGTCGCGGTGCAGCATCGGGGTGAGCACGAAGATCGGCGTCCCCGGGCGGACCGGGATCCGGCCGCCGAGCAGGGTCTCCGCGCGCGCCTCCCGGCTGAACTGGGGCGCCGTCGGCCACAGTCGCAGCGCCTCGTTGAGCACCTGCCGGGTGTACCGCAGCCGGCCGACGTCCTCGTACGAGGGCTCCGGGTCGGCCTGGTCGCCCCAGAGCGCGTCCACCTCCTGCTGGACCAGCCGGAGTTCGGACGGGTTCTTGGCCAGGTAGTGCAGCGCGAAGGACAGCGCGCCCGAGGTGGTCTCGTGGCCGGCGATCAGGAAGGTGATCACCTGGTTGCGGATGTTCTCCATGTCCAGCCGGCTGCCGTCGGCGGGATGCACCGCGCCGAGCATCAGGCCCAGCAGGTCCTCGGCCGGGCCGGCCTCGGCACCGCTCCCGGCCCGGGCGGCGATCACCTCGTCCACCACCCCGGCCAGGTAGTCGGCGTCCCGGCGGAACGCGGCGTCGCGCTCGCCGTGGTCCAGCTCGGGGTCGCGGGTGAGCTTGGTCATCGCCCACTCCAGGCAGCGCACCATCGCCTCCACGAACGGGTGGGGTTCGTCCCGGTCGAAGGAGCCGAAGTCGAAACCGAACCCGGCCAGCCCGATGGTGTCCAGGGTCATCCGGGTCATGTCGCCTGGCACGTCCACGGTCAGCCCGGCGGCCGCGCGGCGGTCCCAGGACTCGATCACCCGGCGGGCCACCTTCAGCATCACCGGGTGGTAGGTGCGCATCGAGCCGAGCGCGAAGGCGGGCATCAGGATGTCGTGCGCCCTGGCCCAGTTCGGCTCGTCGTTGTAGGCGGTGAACAGGCCGTCCCCGGTGAACTCGCGGACGTTCTCCAGGGCCGGGCCGACGGCCTTGGTGAAGCGCTCCTCGTCGGCCAGCTCCTCCACCAGCTCCAGGCTGCTGACCATCAGGACCTCGCGGCCGTGCAGGCGCTGGAGGAAGGCCGAACCGTGTTCTCTGGCCAGTTCCATGGTCCGCAGCACCGGGACGCTGACCGGCGGCAGGTCGGAGATGTCCACCAGCGGGACGCCCAGGGCCCGGGGTGCGGCCTGACTCCCGGCGGTCCCGGTCACGTTCGCTGCGGTCACGTTCGCGGCGGTCACGTTCGCGGCGGGCACGTTCGCGGCGGTATCGCTCACGCTCACGGCCCCGCTCGGTGTCGCCGGCACGGCCTCGGTCGTGGTTTCGGTCATCGGTAGGTCCCTCCCACGGCGAAAGTTCTCGGTATCTCCACTCTCTGCCCTCGCCGGACGCGCCGGGCGGCGATCACTACATGATTGTGTAGTCCCAGCGGCATCCGGAGACTTGCCCACGACCCGTCGGATCTGCCGGGGGCGGTTGCCGCGGGAGGAGAACGAGGGATGCGACCGACCGACGGCTGCGGTCCGGCACCGGACACCCGCCTGGACGCCGCCGTGACCTGGCGCAACCGGGCCCTGCGCCTGCTGGACCACAACCCGCTGCCCATCGCGGTGTGCGAGTGGGGCGGCCGGATCCTGATCGTCAACCGGGCGATGGCCGCCGAGTTCGGCGGACTGCCGGGGCAGTTGCGCAACCGCCGGATCCTGGAGTACTTCACCCTGCGGGACGGCACGTCCCTCCAGACGCTCGCCGAGGCGATCCGGCTGCACCGCCGCTCGCAGTACTCGGTCGGGGTCTCCTGGACGCCCGCGGGCGGCACCGAGCGGCAGGGCGAGATGACCGTCGACCTCGTCAGCGACACCCCGGAGCAGACCCCGAACCTGCTGCTCTCGCTGCGCGCCCTGGACGAACCCGCCACCCGACCCGCGCCGACCGTCCCGACCCCGCGCCCCGAGGCCAGCCCGATCGAGGCCCGCATCCTGGCCGCCGCCGCCCGGGGCGCCACCACCGCCCGGATCGCCAAGGAGGTCGGCCTCACGCCGGACGGCGTCAACTACCACCTCACCCGCCTCTCCCGCCGCTGGCACCTGCCCAACCGGACCGCCCTGGTCGCCCACGCCTACGCCCTCGGCGTCCTCGCCCCCGGCACCTGGCCCCCGCAGCCGGCCCCGCCGCACTGACCGGTACGGCCCGGGGCCCGCGAATGGACGCACCTGACTCGCCGTCACCCCCGGCGCGTGGTCTCGTAAGGCGCATGATCACTGCATCCCCGGCCCGCCTGACCCGCCTGGCCGTCCCGCTCGCCGCCACCGCCGTCCTCCTCCTCGCCGGCTCCGCCCCCGCCTGGGCGCTCCCGGCCGACGTCACCGCCGAGCAGTGCCAGGAGGCCGGCGGCACCGTGCAGGGCGGCGGCTACTGCGTGGGCGCCGTCGGCGAGGACCAGTGGGGGGCGGACATCGACGGGCAGGGCATCGCCTGACCGACCCCCGACCCCCGACCCTCCCCCGACCCCGGATGCGGGCCCAGGGTCTGTCCGGCGGACCTTGCCGGACAGACCCTCGACGTCACCGTCGTGTCGGCGGAATGTCGCGGACCGGTAAAAGCAGCACCCCCTGCCCCACCCCCGCGCTGACCAGCCGCTACGCTCTGGGCCGCGCCGCGCCACGGGGGCCGGCGGATCCACCACGGGGGGACCCACAGTGCGCTACCTGGTCCGCGACCGCATGTTCGCCTTCCACGAGGAGGCCTGGATAGAGACCGAGCACCGGGAGAAGCTCTACCGCGTGAACCGGAAGTTCTTCCGGCTGCGCCGCACCTTCGCCCTGGAGGACACCCGCGGCGAGCACGTCGCGAGCATCGTCCGCAAGGCCTTCACCTTCCACCACACCCTGCTGATCAAGCAGGAGGGGCAGCCGACCGCGAAGGTCAGCAAGAAGCTGTTCAAGCTCTTCGGCGACCGCTTCAAGGTCCGTCTCGGCGACGGCCGCAAGCTGCGGATCAACGGCAACCTGTGGGACCGCGAGTTCGACATACGCCACGAGGGCACCACCCTGGCGCACGTGTCCCGCCGCTGGTTCGCCATCCGCGACGCCTACGCCGTCGACGTGATGAGCCAGCAGGACGCCCTGCTCCTGGTCATCCTCGCGGTCTGCGTCGACCACGTGCTCCAGGACGCCAAGGGCGACCAGCTGACCAACCTCTGACGGGCGCTACCGCGCGCCCAGGACCGCCGGGTCCTCGGCGAGTTCGGCGAGCAGGGCGTCCAGCTTGGGCCGGTCGACCGAGGGCATCACGAAGACGTGCACGTAGCTGCGCCGGGTGGCCTCGTCGCCCGGCACCATCACCACGTCCTGGGAGGACAGCGACCACTTGGCCACCAGCTCCGGGCTCGGCTTGCGGAACCGCACGGTGACGGCGCCGGGGGTGCGGGCGGGCCAGAGCTCGACGCCCAGCTCCCGCTCCATGGCGACCAGCCGCCGCTCCAGGTAGGCCGCGAGCTCCTGGGCCTCGCGGATCCGCGCCACCTGGTCGCGGTAGGAGTGGCGGGACAGGTGGTCCCAGAGGATCAGCGGCGAGAAGCCGTTGCGGGAGCCGGCGAACGTGGTGTCCGGCGCGCCGATGTAGTCCGGCTGGGACGGCGGGGAGATCTGGTACTTGACCTTGGTCATGTAGATGCCGCAGGGCCAGGGCGCACCCGCCCACTTGTGGCCGCTCATCGCGATCGAGGAGACCATGTCCACCTCGCCGTGCGCCGCGGTGGGCAGCCGCAGCCCGAAGTCGAACTCGGGCAGCCGGGCCTCCGGCGTCCAGCCGTACGCCGGGTCCTCGGCGGCCAGCCGCAGGAACGGCGCGTAGCCGGCGCCGAGCGCGCCGTCCACGTGGATCCAGAAGCCGCGGCGCACGTCCACCAGCGGCCGGCCGGTCTGCGGGCAGCTGCCGTAGACGACCTCGCGCCGCACCAGCCCGTACCGCTCGAAGATCGGCAGCAGGCGCTCGCAGACCGCGCGGACGTCGTCGTGGGCGCCCTTGAAGGTGCTGCCGAGGTTGAGGTTGACGAAGACCGGGTGGCCCTTGGCGGCGAAGAACTCGACCAGCACGGCCAGGGCGTCCACGTCTATCTCGCCGGGGCCGTCCCAGGACAGGCCGGACGGGCCCGGGCGGGAGGGCACCTCGGTGGGCCAGGTACGCAGGCCGGTCGCCGGGTCGACCAGCGGGCACTCGTCGGCGTACTTCTCCAGGCCGACGGCGTGGAAGGTCTCCACGCCCAGGACGGCCACGGCCTTGGCGAAGGAGTAGTGGGTGTCCTCGGAGTAGAACGCCACCGGGTGGTGGGCGTTCGGGTTCCGCCGGTCGGGGTCCGCCTTGACGTAGCGCACGGCGTCGAAGGGCGCGGCCGGCGGCTGGATCAGCGCCTTGCCGCTCAGGTAGTCCCGGGCGTTCCACAGGGCGTACATGTTGCCCTCGGTGGAGCCCATGGACAGCATGTAGCCCCAGTAGGACTCCGGGTCGGCCGGGTCGTGCGGGCGCTCGGCGTGCCAGAGCTTCGCGTAGTAGTCGAGCACGGCCCGCTCGACGACCTTGGTGTTGGGCTTGTAGCCGCCGCTCTGGAACGGGTCGCCGAGGTTGTTGATGTTGTTCGGCAGGAAGCGGGCGAGGTCCAGCGCGGTGCCCTGCATGTCCTGGGTGGCCTGGTAGCCGACCAGGTGCTTGCGCTTGCGGGTCAGGTACTCGTCCACGGCGTCCAGGGCGCGCAGCCGGTGGTCGTCGTCCAGGCCGCCCTCGGGGAGGGCGAAGTCGCCGCCGTCCAGCTCCGGACCGGGGTCGACGGCGGTCTCGGCGGTGGGGAAGGCGGTCGGACTCATGGACGGAACGCTCCGGGGGGTGCGGGGGACTGCGGGACGGCCGTCACCCTCGGTGCCGGTGACGACCGTCGGTAAGGATGGAACTTTCGAGCGCCCCGGGGAAGCCCCTCCGAAGAACATTCGGACATCGCTCGATCAGGTTTGCGAATCTTCGGAACGGACTGGGATCCTGGCAGGCATGCCGAACAATCCGCAGGCCCGCCGGGCACCCCTCGACGACGTCGACCGGGCGATCATCCGGGCCCTGGCCGACAACGCCCGCCTCCCGAACAACGCCCTCGCGGCCGCCGTCGGCATCGCCCCTTCCACCTGCCTGGCCCGGGTCCGCACCCTCCAGGACCGCGGCGCCATCCGCGGCTTCCGCGCCGAGCTGGACCCGGCCGCGATCGGGCTGCCGCTCCAGGCGATGATCTCGGTCCGACTGCGCGCCCACACCCGGGAGCAGAACGAGAGCTTCCGCGGCACCGCCCCCGACCTGCCCGGCGTGCTGGCCGTCTTCCACATGGCCGGCTCCGACGACTACCTGCTGCACGTCGGCGTCGCGAGCCCCGAGGCCCTGCGCGACTTCGTCGTGGACCACCTCACCACCCACCCGGCGGTGGCCCAGACCCGCACCAACCTGATCTTCGAGCAGATACCGGGCCGCCGCTACCTCTCCCCCGGCCCGTAGCGCCGACCGGCCGGCAGGACCATGTCGCCCCGGTGGCACGGCAGTTCGGCCTGCTGCGGGCACCCGCGGGGAGTCGGGGCTGCCGCCCGAGGGGACACGGTGTTCGGTCGGCCGAGGAACGGCTGCGGCTCGGCGGCCCGGCCGGGGTCCACGCCAGGTCCCCAGACCGCCACCCGGACCGCCGCCCGGACCGCCGCCCCGCCCGGCGACGTCGGCCGAATGCCTCAGGCGTCCGGGGCCTGGACGCCGCCGAGCAGGGCCCGGACCGTCGCCGTGGCGAACTCGTCCGGATCGGCCGGGCGCAGCGCCTCGGCCGGGCCCTCGCCGGCGTAGAACACCTCCAGGAAGGCGCGGTGGAAGCAGGCGCCGATCAGCAGCATCGCGGCGGCGTCCGGGTCTACGTCGGCGGCGACCCGGCCGAGCCGCTGTTCCGCCCGCAGGTACTCCGCCAGGTGTGAACTGACTTGGTGCGGGCCCGAGTTGTCCAGTTTGCGGCGGTGGGCGGCGAGCAGCTCAGGGCTGGCGAGCAGCCCGCCGGCCATCGGGAACGACTGCCGGTAGAACGGTACGGCGACCACGACCACCGCCTCCAGGTGCTCGCGGACCGTGCCCCGCCCGGCCCGGTCGGGCAGTTCGGCGACGGCGGCGGCCAACCGCGGGGCGCGCTCCCGCAGGACCCGGACGAAGATGTCCTCCTTGTCCCGGAAGTGCTTGTAGAGCGCCGCCTCCGAGCAGCCGGCCTCCCGGGCGATCTCCTTGGTGGTGGCCCGGACCAGGCCGACCGTGCCGATCAGCCGGGCGGCGGCGTCCAGCACCCGCGCCCTGGTCAGGGCCGCTCCGGTCAACGGCCGCTCGTCCTCACGTGCCTCCTGGTTCGTCATGGCCATCAGCCTACCTTGACAGGTGGGTGAGCACTCACTCACCCTGGGGAGAAGAAGGAAGTGAGCACTCACCCACCCCATCGGAGGGGTCATGAAACTCGCTGTTCTGGGCGCCACCGGCGGCATCGGCCGCCACCTGGTGACCCTCGCCCTCGCCGACGGACACCAGGTCACAGCCGCCGTCCGCGACCCGGCCCGCCTCCCCGTCCGGCACGACCGGCTGACCGTGGTCCGGGCCGATGCCTTGGACCAGGCCTCACTGGAGCCGGTGCTCGCGGGCGCCGACGCCGTGCTCTCCGGCATCGGCCAGGCCGGCCGGACGGACCCGCTCAAGCCCGCCTCGAACTCGGCCCGCGCCGCCGTCGCGGCCATGGCGGCCACCGGAGTGCGCCGGATCGTCGTGGTGAGCGCCGCGCCGCTCAACCGCTCCGGGGCCGGGCAGTCCCTCCTCACCGCGAAGGCCTTCGGACCGCTGCTCTGGGCGGTGCTCCGGGACGTGTACACCGACCTGGAGGCGATGGAGCGCGTACTGCGCGAGAGCGACCTGGACTGGACGGCCGTCCGGCCGCCGCGGCTGACCGACCGGCCCGGCCGGGGCCGCTACCGGCATGCCGTCGAGTCCGGTCCGGCCGGCTCCACCGTCCCGCGCGCCGACGTCGCCCGGGCCATGCTGGACCTGGTCACCGACCCGACGAGCTTCCGGCACGCGGTCGGCGTCAGCTCCTGAACCGGGCGGCCGCGAGGACCGGCGGCATGTCCACGACTCCTCCACGAATGTGTGCGGGAAGTGGAGTTGATGCGTCCTGACCCCTTGTCAGGCGGAACGTTCCTCCCTACCTTCGTGGTTCGGGATCCCGGCCCGCTCGGGCCTGAGCGTACGACCCGGCCGCGTCCCGCACCATCACCGGAGGCACGACCAGAGCTGGAGGCGACACATGCCCGGAACCATGACCGAGGAGATCCGCGACGCGGGTCCGCTGGTGATCGACGACGAGACCATCCTGTTCGAGGACGACGACCGCGCCGACCGCGAGGCCACCGCGTGTCTCGCCGACCCGTGGGTGACCGCCACCACCCGTCTCGCCTGCGACTTCAACTCCTGACGGTGACCGGTTCCATCGCCGGCCGCCGCGACTGGTCCGACGACACCTGGTCGTACCTGACCGACCCGCGGATGCCGGCGGTGGAACACGGTTGGAAGCTGCACGTCTCGGCCCGCCCCGGCGAACTCGACACCGTGCTCGCCCTCGCCCTGCCGGTGCTGGCGCGGTACGTCTGCCACGCCAAGTGGGCACTCGGCCCGGAGGTCCTGCGGGAGCTCAACTCCGGGGTGCGCAGCGCGGGTTCGGTCGGCAAGGCGATCACCGTCTACCCGGCGCCGGGCACCGCGGTCGCACTCGCCGAGGAACTCGTCACGGTGCTGCGCGGACAGCAGGGGCCGCAGGTCGTCAGCGATCGGCGGGTCGCTCCCGACGCACCCGTCTACTACCGGTACGGGCCGTTCACCGGTGACTACCGGACCGGGCGCGCCGGGCGGCTGGAGTCCGTCATGATCGGCCCGGACGGCCGGCTCTTCGACGGGCTGGCCGCCGCGACCTACCGCTGCCCGCCCTGGGCCGAGGACCCATTCGAGCGCCGGGCGGCCCGAGCGCCGTCCCCCGCCGACCCGGCCCTGGGCGGACGCTACCGGGTCACCGGCGGCATCGCGCGCAAGCCCCAGGGCAACGTCTACCGGGCGGTCGACCTCGGCACCGGGCTGCCGGTGGTGATCAAGCAGGCCCGGGCCTTCGCCGCCGAGGACGAGACCGGAGCGGACGCCCGGGACCGGCTGCGCCACGAACGCGTCGTCCTCGCCGCGCTCGACGGCCTGCCCGGAGTGCCCCGGGCCCTCGACACCTTCCGGCACCGCTCCGACGAGTACCTGGTGATGACCAGCTGCGGCGACCGGGACCTGCGGCGCGACGTCCAGGAGCACGGCCCCTACCGGCCCGACCGGGTCGCCGCGCTGGCCACCCGGCTGCTCCGGCTGCTGGACGGCATCCACCGGCGGGGCGTGGTCGTCCGCGACCTCAAGCCCGACAACATCACGCTGGACGCCGAAGGCCGCTGCCGGCTGGTCGACTTCGGGATCAGCGCACTCGACGGCGCCGGCCCGGACGGCTCCACCCCCGGCTACAGCGACCCGGTCCGACGCCCGGCCGGCCAACCCGCCCAGCCCGTCGACGACTACCACGCGCTGGGCGCGACCCTCGGCTTCGCCGCCACCGGCCTGGACCCGGTGATCGTCGACGGCGACCCCGCCGTCAACCGGGACCGTACCCTGGCCGGCCTGGGCCGGGCACTGCCCGGCGCGGAACACCGGCGACTCCGGGCCCTGATCGCCGAGTTGACCAGCCCCGACCCGGTGGAACGCGCCGCCGGCGCCGAACGGCTCCGGACCGGACGGTCGGCCGCCGGACCGTGCCGGACCACGCCTCCCCGGACCGAACCTCCCCGGACCACGGCTCCCCGGATCACGCCTCTCCGGATCGATGACGGCCTGCTCGCGGAGATCATCGAGCACACCACCGCGTACTGCGTGACCGAGGCCCAGCGGATCGCCGACCCGGTGCTCGCCGCCCGCGCCGCCGTTCCGACCCCGGTCGACGTCTACGGCGGGAGCGCGGGCCTCGGCCTGGAGCTGCTGCACCACCTCCACCGGCCCGGGGTACCCGCGGCCGTCGACGCCCTGGCGCGGTGGACGGCGGGGCGGTCCCGGCGCCTGTCGCCGGGCTTCTACTCGGGGCGCACCGGCGTCGAGCTGTTCCTCACGGCGGCCGGAACCGGGCCCGGCCCCGACGACGGCGACGACCTGCCGCCCCGGGGGCCGGACGGCGGGCCGACGGAGGCGGACCTGATCGAGGGGGTTGCCGGGATCGGCGTCGGCCGCCTGCTGCTGGCCCGGCTCGGCGGCGCCCGACTCGACCCCGCCCGGCTCGGCGGCGGCCGGCTCGACCCCGCCCGGCTCGGCGGCGGCGACCGGGAGCGGCACCTCGCCATCGCCGCCGACTGCGCCCGGGTGCTCGCCTCCGGCGGGGCCCGGCTCTCCCCCGCGGGCCCGGCCACCCCCGGCCGCGCCGCCCTGGCCGAAGGGCTGGCCCACGGCGAGGCGGGTGTCACCTACTTCCTGCTCGAGTACGCGAGTTCCAGCGGTGACCCGGCCGCCCTGCGCCGGGCCGAGCGGGCCTGCGCCCGGCTCGCCGCCGTCACCCCGGAGCTCCTCGCCCGGGCCACCGCCCCGGGGGCCACCCGCCGCTACGGCTCCTGGTGCCGGGGCCTGGCCGGGGTCGGCTCGGTGCTGGTCAGGGCCGCCGACCGGCTGGGCGAACCCGAGTACCTGGCCCTCGCCCGGCGGACCGCCCGCACCTGCGCCGCACTCGCGCCGCGGATGCCGCTGGTCACCCAGTGCTGCGGGCTGGCCGGCGTCGGCGAGCTGCTGGTGGACGTCGCGGCGGCCTGCGGCACGTACGGCTCCGGCCGCGAGCCCACCTCCGGCTCCGAGCCGGATTCCAGTGACGGCTCCGAGGAGTTCTGGGCGGCCGCCCGGACGGTCGCCGCGATCATCCTGAGCCGCAGCGGCGGCACCCCGTCCCGTCCGGTGTTCCCGGACACCGGGCTCGCCCGGCCGAGCGCCACCTGGGCCGGCGGCTCCGCCGGGGTGCTCGGCTTCCTCCGGCGGCTGCAGGAGCGGGGCGGCCCGCGCCTCGGCCTCATCGGCTGACCGAGCGGCCCCGCCCGCCGACCCCGTCCGCCCCCTCGCCTCCGCCTCCGCCGGCGCCGGGCAACCGCGGCAATCAGGCGCATCTGGAACAAAGTAGGATGGCCGAACTCCCGCGCTACGCGCGAAGAGTTCCATAAATGTTCCATTTGACCGATTCTCCCGCTTCACACGCACGGAGCCACCCTCATGGGCAACCTGTCCACCGCCGCCACCGACGACGGCGCGATAGAGACACGCGGTATCGAACCCGTCCCCGACCACGAGCGACGGGGCAGAGTCCGCGAGCTCTTCCCCACCTGGGTCGCGGCGAACATCAGCGTCCTGCTGCTCACCATGGGTGCGGCTCTGGTCGTGTTCAACCAGCTGAACTTCTGGCAGGTGCTGATCGTCGCCGCGTGCGCCGCACTCGCGTCGTTCGGCATGGTCGGCGTGCTGTCGGTCTCCGGCAAGTGGGGCGGGGCGCCCGGCGCGACCCTCTCCCGGGCCACCTTCGGTGTGCGCGGCAACCTCTTCCCCGGCGCGATCCTCTGGATCGCCCGGTTCGGCTGGGAGACGATCAACGCCGTCACCGGCGCCTACGCCGTGCTGACCGTCCTGGACCTGATGTTCGGCGTGAAGAGCAACACCGCGCTGATCGTGATCACGCTGTTCGCCTTCGTCGCCTGCACCTTCCTGGTCTCCGGCATGGGCCGCAAGGCGCTGAACGTCTGCAACACCTGGTCGACGTACCTGTTCGGGGTCTTCAGCATCCTGGTGCTGGGCTACCTGATCGCGACCATGAACTGGAGCGAGGTCTTCTCCAAGCCCGCGGGCACCACCGCGATGATGATCGCCGGCATCGGCACCATCGCCGCCGGCGGCATCAGCTGGGTCCCCACCGGCCCGGACTTCGCCCGCTACCTGCCGCACGCCGCCTCCGGCAAGAAGATCGTCGGCGTGACGGTCTCCGGCGCCGGCCTGGTCATGGTGCCGATGGTGCTGATGGGCGCCGTCATGGCGGTCGCCTCCCCCGGCCTGGCGCAGGCCGCGGACCCGGTCTCCTTCCTCGGCGACCTGCTGCCGACCTGGCTGGCCGTGCCCTACCTGCTCACCGCGATCGTGGGCATGCTCCTGATCAACAGCCTCTCCATGTACTCGGCCGGCTTCACCGCGCAGACCATGGGCGTCAAGCTGCCGCGCGCCATGGCCGTCAGCATCAACGCCGTGATCTCGCTGGTCGGCGGCCTGCTGCTGATGCTGGTCGCGAAGAGCTTCCTGGGCTCCTTCATCACCTTCCTGATCCTGCTCGCGGTCTCCTTCTCGGCCTGGATCGGCGTCTACGCGGTGGACATGTACCGCCGCCGCTCGCGCGCCGTGCGCTACGACGCCGACGCGCTGATGGACACCAGCCGCAACAGCCGCTACTGGTACACGGGCGGCTTCTGCTGGCAGGCCATGGTCGCCTGGGTGCTCGCCCTGCTCTTCGGCCTCGCCTTCACCAAGTGCGACTGGTTCGCCGGCCCGCTCTCCGGCACCCCGATCGGCAAGTACGGGCTCGCCTGGGCGGCGACCATCGTGATCTCCGCCGTCATCATGGCCGTGCTCCCCGCCCCGCGCGAGAACGCGTCGCGGGCGAACACCCCCGCCACCGCCGAACGTCCGGCGGACCAGGCCGAAGAGGTCACCGTCTGACCGACGCGTCGCTTCGTACGCCGCGCCACCCCGGACCGCCCGGTCGCCCGCTCACCCGAGCGGGCGACCGGGCGGTCCGCTTTCCGACCATGTGACGGTGCGCCCGCAGCGCGGCGGTGCGGCGGTGCACCCGCTCAGCCCAGCCCCGGCAGGCTCCGCAGCTCCCCGGCCGGGGCTGCCCCGCCCTATACCGCGTGGCGCAGGCCGCGCACGGAGGGGACGAGGAGGGGGCAGAGGGTGAGGGCGATCCACAGGAAGCCGCCGACCAGCGCGACCCGGGACGCCCCGAAGGCATTCGCCATGGGCGCGGCCGAGAGCTGCCCCGCCGGAATGGCGATGAAGGACCCGAGATTGTCGTAGGAGGAGATCCGGGCGATCTTGTCGTTCGGGATGTTCTCCTGGAGCGTGGTTTCCCAGGCGATGCTGTACAGCCCGAGGCTCAGACCCGCGACGAACGCGGTGGCGGCGAGCCAGTACGGGTTCGCCACCAGCCCCAGGGCGATCAGCGGAAGGCCCACCAGGCTCGCGCACAGCTGTGCCACGGGCAGGAGGCGCCTCACGGTGACCCGGTACATCACCATCGCGATGAGCAGCATGCCGACGGCCCTGACGCTGAGCACCAGGCCCCAGGAGGTCTCGCCGATCCGCTCCTTCGCGATCAGCGGTCCGAGGACCGTCCAGATGCCGACCTGGATGCAGTTCGCGACGCCGAACGAGGCGACGATCGTCCAGACCCAGGTCCTGGACCTGAACTCCGTCCACCCCTCCCGGAGGGCGACGAGGGCGCCGGCCTTGCGGGGCGGGGTGTTGCCCGGCACGCCGATCGGGAACATGCAGACCGCCGCGACGACATAGGTGGCGGCGTCGACGGCGATGGCCCAGCCGCCGTTG
This sequence comes from Kitasatospora sp. NPDC030952, assembly GCF_055571335.1. NCBI lineage: Bacteria > Bacillati > Actinomycetota > Actinomycetes > Kitasatosporales > Streptomycetaceae > Kitasatospora > Kitasatospora sp. NPDC030952. The sequence goes on from NZ_JBVIFM010000004.1 coordinate 426,790, forward strand.
GCGGCCACCACGATGGTGGCGGCGACCGTCGGCCCGAGCACCTTGGTCGCGTTCTTGGTCGATCCCAGCGCCGAATTCGCGCGCTGGATCTGCGACTTGGGGACGATGTCCGGAACGATGCCGCGCAGCGCCGGGTTCGTGAAGGCCGCCATCGTTCCGTTCACGGCTTCCAGGACGATCAGCGAACCGAGGTCGTAGTTCCCGGAGATCAGCAGGAACGCGACGACGGCCTGCGTCAGGCCGGCCCCGAGATTCGACGCGAGGAGTACCAGTCGTCGCGGGAAGCGGTCCCCGACCACACCGCCGGCCAGGGTGAACACGATGAGTGGAACGGTATTGGCGGTGAGCACCGCACCCATGTCGCCGGCGCTGTTCGACGCGTTGAGCACGGCGAGGGAAAGCGCCACCGGAGTCATCGCACTGCCGAGCAGCGAGACCAGCCGTCCGGTGAAGAACCATCGGAAGGCCGGCAGTCGGAAGGGACTGGCAACAACCGTTCCCTGATCCGGGTCGTCAGCTGTGGCTTCGGTTTTCAGGCTCGTTCCCTTGTCCTGCTCAAGACGTGCGGAACCCGGCTGGAGGCGACCGAGACTACCGCACCGACGACTCGTAGCCGCAGTGCGGTCCCGTGCGCCGAACGCTTCACCGGCGTCTCATCGGCCTGCCGCCGACAAGGACTTGGTATGAGCACGGCAAAGGCTTCGCGCCGCCGTGTCCGCCATCTGGACGGAGCCACCGCCGAGTTGGTGTGGTGTCCGGGCTCGACCCGCACGGACAAACCTCCCACCCCCTCACACTCGGGAGCAGACGCATGCGCACACCCCTCAAGGCCGCCGCCCACACCCTCACCGCGCTGGCCCTGGCCGCCTTCGGCACCACCACCCTGGCCACCGGAGCCGAGGCCCAACCCGCCCCGGCCACAGCCCACTTCGGGGCCAAGCCGCTCCACCCCGGCGCCGCCGGGCAGCACGCCGCGACCAGCAGCAACACCCTCTCGGTCCGCTCCGCCGCGACCCAGGGCGTGGTGTCCCCCACCCCCAAGGTGTACCTGGTCTTCTGGGGCACCCAGTGGTCCGCCGACCCGGCCGGGGTCGCGACCGACATGCAGAACATGTTCAAGGGCCTCTACGGCAGCCAGGACACCTGGGGCACCATCCTCAGCCAGTACTGCGAGGGCGTCGCCAAGGGCACCACCAGCTGCGGCACCAACGGCGTCCACGTCCAGCACCCGGCCTCCTCCCCGCTGGCCGGCGTCTGGTTCGACAAGACCGCCGCCGCGCCCGCCAACGCCACCAGCACCCAGATCGCCGCCGAGGCCGGCAAGGCCGCCGCCCACTTCGGCAACACCACCCAGGCGCCCAACCTCAACGCCCAGTACGTGGTCGTCTCCCCGACCGGCACCCACCCGGACGGCTTCCCCAGCTCGGGCTTCTGCGCCTGGCACGACAAGACCAGCAGCTCCTACGGCAACCTGGCGTACACCAACCTGCCGTACATCCCGGACATGGGCGCGGGCGCCTGCACCACCTTCACGGACGGCCGGATGCTCTCCGGCATCGAGTCCACCGAGACCCACGAGTACGCCGAGACCGTCACCGACTTCTGGCCCAGCATCGGCTGGAACGGCGGCGGCGGCGAGATCGGCGACGAGTGCCAGAACCTCGACGCCTACGTCACCCTGAGCAGCGGCACCTTCGACCTCCAGGGCCTGTGGTCCAACAGCGCCAACAAGTGCGCGACGCACGGCTAGTGACGGAACGACGTGGGGCCGGGCGCGGGCCAGTCCGGCCCGGCCCCACGGCTCACGGCTCACGGCTCACGGCTCACGGCTCACGGCCACGGGCTCACCCCAGGCTCAGCACCGCCTCGGCGAAGGCCTCCGGCGCCTCCTGCGGCACGTTGTGCCCCACCCCCGGCAGGGTCCTGACTCCGCACGGCCCGGTGAACCGCTCCGTCCCCAGCTGGTCGGCGGGCGCGATCACCCCGTTGTCGCCGCCCACCAGCACCACCGTGGGCACCTCGATCGGCGGCCGGGCGGCCAGCCGCTCCTCCAGCGCCCGGTAGCGCGGGTCGCCCTCCACCAGTCCGTACCGGTGCCGGTAGGAGTGCACCGACACCTCGACGAAGTCCGGGTTGTGCAGGCTGACCGCCGACGCCGCGAACGCCTCCTCGGCGGCCGGCCAGGTCGGCGACCACAACCGCCAGAGCAGCCGGCACAGTTCCTCACGGTTGCGCTCCAGCCCCCGGCGGCCCCGCTCCGAGTGGAAGTAGTACTGGTACCAGAAGTTGTGCTCCGCCTCCGGCGCGGCCGGTTCGACCGCCCCGGCGATGTCCTGGACGGTGTAGCCGCCCGCCGTCACCAGGCCGTGGATCCGCTCCGGCCACAACGCCGCCGCCGCGCAAGCCGCGCGCCCGCCCCAGTCGTAGCCCGCGACCACGGCCCGCTCGATCCCCAGCGCGTCCATGAACTCCACCAAGTCCTGCGCGAGCGCGGCCTGCTGGCCGCTGCGCGGGGTCTGCTCGGCCAGGAACCTGGTCGGCCCGAAGCCGCGGAGGTACGGTGTCAGCACCTCCCGCCCGGCCTCCGCAAGCCGCCGGGCCACCTCGTCGTAGGCCCGCACGTCGTAGGGGAAGCCGTGCAGCAGGATCACCGGGACGTCGGTCTTCCGGCGCCGCTCACCGGTCCGGTGGTAGGCGACCTCCAGCACCGGTGTCGTCACCCGGTGCGGCTCGCCCGGCTCGTGGGAACTCGCAGTCATCCGGCCATGCTCGCACGCCCGACGCGAACGCCCCTGCCCCAGGGTCAAGCAGGCCGAGGCCGAGCGCGGCCATCGCCGACGCCGTACGCCTGGAGGGCGACGCCGAGGCCGCCGCCATCTTGACCAAGGGATCAGCCGAGGGGCAGGCTCTCCCGCACCGTCGCCGACAACGTCGTCGAGGGCATGGAACTCCTCGGCTGCGCCAGCGGGATCGACCTCGCCCAGTTCCTCAAGGGGTCGGTGAGGGCAAGCCCGACGAAGGCCGAGGAGCCGGTTCCGGTCAACGGCGAGACCATCGTCATCGACTGAGGACAGCGGCGGACATGGGGCCCACATCGGAAGCGGCCCCCACACCGGCCGCTGCCTGACGGACACGACACGCCTTCGGCCGCGCGCGACACGACTGCGTCACAGCCCGGGGATGCAGATGCTTCAGCGATAGGATCGCGACCGGTCGATGGGTTCGACCGGGACGCTCCTTCCCCCTGCGCACCTGCGGGATTCCCGGGGTTCGGCACGGGCGAGTTCCACGAGTCGCGGAGTGGGTGTGCCACATGCACGAGGCCTTGTTCCCCGACGCCCTGAGCGACCTTCCCGGTCCAAGGGCCCGAGGCCTACGCCACGATCAACGCACGACCTGTTCACCGAATCGCCCTTCCACATCGCCGTGTTCGACACCCGGCAGTGCTTCGTCGCACAGAACGCACAGCGCCTGGAGGGATTGCCCGACCACAACTTCGCCGGACATACCATGCGGGAGGTGGCGCCGGCCGGGCTGCTCGACCTCGCGGCTTTCGAGCGGCGTCAACGGCGAGTGCTGGCCACTGGTGAGGCGCTGGTCGCCGCCGAAGTCCACACCTGCGTTCGCCTTCCCGACCGGCCGGACCGAAGCCGGACGTACTCGGACACCGTCGTTGCGCTGCGCAACGATGCCGACGAGGTGGTCGGACTGGCGCACCTGATGATCGACGTGACCGAACGGGCCCGGGCGCGGGACCTGTTGACGATGGTCAACGAGCCGGGCACGAAGATCGGCAGTACTCTCGACGTCCTGCGCACCGCGCAGGAACTGACCGATGTGGCCGTGCCGCTCTTCGCCGACCACGCCTATGTCAACCTGCTGGCCCCGGTGTTCGGCCGACAGTTTCTGCCAGGCCCGCCAGGGCACCTTCTTGGCTAGGGTGTCCGCGCGGGACTTCCCCGCGCTGGTGGTGGCTTCGTGCGAGCAGGCCACCGCGAGGACGTAGCCGGTGCCGCGTTCCTCCAGCGCGGTCCGCAGATTCGGGTTGCCTCCGTAGACCTCGTCGCCCGCCACCCACGCGGCCCGGTGGCCGGCGTTGAGGAGCCCGGTGACCATGCGAGCGGCCAGTTCCGGCTTGGTGGCGAAGGAGGTCTTCTCGGGCAGGCCCGCAGCCCGACAGCGGTCGGGGTCGGCGATCCACGAGCGCGGAACGTACAGTTCCCGGTCCACGGCCGCGTGGCCGCGCCGGCCAGCGTAGACAAGGTAGACCGCGACCTGGGCGTTTTCGATACTGCCTGCGGTGCCGGTGTACTGGCGCTGGACACCGACCGTGGCGGTGCCCTTCTTCAGGTCGCCTGTCTCGTCGACCACCAGCACCACCTGGTCGTCGTGCAGATGCTCCACCACGTAACCGCGCACGTCGTCACGGACGGCGTCGGCGTCCCACTTGGGCCGCCCCAGCAGGTGCTGCATGCCGTCCGGGCTGGTATCCCCGGCCCGTTCGGCGATGGTCCAGCAGTTCTTGCGCGGCAGATCCGACAGCAGCCCGAGCACCAATCGCCGGACCCGGTGTCGGGGCTCGACCCGCTTGAACCGGCCCGCGATCCGGCCCATCAGGCCCTCGAACGCCTCTTGCCATCGAGCAGGGTCTACGCTGTGACCTGCGGCCACCGCATGATCTTCAGTCTTCACACACCGATGGTCAACGGTGGCCGCAGCCATCCCGCAGCCGGCCCATCGGCAAGATCGCGGTCTACGGCTGGAGTACCAGGTCGCGCTGATACCAGGTGCCTGGCTCACCGCCGAGGTCGGCCGGGTCTGCCGGGCCGACCGGGACGAACCCGGCCTTGGTCAGCACCTTCTGGGACGCGGCATTGGCGTGGGCGGCGGCTGCCCGCAGTGTGCGCACCCTGTGCCGCGCCGCCGCCAGCTGGCACAACTCCCGGACGGTCGCGGTCGCCACGCCGCGGCCGACGATGTGCTGCGCGACCCGGTAACCGAGGCCGGCAGTGCCGTCCTCGAAGTCGTACAGGTTGAACCGGCCCAGAACTGAGCCATCCTCGGCGACCAGCACGTAGAAAGCGCAGATGTCAGCCTCTTGCTCAGCCAGCAAGGCGCTGTACCGGTCGGCGAACTGGTCGTAGAACTCATCGCCCCGGTCGGGCACCGAGGCAGCGAAGTAAGCACGGTTCGCCAGCTCGAAGGCCAGGACCGCCGGGGCATGGCCAGCATCCAGCTGCTTCAACTCGGGCATGGCGCAACTCTATCCAGGCGGAGCGCCGAGGCCACCTGAGTTTCCATCAGCGGCACACAACCCAAGGCCATGGCACGTCACGATCTACAGCTGGAGTACGAGTGGCCCTCGCCCTGTCGTCCGCAATCTGGTGATGCCCTCGGCCCGCCGCGGTCCGGACCGAGCGGCCCGCGGCCTCGCTCGCTGAACTCCCCGCTTGCTTCGAAGAGCAACGAGCTGGGAGTCGAGAGCGGGGCCGGGGACATTCGAGGGTCCATCAGCCTGCGAGGCCCGGCCGACCAGTACCGGGTCGGCTGGCAGCGCGGCGGCACCGGGCGGCGGGAAGGCCGCGATCACGCCTCTGCGCGTGCCGACGGTGTAGTTCAGCAGGGTGGAGTAGGGCCCTGCCAGAGCGGAGTGGCGGGGAACCGGAAGGTGGCGGCCGAGCTGGCTGCGGCCGCTGTTTGGTCAGCAGCAGGTCCACCGGGTGGCCGGCAGCGTCGACGTCTTCGAATCGCAGCGCGAGGCCGAGCCCGTCAGACAGTGGTTGCGGTAGGCCGGCGGCCCGGGACCAGCGGGCCGTCACCGCGTATGTGCCGGGCCGGTCGAGCCACTGCATCTCCCACCGCCGCCGCGAGGACGCCACCGTAGGTGGCCCGTGAGCTTCGACACCTCGGCGAAGTGCCGCTCGTCGTCAGCGGCCGACGGTCTCGGTCCTAAGGCGGAGGGTGGCGGCGAAGTCCTCGGCTCGGGCGAGCTGGACGCGCAGGTCAGCGATCCGGTCCTGCGCGTCGTGCTCGAAGCCGCGCACCCGCTCGATTAGCTTGTCCCGCTCGTCGCCGTCGAGCTGCTCGTCGGTGTCCAGGCGATCGGTGGCATCGAGGAGGTCGCGCATCTGATCGAGAGTGAACCCGAGCGGCTTCATGCGGCGGATGACCATCAGGCGGGCGACGTCGTTCTCGGTGTAGAGGCGGAAGCCGCCTTGGGAGCGGGCAGAGGGAACGACCAGGCCGGTCTCCTCGTAGTGGCGGATGGTGCGCAGGGACAGCTCGGTTCGTGCGGCGACCTCGCCGATCTGCATGTGCTTGCCGTCCACGAACGTGATCCTCCGGCCGTTCTCGTCAGCTCCGGTCGGGGCCCGCCCGGACACCGGTGATCCCTACCCTAACGTTAGGGTAGGGTTTCGGCGGAGTCAGCGGGCTGCCCGCCGCCCCGCGCTCTGCCGTGTCGGGGCGAGACCCCGGCGAAGATCCGATTCCCGCAGGAGAGAAGCGTGCGCGAGCCCACGACGCCCGGCGCAGCCGCCTGCCCGCCGTGACGCTTCACCCCGGGACATAAGCTCGGCCGCGCTGGCGCGTAGGGCCCCGCCCCGTTCTGTCTGACTTCCGGCTCCATGCTCACGGAGCCGCCCTCGGGGTGCCGCCCCGGTCCTTCCGCGTCTTCCCTCGCCCCCGGCCCGCCGCAGAGGTGCGCCCGAGTACGACAGGTACGTTCCTTGCCCTCTCCTGCTGCTTCGTGGACCGCTCACCTGCGCGGCCTCAAGCCCGACTGGCTGTCCGACCCGAAGGTCTGGCGTACCGAGGTCCTCGCGGGCCTGGTCGTCGCGCTCGCGCTGATCCCCGAGGCGATCTCGTTCTCGATCATCGCCGGGGTCGACCCCAGGATCGGCCTGTTCGCCTCGTTCACCATGGCGGTCACCATCGCCATCGTCGGCGGCCGCCGCGCGATGATCTCCGCAGCCACCGGCGCCGTTGCCCTGGTGATCGGCCCGCTGAACCGCGAACACGGCCTCGGCTACCTGGTCGCCACGGTCATCCTCGCCGGCGTCTTCCAGATCGGACTCGGCGCGCTCGGCGTCGCGAAGCTGATGCGCTTCGTGCCCCGCAGCGTGATGGTCGGCTTCGTCAACGCCCTGGCGATCCTGATCTTCATGGCTCAGATCCCCGAGATGAGTCACGTCCCCTGGGCTGTGTACCCGCTGATCGTCGGCGGCCTGGCCCTGATGGTGCTCTTCCCGAAGATCACCACCGTCGTGCCGGCACCCCTGGTGTCCATCGTGATCCTGACCACCGTCACCGTCGGGGCCGGGATCGCGGTGCCGACCGTCGGCGACAAGGGCGCGCTGCCGTCCTCCCTGCCGGTGCCGGGTCTGCCGGACGTGCCGTTCACGATGGACACCCTGACCACCATCGCCCCCTACGGCCTCGCGATGGCGCTGGTCGGTCTGATGGAGTCACTGATGACGGCCAAGCTCGTCGACGAGATCACCGACACCCGCTCCGACAAGACCCGCGAGTCGATCGGTCAGGGCATCGCCAACATCGTCACCGGCCTCTTCGGCGGCATGGGCGGCTGCGCGATGATCGGCCAGACCATGATCAACGTGAAGGTGTCCGGAGCCCGCACCCGCCTGTCCACCTTCCTGGCCGGAGCGTTCCTGATGGTGCTGTGCATCGTCTTCGGCCCGGTCGTCTCCGACATCCCGATGGCCGCCCTGGTCGCCGTCATGGTGATGGTCTCCTTCGCGACCTTCGACTGGCACTCCGCCGCCCCCGCGACGCTCAAGCGGATGCCGACCGGCGAGATCGCCGTCATGGTGATCACCGTGGCGTGCGTCGTGGCCACCCACAACCTCGCCATCGGCGTCGTCGTCGGCTCGGTCACCGCGATGGTCGTCTTCGCCAAGCGGGTCGCCCACCTCGCCGACGTCACCTCCGTCACCGATCCCGACGGCCACCAGATCGTCTACTCCGTGACCGGCGAGCTCTTCTTCGCTTCCAGCAACGACCTCGTCGGCCGGTTCGACTACGCGAACGACCCCTCCCACGTCGTCATCGACCTCAGCCGGGCCCACATCTGGGACGCGTCCTCCGTTGCCGCCCTCGACGCCATCGAGGCCAGGTACGCCCGGCGCGGCAAGGCGGTCGAGATCACCGGCCTCAACAGCCCGAGCGCCGAGCTCCACGGCCGTCTCAGCGGAGAACTCGCGGCCGGCCACTGATGTGGCGGAGACGCCCCAGCGGCATCACGGCGACGGCCGCCGAGATCGCGCACGTACCCGACCTCCGGGCACACCACGGCGCGCTGTGTGCGGCTTCGCCGTAGACCGGGCGAACCAGTGTCGGCATCCGCCCGGCCGGGTGCGAGTACGACGACTCAACGGAGTCGGCAGCCGGTGCGGGCGTACCCGAGCGCGAGGCAGGCCGAGCACCAGGCGCCGGCCACGAAGATCAGGCTCCCGGCCGGAGGTCCGGTGGTGAAAAACTGCTCCGACCACGTGGCGAGCGCGGCCGTCGCCTGGGCGAGGGCCGGGCCGCTCGCGCGGGCGAGCGCGCCACGTCCCCTTCCGGTACGGGCGCGCGCCTTGCCGGCAGCCAGTACCGTCAGGACGAGAACGGCCGCGCCGGTCCACCACCGTTCGACAGCGGGGGCGTCCCGACCGGCACCGGTCGGCACGCTCAGGGCCAGCAGGACGGGCACCGGAGCCGTGTGAGCGGCAGCGGTCCACCGCAGGCGCGCTCGGCGACGCCGGGTCGGAAGACGACCAGACCGTGGCCGTGGGGGCGACGAGGCCGAGCAGCGACACGAGCGGATAGCCCCGAGCAGCACGGCGGAGCCGTCCGCAGCGGCCGGGAGCAGGATGCTGATCCCGGCCGCCAGCCAGCCGATCGTCACGTAGTCCAGGGATAAGGCCGACCGTGGCCGGAGCTCGGCGTGTTCCCCGTCCTCCGCCGCGTCCCTGTGGCAGCCGGTGTCCCCGGGGCGCGGTCCTGCGCGGTCCGTCACGTCACTGCGCTTCGGCCTGGCGCTCGACGTCCTCGATTCCGCTCGGGCTGCCGGCCCGCACCCAGCGCACGTACAGGCCCGCGCCGATCAGCACGGTCGCGACCAGGGAGAGCACCGGCCAGCCGCGCAGCAGGTTCACCACCAGGGTGAAGGCGACGGCTGCGGCGGCGAGGGCATTGATCGCGGCGACCAGCGGCTTGCGCTCGGTGCGGGCGAAGCGGCTCATGGCGAGCAGGCCGACGAGGAAGCTGACGAAGACGGAGACGGCGTAGAACAGCACCAGTTCCTGTTCCTGACCCGCTGCGGCGAGGATGATCACGGCGGCCGCTGCGAGGTAGACGACGACGGACCAGTACGGGGTGTGGTGCTTGTTGGTCCTGCCGAGCACGTGCGGCAGGACGCCCGGGTTGTCGGCCGTCCCGGCCAGGGCCTTCAGCAGACCCGGTCCGGCCTGGAAGGAGGAGCTGGCAGCGGCGAGCAGGAGCAGGGAGCTGGTGAGCTGGAAGGCGCTGTAGAGCCAGCCGGGGCCGGCGGCGGCGTGGGCGATGTCGGCGATCTGGGTGGAGTCGGCACCGGGCAGGCCGATGTGCAGCTTCACGGCCAGGGCGGTCAGGGCGAGGGTCAGCCCGCCGACGATGACGACCAGCAGGGCGAGGGTGCCGCGGCCGAAGCGGCGGCGGTGGGTGTCGTCGAGCTGGCCGAGCTGCGCGATCGCGGTGGACGGAGCCTCCACGCCGGTGGCCAGGGCCATGGCGACCGGGAAGGCCATCACGACGGCGAGCGCGGCCGAGCGTCCCGGGTCGGTGTGGGCGGCGGCGGTGCCGGTGGCGTGCGGGGCGGCGAAGCCCAGGACGAGCACCACGACGGCCACCACGACGAACACCGCGGTCATCGCGGCGAACAGCAGGCGGCCACCGTGCCCGAACCAGGTCAGGCCCGCCACGACCACCAGCATCACGAGGGCCAACGGAATCCGCACCGGGGCCAGGACCGGGAACAGGGCGATCACCGCGCTGGCGGCGGCGGCGATGGAGATGCCGATCGTCAGGACGAAGTCGACGACCAGGGCACCGATCGGCAGGAACGTCCACCGAGGTCCGAACGCGCGCCCGGCGGCGGCCGCCGCCCCGCCGCCCTTCGGGAAGCGCCGCACCAGCTGCCAGTAGTTGGCGGTGACGACGACAACCAGGCCGACGACCAGGGCCATGGTCGGCAGCAGGAGCGCGAGGTCACCGTGCAGGGCGTGCAGCGCGGCCTCGATCGCGTAGGCGACGGAGGAGACGGGGTCCGCGATGACGGCGAACGCGAACGCGAAGAAGAGGACCTGGCGCCGGGGCCCGCCACCGGCTATGGCTAGTGCGGGCCCGGGGGACGTGGAAGTCGGCACGGCTGCAAGCCCTTCGCAGGAGGGTACGGCGGATCACTGTGCCGACCAGACTTCCCGGCTCACCGGTCCGAAAGGCTACGTCAAGAACGCGACAGTGGAGCGTCAAGGACGCGTTAAGATCATCGGCTCGTCCGGATGCCGCCGCCCTGGGCGATCGCCGCCGAGTTCGTGGCCGCCCCGGTCAGTTCGGCGCCCGGACCGAATGCCGTGGTCCGCGAGGGCTTGAGGCGCCTGCTCTCGCCTTGCGGAACCGAGTGGCGGCCGGTCACCGTCGAGGCCGGAGAACAGTGCCGCTAGAGCAGGAAGCGCAGCCGCTCATCCACCGCGCCCGGCGCGATCTCGATGATCTCCGCCGTGACGACGTCCTGGGCGACGAACGGATCCTCGGCGACGCGCTCGTGCAGTTCCTCGGGCGAGGTGTTGTGGGCGAGGACCGCGCCGCCGAGGCCCGGCTTGATGCTGCCGACCAGAAGGAAGACCCCGTCGTCCAGGCCGCGCTTGATCCACTCCTGGTGGCCGGCCATGTGCTCGCCGGCTGCGGTCTTGTTGTCGGAGAACCGGAGCAGGACCACGAACATGCTTTTCTCTCATTTCTCGTAGGTGTGCAGCCAGTCGCGCATCCGGTCGACTTCGCGCTGGATGAACGCCTCGTCGTGGAAGGCGTTGGCCATGACGGCGACGCCCTGACTGAAGGCGAGCACGTGCATCGCCAGCTCGTCGGCCTGCTCGGTGCGCCCGAGCAGTGCGAACTGCTCGCGCAGCCAGGTGCGGAAGAGGGTGAACAGGCGGCCGGCCTGGCCGAGCATGGCGTGCTCCAGCTTGGCCAGCTCCGTGGTCAGCGTGCCAACGGGGCAGCCGTAGTCCTGGATGTCGGCGCGGTTGGTCAGCACGATCTCGATGTACCGCATGATCCGGCCGGCCGGGGTCGGTTCCTCGGCCTCCCACTGCTCCAGCATCCGCCGGATGTCGGCCAGGCGGGCGTCGATCACCGCGTGCAGGATCGCGTCCTTGGACTTGAAGTGGTAGTAGAAATTGCCCCGCGACAGTCCGACGGCCCTGGCGATGTCCGCGAACGAGGTGCGCTCGTAACCCTGCCGGTAGAAGAGCCGGTCCGCGGCCGCCACGATCTGTTCACGGGTCGCCACAGCGGTCACGGTGATTCCCTTCCCGTCGTAGGACAGCTGTCCTAGAGCCACAACGTAGGTCAGCCGTCCTACATCGTCAAGCCGTTGACACGGTGGGCACAGGCGACCTAGCGTGACGGCGCCCTAGGACGACTGTCCTACGATTTTCGCCGCAACGCTGGAGCTCCGCATGCCCCGTGATGTGTTCGCGCCGTTCGACCTGGGCGACCTCCTTGCGCGCGCCCAAGCCGCGGTGAACGCCGGCCATGCCGACCTCGTCGCCTTCGGCACACCGTTCCTGGCCAACCCGGACCTGGTCCGCCGCTACCGGGAAAGCCTGCCCTTGGCCGAGGCCGACCCGTCCACGTTCTACGGCGGCGGGGAGGCCGGCTACACGGACTATCCGTCCCACTGGGGCGGCTGAACCCGGACACGGCCTCCCCGGCCGATGTTCAGGAGCCGGCAGCCACCGGCCGCTCGGCCCTGGCGGCGAGTAGCAGTACGGGAACGGTCTGCCAGACGCCGGCATGCCCGGTCGACCGGCCGGCGCTGCCGGCCACAACGGCCGGCCGGCCGCGCGTTCCGGCTGCCGCGCCGCGGCGCTCCGCACGTCCGCGGGCGGCCCAGGACTCACTCCACCTCGGCCTGTCGGCAAGAGGACCACGAGACCCTTCCCGGCAGACCGCGTCCGGACCCGGCGTGACGGGCCCGGCACGCCGTTCGCCCGGCGCGTGCGGATCCCGGCCGACGAGCGGGGGCCAGCCACCACCCGCGCGAAGCGCCTTCGGCCAGGACGAAGAACCAGCATGTCTTTGCATTATGCAAAGACATTGGAAGGTGTGCCAGCCCCGCGCGAGTGAAATCGGGGCGGCGGCGAGACCACCGTGCTGCGGCGGGAAGATCGAATGAACGTGTGCACGGACGCTCCGGGGCGGTAAAAAGGACACATGTCCGACGAGTCCACCGCGCGCGCCTCCCGCGACCGGCCCTCCGGCCCTGCCGAGGAAGACCTGGTCACCGCCGTCCTCACCGCTTCCCGGGTCCTGGTGGCGATCTCCGCTCGCTCCCTGGGGGAGGTCGCGGAATCCCTCACCCTCCCCCAGTTCCGGATGCTGGTCGTGCTGCACTCACGCGGACCGATGAGCATGTCACGCCTGGCCGAGTACCTCGCGGTGAACCCGTCGACGGCGATGCGGATGATCGACCGCCTCGTGGCCGCGGGTGTCGTCGCACGGGTGAGCAGCCCCGAGGACCGGCGCGAGGTCCGCATCGAACTGACGGGAGCGGGCGCTCGTACCGTCGTCGACGCCACGGACCGCCGCCGCGAGGAAATCGCCCGTATCGTCACCGCCATGCCCGCTCGGCAACGCACCGGCCTGGTCACCGCGCTGCGGGCGTTCGCCGAAGCGAGCGGAGAGCCGTCGGCCCCCGAGCAGCACCCGGCCGACCTGCTCGGCTGGTGACGGATCATCCGGCCCTGCCCGGCCTGCTCGCGAGAGGGAATGACATCAGGCCGGTCTCCCAGCCGCTACGGCGGGCCGGCCGCTGCCGCGGTCCGCATCGTTGACGGGTCGCCACCGCATGCCGACGACGCCGGTGCCCGACGCCAAGCATGAGCCGACCGGGCTGCACCGGGCTGTACCGGGCCCACTCAGTCGCACTGTTGCGCTATCGGGACAGCAGGCGCCTGGTCGCCGGTGGCCGATGAAGGACCGGCGACGGCTGCCGACCCGGCCAGGGGGCGTTCGTCGGCCACCGCTTCCGCGGTCGTGTCGAATACGGCGAAGGCCCGGCCGGTCCCGCACGCGAAGCTTGACCCGGCGGCCGCGGGGAAGAACGATCGGATTGGGCGGACGCGCTGGGGAGTTGCGAAGTCCCGGCTGCGCGGCCGCCCTTGAACGGCCCGGTTCCGCGGCGGGGATCGCGCGGCCGGAGCTCGCCCACTCCCGTCATCGTGGGCCGGGCACGGAGACGACCGGCCCACGCAGGAAGACGAGACCTTTGCATTATGCAAAGAATTCCCCCACTTGGCCAGAGCCGGCCGGCCCACAGGAACCACAGGGGCCACAGGAGTGAAGGGGCGCGGGAAGACCCCGAACCTCGACAGTTGAGCCACAAGCAGATCGGGGTCGGCATCCCCATGGCCAGGACCCGCCCACATCGGCCTCGGCGAGCACTTGCATTATGCAAACAAACGACTCGCGAGCCAACTCTCTCCAGCTAAAGGGCTTTTCACCACGTCGCAAGGATTGCCCGATCGAGGGACTTTCGGCAGGTCGGCGCACCGAACGACACCCCTCCCCCTACCCTTGCACAGTGCAAAGAACTGGAGCGGGTGGATACACCCCCGACGACGGAGTCGGCAGCCCATGAGCCCTGTGAACCACCTCGGCTGGTACCGGCCGGCCCTGATGTGCCTCGCTCTCGCCCTGTGCGGGCCTGCGGCGTGCTCACCGCCTCCGGACGGAACCGCTCCCGGATCGAGTGCCGCACCGGGCCCGTCGCACGCGGCCGCCGCCGCCGACCGTACGGCCCCGGAAACGGAGCCCGCGGCGACGCGTCTGCCCGGAATGCCGGCGCCCCTGGACCCCAACGACCTCTACGCCGCCGACCGGCCCGGCCGGCTCTCCGAGACCGTCAAGACGTTCCCGTCCCGGGTCTACGTCCCGAACACCGAGTCCGACACCGTCAGCGTCATCGACCCGGCCACCTACCAGGTCGTCGACACCCTCCACGTGGGCCGCCAGCCCCAACACGTCGTCCCCTCGTGGGACCTCAAGACGCTCTGGGTCAACAACGACCTCGGCAACACCCTCACCCCGATCGACCCCGCCACCGGAAAGGCCGGCGAACCGGTCGACGTCCACGACCCCTACAACCTCTACTTCACCCCCGATGGTCAGCACGCCGTCGTCATGGCCTCCGCCGACCACCAGCTCGTCTTCCGCGACCCCCACACCATGGGCGTCGTCAAGACCGTCCCCGCCGACTGCGCGGGCGTCAACCACGCCGACTTCTCCCCCGACGGCCGCTACTTCATCGTCTCCTGCGAGTTCTCCGGCGAACTCCTCAAGGTCGACACCGCCGGAATGACCGTCCTGGCCAAGCGGAAACTCCCCCAGAACGGCTCCATGCCCCAGGACATCAAGATCTCCCCCGACGGGCGGACCTGGTACATCGCCGACATGGTCGCCGGCGGTGTGTGGGTCCTGGACGGCGATGCCTTCACCCCACCCACCCTGCTCCCCACCGGGCGCGGCGCGCACGGACTGTACGTCAGCCGGGACTCCAGGAGCCTGTACGTCTCCAACCGCGACGAAGGCTCCGTCTCCGTCCTGGACTTCGCCACCGGCCAGGTCACCGCCACCTGGCACCTCCCCGGCGGCGGCAGCCCGGACATGGGCGGCGTGTCCGCCGACGGCAAGGTCCTGTGGCTCAGCGGCCGCTACGACTCCGCCGTCTACGCCATCTCCACCGACGACGGCCACCTCCTCGCCAAGGTCCGGGTCGGCGCCGGGCCCCACGGCCTGTGCGTCTACCCCCAGCCCGGCCGCTACTCCCTCGGCCACACCGGCATCTTCCGCTGAACCCGCGTCACCGGCCGCGCGCTACGTCCCACGGACCGAGGCATCCGGCCGGACGGGGACGCGTCACCCGCGCACGACACCCACCTGCCCCGCCCGGCAACCGTTGCTTCCCAGGCCTCACTCCTTCCACCTCATCCGGAGACTCCCGTGCCCCTCACCACCGTCCTCACCATCGAAGGCATGACGTGCGGCCACTGCGAGAAGTCGGTCAGCGCCGGCCTGTCGGCCGTTCCCGGTGACGGCTGAACGGCGACCCGCGGAACGGGCACCCCGGACTGACCGGGCGCCGTGGCTTCAGCGGCCCCCTTGTTCGGATGCCGCCGACGGAGGAGGTGGCGACCATGCGGATTCGGGCAGTGGTGGACACCGACACAGCACTGGCGCAGCAGGGGTGCCGTGTGCGCGGGTCGCGGGCGCCTCGAAGGCGTGCCGGAGGTGAGGCCGACCAGCGGGATCGTGGCCAGGAGCAGCACGGTGACCACCGCGGTGGCACGGATGCCGTCCGATGCGGGGTCCAACCGGAGGGTTCGGTTTCCGCGGGGCGCGGAGTTCACGGCCTCCGGTGCGGACTGTGCGACGTGCTGGCCGGTGGTCGTCATGGTCCCTGATCGGGTCGGAGGATTCGTGACGGGGCTGCGGGGCGCTGGGCGCTTCGCCGCCCGGTTGTGGCGGCGTTGTCGGGTTACGTGCCGACGGGGACCGGCGGCCGGGTGGCCGGGTCCGGCTGCGGGGCGGGCTGGTCGAGGTCGATGCCGCGTCGGCGGAGCTTGGCGGTGTAGACGGTGTCGAGCGACAGCCGTCGGCTGGCGAGTTCGGCCAGCACGATGGCGGCCATGAGCGGCAGGATGATCGTGTACTCGCCGGTGAGTTCGAAGAGGATCACCACCGCGGTGATCGGTGCGCGGGCCGCACCGGCGAACACCGCGCCCATGCCCACCAGGCCGTAGGCCCCGACGGGGCCTGCCACCCCCGGCAGCAGCGCGTGCGCGCTCTGGCCGAAGGCGGAGCCGAGCATCGCGCCGATGAACAGGCTCGGGGCGAAGACGCCGCCGGAGCCGCCGATGCCGATCGTCAGCGACGTCGCGACCGTCTTGCCGACCAGCAGGAGCAGCAGGAATCCGAGCGCGTACCCGCCGCCGACCGCGTGTTCCAGCACCGGGTAGCCGACGCCGTACATCTGCGGCAGGACCAGCAGGACGCCCCCGAGCAGCACTCCGCCCACGACGGGGCGCAGCCACTCCGGGCCGCGCCACAGCGCGTCGCACGCGTCCTCGATGAGGTAGAGGACCTTGCTGAACGCCACGCCCATCGCGCCGCCGAGCAGACCGAGCACGGCGAACAGGAGGTACTGGGTGAGGTGGTCGACGTGGAAGGCGGGCAGCCGCAGGAACGGGGTGTCGCCGAGCGCGGAGCGGCCGATGACGCTGGCGGTGACGGAGGCGAGCACGAGGGCTCCGAAGCTCTCCGCGGTGAAGTCCCGCAGGATGAGCTCCATGGCGAACACCACGCCGGCCAGCGGGGCGTTGAACGTCGCCGCGATGCCGCCGGCCGCGCCGCAGGCAACCAGCAGCCGTAGCCGCTCGACCGGTACGCGCAGGGCGGAACCCATCGAGGAACCCAGTGCGGAGCCGATCTGCACGATCGGGCCCTCCCGTCCCACCGACCCGCCGCCGCCGATCGTCAGCGCCGAGGCCAGCGCCTTCACGACCGCGACCTGCGGCGCGATCCGCCCCTGCTTGCGGGCCACGGCGTACATCACCTCCGGCACCCCGTGCCCGCGCGCCTCCCGCGCGAAGCGGTACACCAGCGGCCCGTACACCAGCGCCGACAGCACCGGCACCACCAGGACGAAGTAGCGCCCCAGCCAAGGGACATGGGGATTGGCGGCATGGCCGGCCGCCGCGTAGTCGGCGTGGCCCGACAGCAGGCGGGTGAACGTCATCACCAGCCAGCGGAACACCACCGCGCCACCGCCCGCGCCCGCGCCCACCACGACCGCGAGCACCAGCAGGCCCCGGCGAGAGGACCACAAGGCCCGCAGCCGATTCGACGACCCAGATTTCATTGCACTGTGCAAAGGCTGCATGAGGGTGATTGTAGGGTCATCACTTCAACCCGCAACAGGAGCGTCCGACAGGCGGGCCCCAGCCTCCGGAGCGGGCGCGGCAGCGACCGGGGCGCGAGGCGCACACAAGCGGCGGACGCAGGTCGCGGACCGGCGCACCGGGCGCTTCGCCGCGCCGCGCGAACGAAGGTCCCGGCCTGCTGCCTGGTTCGGCTCCATCGGAAGGGGCGAGCCGATCCAGGCAGCCGGCCCTCCGCGGTAGCGGCCGGATCAGGCCCCCCGCACCCGGGCCACCGGACGCTACCGGACCGGCAGCATCGTGGGGCAGAGGCGCTGGGGCCGGCCGCCCTTGAGCTCGGCGTCGACGCAGCCGGGAGGCAACGAGCCGTACGGGACGGTGCCGAAGTTGGCGGTGACCTGGAGTACGGAGTCGCCGAAGGTGGTCTGCTGGACCTGGCGGTCCGGCGTGAGCCAGCGGAAGCCGGTCATCGGCTGGGTGCCCGCGCTTTCGTGCAGCGGCGCGAAGTAGCTTTGCAGGTCGGCCAGTCGCTTGCCCTGGCTGGTGAGGGACGGGCCGTCCAGCACCAGGTTCAGCGGGGTGTTGTAGAGCATGGCGAGCAGGGCCCGGTCGGTTTCGAGAGCGGGGATCTTGGTGTACGGCAGCTCCCAGCGGTCGAGGTTGACCTGGGAGTCGTGCAGCGCGCTCTCGTACAGGGGGATGCGGTACGCGGGGTCGAACATCGCCTTGGTGAGGTCGGCGGGCAGGGTCACCGGCTTGAAGAACACCCCTGGAGCGCCGGCCGGCGCGTACCCGCCCCAGGTGGCCTTGTCCCGCTCCAGGGGCCAGAGCCCGTCGGCCACCGGGGTCGACGAACCGTGGCTGAAGTCGATCACCGGGCCGGCCCAGCTGCCGGCGCTCTCCGATCCGAGCACCAGCTTGTCGGCACCGGAGAGCCGGCGCATCCGGGCGAGCCGGTTGGCCTGGTCCTGCGACCGGTTCATGGCGTGGGCGGGGCTGTAGTCGTCGAACAGTTCGCCCGCCGCGTCGACGTCCAGGAAGTAGCTGGTGGCTCCGTTCGCGGTCATCTGCCGGGTGCGTTCGGCCAGGTACCGGCGGCCCTGCGCGGTCTGTTCGAAGGCCTGCGAGCTGAGGTAGCAGCCGCGGTCGTGGAAGCCCGCCTTCACCCGGCCGTCCTGCTCGTGGACGCAGAAGTCCGGGTAGACCGGGGCGGGCCAGGAGGAGGTCGGGGCGTCGGAGGCCTTCGGGTCCTGCCCGTTGGCGAACGAGTCGTAGGGGCCGACCAGGTAGCCCGCGCGCTCGGCGGCCGCGACCGCCTGCGCGTCCATCGGCTGGTCGTCGGCGTCGTAGCCGAGCCACAACCGGCTCAGCCCGAGCGCCCGCATCTGCGCCACACCCTGAGCGGTCCGGGCCGCGCCCCAGGTGTAGGCGTGGAAGGCGCCGAGCAGCTTGCCGACCTCCGGGTTGGCGGCGATCTTGCTGCCGAGGGTGACCAGTCGGCCGTGGTCGGCGAGCCAGCGCCGGTAGTCCAGCGCGGGCGCGACCGGGGACGGATCGGTGAGGGCGAAGGTGACGGTGTAGTCCGTGGTGCTCGCGCGCCGCGAGAAGGTGTGCACGCCCGTGCCCTTCAACCGCCCGCCGTCAGAGGCGAAGGCGAGCGAGGTACCGGCCGGGTCCGGGACCAGGTAGCTCACGCCGCGACCGCCCAGGGTGTAGCCCCACAGCGGCATGGAGAGGTCGGCGGTGAGGTCGTAGCCGTGCCCGGCGAGGCCCGTTTCGACCGAGGTCCAGAACGGGTCCGCGACCGGCACCCCGAGCCCCTCGCCGCGCGGCAGTTGCACCTGCGATGCGGCCCGGTCGGTGCCGGTCACCGGCCAGGACAGCGTGGAGCCGTCCTGGGTGCCGCGAACGCTGATCCGCAGACGGCCCTGCTCCGCCGCCGCCGTCACGGTGAGACCGCGCTCGGGCAGCGTCCAACTCGCCACTCCCCGGCTGATCCTGACCGGGCCCGGCCGGCCGAGCGGCTCGGCGGCCGGCGCGGAGAGCGTCAGCTCGCCGTCGGCGGCGCGCATGCCCACCGCCAGCGAGTCGACGCGCACCTCGGCCGTCGCGCCGTCGACGGGTATCTCGATCCGCTCGCCGTTCAGCCGGATCTCGTGCCGGACGGTCGCCGCGGCGACCGGCGGCCCGACCGTACCGCACAGCGTTCCTGCGCAGGTGACGACGAGTGTTGCCGCCAGTGCGGCTCGCTGCCGCCGGGTCCGCGGCAGCTGACGGGGTGTCATGGCGTTCATTCCCGCATCGTCGCGACCCGACTTAAGAGCGCTTCTTAGGAAACGGATCCCACCACCGACCCGGCGTCGCGGGCCCGGCAGGCGCTACTTCACGAAGCTCTCCACGACCTTCGGCGGCCAGACGCCGACCTTGAGCGCGCCCATCGAATAGGCGCGGGAGACCAGGGCGGCCCGGTTCGGGACGCGCAGCTTCCGCAGCAGGCAGGTGACGTGGTACTCGACGCCCTGGCGGCTCAGGTAAAGCCGGGCGGCGAGCGGCACGGTGGAGACGCCGGCCGCGATGCCCTCCAGGATCCGGGCGTCGATCTCGCTGAGCAGCTTCTTGCGGCCGGCGACCACCTCGGACTCGGCCGCCTCGCCGTCGCGGTTGGGCATCATCACCATGATCGAGGACTCGTCGGGCAGGCCGCCGCGGACCATCACGGCGGTGAGCGGGACGGTGAACGTCTCCTCGTCCGGGCCTATCGCGATGACGTCGGTGGCGAAGCGGTCGCGGCGGCCCTCGATGAGGCCGGAGAACTGGCGCAGCAGCGGCTGCTGGACGCTCGGGTGGACGAGCTCGCTGAACGTCCGGCCGCAGAGGTCGGACGAGGAGCGCCCGAACTGCCAGAAGAAGGCCTCGTTGGCCTGCCGGATGGTGAGGGTGCGGTCGAGCTGGGCCATGTTGAGACCGGCCTGGTCGGTGACGGGACGGATGCGCGGCGCCGCGTCCTGACCTGGCTCTCGATCGCACACGATGGTCCGAGCGGTATCGGCCAGGGCGGAAGAGGAGATGACCACGGCAGTCGGATCCCTTCAGGGCGCGTGTGCGGTGCTGATATCCGCGGGAAATACCGGCCGTGATTTTCGAGGCGGAGTGACTCGAACGGCCCGATTCGCGGTGAACTCTGCTTCGACTCTAGGGACCGCCGATCCGGCCGGTCAATGGCGCCCGGGCTGGTCCGGTCCAATTCTGTGGGCGTCGGGCAGGTGGTTCGGTGTGGGGTCGCAGGGTTCGGTTGATCGTTCGGTACGGTCCACATCCTTGCAGGTCAGCGCCGGTTCGGCGGGGTACGGTGAGGCTTCGGCGGGCATGGGTTCGATTCCTCGACGGGAGGTCGAACGGGCTTTCCGGTGCCATCCTCTCGGATCAGACGCGAACAACGGGTTCGGCCTCGCACAGCACCGCCACCAGTTCCCGGCGTCCGGAAATACCGAGCTTGCGATAGGAATTCGTCAAATGTTTCTCGACCGCTCGCGCACTCACCCGCAATTCGGCCGCGATCTCCTGGTTCGTCAGACCGTGCCCGACGAGGTCCGCCACCCGGCGCTCGGACGGGGTCAGCACCACGTCCACCGGTGCGCCGGCCGCCCGGCCGGGAGCGGCCGCGGCCCGCTCCTCCGACCACCCGGCGCCGCACGCGGCGGCCAGCCGGGCCGCCTCCCGACGTACCGCCGCGGCCTCGGCCCCGCCGCCTAGACGGCGACCCAGATCGCGCAGGGCACGGGCCCGTTCCAGCTCGTCGGCCGAGCGGCGGAGCACGTCGACCGACTCGCGCAGCAGGTCGACGGCCCGTCCGCCACCCGCGAGGGCCGCCTGCAACCGCAGGGCGCGGCCCAGCGCCACCGGGGCGCCCCAGGCCTCGGCGCGGGCGAGCTCCTCGGTGATCAGCGCGCGGGCGGCGAAGGCGTCACCGATCCGGCGGGCCAGGCCGACCGCCCACGGACGCCACGGGAACAGCACCGGGTTGCGCCAGCCCATGGACTCCAGTTCGCGTCCGCAGGCGAGGACGGTGTCCAGGGCCGTCGCCGGATCGCCGCAGTGGGCCTGCTGGCGGGCGCGGAGCAGGCCCAGCATCGCCACCGGGGCCGCGCCGGTCGGCCAGCGTCGGTCCGCGTCGGCCAGGACCTCGGCGCCGAGCGGCAGGTCCCGCGCCGCCAGCGCGACCGCGGCGAGGGCCACCGTGGCCAGGCCGTCGCCCTCCGGCCCGCCGGCCTCGGCTCGCAGCCGGGCACGCTCGGCCTGCTCCCGGGCGAGGGCAAGCCTGCCGCGGGCGAGGTGGACGAGCGCCTGTTCGGCGTGACCCGGCGCGGAGTCCTCGGCGGCGCCGCCCGGGTGCCGGCCGTGTTCGCCCGCCGCGAGCCAGGACTCCAGCGCGCCCGGGGCGTCCGCGCCCACCAGCGTGGTCACCAGCAGTGGCACGACGGAGTGCGGGCTGCGGACAGTGGCCGGCTCGCGTTCGAGCACCCGCTCGGCCAGCCCGGCCAGTTCGGCCGCCGGCCGGCCCGCGCCGAGCGTGGCCGCGTGCAGCAGGACGGCCAGCAGCTCGCGCTCGCCGCGCGAGCACACCATCGGCTCCAGGGCGCCGAGGCGACCGATGGAATCGGCGAGCCGGGCGGGGTCGCGGCAGTCCGCGTGGCGCAGCCGGGCCTCCAGACGGAGCGCGGCCTCACGGGCGGCGCCGTCGAGGGTCTCCGGATCGCCGAGTTCGCAGGCGACCCGGCGCAGCAGGGCGGCGACCGTCGGACTCGCGACGCGCAGGAAGTTGGCGGGCAGCTGGAGCGCGGCGGCGGCGCGCTCGTGGGCGCCGGCGAGCAAGGGGATCGCCTGCGCGATGTGCCGCTCGCACGCCGCCCGGTCGAACGGCCGCTCGGCGACGGCCAGTTCGACCAGCAGCCGGGAACGCTCGGGGTCGCCGTCGGAGACGTCGAGCAGGGCGCGGCGCAGGTAGCGGGCGGCCAGGGCCGGTTCACCCCGGCGCAGCGCGGTGTCGGCGGCGCTGCGCAGGACGGCGCCCGACCACGGGTGCCGGGAGACGGCGACGGCCATGAGCTGGGCCGCGACCTCCTCGGCCGGCCGCCCGGCGTCGTACAGGAGGACGGCGGCGCCCTCGTGCCTGCGCTGGCGCTCACCGGCGCTCATCGAGGCCTCGACGGCGTCCCGGACGACGGGGTGCACGAAAGCGGCGCGGTGCGGGTCCGGCAGCAGTCCGAGCTGGTGCAGGGCGCGCAGGGCGGCGGCACAGCCGACGGGGTCCAGACCGGCGAGGCGGCCGGCCGGCGCGGTGTCGCCCGGCTCGCCGAGGGTGGCGATCGCGGCGGCGAGGTCGCGCACGGGCGGGCTCTGGGTGCGCAGGCAGGTCACGATGCGGTCGCGCAGGCGCCCGGGGCGCAGGGCGCGGGCGGTCGCGGCATGGGCGGCGGTCGGGCGGGCGGTGGAGGCGAGGGCGTCGAGCAGGGTGACCAGGAACAGCGGGTTGCCGGCGGCGGCCCGGTGGCAGGCGTCGGCGAACTCGGGGGCTATGCCGTCGGGTTCCGGCCTGTCGGCGCCCGTCCTGCGGGTGTCCGTCCCGCCCGCGTCCCGGTGGTAGGTGTCCGGGCGGTCCGTGGCCCGGTGACCGGTGTCCGGGTGGCCGGTGTCCGGCTCGACCGCCGCCGAGCCGACGGCCTCCGTCCGGCCCGGCGCGGCGAAGCGGTCGCGGATCAGGGCCCGGGTGGCGGTGGCTGACAGGGGCGCGAGCCGCAGTTCGCGGGCGCTGTCGGCGACCTCCCGGACCAGTGGGTCCCAGGAGTCCTGGTCGCCGTCGCGCAGGGTGCAGACCACGACGACGCGCAGGCCGTCGAGGCGCGCGGTGAGGTGCCCGAGCCAGCGCAGGGACGGGCCGTCGACCCACTGGAGGTCGTCGACGAGGAGCAACAGCGTCGTGCCGGAACCGAGTTCGACGAGCAGTCGGCGCAGGTCCTCGACGACGGCTCCGGTCGGCTCCACGGCGGCGGGGACGGCGTCGGGGACGGCGTCGCAGAGGACGGGGCGGGCCGCGCCGGCACGCGCGAGCCACCGGTCCCGGGCGTCGGCGGGCAGCACGGCGAGGAGGCTGTCGAACAGCTGGCGGACGACGCCGAAGGCGAACTCCTGCTCCATGGGCGCGGCGTCGGCCCGCAGGACCCGGACGGGGACGTGACCGGCGGGGCCGGGGTGTGCGGACCGGGCGGGGACGGCGGGGAGATCGGAGAGGGCGCGCAGGAGGGCCGAGCGTCCGATGCCGAACGGACCGGTGAGCAGCAGGTGCGCCGAGTGGCCCTCGGCGGCGTCGCACAGGGCCCGGCGTACCTCGGCGAGTTCGGTGTCCCGGTCGTGGAGCATCGTTCAGTGTCCTTCCATGGCACGGACCAGTGCCCGCAGTTCGGGGCGGCCGTGGATGCCGAGCTTGAGGTAGGCCCGTTTGAGCCGGAGTTCGACCGCGCGGCTGGAGACGGCCAGCAGCGCGGCGATGTCCCGGTTGCTGTGACCCCGGCCCGCCAGTTCGGCGGTGTGCCGCTCGATGGGCGTGAGGCTCTCCCAGCGCGGGTCCGCGGGCTGGACGACACGGTGGTCCAGGCTGCCGGCCAGGTCGCGGGCGCGGGCGGCCATCGGGCCGGCCGGGTGCCGGGCCGTCAGCACGCAGAGCTCGGCGAGGGAGCGTTCGGCGGTGTGCCGGTCGCCGCCCTCGGCGAGTTCGACGGCGGCGAGCTCGGCGAGCGCCCGCACGTAGCCCGGGCCGGCCGGGCCGCACCGCAGCGCGTCCGTGGCGGCCGAACGGATCCCGGCGAGCCGGCCCGGCCGGTCCGTCACCCGCTGGGCACTGAGCTCGGCCCAGCCGATCGCGATCGGGGCGCCCCAGCGGCGGGCGAGCCGCAGCTCCTGCTCGCTCAACCGGACGGCCTCGTTCGGATCGCCCAGGGCGTGGTGGGCCAGCGCCGCGACCGAACGCCACGGCAGGAGTGCCGGGTTGACCCGGTGCCGGCTGAGCAGGCGGCGGCCGCACTCCCGCAGGAGTTCGGCGGCCTCGGCCGGGCGGCCCGAGGCGAGCGCGACGGTGGCCCGCGCGAACAGCAGGTGCGCCCAGTGCTCGCTCGCCTCGGCGCCCGCGGGCAGCGGGGCCACCGCCCGCTCGCGGGCCCGCTCGCAGCGTCCGCTTTCGAGGTCGACGAGGATCCCGACGGCACGCAGGTAGGGCGCGACGGAGTCGGGCCGGCCGAGCAGCCGCACGGCCCGCTCCCCCTCCGCGACGTCACGGTCGGCGGGCTCCAGACGACCGCGCCGCAGGTTGACTTCGGCGCGCAGCGCGAGCACGTGCGGGGCGGCCAGCCGCAGCCGGTTCCCGGACAGACCGCTCAGCAGACGGTCCAGGCCCGTCTGCGCCTCGTCATTGGCGTCGGCGACGCACAGCGTTCGGCAGGCCGCGAGCCAGGGCTGGACGAGCGGGCCGCCGCAGGCGTCGTCCCCCGGGGGGCCGGCGGCCGCGGCGAGGGCCGTTCGGGCCAGCGCGCCGGCGAGGTCCAGCCGACGGCCGCCGACGGCGAGCTGCCACGCCCGGACGGCGGCCGCCGCGGGCGCCGTCGGACCCGGCGGCAGTTGTGGCAGCTCGGGCAGCGGCAGGGCGGACCGGCCGTCGTCGGCCGGGTCGGCGCACCAGAAGAGCGCGAGCAGTTCGTCGTGGTACGGCTCCTCCGGCCGGGGCAGCGTCTCGGCGACGGCCCGGCGCACGACGGTGGCGGCGCCCCCGGTGAGTCCGAGATCGGCGGCGCGCACGCGCAGGGCGGCGGCGGTCGCGGCGGCGGTCGCGGAGGGCGGGCGCGGGACCGCGTCGGCGGGGGCGGCGCCCGGGGGCGGGCACGCGTCCGCCACGGGGGCGGGGCGGCGGAGGATCGCGTCGATGGTGTGGTCCCCGGCCTCGGGCTCGCCGATCAGGTGGGTGGCGGCGAGTTCGAGGGTGAGCCGGGCGTGTTCTGCGGGCACCGGGCGCTCGGCGAGGGCGCGGCCGAGCAGGGCGGCGGCGTGCCGCTGGTCCTGCCGCTGGGCGGCGGCCTCGGCGGCGACCCGCAGGGCCCGGACGGCCCACGGGCGGCCGACCGGGGCGGCGCCGAGCAGCAGGGCGGCCACCGCGAGGTCGTCGGCGGCGGCCCGGTGGGCCAGTTCCGCCGCCCGGGTGTGCAGATCGGCGCGCTCGGCCGCGGTCGCGGCGGCCAGGACGCGGGAGCACACCGCCGGGACGAGCAGGGGTGCGGCGGCCGGGCCGGTGACGATGCCGGGCAGCTCGGCGAGGACGGCGCGCAGCCGGGTCTCGTTCAGCGTGTCGAGGCCGGCGAGGAGGCAGGTGAGCGGGAAGTCGAGCAGGTCGCCGCAGACGGCCAGCGCCCGCACCACCGCCACGGTCTCGTCGCTCTGCCCGCGCAGGGCCCGCATCAGGTGGTCACCGGTCACGGTGCCGCCGAGGGCGGCGAGTTCGGGCACCCGGGCGAGGACCGGGCGGTGGCCGTCACGGGCGAACCGCCGCAGGACGTCGTCGAGGACCTCGGGGTGGCCGGCCGAGATGCGGCCCGCCGCCGTGACGAACCCCTCCTCCCCCGGTCCGCCGCAGGCCCGCAGCACGGCGCCCGCGACGTCGGTGCCGTCCAGCGGCCCGAGGACGAGCCGGTGCACGCTCGCCGCGTCGGAGGTCCCGGCCAGCAGGTCGTACCAGTCGGGGTCGGGCGTCCCGAGGCGGCTGCCGCCGCACAGCAGCACGAGCGGGACGCCGGCCCAGCGCCGGGACAACGCGCCCAGCCAGTGCAGGGAGCGGGCGTCGAGCCACTGGGCGTCCTCCAGGGCGAGGACGGTCGGCCGGGCCCTGGCGGCGTGCAGCAGGTCGGCGAGGCCCGCAAGGGGGCCGGCGCCGCGACCGTCGAGGGGGCGGTCGAACGGCCCGTCGAGGGAGCCCAGCCATTGGGCGACGGCCCCGAGGGCCAGTCCGGGCTCGGCGTGCGCGGCGCGGGCCCGCAGCACCTGGAGCCCGGCCCGCTCGGCGCGGGTGGCGCCCCACCGGACGAGCGCGTTCTGTCCGTAGCCGGGCGCACCGGTGACGGCCAGCACGACCGGGCGGGCGAGGCCGGTAGCGGTGCCGGCGGCGGTAGCGGTAGCGGTGACGGCGGCGATGGCGGTGGCGGCTCGGTCGAGCACGGAGGCGAGGGCGGCCCGCTGCCGGGCGCGCGGCGCACCGGCCTCCGGCGGCGCCACGGGCGCGGCTCCGGGTGCGGGCCGGCTGCCGGGGGTGAGCAGACCGGCACCGGGCTGCGCGGGGTCGGTGTCCAGCGCGGGCACGAGGTCGGTGTCGGGCCCGGGCGCTAGCTCGGCGTCGGGCGCGGGCACCGGGCCGAGCCCCGGGTCGATCGAGCCCGGCCGGCCCGGCACCGGGGGCGCGGCCCCGGCTGTCGCCGACTCGTCGTCGAAGCACCGTGCCGTGGTGGCGGCGGGCCCCGGGGGCCGTGCCGCGTCCCGTGTGCACGGGCCGGTCCGGGCCGGGGGCGGCGCGCCGTGGACGGGCTGCGGCCCGGGGCCTTCCGGGGTCGCCGGTCCGGTCGGCCGGCCGGCTGACGGGGTCGCCGTGGGGTCGCAGGTCTCGCCCCACGGGCTCACAGGAACGTCGTTCATCCAGCTCACCCGGGTCTCGGGCTCCCTTGCCGTGTGAGGTCCGCCGAAACGGCGCGGTGTGATGGTGGTCGTCAGCCGGTCGGCCGGCCGGCCGGCGGCGGCTCCTCGGCGGCCCGGACGGCGGCCCGGGCGGCCCCCCGGCGGGCGCCGTCCAGGGCCGGTGCGAGTCCGTCCCGGCGGGTGACGCCGAGCTTGCGGTAGACGCTGGTCAGGTGGGACTCGACGGTGCGCACCGTGACGAAGAGCGTCCGCGCGATCTGCCGGTTGCTCGCACCGTCGACGGCGAGGCCGGCGACCCTGAGCTCGGCGCCGGTGAGCAGGTCGGCGACGCAGCCGGCGACTTCGGGCATCCGGCCGCCCGCGGTGATCAGCAGGCGACGCGCGGCCCTGGCGAGGGCGAGGGCCCCGCAGCCGCCGGCGAGGGCGGCTGCGGCGCGCAGGTGTTCGCGGGCGCCGGCCGGGTCGCCGCCGAGGAGCAGGGCGCGGCCGAGGCCGTACTCGGCGCGGGCGTGTTCGGCCCGGGCGGGTGAGGCGGCGAGCAGGTGGACGGCTTCGGCGAGACGGTCCAGGCCGGTCCGCCCGGGGGTGAGCACGCCGTCGGCCAGGGCGGCGAGGCCGAGGGCGCGGGCGGTGCCCCACCGGGCGGCGAGTTCGGCGCCCTGTTCGGCGAGGGCGCGGCCTTCGGTGAAGCGGCGGACGGCGGCGAGGACGAGGCACGAGTCGGCCCACCACGGGGCGAAGACCGGGTTGGTGACGCCCGCTTCGTCCTGGGCCCGCCCGCAGGCGCGCAGCAGGCCCAGGGCGGCGTCGGCGTCGCCGAGGGCCCAGCGGGCGCGGCCGCGGGCGAGCAGGTGGAGCTGTTCCTCCAGTCCGGTGCCGCCCGCTCCTGGGTGGCGGGTGCCGGAGAGCAGGGCTTCCGCCCGGTGGGCTTCGCCGCGGTCGACCAGGATGACGGCGAGGACCGCCCGGGGAGCCGTCAGACAGGCGTCGGAGCCGGCCGTGCCGAACTCGTCGATCGCGGCGCGGACGGTCGCCTCGGCGTCGGCGATGGCCCCGGCCCGGTGCAGGACGAGGGCGCGGCCGGTGCCGGCGAGGGTGCGGGTCCACGGGCCGGTGCCCCGGGCGGCGCGGTCGAGGGCCGCGCTCGCGGCGTCCGTCTCGTCGGCGAGGGCGAGGGCGGCCGCCGCGGTGATCAGCGGCCAGCCGGGGCAGGACGGGCCGGCGGCGGCGACGGCCCGGCGGGCGGCCGCCACGGCGAGTTCGCGCGAATGCCCGGCGAGGGCCGCGCGCAGGGCGGCGAGGGCCTGTTCCTGGACGTTGGCGGCGTCGTCGCGGGGCACGGTGAACGCGGTGGCGCGGGGCACCGGGACGGTGGCGACGGCCGAGGCCCGGCCGCGGCCGGTGACGAGCAGCGCGGTGCGGACCTGCCAGCGCAGCCGGGGGGCCCGGTCGCCGTCCGGTCCGTCGAGGGCGCGTTCCAGGGCGTCCGCGAGCTCGGCGCGGTGGGCCGGTGTGAGCGGCACGGCGAGGCAGGCCATGGCGCACTCGACGGCGATCCGGGCCCGGTCGGCCGGGTCGGCGGCGAGGGCGAGGGCGGCGCGGAACATCGGGACGGCGGCGAGCGGATCGGTCTGGGCGAGGGCGACGGCCAGGCGCAGGCGCAGGCGCCCGTCCTCGGGGGTGGTGTCCAGGGCGCGGCGCAGGTAGCCGGCGGCCAGGCCGAAGGCGCCGCGCCGCTCGGCGGCGGTGGCGGCGTCGCACAGGACGGCGGCCATCCACGGCTGCGGGGTGCCGGGGACCTCCATCAGGTGCTGGGCGACCTGTTCGGCCGGGCGGCCCGCGTCGCTGAGCAACAGGGCGGCCCTGGCGTGCAGTTCGGCGTTCCGGTGGCCGTCGCCGGAGGCGAGGAGGACGGTGCGTACGGCCGGGTGGACGTCGCCGTCGGCGGTGAGCGCGCCGCATTCCCCGAGCATCGCCACGGTCTCGTCTGCGCGGGGGCCGGGGACACCGGCGAGGGCGGCGACGAGGTCGGTGCCGGCGGCACCGAGGACCGCGACCGCGGCCGCGGTGGCGCGGACGGTCGCGGGTGCGGCGTCGAGCGCGGCGCCCACGGCGCGGGCGCGGGTGCGGGCGCCGAGTTCGGCGACGCGGTCGGCACCGGCGCCGTCCGGTCCGTGGCCGAGCGCGCTCAGCTCGTCGAGGACGTGCAGCGTGGTGCGCGGGTTGCCGCCGCACACCTCGGCGAGGCGGTCGACGAAGGCGGGCTCGACCGGGGCGGGCGACCACCGGCCGACCAGCCCGGCGACGGCGGCGCGGTCGAGCGGGGCGAGCGGCAGCGTGCTGACGAACGGGTCGGCGGTGAGGTCGAGCCAGGCCGCGGGGGCGGCCGGGCGGGCGCCGTCGCGGCGGGCGAGGGCGACGAGCAGCGGGAGCCCGGCGGAGCGCCGGAGCAGGAAGTCCAGCCAGCGCAGGGTGTGTTCGTCGCAGGCCTCGGCGTCGTCGAGGGCGAGGACGAGCGGACGGTCCGTCATGAGGCGGGCCACGGAGCGGTACAGGGCGTGGAAGACCGGGCAGGCCTCCGCGGGGTCGAAGCGCGTGTCCGGTCGCGTGTCCGGTCGCGCGTTCGGTCGCGTGTCCGGTGCCTCGGGCAGGTGGGCGGCCAGTGCCGCGCCGGCCGGGGCTCCGCCGCCTAATGGCGCGCCGCCCTCGGCGAACAGGGCGCGCAGGCCCGAGTAGCCCCGGCCGTCGGGGCGTTCGCTGTGCAGGACGAGCGCGCCGTGCCGTGCGGATTCGGCCCGCAGCTCCGCCAGCAGCCGGGTTTTCCCGATTCCGGCCGGGCCGGTCAGGACGACGCATCCGGCGTTCCCGCGCCGGCCGGCCCCGGTGTGTCCGGAAAGCGTCGCCAGTTCACCTGCGCGACCGAGAATGTTCCCCCGAGCGGTAATTCCTGCCGTAGGCAGCACGGAACCTTCACCCCCCAAGCGCGGACGATTCCGCTATTTCGACACCCCGCCCGGACCGCACCCCAATTGCGGTTGACGGGCGCAACAGTACCCCAGTCATACGATCAAATATGTATGGAACCCGTCAAGAAGACCGCAGGTGCTCGAACGACTTCCGGCCGCCGCGACGCCCTCGTGCCGGGCCCACCGCGGGTGTGCTCCCCCCGCCCCACGCGGCCGGACATCCGAGGAATGCCGAACCTCCCGTCGGTTTGTCTTTACCGCCGGGCCGTGGCCCAAACCCGGGCGCACCAGGCCGGTCGGGCCGGGTCCGCGGCGGGCCCGACCAGGACCACCGGGCGGGCCCCGTCCAGGACTGAGGCGCGGGCGCCGTCCAGGACTAAGGAATTCCCGGCGCCGGGCGTGAGACCAAGGTGGGGTGCACCCAACCGTCCCGCCCCGAGGGAGTCCGATGAACGAGCGCAGCGAGCGATCGACGAACGCCCCGCAGCGTCCGATCCTGTTCGTCAGCCTGCCGGAGAGCGGGCTGCTCAACCCGCTGCTGGTGCTGGCCGGTGAGCTGGCCCGCCGGGGCGTGCCGGACCTCTGGTTCGCCACCGACGAGCCCCGCCGCGCCGACGTGCTGGCCCTCGCCGACGCGTCGGCGGTGGAGTTCGCCTCGCTCGGCGAGGTCTTCTCCGAGCTGTCCGCCGTCAGCTGGGGCGACGAGGTCTACCGCGAGGTGACCCAACCGGACCGCTTCCGCGCCCACCGGGCCGTCATCCACCAGTCCTACCGGCCCGATCTGCAGGCCGAGAAATACCGCCGGCTCGCGGCCGTGGTGGACAAGTGCAATCCGGCCCTGATGGTCATCGACTGCGTCAGCTCCTTCGCCGTCGACCTGGCCCTGACCCGGGGCATCCCGTTCGTACTCAGCGTGCCGTTCCTGCCGAGCAATGTGCTCACCTCCCACAGCCCGTTCGGCAGCTCGTACACTCCCAAGGATTTCCCCGTCCCGCATTCCGGACTGCCGTACCCGATGGGTTTCGGCCAGCGCCTGGCCAACCGGCTGTTCAAACTGCGCACGCTCGCGCTCTTCCTGAACCCGGCCATGGGGAAGGTGCTTTCCGAGGACGCCCGGCTGCGTAAGGAACTAGGGCTGCCCAAACCCAGCCCGATGACCCGGATCGACCGGGCCGAAATGGTGCTGTGCAATTCCGTGCGAGAGCTCGACTACCCGTTCGAGATGCCGGGAAAGGTCAAGCTGGTCGGCGCGATGGTGCCGCCGCTGCCCGAGTCCACGCGGGCCGCGGACGACACCGGCGTGATGGACTGGCTCGACGCGCAGTCCTCGGTGGCCTACATGGGCTTCGGCACCATCACCCGGCTCACCCGGCCCCAGGTGGCCGCGCTCGTCGAGGTGGCCCGGCGGCTGGAGGGGCGCCACCAGGTGCTGTGGCGGCTGCCGGCCGAGCAGCAGCACCTGCTGCCGCCGCAGGACCAACTGCCCGGCAACCTGCGGATCGAGAGCTGGCTGCCGTCCCAACTGGACGTGCTGGCCCACCCCAAGGTCGGGGTGTTCTTCACCCACGGCGGCGGCAACGGCTTCCACGAGGGCGTGTACTTCGGCAAGCCGCTGGTGATCCGCCCGCTCTGGGTGGACTGCTACGACCAGGCCGTGCGCGGCCGGGACTTCGGGATCAGCCTGACCCTGGACCGGCCGCAGGACATCGACCCGGACGACGTCGTCGACAAGCTCACCCGCGTCCTCGGCGACAGCTCCTTCCGTGAGCGGGCCGAGCGCATCGGCGCCCTGCAGCGCGCCGCCGGCGGCCGCAGCACCGCGGCCGACCTCCTGCTCGCCCTGCCCGCCATCGCCTGACCCTCCCCCGGCGACTCCCCCGTCGACTTCCACTTCGACCGACCCACCGACCGAGGACCCCTTCATGCCCTTCACCATCCCCGTGTCCCGGCCCAGCCTGGACGGGCGCGAGCTGGATTACGTCACGAGCACGATCGGCGACGGCTGGATCTCCTCCCAGGGCCCGTACGTCCGGCGCTTCGAGCGGGCCTTCGCCGACTACAACGGCTCCGCCCACGGCGTGGCCTGTTCCTCCGGCACCGCGGCGCTCACCCTCGCGCTCCGCGCCCTCGGCGTGGGCCCCGGGGACGAGGTGATCGTGCCCGAGTTCACGATGATCGCGACCGCCTGGGCGGTCACCTACACCGGGGCGACACCGGTGTTCGTCGACTGCGCGGACGACCTGAACATCGACGTCGCGCGGATCGAGGAGAAGATCACCCCGCGCACGAAGGCGATCATGCCCGTGCACATCTACGGTCGGCGCTGCGACATGGCGGCCGTCATGGACCTCGCGCACCAGTACAACCTGCGCGTCGTCGAGGACTCGGCCGAGGCCCACGGCGTCCGCCCGACCGGCGACATCGCGTGCTTCTCGCTGTTCGCCAACAAGATCATCACGGCCGGTGAGGGCGGCATCTGCCTCACCGACGACCCCCGCCTGGCCGCCCAGCTGGACCACCTGCGCGCCATGGCCTTCACCACCGATCACAGCTTCGTCCACAAGAAGCTCGCCTACAACTTCCGCATGACGGCGATGCAGGCCGCCGTCGCGCTCGCCCAGACCGAACGCCTCGACGCGATCCTCGCCACCCGGCGGGAGCTCGAGCAACGCTACGACCAGGGCCTCAAGGACGTCCCCGGGATCACCCTCATGCCGCCCCGGGACGTCCTGTGGATGTACGACGTGCGGGCCGAACGCCGCACCGAGCTGCGCGAGTTCCTCGCCGGCGAGGGGATCGAGACCCGGCTGTTCTTCCAGCCGATGAGCCGTCAGCCGGGCTACCTCGACCCGGCCTGGCCCGGCCTCAACGCCGCCCGCTTCGCCGCCGA
This sequence comes from Kitasatospora sp. NPDC030952, assembly GCF_055571335.1. Taxonomy (NCBI): domain Bacteria; kingdom Bacillati; phylum Actinomycetota; class Actinomycetes; order Kitasatosporales; family Streptomycetaceae; genus Kitasatospora; species Kitasatospora sp. NPDC030952. Next base: position 459,570 of record NZ_JBVIFM010000004.1, read on the forward strand.
CGGCCTCTACCTGCCCACCTACACCGATCTGACCCACGCCGACCAGGACCGCGTGATCGGCGCGGTCCGCGCGTTCTACGGCGCGTCCTGATCCGGCCCGCCGGAGGAGACCCGAACCCATGACGCCCGACACTGTGCCATCCGACACCGTGGCGCCGGACGCCGTGCCGCCCGACACCGTGCAACCCGACACCGTGCCGCCCGCCGGCGTGACGGGAAGCCCGAGCGCCGAACCGCCGGTGGTCGACTTCCCCCTGCGCGTGCCCGGCGAGTCCTTCCCGCCACCGCGCTACCAGGACTACCGGGACCGGCAGGGCCTGGTGGTGTCCTACCTGCCGAACGGCCGCAAGGTCTGGCTGGTGACCCGGCACGAGGACGTGCGCTCGGTCCTCACCAACAAGAAGATCAGCTCCAACCCGGACCACCCCGGCTTCCCCAACGTCAGCGAGACGATGGGCGTACCGCGCCAGGAACAGATCCCCGGCTGGTTCGTCGGCCTCGACTCGCCCGAGCACGACCGCTTCCGCAAGGCGCTCATCCCGGAGTTCACCGTCCGGCGGGTGCGGGAGCTGCGGCCCGCGGTCGAGCAGACCGTCGACCGGTGCATCGACGCGATGCTGGCGGCCGGCGACGAGGCCGACCTGGTGGCCGACTTCGCGCTGCCCGTCCCGTCGCTCGTCATCTCCTCGCTGCTCGGTGTGCCGCCGGTGGACCGGGACTTCTTCGAGTCCCGCACCCGCACCCTGGTCGCGATCCAGGCCTCCACCGACCAGCAGCGCGACACCGCCTCGCGCGAACTGCTGCGCTACATCAACCGGTTGGTGGCGATCAAGCAGAAGTGGCCCGGCGACGACCTGATCAGCCGACTGCTGGCCACCGGCGCGATCGAGCCCCACGAGATGTCCGGGGTACTGATGCTGCTGCTCATCGCCGGGCACGAGACGACGGCCAACAACATCGCGCTCGGCGTGGTGACCCTGCTCCGGCACCCCGAATGGATCGGCGACGACCGGGTGGTGGAGGAGACGCTGCGCTTCCACTCGGTGGCCGACCTGGTCTCGCTGCGGGTCGCGGTCGAGGACGTCGAGATCTCCGGGCAGCTGGTGCGGGCCGGCGAGGGCATCGTGCCGCTGGTGGCCGCCGCCAACCACGACGAGCAGGCCTTCTCCTGCCCGCACGCGTTCGACCCGGCCCGCACCGAGCGCCACCACGTCGCGTTCGGCTACGGCGTCCACCAGTGCCTGGGCCAGAACCTGGTCCGGATCGAGATGGAGATCGCCTACCGCCGGCTCTTCGAACGCATCCCCGGCCTGCGCCTCGCGGTGCCCGTCGAGGACCTGCCGCTCAAGTACGACGGCGTGCTGTGCGGCCTGCACGCACTTCCGGTCCGCTGGTAAGCCCCCGTCCACCAGACCGTTTCAGGAGATCCGTTCATGCGCATCACCGTCGCCACCGACCGCTGCGTCGGCGCGGGCCAGTGCGTGCTCAACGCCCCGGCCGTGTTCGACCAGGACGACGACGGCGTGGTCGAACTGCGGGACCCCGCCGTGGCCGCCGAGGACCGCGACGCGGTCGACACCGCCGCCACGCTCTGCCCGTCCGGCGCCATCACCGTCCACCGGGACTGAACCCCGCCCCGCGAGGGGCCCGAAGAGAGGACCGACCCCCCATGACCAGTCCCGGCACGGCGAGCACCCTGTGGCTGCGCCGCTTCCACCCGGGCGAGGACCGCACCGTACGGCTGGTGTGCTTCCCGCACGCCGGCGGCTCCGCGAGCTTCTACCTCCCCGTCTCCACCGCCCTGTCCGCCGAGGCCGAGGTGATCGCGCTGCAGTACCCCGGCCGGCAGGACCGCCGACGGGAGCCCTGCATCGAGTCCATCGCGACCCTCGCCGACCGGATCACCGAGGAACTGCTCACCCTGGACGACCGGCCCACCGTGTACTTCGGCCACAGCATGGGCGCCGTCCTCGCGTTCGAGACCGCGTGGCGGCTGGAACAGAAGGGCACCCACGCCCCCGGGGCCGTCATCGCCTCCGGCCGCCGGGCGCCGTCCACCACCCGCACCGAGACGGTGCACCAGCAGGACGACGACGGCGTCCTCGCCGAGCTCAAGCTGCTCAACGGCACCAACGCCCAGCTCCTCGGGGACGAGGAGATCCTGCGCATGGCGATGCCCGCGATCCGCGCCGACTACCGCGCCGTCGAGCGCTACACCTGCGGGACCGACCGGGTGCTCGGCTGCCCGGTCGTCGCCCTCACCGGCGACGCCGACCCCCGCACCACCATCGCCGAGGCCCGCGCCTGGCAGACCCACACCGCCGGCGGGTTCCGGCTCCGGGTCCTGCCCGGCGGCCACTTCTTCCTCGCCGACCAGCAGCCGGCGGTGCTCCGGGAGCTCTCCGCCGAACTCGCCGCGCTCCGCTGACGGACCGCCGGCCCGGACAAGGAACCCTGATGCGCACACTCCTGGTCGACAACTACGACTCCTTCACCTACAACCTCTTCCACTACCTCGCCGAGGTCAACGGCCGCGAGCCGGAGGTCATCAGCAACGACGACCCGGCCTTCCGGCCCGAGCTGCTCGACGCGTTCGACAACGTCGTGCTCTCCCCCGGCCCCGGCACCCCGCACAACCCCGCCGACTTCGGCCACTGCGCCGGCATAGCCCGCGAGGGCCGACTGCCCGTGCTCGGTGTCTGCCTCGGCCACCAGGGCCTCGCCCTCGCGCACGGCGCCACCGTGGGCCGGGCACCCACGCCCCGGCACGGGCGCACCTCGGCCGTCCGGCACACCGGCACCGGGCTCTTCCACCACCTGCCGAACCCGCTGGAGGTCGTCCGCTACCACTCGCTGGCGGTCACTTCCCTCGCGCCGGCCCTCGAACCGATCGCCTGGGCCACCGACGACGGCGTGGTGATGGCCCTGCGCCACCGCGAACTCCCCATGTGGGGAGTGCAGTTCCACCCCGAGTCGATCGGCACCGAGGCGGGCCGGCGGCTGCTGTCCAACTTCCGCGACCTCACCGAGCGGCACGGGCGCCGGCCCCGCGCCACCACGCCCCGCTCCCGCACCGCTCGCCGTGCGGTTCCCGTTCCCGGGCCCGCGCCCACGCCTCGGCCGGCCACCCGGCGCCTCACCGTCCTGACCCGGCAGGTGGCGACCGGGTGGGACGCCGAGACCGTCTTCGACCAGGTGTTCCGCGGCGGCAGCCACCCCTTCTGGCTCGACAGCAGCCGGCCCGGTGGCCGCCTCGGGCAGGTCTCCGCGATGGGCAACGCCGACGGCCCGCTCGCCCGCGTCGCCACCGCCGACGTCCACCGCGGCACCGTCACGGTGACCGCCGGCGACACCGCGCAGGTCGTCGACGGCGAGTTCCTGACCTGGCTCGACGACGACCTGCGCACGCTGGACGTCGACGTGCCCGAGCTGCCGTTCGACTTCGCGCTCGGCTGGGTCGGCTGCCTCGGCTACGAACTCAAGGCCGAGTGCGGCGGCTCGCGCGCCCACCGCTCGCCCGACCCGGACGCCGTCATGGTCTTCGCCGACCGCGCCGTCGTCGTCGACCACCACACCGGCGCCGCCCACCTGCTCGCCCTCGCCGAGGACGGCCGGAACGCCGGCGCACGCGCCTGGCTGGACGACACCGCCGCCCTGCTCACCGGACCGGCCCCGGACACCGACCCGCCCGCGCACACCCCGCCCGGCGAGGACGCCCGGCTGCGGCTGCGCCACCCCCGCGAGGCCTACCTCAAGCTCATCGACGCCTGCCAGGACGAGATCGCGGCCGGCGAGACCTACGAGGTCTGCCTCACCAACATGATCGACGCCCCCACCGACCTCGACCCCTGGCAGGCCTACCGCGCCCTGCGGCGGATCAGCCCGGCCCCGTTCGCCGCCTTCCTCTCCTTCGGCGACCTCGCCGTGCTCAGCTCCTCCCCCGAACGCTTCCTTCGGATCGGCCCGGACGGCCGCATGGAGTCCAAGCCCATCAAGGGCACCCGGCCGCGCGGAGCCACCCGCGAGGAGGACGCCCTGCTCGTCGCCGACCTCGCCACCAGCGAGAAGGACCGGGCCGAGAACCTGATGGTCGTCGACCTCGTGCGGCACGACCTCGGACGCTGTGCCCGGACCGGCTCCGTCGTCGCCGACCCGCTGTTCGACGTCGAGACGTACGCCACCGTGCACCAGCTGGTGAGCACCGTACGGGCCCGGCTGCGCCCCGAGTGCAGCGCCGTCGACGGCGTCCGGTCGGCGTTCCCCGGCGGTTCCATGACGGGCACCCCCAAGCTGCGCACGATGCAGATCATCGACCGGTTGGAGGGCGGGCCGCGCGGCATCTACTCGGGCGCGATCGGCTACTTCTCGCTCAGCGGCGCCGCCGACCTGAGCATCGTGATCCGCACCGCCGTGCTCAGCGGCGGGCGGCTGCGCTACGGGGTCGGCGGGGCGATCATCGCGCTGTCCGACGCCGAGGGCGAGTTCGACGAGACGGTGGTCAAGGCCCGCCCGCTGCTCGCGCTGCTCGACACCGCGCTCCCGCTGGAGAACCCGCCGGCCACCGCGCGCCGACGCAGTCCGTCCGGGGCGCTCCCGGCCGCCGTCTCGGGCTAAGGCGTGTCTGACAATTCCCGCCGGGCGCGCGACGCCGGAGCACGCGCCTCGCCGCGTTGTCGTCGGTCGCCGATGCTCCGCATGGACTCCCTCCTCCGCCTTGCGATGCACGCACCCCGACGCCGCGCGCTGATCCGACGCGAATTGTCAGACACGCCCTAGGCCCTGCCCCGCTCACCACCCGGGCCCGTCCCGCTCACCACCCGGGCCAGGGCGAGTCCCACCCGCAACTCAGGCTGGGGACGGCCGCCGCAGCCGCCCAGCGACCCCGTCAGGAGCGAAGGTGTCCGTCCACAGCGATGACTACGCGATCGATCCGGCCGCCGGCTCCCCCCGGGCGCTGGGCGGCCACACCCTGCCCGCCGTGTTCGCGGCGGCGGTGCGCCGGGCACCGGACGCCGTCGCCCTGGTCGACGGCGAGCGGAAGCTGACCTGGCGCCAGTGGGCGGACGACGCCGCCGCGCTGGCGCGGGCCCTCCAGGAGCTGGGCGTCGCGCCCGGCGACGTCGTCGCCGTCCAGCTGCCCAACTGCCCCGAGTACCAGACGGCGCACGTCGCCGTCGCCACCGCGGGCGCCGTCCTGCTGCCGGTCCACGCCGGGCACGGCGCCGCCGACGTGCGCGCCCTGCTGGCCCGGGTGGACCCGGTGGCCGTGCTCCTCCCGGCGGAGGCGGCGGCCACGGCGCCCGGCCTGCTGACGGCGGTGCCGTCCCTGCGGGCGGTGCTGGTCGCCGGGAGCGAGGCGCCCGCCGCGACCGGCGTCCACGCGCTGGAGCGCCTCACCGCCGAGTGGGCCGGCCACCCGCCGCACCCCGTCGAGGTCCGGCCCGAGGACCCGCTGGTCCTCATCCCGTCCTCCGGCACCACCTCGGCCCGGCCCAAGATCTGCCTGCACAGCCACGACGGGCTGCTCTCCAACACCGCGTCCGTCGCCGAGGAGGGCGGCCCGGCCTTCGCGGACGCGATCCTGACGGCCTGCCCGCTCACCCACCTGTTCGGCCTCCAGTCACTGCACACCGCGCTGTTCCGCGCCTGCCGGCAGGTGCTGCTGCGCGGCTGGGACCCGGAGCGCTTCCTCGCCCTGGCCCGCGCCACCGCGCCGAGCGCCGTCTTCGCCGTCCCGGCGCAACTCCACGACGTCGTCGCCACCCTGGCCCGCAGCGGGCAGCCGGCCGGCTTCCGGCCGCACGAGGTGCGCACCGCCGGTGCGGCGATCCCCGCCGCGCTGGCGGCCGACGTCCGGGCGGTGCTCGGCGGCGAACTCGTCGTCGTCTGGGGCATGTCCGAACTGGGCACCGGCACCCGGACCGCCGCCAGCGACCCGGCCGGCGCCGCCGTGCGCAGCGTGGGCCGGCCGACCAGCGGGGCGCGCGTGCGGGTCGTCGGCGAGGACGGGCGCGACCTCGCCCCGGGCGAGCCGGGCGAGCTCCAGTACCGCAGCCCGAGCATGTTCCGCGGCTACTACCGCGAACCGGACCTCACCGCCGCGGCCGTCACGCCGGACGGCTGGCTGCGCACCGGCGACCGAGCGAGTCTCGGGCCGGACGGGCTGCTGCGCTTCCACGGGCGCGCGGCCGAGCTGATCAACGTGGGTGGCCGGAAGTTCGACGCGACCGAGGTCCAGGACCTGCTGGCGGCGCTGCCGGGCATCGGCCCGCTCGCCGTCGTCGGGCGGGCGGACGCGCGGCTCGGCGAGATCCCGTGCCTCGTCCTCACCCGCGCCGCGGACCCGGCGATCGGGCTGCGGGCGGTGACCGGCTTCCTGCGGGAGCGCGGGGTCGCCGAGTACAAGGTGCCGCTGGAGCTGGTGACCGTCGACGACCTCCCGCGCACCCCGGCCGGGAAGCTGCACCGGCGGTCGCTGGAGGAGCTGGTGGCGCGGGAGGAGCTGGTGACACCGGAGGCGGTCGCCCCGCACCGGCCCGCGCTGGACCACGGCGACGCGCTGGACCTGGTGCGCTCCTGCGCGGCCGAGGTCATGGAGCGCGGCCCGGACGACGAACCGATCGGCGCGGACACGGCGTTCCGCGCGTACGGGCTGGACTCGGTGCGCACCGTCCGGCTGCGCAACCTGCTGGCGGAGGCCACCGGCCGTCCGCTGCCGGTGAGCCTCGGTTTCGACCACCCCACCCCGGCCGCCGTCGCGGCCCTGCTGTCGGGCACGCTCCCGGAGAGCCGGGACGAGGGCCCGTACGACGCCTCCGACGAGCCGGTCGCGATCGTCGGCATGGCGTGCCGCCTGCCCGGCGGCGTCTCCTCCCCCGACGACCTGTGGACGCTCGTCGCCGACGGCGGCCACACCGACTCGGCGTTCCCCGCCGACCGCGGCTGGGACCTCGACGGCCTGTTCCACGACGACCCCGAGCACCCCGGCACGTCCTACGTCCGCCGGGGCGGCTTCCTGGACGGCGCGGGGCGGTTCGACGCCGCCTTCTTCGGCTTCTCCCCGCGCGAGGCCCTGGCCGCCGACCCCCAGCAGCGGCTGCTCCTGGAGACGGCCTGGGAGGCGCTGGAACACGCCCGGATCGACCCGACCGGGCTGCGCGGCAGCCGCACCGGCGTATTCACCGGCGCGATGTACCACGACTACGGAGCGGACGCCCCGGCCGAGTTGGAGGGACTCCTCGGGATCGGCACCGCCGGCAGCGCGCTGGCCGGGCGGATCTCGTACTGCCTCGGCCTGGAGGGCCCGGCGCTCACCGTCGACACCGCGTGCTCCTCCTCGCTCGTCGCCCTTCACCTCGCCTGCCGGTCGCTGCGCTCCGGCGAGTCCACGCTCGCGCTGGCCGGCGGTGTCGCGGTGATGGCCACTCCTGGGTCGTTCGTCGAGTTCTCCCGGCTGCGCGGCCTGTCCCCCGACGGCCGCTGCAAGTCGTTCTCGGACGACGCCGACGGCGCCGCCTGGGCGGAGGGCGCCGGCCTGCTCGTGCTGGAGCGGCTGAGCGACGCACGGCGCAACGGGCACCCGGTGCTGGCCGTCGTCCGCGGCTCGGCCGTCAACCAGGACGGCGCCTCGAACGGCATCACCGCGCCCAACGGACCCGCGCAGCAGCGGGTGATCCGCCGCGCCCTCGCCGACGCGGGGCTCGCCCCCGGTGACGTCGACGCCGTCGAGGCCCACGGCACCGGGACCTCACTGGGCGACCCGATCGAGGCCCAGGCGCTGCTCGCCGTCCACGGCGGCGCGCGCCCGGCGGACCGGCCGCTGTGGCTGGGGTCCGTCAAGTCGAACATCGGGCACGCCCAGGCGGCGGCCGGGGTGGCCGGCGTGATCAAGACGGTGCAGGCGCTGCGGCACGGACTGCTGCCGCCGACCCTGCACGTCACCGAGCCGACCACCCGGGTCGACTGGACCTCCGGCGCCGTCCGGCTGCTGACCGAGGCGCAGCCGTGGCCCCGGGAGGACGGGCGGGCGCGGCGGGCGGGGGTGTCGTCGTTCGGGATCAGCGGGACGAACGCGCACGTGGTGCTGGAGGAGGCGCCGCAGGAGGCGTCGGTGGCGCCCGGGGTTTCCGAGCCCGCCGTGGACGGGCCGGTGCCGCTGGTGCTCTCCGCCCGCAGCGAGCCGGCCCTGCGGGCCCAGGCCGGGCGGCTGGCCGAGCACATCGCCGCCCACCCCTCGTACGCCCTGCCCGACCTCGCGCACGCGCTGGCGACCACCCGGGCCGTGCACGGCCACCGGGCGCTGCTGGTCGGCGCCGACCGCACCGGAACCGTCGACGCGCTGCGGCGGTTCGCCGCCGGGGAGCCCTCGCCGGTCGCCCCGGCGAGCGGTCGGCGCGACGGCGGGCGGCTCGCCTTCGTCTTCGCCGGGCAGGGCAGCCAGCGGCCCGGGATGGGGCGCGAACTCGCCGCCGCCCTCCCGGAGTTCGCGGCCGCACTGGACGAGGTGTGCGGCTTCCTGGACCCCCTGCTGGACCGGCCGCTGCGCTCCGTCCTGTGGGACCGTTCGGCCGGACCGCTCGACCGGACGGAGTTCGCGCAGCCCGCGCTGTTCGCCCACGAGGTGGCGCTCCACCGGCTGTTGGGGTCCTGGGGCGTGCGGCCCGACCTGCTGGCCGGGCACTCGGTCGGCGAGATCGCCGCCGCGCACGTCGCCGGGGTGCTGTCACTGGCGGACGCGTGCACGCTCGTTGCCGCCCGGGGACGGCTCATGCAGGCGCTCCCGGCCGGGGGCGCGATGCTCGCCGTCCGGGCGACGGAGGACGAAGTCCTGCCGCTGCTGGGCGAGTTCGTCTCGCTCGCGGCCGTCAACGGGCCGTCCTCCGTGGTCGTCTCGGGCACCGAGGAAGCCGTCGCGGCGATCGAGGCCCACTTCGCCGACCGGCGGACGACCCGGCTGCGCGTGTCGCACGCCTTCCACTCACCGCTGCTGGAACCGATGCTGGCGGAGTTCCGCGGCGTGCTGGAGGGGTTGTCGTTCACCGCACCCGCCGTGCCGCTCGTCTCCGGCGTCACCGGTCGCCCGCTGACCGCCGACCAGGCCCGCGACCCCGGCCACTGGGTGCGACAGGCCCGGGAACCGGTCCGCTTCCGGGACGCCGTCGCGCGGCTGCGGGCGGAGCACGTCGACGCCTATCTCGAACTGGGGCCCGCCGCCGCACTCGCCCCCATGCTGGGCGAGTGCCTGGCCGCCGGGGACGCCCGGGACACCGGGCATGCCGGGCGCGCCGGGCGCGCTGGGGGCGCCGGGCGCGCTGGGGGCGCTGGGGGCGCCGGAGCGTCCGCCGCCGTCATCGCGACCGGCTCGGCCGACCCGACGGACGAACCGCGTGCCCTGCTCGCCGCCGTCGGCCGGCTCCACCTGCACGGCGTGCCGGTGGACTGGGACGCCGTCCTGCCCGGCGCCCGGCCCGTGCCGCTGCCGACGTACCCGTTCCAGCGGCAGACGTACTGGCTCGCGGCCGCCGCCCCGCTGCCCCGGCCCGTGGCCCACGCCGACGCGCCGCTGTTCGACGACCGGTTCGCGACCGCCGGCCCGGAGGAGCGCGACGCCCTCCTCCTCAAGCTCGTCCTCGCCGAGACCGCCGCCGTACTCGGGCGCGGCGCCGACGACCTCGACGCCACCCACGCGTTCTCCGACCTCGGCGTCAACTCCGTCAACGCGATCGAACTGCGCGAACGCATCGCCGCCGTCACCGGCACCCCGCTCCCCGCGACCCTCGTCTTCGACCACCCCTCCCCGGCCGCCGTCGTCCGCGCCCTCGGCGTCCGGCTCGACCGGGGCACCGGGCCGGAGCCCACCGCCGCCGAGCTGATCGACCGCCTCGCCGTGCTGGTCGCCGCCGGCACCGCCCTGGACCCGGCCACCGCCACCCGGCTGCGCGACCTCGCCCGGCGGTGCGCCGCGCCCGCCGGCCCGGCCCGCCCGGGCCCCGGGCCCGACCTCGACGAGGCCACCGACGAGGAGCTGTTCCGCCTGATGGACGCCGTCGACTGAAAGCCCCTGAGCCCCGCCGACACCCCCGTACGGAGAGCCGACCATGCCCGCCCGCACCGCCCCGCCCCCGCCCGCCACGGCCGACGACGACCTCGTGATCGAGGCGGTCGACGTCGGCATGACCTTCGGCACCGTCCGCGCGCTCGACTCGGTCAGCCTCGCCGTCCCCCGGGGCAGCGTGCTCGCCCTGCTCGGCCACAACGGCGCCGGCAAGACCACGCTGGTCGGCGTCCTCACCACCGCCCTCGCCCCCACCACCGGCCGGGCCAGCGTCGCCGGGTTCGACGTCCGGCGCCGCCCCGCCGAGGTCCGCCGCCGGATCGGCCTCACCGGCCAGTACGCCACCGTCGACGGACGGCTCAGCGGGCGCGACAACCTCCTCCTGCTCGCCCGGCTGCTCGGCGCCGGCCGCCGCGCCGCCCGGACCCGCGCCGACGAGCTCCTCGACCTGTTCGACCTCGGGCACGTCGCCGACCGGCCCGTGCGCGGCTACTCCGGCGGCCTGCGCCGGCGCCTCGACCTCGCCGCCGGCCTGGTCGGCCGACCCGAGGTGGTGTTCCTCGACGAACCCACCACCGGGCTCGACCCGGTGAGCCGGCTCGGCCTCTGGGAGATCGTCGAGGGCCTCGTCGCCGAGGGCACCACCGTCCTGCTCACCACCCAGTACCTGGACGAGGCCGACCGGCTCGCCGACGCCATCACCGTGCTCTCCGGCGGAGCCGTCGTCGCCCACGGCACCCCCGCCGAACTCAAGGCCCGGGTCGGCCGTCGCACCGTCACCGTCGTCCTGGACGGCCCGGCCGGAAGCGATCCGGGAGCGGACTCCGAGCGCGCCGCCGACGCGCTGCGCAGGGCCGGATTCGCCCCCGCCACCGGGCGTGAGGGCGCCGCCCTGGTCGTCCCCATCGAGGCCACCCGCGACATCGCCGGCGTCGTCCGGGCGCTGGACGGGGTCGGGATCGAGGCCGCCGAGCTCACGTTCGGCGAACCCGGCCTGGACGACGTCTACCTCGCCCTGGCCCACCGCCCCGAGCACCTCGACCGCCCCGACCTCCTTGGCAGCGCCGATCGCCTCGACCGCCTTGTCAGCGACGACCGCGCCGACCGCCTCGTCAGCCCGGAAGGACCCCTTCGGTGACCACCACGCTCGACACCGGCCGACCGCCCCGCAGCTCGACGCCCACCGCGCCCGCCTGGCGCGGGAGCTCGCGGCTCACCCAGGTCCGCATCCTCACCGGCCGGTCCCTGCGCGCGCTGGTCACCGACCCGGCGGTGCTGCTCTTCGGCCTGCTCCAGCCCGTCATCACGCTCGTGGTGCTGTCCCAGGTGTTCAGCCGGATGGGGCTGCCGCCGCACTTCCCGCCGGACGTCACCTACCTGGACTTCGTCCTGCCCGCCGTCCTCGTCGACAACGCGGTGCAGTCCGCCGTCCAGTCCGGGGTCGGCCTCGTCGAGGACCTCCAGAACGGCATCGTCGCCCGGCTGCGCTGCCTGCCCGTCGCCCCGAGCTCGCTGCTCGTCGCCCGCAGCCTCACCACCCTCGTGCGCGCCGCCGTCCAGGCCGTGATCATCCTGACGCTCGGCACCCTCGTCCTCGGCTACCACCCGCGCGGCGGAGCCGGCGCGGTCGCCGCCTCGATCGGGCTGACGCTCTTCATGAGCTGGGCACTCGGCTGGCTGTTCATCGCGGCGGCGGCCTGGCTGCGCCGAGCCGAGCCGATCCAGAACCTCGCGATCATCGCCGTGCTCCCGCTGATGTTCGCCTCCAGCGCGTACGTCCCGACCGCCGACCTCCCGGACTGGCTGGCCGCCGTCGCCCACGTCAACCCGCTCACGTACGCCATCGACTCGACCCGCGCCCTCGCCCTCGGGCTTCCCGGGACGGGCACGGCGGTGCCGGCCCTCCTGCTCGGCGGCGCGGTGGCGGCGGTCGGCGCGTGGCTGGCGGTGACGGGCTTCCGCAGGCCGCTGACCCCGCGCTGAGCCCCGCCGGGTTGCTCGGCGCCACGGAGCCGAACGGGACCGGGCGGCGCGACGACGAACGGCCGGGCCCTCCCGCACGGTGCGGGAGGGCCCGGCCGTCGGCGTGCTCAGCCTGCGGTACGGACCGCGGACGAGTAGAGCGGCCAACCGTCCTGGTCCGGGCGGCACACCACCCCCGCGAACCGGCCGGACTCCCGCAACAACGCCGGCACCGTCGCGCCGTGCAGATGCCCGTGCTCGACCACCAGCGCACCACCCGCCCGCAGCAGGCCGGCCGCCGCCTCCACCACCTGCCGCACGACCCGCAGGCCGTCGGCGCCGCCGAACACGGCCTGGCGGGGCTGGTAGCGGCCGAACTCGTCCGGCACATCGGCCTCGTCCGGCATGAACGGCGGGTTCGCGAGCACCAGGTCGGCCCCGGCCGCCAGCCCGGTGAGCGCGCCCGCGCGGTCCGCCGTCCCCTCGTGGACGGTCACCCCGGTGTCCCCCAGGGCGACCCGACGGGCCGCGTTGCGGCGGGCGAAGTCCGCGGCGACCGGGTCGAACTCGACCGCGTGCACCCGGGCGTCCGGCCGCGCGTGCGCGAGGGCCAGTCCGATCGCACCCGAGCCGGCGCACAGGTCGACCACCGTCGGCGCCCCGGTGTCCGCGATGGCCTCCAGGCCGGCCGTCAGCACCAGCTCGCTGTGCTCTCGCGGCACGAACACCCCCGGCCCGACCAGGAGTTCCAGGCCGGCGAACGCCGCCCTCCCGGTCAGGTGGCCGAGCGGGACACCGTCGGCTCTCCTGGCCACCAGCTCTCGCAACCGCCGTACCGATCTACCGTCGAGCTCCCGCCGCGGATCCAGCCCGGCCGCGTCCACACCGAGCACCCGCGCGGCCAGTTCCTCCGCCTCCTGGCGCGCGTCCGTCCGGACCGCGCCCCCGAGTATCAGCGCCGCCTCGTCGAGCAGGTCCCCGAGCACCGTCGTCCCCATCCGTCGCCTCCCGGCCTCACCGTGCGGCGCCCTCGGCCGCACGCCACCGCCAACTGTGCGGCCGAGGAGTCTAGGTGAGCGTCCAAAACTGTTGTCCGGAAGGATGGTCGGACGATCGGGCGGCGAGGACCGGCACGGTCGTCGCGGGCCGGAACACGGCGTCGGGGGGGGGGGGGGGGGGGGGGGGGGGGGGGGGGGGGGGGGGGGGGGGGGGGGGGGGGGGGGGGGGGGGGGGGGGGGGGGGGGGGGGGGGGGGGG
>NZ_JBVIFM010000005.1:0-305676 GCF_055571335.1 Kitasatospora sp. NPDC030952
GCGCAGCCGTTCGGGGTAGGGGCCGTACTCGCCGATCGGCAAGTACGGCTCGATGAACTCCCACTCACTGTCGGTCAGTTGCACACGGGTCACGCACCACGGTCTACCGGATCAGGGGCAACCGCGAGGGCGAAACCCGCAAATTGATCACAACCGAATACGGACCCTAGGGCCGGACAGGCCCCAACGGATCCTGCCGCAGCTCCCGACGGTCAGGTGCTGCCGCCGGGGGTGGCGGCGGTGCCGTCCTGCTTGATGCCCTTGAGGATCTGGTCCAGCACCCCGGCGTCCGGGGCGGCCGGGTCGTCGTCGACGCCGCCCTCGAAGACGACGTAGCCGCCGCCCTTGGCCGGGACGGCGGCCAGCAGGACGTAGCCCTGGGTGCCGTCCGAGGTGCGGACGTGCCAGCGGGTGGCGTAGCCGAGCACGCCGGCGACGGTGACGTAGCCGGAGCCGGAGTCGGTGTGCGAGGTGATCCCGGTGAAGATCGTCCCGGCGTAGGCCGGCATGGCGGCGTCGGAGGCCGCCTTGGGGGTGTCGCCCTGGACGGTGTCCTTCTCGATCGAGAACTGGCCGCGGATGCAGGAGTTGCCGTCGGCGCAGGTGTAGCGGCCGCTGCCGAGGTAGACCGTGGAGTGCGTGGAGTTGGCCGCCGCGTCCCAGCCGTCGTACACCGGGACGGTGATCGCGTGCTGCGGGTCCGGGACGGTGCTCTTGAGGGTCGGGACGGGCTTGGGCGTGGGCCGGGGCGGGGTCGGGATGGGCGACGGGCTGCCGCTCCGGGTGACCGTCACCGTGGGGTTGGGGGTCGGGTCCGCCTTGGTGTCCCCGCCGCTGTTGACCACGATCCCGGTGATGATCCCGCCGACGGCCAGTACGGCGACCGAGACGCCGACGATCACACCGGTCCGGTTCTTCCCGGGACCGGCCGGCGGCGGGTAGCCGTAGGCCGCGCCCGGGTAGGCCTCCTGGCCGGGGTAGGGCGCCTGGCCCGGGTACGGCGTCTGGCCGGGGTAGCCGTAGCCGGGGTTCTGGGACGCGTCCTGGACCGGGTAGCCGTAGCCGGGGGCGGCCGGGCCGCCCTGCGCCGGGTAGCCGTAACCGGGCTGCGGCGGGGTGGCGGGCTGCCAGTGCTGGGTCGGGGCGTCGGCGAGCTGTCCGGCGCCGCCCTGGAGCGGCCGGACCTCGCTGGTCCAGGCGTTGCCGTCCCACCAGCGCTCGTGACCGGGGGTGCCGTCCGCACCGGGGACCGGGTACCACCCGGGAGGCGTCGAGTTGCTCACGGGCGTACGGTACCCGGCGGGGTGGCGGTGCAGACAGGGCAGGTACGTCACGACTCTGCAGCACCCGGCCTGACGGATCGTCATCCCTCGGGACGGGTTCAGTCGGCGAGCCGGCGGGCCATCCAGACGTCGTCCACGAAGCGCCCGTCGATCAGGAACTCCTCGGCCAGCACGCCCTCGACCGCGAAGCCGCAGCTCTCGTACAGCCGGCGGGCCGGGGCGTTCCAGCCGAGCACCCGGAGGGTCATCTTGAGGGCGCCGTCGGCCCGGGCCGCCGCGCAGGCGGCCTCGACCAGCCGGCGGCCGATGCCCCGGCCGCGCACCGTGTCGTCGACGGCCAGGCCCTGGATCTGCCGGACGTGCCGGTTGACGGCCAGCGGCGTCGCCGGGACCTGGCGGACGTAGCCGACGATCCTGCCGTCCAGCACGGCGAGCAGGTACTGGTCGGGGGTGTGCCGCTCGTCGAAGACGCCCTCCTCCGCGGGCGGCTCCGCGGAGACGTCGGACAGGGTGGACCAGGTGGCCCGGTTGAGCGCGGCGAGTCCGCGCTCGTCCTCGGAGCGGGCCAGACGGATGGTCGGATCGTCATCACGGGTCATGCCGGCTGATGCTAATGGGGCGCGTGCGAAAGGTGACAGTGGATAAGAACTGCGAGGATGAGCCCATGCGCATCGCTGTCACAGGCTCCACGGGATTGATCGGTTCGGCGCTCGTCCGCTCCCTGCTGGCGGACGGCCATGACGTGGTCCGGCTCGTCCGGCACCGCTCCAGGACCGGGCCACAGCCCGACGGCAGCACCGCGATCGGCTGGAACCCGCTGCTCGGCGAGGTCGACCGGGCCGGGCTCGCCGGGGTCGAGGCGGTGGCGCACCTGGCCGGTGCCGGGGTCGGTGACCGCCGCTGGACGGACTCCTACAAGCGGGAGATCAGGGAGAGCCGGGTGTACGGCACCGAGACGCTGGCCGTCGCGCTGGCCGAGCTCAAGGAGCCGCCGAAGGTCCTGGTCAGCGCCTCCGCGGTCGGCTGGTACGGGCAGACCGGCGACCAGGTGATCGACGAGGACTCCCCCGCCGGGGACGACTTCCTGGCCGAGGTGTGCCTGGAGTGGGAGGCGGCCGCGCGGCCGGCCGAGCGGGCCGGGATCCGGGTCGTCCACCCGCGCACCGGAATGGTGCTCTCCGCCGCGGGCGGTGCGGGCGGGCGGCTGTTCCCGCTGTTCAAGCTGGGCCTGGGCGGGCGGCTCGGCAGCGGGAAGCAGTACTGGAGCTACATCTCGCTGGCCGACGAGGTGGCCGCGCTGCGGTTCCTGATCGACCGGGACGACCTCTCCGGCGCCTTCAACCTCACCGCGCCGGAGCCGGCCACCAACGCCGAGCTGACCGCGGCGCTCGGGCGGGCGCTGGGGCGGCCGACACCGTTCCCGGTGCCGGAGGCGGTGCTCAAGGTGGTGCTCGGGGAGCTGGCGGTCGAGGTGGTCGGCAGCCACCGGGTGGTGCCGCGGCGACTGCTGGACGCGGGGTTCCGGTTCGCGCACCCGGACCTGGACTCGGCGGTGCGGGCGGCGGTCTGAGGCCTCGCGAGGACTCCGGCGCGGCCCCGCGGGCGGCTCCGCGGGCGGCTCGCGGTGGTGGCGGGGCGACTCCGCGGGCGGCGGTGTGAAGCCTCGCCGTGGTGGCGGGGCGACTCCGCGGGCGGCGGTGCGACGGTCCGTTCTGCGTAATCCCCGTACGGCATTCGCCCTGGCCAGGGGCATATGCCGGGCGGGGGTCGGACGGGGCTCCGGGAGGGGGCGCACGGGAGCACATGACGGGCGCGTCGCACGCCCCCGGTGACCGTGCGCGCCCGCCGACCCCGGAACCCGGGCGCCACGGCGCACAGTCCGTGACCGCGCCCCCACCCGGGGCCACACCACCCCTCCCGAGCCCCGCATCCGGTCCATCGCACTTGTCTGATGCTCACACTGACTGGGCATCACCTTCCTCGGACCGTGTCCCGGCACCCCGCTGCCTGCGTCGGCCGGAGCCCCGGGACCAGGGAGGGAGCACTCCAGTGCCCACGTACGACTTCACCCGCCGCGCCCGTCGCCCGTCCGACCCGGACGTCGTCGTGGTCGGCGCCGGACTCGCGGGCCTGGCCGCCGCCCGCGCACTCACCGGCCACGGCCTCACCGTCCAGGTCCTGGAGGCCACCGACCGGATCGGCGGCCGGATGGCCACCCGCGAGCTGGACGGCTTCCGCCTCGACGACGGCAGCCACCTACTGAACACCGCCTTCCCCGAACTGCGCCGAGCGCTCGACCTCGACCGCCTGGACCTGCGCCCGCTCGCGCCCGGCGTACTCGTGCACAGCGCCGGCCGCCGCTACCGCGCCGGGGACCCGCAGCTCACCGCCGCCCGGCAGGCCGCCCTCCGGGCCCCGCTCGGCAGCCCGCTGGACAAGGCCCGGCTCGGCAGCTGGCTCGGCCGGATCGCCACCACCCCGGCCGCCCGGCTCCAGAGCCGCCCGGAGACCACCGCCGCCCGCGCGCTGGCCGGCCACGGACTCGCGCCGCGCACCGTCGACGGCTTCCTGCGCCCGCTGCTCAGCGCCCTGCTGAGCGACCCGGCCCTCGGCACCAGCAGCCGGATCGCCGACCTGGTGCTGCGCTCCTACGTCCGCGGCCGGCTCTGTCTGCCCGCCGACGGGATATCGGCCGTGCCCACCCAGCTGGCCGCCGCGCTGCCCGTCGGCACCGTACGGACCGGGGTGCAGGTCACGTCGATCGGCGCCGACGGCGTGGAGACCCTCGCCCACGGGCGGATCGGCGCCCAGGCCGTGGTGGTCGCCACCGACGCCCGCTCGGCCGCCGAACTGCTGCCCGGCCTCCGCCTGCCGGACTTCCACCCCGTCACCACCTTCTTCCACGCGGCCGACCGCGCCCCGGTCGGCGAGGCCGTCCTGCTGCTCGACGCCGACCGGCCGAACGGGCACCCGCCGCTGGTCTCGCACTCGCTGGTGCTCAGCGAACTGCACCCGTCCTACGCCCCGGCCGGGCAGGCGCTGATCGCCACCACCGTGCTCGGGCGGCGCTCCTTCGACGCGGGCGGCCCGGCCACGCTGGAGCCGGCCGTCCGGGCCCGGCTCGCCGAGCTGTACGGCGTCCCGACGGCGGGCTGGCAGTTCCTCAGCGTGCGGCACGTCCCGGACGCGCTGCCGGCCATGCCGCCGCCGCACAACCCCCGCCGCCCGGTGCGGCTGGTGGCCGGGCTGTACGTCGCCGGGGACCACCGGGACACCAGCACCGTGCAGGGCGCGCTGGTCTCCGGGCGGCGGGCGGCCCGGGCGGTGCTGGGCGACCTCGGGTTGCCGGCCGACGCGCGGGAGGCGGAGGTGGCGGCCTGAGACCGGTCCTGGGGAGAACGGACACGCCAGCGGTCTGCCGGGGGGACAGACCGACGGCGTGCCAGGATGCCTCGCATGACCGTTCTGGCCGTTTTGGCTGTTCCGGCTGTTCTGGCCGGCCTGGCTGTTCTGACAGCTCATCGGACGATTGCATCGGTTCCGACCGTTCGGCCGGCCACACCGTGAGCGCCACCGCCCAGCCGGTGGCGCTGATCCTGATCCCCGCCGCGGCCCTCGCCGCGCCCCTGCTCGCCGACCGGCTGCTGCGGTGGATCGCCGTACCGACCGTGGTGTTCGAGATCGTGCTCGGCGTCCTGATCGGCCCGGACGTCCTCGGCTGGGCCCACGTCGACGACCTGGTCAACGCGCTGTCCCAGTTCGGCCTGGCCATGCTGATGTTCCTGGCCGGGTACGAGATCGACTTCGCCAAGCT
The DNA here is from genome assembly GCF_055571335.1 of Kitasatospora sp. NPDC030952. Lineage (NCBI taxonomy): Bacteria > Bacillati > Actinomycetota > Actinomycetes > Kitasatosporales > Streptomycetaceae > Kitasatospora > Kitasatospora sp. NPDC030952. Next base: position 5,098 of record NZ_JBVIFM010000005.1, read on the forward strand.
GCGCGGCGGCCCGTTGAAGCGGGCGGGCACCGCGTGGCTGGTCTCGCTCGTACTGGCCCTGGGCGTGGGCGCACTGGTCAACCGGAATCCGTGGGACGGCGCCTTCGCCGGGCTCGTGCTCACCACCACCGCGCTCGGCACGATCCTGCCGATCCTCCGCGACTCCGGCGAACTGCCCACCCCCTTCGGCTCGTTGGTGATGGCCACCGGTGCGGTCGGCGAGTTCGGGCCGATCATCGCGATCGCGGTGCTGCTCAGCGGCAACTCCCCCGCCCGGACCGCGATCATCCTCGGCGCCTTCGCGGTGATCACCGCCGTCGCCGTCCTCGGTGCCCGTCGGCCGCGCCCGGCCTGGACCACCCAGCTGATCGAGCGCACCCTGCACACCTCCGGACAGTTCGCGATCCGGGCGGTGATCCTGGTGCTGGCCGTGATGGTCGCGGCCGCGCTCTGGCTGGACCTGGACATGCTGCTCGGCGCCTTCACCGCCGGGATCGTCTCCCGGCTGCTGCTCTCCGACATCCGGCGGGCCGAGGAGGAGGTGATCGAGGCCAAGCTGGAGAGCATCGGCTTCGGCTTCCTGGTGCCGATCTTCTTCGTGGTCAGCGGAATGAACTTCGACCTGGACGCGCTGCTGGACGACCCCGGCACGCTGCTGCTCGTCCCGGTGTTCCTGCTCCTGTTCCTCGCCGTGCGCGGCGTGCCCGCCGCGCTGCTCGCCCCGGCCGGGCTCGGCCGGCGGGACCGTACGGCGCTCGGGCTGTACGGGGCGACGGCGCTGCCGCTGGTCGTGGTGATCACCACGATCGAGGTGGAGGCCGGGCACCTGCCGTCCTCGACGGCGGCGGCCCTGGTGGGCGCCGGGATGCTGTCGGTGCTGGTGTTCCCGCTGGTGGCGCAGCGGGTGCGGGGCGGAGTGCGGCCGCCGACGGCCGTCGGTGCCGAGCGGCCGAGGGTCCGGGCCGAGAGCTGGTGAGCTCCCGGCCCTCGCGCACCTGGCCCGGTCAGATCACGCCCGCCTGGCGGGCCGTCTCCTCGAAGGCCCGGGCCACCTGGCTGCCCCGGTAGGGGGTGAGGCGGCGGTGGAAGTCCCGGACGTACTCCAGCGAGCGGGCCGAGCGCATCTCCCCCGCCGCCCGCAGCGCGTCGGTGGCCATGGTGCAGGCCTCGTCGAGGTCGCCCATGCCGAGCCGGGCGGTGGCCAGCACCAGCCGGCAGAAGATCCGGCTGCGCGCGTAGGCGGGTGAACGCAGCCGCAGCGACTTCTCGGCGTGCTGCGCGGCGGTGCGCCACTGCTGGAGGTCGCGGTAGCAGTGGGCGAACTCGTCGGAGAGCTGGGCCTCGTCGAAGTACCGTGCCCAGGAGGGCAGTTCGTCGCCCGTCCGGGAGGCCGCGAGCGAGCGTTCGGCCCGGACCAGCGCGGTGGTGCAGGACCGGACGTCGCCCAGCAGTCCGTGCCCGCGCGCCTCGGCGGCGTGCATCAGCGACTGGACCACCGGCGGGACGGCGGTGCCGACGCCCTGCTGGGCGACCCTGGCGAGCTGGACGGCCTCCCGGCCGTGCCCCAGGTGGACGGCCTGCTGGCTCATCGTCACCAGGACGTAGCCGCCGAGCGCGCGGTCCCCGGCGGCCTGGGAGAGGCGCAGCGCCTGGACGAAGTAGCGCTGGGCGAGGCCGTGCGCGGCGATGTCGAAGGACGTCCAGCCCGCCAGCCTGGTCAGGTCCGCGACGGCGCCGAACAGGGCGCGGCCGATCTGCTCGCCGTAGCGGCCGCGCAGCATCGGCTCGGCCTCGCTCTCCAGGTAGCGGACCAGCGCCTGCCGGGCGTGGCCGCCGCCATAGGCGTGGTCGAGCGCCCGGAAGAGGTCGCCGACGGCCCGGATGGCGGCGATGTCACCGCGGCCGACCCGCAGGGTGGGGCGGGCGTCGCGGGCCGGGTCCGGGTACGGCGGCTCCACGGCGGCGGGCGGGCGGCGGCTCTGGGTGGGCACCCGGCCGATGGTGGCGGCGGTGCCGGTCGTCCCGGCGGTGCTGCGGGCGCCGGGAGCGCCCGGGGCGCCGGTGGGCTGGGTGCGCGCGGGGCTCACGGCGGGGGCGCCGGGCGCGCTGGTGACGCCCTGCGCCGGTGCGGTGGGGGTGGCGCCCGGCGGGCCGGTGGCGGCGTCCGGGCGGGTCAGGGTGGAGCCGTCCCGGGCGACCCGCTCGTCGGTGCGGCCGATCAGCCAGTCCCGGCTGGGGACGACCAGGCCGGCCGGGGTGAAGGCGATCCGGCGCAGTTCGGACTGCGGGCCGTTGTCCTTGCGCCACATGCTCGCCACGATGTCCACCGCCTCCTGCGGGGTCTCGGCGAACTCCAGGCCCGCGTAGACCGGGGCGCAGGCGTCCAGGCCGAGGTCCTGGGCGGTGAGGCGGCGGCCGAGGCGGCGGGTGAAGACCTCGGCGATCAGCGCCGGGGTGGCGCCGCGGGGCTGCTGGCCGCGCAGCCAGCGGGTGACCGAGGTCTTGTCGTAGCGCAGGTCGAGGCCGTGCTCCAAACCGAGCTGGTCGACCCGGCGGGCCAGGCCGGCGTGCGAGAAGCCGGCCTCCTCGATCAGGGCGGCGAGCTGGCCGTTCTGCGGGGTCGGGCCGGAGTGGCCGGTGTGGCTGCCGTGGCCGCTGGTGGTCGCGGGGGCGGGTGCGGCGGTGGCTTCGTGCCGGGCGGGTGCGGCGGTGGCTTCGTGCCGGGCGGGTGTGGCCTGCGCGGGCAGCCGCAGTTCGTCGGCGGTCGGGGCGTCGGCGGTCAGCGCGTCGGCGGTCAGGGTGTCCGCGGTCAGCGTGTCGGCGGTCAGGGCGTCGGGGGCGTCCGGAAGGCCCCGGCCGACCGGGCCTCGGCGCTGGCCGAGCGGGTCGAGCGGTCCGTACGCCGGGCTGTCGGTTGCAGGCCGTTGGGGCATGTCAGTCAACACCTCTCGGACGTCGCACCGGGCTCCACCAGCAGTTCGGCTCGCCCGGGGCGGCGCCCCCTGTCGGGAATCGGCGTGAATGTAGCGAGCATTCGGGCGCTATGGGTGGATCTGACCGAGCAATCCTCCGAACGGGTGAAGCATCCGCGCCCATTGTGGGGAAGCGGGGCCAGGATGGGTTTGGCCATACGGGCCCGAACCGTCAACCGGCGCCGGTGGTGGTCGACGCCATGACACACCGGGATGCTGTGTCGGTCCGCCACATGGGAGCCGCGCCGCCGGATTCCTACCGTTCTCTGCCATGGACACCTCTACCGCCCGCCCGCTCGACGGCCGCACGGCCCTGGTCAGCGGGGCCGCCTCGGGCATCGGCCGGGCCTGCGCTGAAGCCCTCGCCGGGGCCGGCGCCCGGGTCTACGTCGTCGACCTCGCGGCCGGCCCGGCCCGGGAGCTCGCGGACCGGATCGGCGGGCACGCGATCGTCGCGGACCTCGCCGACGCCGAGGCCGTGGACGCCCTGCCGGCCGACGCCGACATCGTGGTCAACAACGCCGGGCTCCAACACGTCGCGCCCGTGCACGAGTTCCCCGTCGAACGCTTCACCCTCATCCAACGCGTCATGGTCGAGGCCCCGTTCCGCATCCTGCGGCGCACCCTCCCGCACATGTACGAGCGGGAGTGGGGCCGGATCGTCAACATCTCCTCCGTCCACGGCCTGCGCGCCAGCGCCTTCAAGTCCGCATACGTCACCGCCAAGCACGCCCTGGAGGGCCTCAGCAAGACCGTCGCCCTGGAGGGCGCCCCGTACGGCGTCACCAGCAACTGCCTCAACCCCGGGTACGTCCGAACTCCCCTGGTGGAGAAGCAGATCGCCGCCCAGGCGCTGGCCCACGGCATCCCCGAGGACGAGGTGGTCGAGCGGATCATGCTCGACCGCACCGCCGTCAAACGCCTCATCGAACCCGCCGAGGTCGCCCAACTCGCCCTCTGGCTCTGCTCCCCCGCCGCCTCCTACATCACCGGCGCCAGCCTGCCCATCGACGGCGCCTGGACGGCGCACTGAGGACGGGGCGGGGGAAGAACCCGCATCGACGGCCCGCGCCCCATCCCCCGGGGCGCGGGCCGTCGCGCTCCGGTCATGGGACGGCTCTCCACGGACTGCCCGGGGACTATGTGGGTCAGCCACATAGTCCCCGGGGCGTGGGGTTCCTACCTTGTGGCGACATCGTCCCCCGCCTGGAAGTGGTGACCCATGAACGCCCCCGCACGTGGTTCGACGGCGACCAGTTCACTCCCGCGAGTGGTGGCCGCGAGTCTGATCGGCACGACGATCGAGTGGTACGACTACTTCCTGTACGGAACGGCCGCGGCGCTGGTGTTCGGGAAGCTGTTCTTCCCCAACACCGATCCGCTGACCGGAACGCTGCTGTCGTTCCTGACGTACGCGATCGGGTTCGCGGCGCGGCCGATCGGGGCCCTGGTGTTCGGGCACTTCGGGGACCGGGTGGGGCGGAAGAAGCTGCTGGTGGTGAGCCTGCTGCTGATGGGCGGGTCGACGACGGCGATCGGACTGCTGCCGACGTACGACTCGGTCGGTATGGCGGCCCCGGTGCTGCTGACCGCGCTGCGGCTGGTGCAGGGGTTCGCGCTCGGCGGGGAGTGGGGCGGGGCGGTGCTGCTGGTGTCGGAGCACGGGGACCAGCGGCGGCGCGGGTTCTGGGCGTCCTGGCCGCAGGGCGGGGCGCCGGCCGGGAACCTGCTGGCGGCCGGGATGCTGTCGCTGATGACGGCGGTGCAGTCGGAGAGCGCGTTCCTGGCGTGGGGGTGGCGGGTGCCGTTCCTGCTGTCCGCGGTGCTGGTCGGGGTCGGGATGTGGATCCGGCTGGCGGTGGAGGAGTCGCCGCTGTTCCGGCAGGCGGTAAGGAACCGGCCGACCACCGAACCGGCCCCGCTGGTGGGGGTGTTGAGGCACCACTGGCGGGAGGTGCTGGTGGCCATGGGGGCGCGGATGGCGGAGAACATCTCGTACTACGTGATGACGACCTTCGTCCTCACCTACGCCGTCACCCACGCCCACTTCGACAAGCAGAGCGCGCTGAACGCCGTGCTGATCGCCTCGGCCATCCAGTTCGCGCTGATCCCGCTGTTCGGCGCGCTGTCCGACCGGGTCGGCCGCAAGCCGGTGTACCTGGTGGGCGCGGCCGGGGTCGGGGTCTGGGCGTTCGTGTTCTTCGGAATGGTGGACACCAGGTCCTTCGCGCAGCTGGTGGTCGCCGTGACCGTCGGCCTGGTGTTCCACAGCGCGATGTACGCGCCGCAGGCGGCCTTCTTCTCCGAGCTGTTCGCGACCCGACTGCGCTACTCGGGGGCCTCGATCGGCGCCCAGTTCGCCTCGGTGGCGGCCGGCGCACCCGCCCCGCTGATCGCCACCGCACTGCTCAAGGACTACGGCAGTGCCACACCGATCTCGGTGTACGTGGCGATCGCGGCGGCGGTCACCGTACTGGCCGTGCTGTGCGCGCGGGAGACCAGGGGGCAGGACCTCGCGGAGGTCGAGCGGCGGCCTGCGGAGGAGCCCTCGGCGGACGGTTCCCCAGCCGTAAAGCCCGCTGTCACCTGAGGGTTGAGCCGATAGCATCGCGAGTTCTCGGCACCGACGGAACCGACGCCGATTGGCGGCCCGCACCATGAACCACCCCGACGAGAGCGCCGCGCCCGCGCTGCGCCGGCTGCTCGACCTGCTCGCCTCCGGCGCCGCCACCGAGGACTTCGCCGAGGTGCTGGCCGACGCCCGCCGCCGCGGGGCGCCGGCCGGCGTCCTCGCCGAGATCGACGACGCCACCTGGCAGGCCCTCCGGGTGCACCGGACACTGCGCCAACACCGGCGCCGCGAGGCCGAGTTGACGGCCCTGTTCGACACCGCCGGGGATCTCGCCGCCTCCCGCGACCTGGACGCCGTCCTCCAGGCCATCGTCCGCCGGGCCCGGATGCTGCTCGGCACCGACACCGCGTACCTGACCCTGCCGGACGTCGCCGCCGGCGACACCTACATGCGGGTCACCGACGGCTCAGTCTCCGTCCTGTTCCAGACCCTGCGGCTCAGCCTCGGCGACGGCCTGGGCGGGCTGGTGGCCCAGACCGCCCGCCCGTACGCCACCCCCGACTACCGCACCGACGAACGCTTCCACCACACCGGCACGATCGACGCCGGGGTGCTGGACGAGGGCCTGGTGGCGATCATCGGCGTGCCGCTGCTGCTCGGCGGGGACGTCATCGGCGTGCTGTTCGCCGCCGACCGCTCGCCGCGCGCCTTCTCCCCCGACGAGGTCGCCCTGCTCTGCACCCTGGCCGCACACGCCGCGATCGCCCTGGACACCGCCAAGTCGCTGGCCGACACCCGGGCCGTGCTCGCCGAGCTGAACGCCGCCAACGAACTGGTCCGGGCGCACTCCGCCGCCGTCCAGCGCGCCGAGCAGGCCCACGACCGGCTCACCGACCTGGTCCTGCGCGGCGCCGAGGTGCCGGACGTCGCCGCCGCCGTCGCCCACCTGCTGGGCGGGGAGACAGCCGTACTGGACGCCGAGGGCGAGCCGCTGGCCGGGCGGCCCGCCTCCGAACTCGCCGGGGCGGTGGCCGCCTCCCGCGCCGAGGGCCGGTCCGTACGGCACGGCGACCTGTGGGTGTGCGCCGCGCTGGCCGGGCACGACGCACTCGGCACCCTGGTGCTGCGCGGCCGGCCCGACCTCGACGACGCCGACCGGCGGCTGTTCGAGCGGGCCGGCGTGGTGACGGCGCTGCTCCTGCTGCTGCGCCGCTCGGTGGCGGAGACCGAGAACCGGGTCCGCGGCGAGCTGCTCACCGACCTGCTCACCGCCCCCGAGCGCGACCCGGCCGGGCTCACCGCGCGCGGCCGCCGACTCGGGGTCGACCTCGCCCGGCCGCACCTGGTGCTGACCGCGGAGCCCGCCGACCGCGACAGCGACGACCGGGGGCGGCTGGCCGGCGCGGCCCGGCGCTACCTCTTCGGCTCCCGCGGCGTCAGCGCCGAACACGGCGAGACGGTCGTCCTGCTGGTGCCCGTCGTGCCGGGCAGCACCGACGACCCCGAGGAGACCGCCCGGCGGGCCGCCGACCGGCTGGCCCGGCTCGCGGGCTTCGCCGTCACCGTCGGGGCCGGCCGCCCCGCCGCCGGCCCGGCCGCGCTGGCCGCCTCCTACACCGAGGGCCTGCGCTGCGTCCGGGCCCTGCGGGTGCTCGGCCGCGCCGGGGAGGGCGCCTCGGCCCGCGCCCTCGGCTTCCTCGGGGTGCTGCTCGGCGACGGCCACGACGTGGACGGCTTCGTCGGCGCCACGCTCGGCCCCCTGCTCGGGTACGACGCCCGGCGCGGCACCGAGCTGGTGCGCACCCTGCGCGCCTACTTCGACTGCGGCGGCAGCCTCACCCGGGCCAAGGACGAGCTGCACGTCCACGTGAACACGGTGGTGCAGCGGCTGGACCGGGTCGAGGCGCTGCTCGGACGGGACTGGAACCACCCGGAGCGCTCGCTGGAGCTGCAACTGGCCCTGCGGCTCCAGCTGCTCGCCGGCGACGGGAGCGGGGGCCGGACCGGGGGCAAAGGCGGGGACGGAGACGGGGGCGGAGACAGGGGCCAGGCCGACGACGGTGGCGGGAGCGGGGGCGGAAGCGACTGACCAGGGGCGCCTACCCGGGACGGCCGAACGGGTGCGACGGGCGTGGGCGTACAGTGGCGAGGTTGGTCTCGAACGCCTGGCAAGGAGCGGCAGCGGTGAGCGAGAACGTGCGTTTCGTTCGAATGGGCATAGGCGAGCAGGTCGTCCCGTACGAGGAGGCGTGGGAGGAGCAGCAGCGACTGCACGCGCTTCGGGTCGCGGACGAGATCCCCGACACCGTGCTGCTGCTGGAGCACCCGCCCGTCTACACCATGGGCAAGCGCACCAACCCCGCCGACCTCCCGCTGGACGGCACCCCGGTGGTCGAGGTCAACCGGGGCGGCGAGATCACCTGGCACGGCCCCGGCCAGCTGGTCGGCTACCCGATCATCAAGCTGCCCGACCCGATCGACGTCATCGCGTACGTCCGCCGACTGGAGGAGGCGCTGATCCGCGCCGCCGCCGACTTCGGCATCGGCACCACCCGGGTCGAGGGCCGCAGCGGGGTCTGGGTGCTCGGCGAGAACCTCCCCGACGCCGTGGTGGACCCGTCCGAGGTGGTGGACATCGGCAAGCTCACCCTGCGGATGGGCCTGCCGCTGGGCATCGACCCGCGCCTGGCCGGCCCCGAGTACGCGCCGTCCAACGCCGGGCAGCGCGGCGGCGACCGCAAGCTCGCCGCGATCGGCGTGCGGGTCGCCCGCGGGGTGACCATGCACGGGTTCGCGCTCAACTGCGACCCGGACATGACGTACTTCGACAAGATCGTGCCGTGCGGCATCCGGGACGCGGGCGTCGCCTCGCTGGCCGGCGAGCTGGGGCGCGACTTCGCGGTCGGCGAGGCGGTGCCGTCGGTCGAGCGGCACCTGCGGGACGTGTTCGCCGAGCTGCCGGAGCCGGCGCTCAGCCGCTGAACCCCTCCCACTCATGGGGAATCTACTGGCCGGTAGCCGTGTTGCCCTGCGATTGCAGGGCGGCAGGCCCGGCATAGGCCGTACAACCACAGGCGTACCCTGGGGGTACCCCGTCTAGTTCTAGGAGTCGCACGTGTCCGCTGTCGCGCCCGACGGCAGGAAGCTGCTCCGCCTGGAGGTCCGCAACAGCGAGACCCCCATCGAGCGGAAGCCCGAGTGGATCAAGACCCGCGCGAAGATGGGCCCGGAGTACAACGCCCTCCAGTCGCTGGTGAAGAAGGAGGGACTGCACACGGTCTGCCAGGAGGCCGGCTGTCCCAACATCTTCGAGTGCTGGGAGGACCGCGAGGCGACCTTCCTCATCGGCGGTGACCAGTGCACCCGCCGCTGCGACTTCTGCCAGATCGACACCGGCAAGCCCGCCGAATTCGACCGCGACGAGCCGCGCCGGGTCGCCGAGTCCATCGTCACCATGGACCTCAACTACGCCACCATCACCGGCGTCGCCCGCGACGACCTGGAGGACGGCGGCGCCTGGCTGTACGCCGAGACCGTCCGCCAGGTGCACGCGATGACCGCCGAGCGCGCCGCCGGCCGCACCGGCGTCGAGCTGCTCATCCCCGACTTCAACGCCGTCCCCGAGCAGCTGGCCGAGGTCTTCTCCGCCCGCCCCGAGGTGCTCGCGCACAACGTCGAGACGGTCCCGCGGATCTTCAAGCGGATCCGCCCGGCCTTCCGCTACGAGCGCTCCCTGGACGTCATCACCCAGGCCCGCGCGGCCGGGCTGGTCACCAAGTCCAACCTGATCCTGGGCATGGGCGAGACCCGCGAGGAGGTCAGCCAGGCGCTGGCCGACCTGGTCGGGGCCGGCTGCGAGCTGATCACCATCACCCAGTACCTGCGCCCCTCGCTGCGCCACCACCCGGTCGAGCGCTGGGTGAAGCCGCAGGAGTTCGTCGAACTCCAGGAGGAGGCCGAGGAGTTGGGCTTCGCCGGAGTCATGTCGGGCCCGCTGGTGCGTTCCTCGTACCGGGCCGGGCGGCTGTACCGGCAGGCGCTGGAGCGGCGCGAGCAGGCCGCGGTCTGACCTCGGCCTCGTCGTCGGTCTCGAGGTCGGTCTTGAGGTCGGTCTCGACGTCGGCGCCTCGACGTCGACGTCGACGTCGGCTTTCGGCCACGCGAACCGCGTGAATCACGTGAACCATCGGAAGGGCGGGGCTTCGGCTCCGCCCTTCCGATGGTTCACCGTGCTTTGACTGCCTGGTCACGGACTGGTAACACGGGGTGGGGACGATGGACGCCTGATGGGCGTTCGATTCTTCTCAGCCACGACCAGTCGTGAGAGGAGCTGTTCGGGATGCAGCTGCAGGTGCGGATCCGGTCGGTGGGGGCGGCGCTGCGGTTCGCCGAGAGCGTCCTGCTGGCACCCGGACAGCGGCACGCGCGCCGCAACGCCTGGGCGGCGGTGTGCGAGAACCGCGAGCACGCGGCCGACCGGCGGGACGACGCCCCGGTGGGGAGCGCGGGGCGGGCGGAGCACGCTCCGTAGGGCGATGAGGCCCCGACGTCGCTGTGCGCGACGGTGCGCGGTCCCCCGGGTCACGGTTCGGGCGAACGGGTACCCGGGCTTGGATATCCCGTACCCGCGCCACGTACCATGAGCGTTATGGCGAGGGAAACATCCGAGAACCCAGGGCGACTCAAGCAGATCCGCCTGGCGTACACCATGACCAAGAAGGTCGACACCAAGATCGGCCTGATCATCGCCGGCGTCGGCCTGCTGACCTTCGGCGTGTTCCTCGCCATCGGCTTCGCAATCGACCATCCGATCTACCTGGGCATCCTGGGCTTCATCGTGGCCGTGCTGGCCATGGCGATCGTCTTCGGGCGCCGGGCCGAGCGCGCCGCGTTCGGGCAGATGGAGGGCCAGCCGGGCGCTGTCGCTGCGGTGCTGAACAACATCCGGCGCGGGTGGAGCTCCAACTCCACGCCGGTCGCGGTCACCCGTAACCAGGACGCGGTCTACCGCGCCGTGGGCCGGGCCGGCATCGCGCTGATCGGCGAGGGCAACCCGAACCGGGTGCGCCAGCTGCTGGCCTCCGAGAAGAAGAAGATGGCCCGGGTGGTCGGCGACGTGCCGGTGCACGACATCGTGGTGGGCACCGGCGAGGGTGAGATCCCGCTGAAGAAGCTGCAGATCCACCTGATGCGCCTGCCCCGCGCCATCACCGCCGCCCAGGTCACCGAGACCAACGACCGCCTGCGCGCGCTGGGCGACCTGCTCTCCAAGGCGCCGATCCCCAAGGGCCCGATGCCCAAGGGCGCCCGGATGCCCAAGGGCGGCCAGGCCCGCTGACCCTCCCCTCCCCTGACGACAGCGGAACGGCCCCGCCCCGGAACCTCCGGGGCGGGGCCGTTCGACGTTCTGGCCTCCGTGGCTCTGGTCGCCGCGGACCTGGCCTGGGTGGGGGCTCCCGGTCAGATCCGGACCTCGACCGTGCCGACCGCCTTGTCGTGCAGGCCACGGGTGTCGCGGTCCCAGACCAGCGGCGGCACCACCAGGCACAGCAGCACGGTGCGCAGCAGCACCTGCGGGATGGTCGCGCGGCGCCCGTCCAGGCGGACCACCCGGAGGCCGAACAGTCGCTTGCCGAGCGTCGTGCCGGTGGTGGCGAGCAGGACGACCGCGACCAGGAAGAAGAGCGGGAGGGTCCACAGGTTGGCCTCGGCCGGGTCCCCCTTGGCGAGCAGGCCGAAGGAGACCAGCGAGACCAGCCAGCCGTCCACGAACAGCGCGCCGATCCGTCGGCCGGGGCCCGCGATCGAGCCGGGGCCCTCCTTGGGCAGTCCGAGGCGCTCGCCGCGGTAGCCGAAGTCGGCGCCCATCTTCTCGGCGGCCGCCTTGGGGCCGTCGATCCACGATCCCAACGCTTCTCTGGTGTCCACGAATCCACACTAACCGGGCTCACGCCGCGGACCGGCACCGGCTCCCCTCCCGGCGGGGCGTGGGCGGGGCGCGGTCAGGGTCCGGTCAGGGTCCGGGCGGGTGTCGGGCGGGTGTCGCTCCGGGGCTCCGCCACGACCGGGTGAATCCCGCTCGCCGTGCTTACCCAATGGTCCAGACCACTTCTCGGACGCCCCCCAGGTCGGCGGGGTGATTTGCCCTGTCCCGTAGGGCTTTGCCACCCGTCCGGCGGTCGCGGTTAACATCTAGGAAACGAGCGGGTCACCGACTGGAAACGACCCATTCCTAGGGTGAGCCGTCCCAATTCGCACGCCGAGGAGGATGGATGTTCAACAACGCCGCCGAAGTGAAGCAGTTCATCCAGGACAACGACGTCAAGTTCGTCGACGTTCGGTTCTGTGACCTGCCGGGCGTCATGCAGCACTTCTCCGTCCCTGCGGCGACCTTCGATCCGTCCGAGACCCTGATGTTCGACGGCTCGTCGATCCGCGGCTTCCAGGCCATCCACGAGTCCGACATGGCCCTCGTCGCGGACCTCGCCACCGCCCGCCTCGACCCCTTCCGGGCCGAGAAGCACCTCAACATCAACTTCTTCATCCAGGACCCGGTCACCGGCGAGGCCTACAGCCGCGACCCGCGCAACGTCGCCAAGAAGGCCGAGGCCTACCTCGCCTCCTCCGGCATCGCCGACACCGCCTTCTTCGGGCCCGAGGCCGAGTTCTACGTCTTCGACTCGGTGCGGTTCGAGACCAGCGCCAACGCGTCCTTCTACCACATCGACTCGGAGGCCGGCGCCTGGAACAGCGGCGCCGCCGAGGGCGACGTCCGCGGCTACAAGGTCAAGTACAAGGGCGGCTACTTCCCCACCCCGCCGGTCGACCACTTCGCCGACCTGCGCGCCGAGATGTCCCTGGAACTGGCCAAGTCCGGCCTGGAGGTCGAGCGCCAGCACCACGAGGTCGGCACCGCCGGCCAGGCTGAGATCAACTACAAGTTCAACACCCTGCTGCACGCCGCCGACGACCTGATGCTGTTCAAGTACATCATCAAGAACGTCGCCTGGCGGAACGGCAAGACGGCCACCTTCATGCCGAAGCCGATCTTCGGCGACAACGGCTCGGGCATGCACGTCCACCAGTCGCTGTGGACCGAGGGCTCCCCGCTCTTCTACGACGAGCAGGGCTACGCCGGCCTCTCCGACACCGCCCGCTACTACATCGGCGGCCTGCTCCGGCACGCCCCCTCGCTGCTGGCCTTCACCAACCCCTCGGTGAACTCCTACCACCGCCTGGTGCCCGGCTTCGAGGCACCGGTCAACCTCGTCTACTCGCAGCGCAACCGCTCGGCCGCGATCCGCATCCCGATCACCGGCTCCAACGCCAAGGCCAAGCGCATCGAGTTCCGCGCCCCGGACCCGTCCTCCAACCCGTACCTGGCCTTCTCCGCCATGCTGATGGCCGGCCTCGACGGCATCCGCAACAAGATCGAGCCGCTCGAGCCCGTCGACAAGGACCTCTACGAGCTCGCCCCCGAGGAGCACGCCAACGTCCCCCAGGTGCCCTCCTCCCTCCCCGCCGTCCTGGAGGCCCTCGAGGCCGACCACGAGTACCTCCTCGCCGGCAACGTCTTCACCCCGGACCTGATCGAGACCTGGATCGACTTCAAGCGCACCAACGAGATCGCCCCGATCGCCCTCCGGCCCCACCCGCACGAGTTCGAGCTGTACTACGACCTGTAGGAGCCCCTCCGACTGCGGAAACGCAGGCCGGTCTCTCATCGTTTCCGCAGGTCAGGCAGGGTCCTGACCTGCGGAAACGTCTGGAGAGGGGGCGACCCCAACACCCCTGGGACTCGCGATGTGAAATGAGAGTGCACTGGGTTCGATCTCGGCAGGAGTTTCTGTGTAGTGCCCCTCGTGCCCGGGCTCACAGACCCCAGCGATGCTCTTGGTGGTCATCATGTGGCACCAGTGGCACGCCGCATACTCCGCCGGGAGTGGAGGGGGGTGGCTGCGTCGCGGTCGTGCGTGAACACCCGGGCGACGGGTGCGGCCGACGCGGTCCGCGTGTGTGCGCGATGCGGTCACGCGCACGGGTCGCGGGTTGGACGCGTCGGGGGCTCGGGCGTGTCGGGCTGAGGCAGGCGGGGTCTCCTGGCGCAGCCCGTGGATTCGCACCCACGAGCCGCCAGGAGACCCCGCCGTCATGACCAGACCGCTGGAACGTCACCCGACTCGCAACCCCGTGCGCGAGCCCTCAGACCCGCGCTCGATTCGGCAACGGGCTCCCGGCCGTTGGTGATCTCTAGCGGGTGAAGAGGAAGGTATCGGCGCTGATCCCGCCGATGAGGGTCGCCGGCTTGACCTTGGCACCCGCACAGCTCGGCGTCAGCGGGAGCGTGTACGTTCCTTCTGGTGCGTTGATGGTGAGGGTCGGGGAGGAGTCGGTGATCTTCCAGGCGACCGGCGCTTCCTTGCCCGTGTCGTTGAGGTCGTAGCCGCCGGTCCCGTCGGCATTGAGCGTCAGGACGTGACGAATGAACTGTCCGTTGCCAAGGAAGCGCTGGCCGGCGTAGGTGCCGGCGACCTCAGCCCTGGTCTCACCGCACAGAGGCCCGTCCGCTTGGGCGACGCTGGCGTTCGTCACCGCGCCGAGGGCAGCCGCCACCAGCAGTCCGTAGCTGCCGCCACGGCCGAGATTCGTGCCTTCGTCTGGTGTGCTCCCATGATTGTGCCCCGGTGTGATCACCGGGACTCAGGCGGAGCGTAGCCATCCGGCAGCGGAGTGTAAGCCTCAGTCGGCGCGAGTCGTTTGAGGTCAGGCCCTGATACAAGCGAATGGCGCAACGGGCAAGAAAAGCTGGAGTCGGCATTCAGCCACCCACCCCTTGGACACCAGGACGAACCCCCGTGGTCCGTGACTGGCTGACGGCCTGTCAGTCAGAGTGCCCGTGAGGCCTGCGAAGTCCTTCCTTCATCGCCCTTCCGCACTCCCCTGGTCGGCGATATCCACCGAGGCGCCGGGGCGGGGCACCGTAAGCCCCAGGTCGAGGCGCTTGTCCATGTCCAGGCGGAAGGTGCCGTGCGGGTTGACGTTCGACCGGACAGGGCGGTCAGACCGCGCCGGTCCTCGTCGCTGAGCTTCCTCCCCCAGGTCGGTTCGGCCAGGACCTGCTGGACCAGCAGGGTGTTGACGTGCACGAGCGCGGACTGGAGCAGGTGCGGGGCGAGCATCGACGTCTCGACGTGCTCCTTGGCCGGGCCGGTCAGGGCGCCGTCCTTGCCGCAGTGGAGCACGGTGTAGGTGGGTGCTTGGGTCCGCCGCGGGTGGAGCGTCGCAGGGCCTGTTCGGCCTCGGCGGTGCCGAGGCGGAGCGTGGTGGCGTACTTGGCCATCTGGTCGCACTGCTGCTCGATCAGGTCCCAGCGGATCGGCCGGGTCGGCGAGGCGCCGAGGGCGGGCCAGCCGGGCGGGGTGTCGTGCGGGCGGTACAGGCGGATGCTGCCGATGTTCTTCAGCCTCGGCAGGAGGCGGAAGTTGAGCAGTTCCATGAAGGCGGAGCCGACGACGCTCGCGCCGTGGGCGTCGACGTAGTTGGACTCGATCTCGGCGTCGGTGCAGTGCCGCGCCGCCCCGGCAGCCGCGGGGCCGTCAGAAGCGCTCGCGGTACTGGGAGGGAGAGACGGCGAGGGTGCGCTGGAAGGCTCGGCGCATCGCCTCGGTCGTGGGGTAGCCGCTGGCGCCGGCAACGGCTTCGATGCTGTCGCGGGTCTCTTCGAGGAGGCGGCGGGCGGTCTCCAACCGGGTCTGATGGACGTACCGGCCTGGGGATGTGCCGATTTCGGTGGTGAAGGCGCGGGTGAACTGGCGCGGGGAGAGGTTGGCGCGCCGGGCGAGCTCCTCCACGCTGAGGTCCGCCGCCGGATGCGTGGCGATCCAGTCCTGGGCGTCGCGCAGGCAGTCGCGCTCGGCCAGTTGCGCCTGCAAGTGCGTACTGAACTGGCGTTGGGTTCCCGGGCGACGCAGGAAGACGACGAGGTGGCGGGCGAGGGTGAGGGCGGCGTCCCGCCCGAGGTCCTCCTCTACGAGGGAGAGCATGAGGTCCAGGGCGCTGGTGCCACCTGCGGAGGTGGCGATCCGGCCGTCCCGGACGAAGATCGAATCGGGTTCCACCCGGACCTCGGGGTAGGCCTGGGCCAGCTGGGCGGCCTGACTCCAATGGGTGGTGACCCGCCTTCCGTTCAGCAGGCCCGCCTCGGCCAGCATGAACGCGCCGGTGCAGATGGCGACGACCCGCTGTGAACGCGCGGCGTTCAGCTTGAGCCAGCGGGCGACTTCCCCGTCCACTGTGACGGTGCCGTCGCCGCTGTGGGGACCGGGCACCACAAGGGTGTGCGGCGCGCTCGCGGCGTACAGGTCCATGTCCGGCAGCAGCGTCAGACCGCTGGGGCTGTACACCGGCATACCGCCGGCGCCGGCGGTGCGGACTCGATAGGCGGGCTTCCCCGGCGTCGTCCGGGCGGCATGGGCGTTGGCGGCATTGAGCACTTCGACGGGGGCCACCACGTCGAGTGCGTCCATGCCCTCGAAGAGCACGACGAGTACGGTGCGTGTCCTCATACGACAAGCCTGCTCGGTCCGACAGGTGTCCGCAATGTACCGATTCACCCCTTTACGCCACCGCGCGGCAGCGGGGCCGGGGAGGCCGGGGAATCGGTCTCAAGGGCCCACGTCTGGCGTGCCGTGCACCTCCTGAGGGCCGCAGCTCCGGCCAGGGTCCGTTCCTCACCCGCCCTCCAGGCTGCTCGCCGCCCCACGCGGCGGCAAGGACGCACTTCCCACCTTTCCGGTCGGCTCGGCCGGCCAGTCGGCCGGCTCAGCGGGACGGCTCAGCGGGACGGCTCAGCACCGGTGAGCGACGGGTCACGACGTCCGCAGCCGTCGGGTTCGCCGACGGGGAACGGCAGCGTGAGGGCGACCTGGAAGCCGCCGTCCGGTGTCGGGCCGACGGCGATGCTGCCGTGCAGCATCGCGGCTCGTTCGCGCAGCCCGACCAGTCCTTGTCCACTGCCGGGCAGGTCACATGGCGGCCTGGCCGCCGGGCCGTTCCGGATTCGCAGGCGCAGATGCTCCCCGTCAGCGTCGAGCCGGACCGTGGTGATGGCGCCGGGCGCGTGCTTGCGGATGTTGGTCAGACTCTCCTGCACCGTGCGGTAGATGGTGCGCCCGACCGGTTCGGGCAGCAGGCGGCCGGTGAGGGCGGGTGCGACGCTCAGCGTGGTGTCGACACCGGCCTCGGCCACCAAGGCCGGCAGGTCGGTCAGGCGGGGCTGGGGCAGCAGACCGGTCTGGTCCGGGTCCGCGGTGCGAAGCACCAGCAGGATCGCCCGCAGTTCCTCCAGGGTGGCCACGGCCAGCCCCCGGAGCGTCGCGGCGGCCTGGCGCACCCGCTCGTCGTCGGTGGTCACTTCGAGTGCGCCGGCCTGCACCGCGATCAGCCCGGCCTTGTGGGAGACGACATCGTGCATCTCCCGGCTGATCCGGGCCCGTTCGAGGGTGACGACCCGCTGCGCGTGCAACTGCCGCTCCTGCACCCGCAGTCCGTCCAGCTCGGTGATCCGAACGGCCAGCTCACGATGCGCCAGGTAGAGCAGGCCCAGCAGGACGGGTGCCATGGCGAACAGCGTCCCGTAGGTCGCGTGACGTGCCAGCTCGGCTGCCGACCAGTGCTCGGGCACGACTTGGGTCCAGGAACGAGTGGGATCCCAGCGCAGGGTGGTGCCCAGCCCGACCAGGGCAGCCGCCCCCACCACGGCCCAGCTCGGCGCGCGGCGCTGGACCAGCGCGGTCAGGGTGAAGAGGCTGGCCGGCAGGGCGTGGGTGGTCACCAGCGCCGGGACGGTCAGAAGGAACGCCGCGACGGGTCGGCGGTGACGGATCACGAGCGCCCCGACGGCCAGAACGATCAGGGTCCGGTGCGGCCAGCCGTGGCGGGAGGTCTGCGGCAGGGAGTCGAGGACCGCCGCGAGTGCCAGGACGAGATCGCCCGTCCAGCGCGGAAAGGTGCTCGGCGGGGCGACGAAGAGCAGCTCGTAAAGCCTGCTCCCGGCTCTGTCGAATGCCGTCACGCCGTCCCCCGGCCGGGCCGATGTGCCGTCAGGCCGCCCCGGGTGGCGATGACCGCCGCCTGGACCCGGCTGGTGACCCCGAGCTTGATCAGCACTGAGCCGAGGTGGTCCTTGACCGTGGCCGCACTCAGGTGGAGGCGCTCTCCGATCCCGGGGTTCGACAGACCCTCGGCCACCAGGGCCAGGACCTGCCGTTCACGCTCCGACAGCCCCGCCAGGTCGGCGGCCGCCGCGGCGGTGCCGAGCAGGCCGTGCAGCAGCCGTCGTACCACCGGCGGCGAGAGGCAGCCGCCACCGGCGCCCAACGCCCTTACGGCGCTGACCAGTTCGCGCGGGCCGGTGTCCTTGAGCAGGAAGCCCATCGCCCCGGCGCGAAGTGCCTCATCGAGGTACTCGTCCGCGTCGAACGTGGTGAGCATCGCCACCTGCGGCGGCTCGGCCAGGCAGCGCAGACGGCGCAGCACCGTCAGCCCGTCGACGTCCGGCATCCGCACGTCGAGCAGGACGACCTCCGCCCGGCGTGCCCGGGCCAGGGCCACCGCCTCGGCGCCACCGCAGGCGGCGACCACGTCGAGATCTGGGGCGGCGCCGAGGATAGCCGCCACCCCGCTGCGCAACAGGTTCTCGTCGTCGACGACCATCACCCGCAGCGGGGTGCACGCCGAGAACGGCACGCGAACACCTCTTCCTTGCCCTGACGGACACCTGCCGAACAGAACGACGCAGCAGGTGGCACGCACCGTCCGCACGAACGGGGCCTGCGCCTACCAGGCTTCAGCAGCGGACGGGCAGCGGCAAGGACGCGTTTCCCGCCTTTCGAGCCAGGGCCCGCACGGCCGGTCAGGTCGGCCTGGTCGGCCTGGTCGGAGGGGGCCCGCCCCCAGCCCGCCCCAGCCCGCCCCCGCCACCCGGTGGGTCGGGACCGACGAGTCGGGGGTTGTCCGGGACCCTCACGGCTACGACGATCGAGTGTCCCGGCGATCACCGTTCAAGGGACGGCCGGCGGAGACCGACGGTCGAGCGACGTACTGGAAGTTTCGACACCATGGACATCACATCGGGCAGCACGGCGCAGACGGCGGGGCAGCGTTCGGCAGGGGGTTCCTGCTGCGGCCTCCTCCGCCTCGGGAGCCCGGCCCCGGCACAACTGTGGAAGCTCACCGAACGCGAACGGGAGGTGATCCTTCTCCTCGGCGGGGCCGCGAGCAACCTGCGCATCGCGCACCGCCTGGGCATCGGGGAGCGCACTGCCAAGAAGCATGTCTCCAACATCCTGGAGAAGTTGGGAGTGGGATCCCGGCTGGAAGCCGCCCTGCTGGCGATAGAACACCACGACCTGCTCTGCGGGAGTTAGTGTCCTTCCGGGATCCCCCCTTGAGTACACCCCACCAAGGTCCACTGTTCGCGCGCTCCGCGCCGCATGAGGATCTTGTCCCGCCGGCCGGAAACACCGGTGGATGCGGAAGCCGCCCGCTCACCTGAGACGCGGCCTGCCGTTCCGTGGCGTTCAAGGAGATTCCCTATGCGTAAGAGTGTGCGTTTCATCTCGGCGGCTGCCCTGGCGGCAGTCACGATCGGAGTCGTCGGCCCGACGGCGGCGTCGGCGGCATCGGCCGAGACCGAGCGCCCGGCGACGGCCGCTTCGGCGACCGCCGCCGCTGCGTCCTCCTCCGAGACCGTGGAGCTCACGGCGGACGAGATCGCCGAGTTCCAGCGGATCGCCCAGATGTCGGCCCACGAAGGCGGCACCGGCGAGGACACCCCGCAGATGCTGAGCGCGGCCTCCAGCGCCGGCAAGGCGCTGATCGCCGCGCTCAAGAAGTCCCCGGCGCTCCTCAAGGGCGCCATCGATGCGGCCAAGGCCGGCCGCGCCGCTTTCAACAGCTGGATGGGTAAGCAGAACTGGGCGGTCAAGGCCGCGTGGTGGGCGCTCAGCGGGGGTGTCCAGAGCTGGGTCTTCGACGAGATCGTCAAGCTGATTCACTAAGCCTGTTTCGCCTGTCGCCGACTCCGGCCGCAGGCCGTACGGAAGGTTCCTCCCATGTCCGACCCCGGCTCCTCCCGCAGCACGTCCACCGAGGACGGTGTCGCCGTGTTCGGCACGCTCCTGGTGCTGCCGGCCGGAATCCTGCGGATGGCCTCCGGCGGCGGCCACACCGAATACCTGGTGTGGGCGTGGATCCTCCAGGGCGTGGCGCTGGCCTTCATCCTGCTGGGGATCCTCATCGGGGCCGGACGGCAGAAGCGCCCCTCCCCGGGGGTCTGGGGCGTGCTCGTCGTCTGGGCACTTGCCGCCGCTCATGGTCTGACCTACGTCTGACCTTCCCGGTGAGGCTGCGACCGCACGACTGACGAGGTGTCCGCCCGTGCGCTCGGAGCAGCCACGTGATCGTCCGACCCGACCGGCGGAGGGCCGGACGATCACGCCGGTCCCGGACCGACGGCGACGCTGCCGGAAGTGGCCCGGCGAGGGCGCTCCAGGACGGACCCAGAACGTGACGGCGGCGACTACCGCCAACAAGGCGACGGTCGCCGCCGTCGCCGCGAAGAACGACAACGAGGCCCGAACCCAGATGAATACGGCCCGCAGCCCGGAGAACAAGGCCAAGGGCTTCTTGTGCGACGCGGCGACTCTCGCAGGCGGTACTGCACCCGTTGGCTGCTGAACTCTCCCTGCCGACCCTGCTCGCATCCGCAGGGTGTACGTCGGCTGGAAGCGCCGACCGATCAGCGCCTTGATCCACGCGAACGGCCGGAACTGGCTCGCGATGTGAAATGGGAGTGCCGTGCGGTCGGCCGACCTGCTCGCCGACCGCGCATCTGCATCCGTGGCCGTCAGGCTCCGGGAGGGTGGTGCGGCACGCAGAGCGGTACAACTCGTGTGCCGTCACGTGGCACCAGTGGCAGGCGGCGCACCACACGCAGGGCAGCACCGGCACCCCGTGCCGCTCGGTCTCCGCGAACGTCTTCGCCCGCCACTCCCGCCAGTCCACGGGGCCGTCGACGTGCTGCAACAGGTACGGGGAGGCGGCATCGGCCAGGCGATCCACCATGCAGACGGGACGCCGATGCCCACCAACTGGCGCCAGGCGAAAGTTCTCAGGAAATCTCCGAGATCAGCCTCAGCGCGGCCGGCTCCACCCACACCTTCCGGCTTCTGGAGGGGATAGCGGCGGACGGAAAGGGCTGGATCGAACGGCACAGCCCCAACAACCTGTCCTCTTTCCAGATCGCCGGCTGATCCTGAACTCGAGCATAGGAATGCCTGTGATCTCCACGGACGATGTCACCGAGGGCACAATCCTGTTGGCCGAATACGACCGTCTCAAGGAGGAACAGAAGACTCTGCACGACCGCGTTCTGGTGCTCTCCCGCCGTTCGGCCCCTGCTCGTGCTCACTTCTCTCGTGCAGACGCTCGCCTTGGCCGTACTGGGCTGGCAGTTCCTGCGCCGTGCGGAGCGGTAGCACCAGCCCCGCCGGAACCGTGCGCGGCGGATTCCGCGATCCCCAGCAGCGCCCCCAGCCGATCGCCCCTGATCCGTTCTGCCACATCCGCGTCTCGGATACTGGTGAGATCGATGATCGATAACGCCCGCAGTGCGGAGCCCTGAGCAGATGCCTCCGGCTGGAAGAATATCTCGGCCTGGTCCGTCAGACACTCCGGCGAGCTGATCCTGCCCCGCTGGAATGCCACCTCAAAGGCCGCCTTGACCATGCGGTCCCTGACATGCCGCGGCGGAACCCCCGTCGCAGTGTCGGCCCACACCTCCAGTGCAGTTGTCACCCTTACCGACCGGATCTCTTCCCGCTCGACTTGGAAATCGCGAGAGACTCTCGTGGACAATGCGCGGAGGCAGGGAACGATACAGTCGAGGATTACCATCCGCCACGTGTCGACACCATCCAGGTCGGATAACCTGCCCATGGTGATCATAGACTCCCACAGGCGCGAACTCGGAGCGGACCTGACTCCAGTCGCGATCGCTTCGGCTCGGAATTTCGGATACGTCGGATGTCGCTTGATGTCGCGTCCTCCGACGTTTCCAATGTGCACACACACCAGCTCCTCGCCAAATGGTTTCTGGACATTCCACTCGATCCGATCGAAGACGTCCATCATTATCCGCAATCCCTGGAGTTATTTCCTGCCACGGGCTACCGATTATGGCAAACCAGGAGACGACGGTCGTGCTCACCGGAAAGCTCTACCCGATCGTGTGGTAAATGTTTGCTTCCGATTTTTCGAAACCCGCCGCCGGGCACAACATCGGTATGCAATGAGGTGGATCGCCCCAAGTAGGCTGCGGAGTGCCAGTAGTTCCCCACCCGGGGCGGTTGGATGGTGGCACGGGGAGAGCGCGGCGGGTGGCGGCGACGGTGTATGTGTCGGTGGACGGGGAGGGTTCCGGAGGGCGGATCAGCGGGGGCGGCGGGGTCTGCGGCCGATCAGTGCGGAGTACGGCCCGGAGGCGCTGGCGGTGTCGGGGTTGGGCCGATGGGAGCGGGCGGTGCGGTTCGCGAGCCTGTGGGAGTGGGGCGGGCTTATTCCGGGGTGAGGGCGAGGACGGCGAGGTCGTCGGCGAGCAGGCCGGCGTACTGGTGGACGTCCTGGGCGAGGAAGGAGACGACCTGGTCGGGCGCCGTGCTGCCCAGGGCGGCGAGGCGCGGGGCGAGCGGGTAGAAGGAGCCGGTGGCGTCGCGGGCCTCGCTGACGCCGTCGGTGTAGAGCAGGATGGTGTGGCCCGGGGGCAGGGCGACGGTGGCCGGCTTGGCGGGCTCGTCCTCGGGCCCGAGGTGGCCGAGGCCGAGCGGGAGTTCGTCGGCGCAGGCCAGCGGGGCGATGGCGCCCCGGCCGAGCAGCAGTGGGGTGGTGTGGCCGCGGTTGACGATCTCCACGCAGTCGGTGCCCGGGCGGTACTGGAGCAGGACGGCGGTGACGAACAGCTCGTCGTCGCCGCGGTCGGCGGCGTCGCGGAGCACCGCGCGGTCCAGCTGGTCGGCGAGTTCGACCAGGCCCGGGGTGTCGTGGGCGGCCGACCGGAAGGCGCCGAGCACGTCGGCGACGGTGCGGACGGCGCCCAGGCCCTTGCCGCGGACGTCGCCGAGCAGCACCCGGACGCCGAAGCGGGTGTCGCACACCTCGTAGAGGTCCCCGCCGACCAGGACGTCGGCCTGGGCCGGACGGTAGAGCCCGGCCACCCGCAGGCCGCCGGTCCGCGCGGGCACCGGCCGCAGCACGGTGCGCTGCAGGGTCTCGGCGACCGTACGGGCCTGCAGCAGGTTGCGGTTCTGCCGGGTGCGCTGCCAGGACAGGGCGGTGCCCATCGCCCCGGAGAGCGCGGTGGCGATGTAGACCCAGACGTGGTGCTGCTCGTTGATGTGGCCGGCCCGCAGGGCCAGCAGCAGTTGGAGGCCCAGCGCGCCGACGGTGGTGCCGGCGGTCAGCGCCGGTCCGTAGCTGAACGCGGCCACCACGGGCAGGGCGGTGAGCAGGAAGCCGGCGGCGACCGCGTCCGGGACGACGGCCTCCGCGATCAGGTCCAGGACCAGCAGGATCACCGGAAGCCAGGGCACCCAGCGCGGCGCCCGCTGCTGCGCGACCGCGAGCTGCGGCGGGCGGGGTGCTGACACGGCGGGGACCTCCTGGCTGGCCGGCCCTGGGGATTCGCGAGGAATGACCGGATTCGTCCCTCCATGCTCCCCCACGGACGGCCCAGCCACGAACGGCCGAACGTCCCGGTTTCCCGCCGGCGGAGCGGAGCGGACCGGCCCGGACCGGAGCGCAGCGGACTAGACCGGAGCGGAGCGGACCAGACCGGACGGGCTCACCGGCGCACGGTCACCGGACCGTCACCGGCAACGTCTCGTAACCGCGCAGCACCAGCCGGTCACGCCGGGTCGGGACGCCGCCGCGGGCGAGCCGGGGGAAGCGGTCCAGCAGGGCGGGCACCGCGACCTCGCCCTCCAGCCGCGCCAGCTGGGAGCCCAGGCAGAAGTGGGTGCCGCCGCCGAAGCTGAGCGGCTGGCTGTCGGTGCGGCTCGGGTCGAACTCGCCGGGGCGGTCGTACCGGGCCGGATCGTGGTTGGCCGCGCCGATCAGCAGGGTCAGCCCGCTGTCGGCCGGGACGGGCAGGCCCTCGACCGACAGGCCCTCCTCCAGCGCCACCCGCGCCGTCGCCTGGACCGGGGAGTCGAAGCGCAGCACCTCGTCGGTGAACCCGGCCGGGGTGACGGCGCCGCTGCGCAGCCCGGCGGCCACCCCGGGGTGGCGGAACAGCAGGGCGAGGCCGTTGCCGAGCAGGTTGGTGGTGGTCTCGAAGCCGGCCACCAGCAGCAGCACCAGGTTGGCCAGCAGCTCGGCGCCGGAGAGCCGCTCGCCGTCCGCGGCGGCGATCCGGGCGAGGTCGCTGACCAGGTCGTCCTGCGGGCGGGCCCGCCGCTCGGCGATCAGCGCGGTGAAGTACCCGGACAGCTCGTCGGCGGCCCGGTCGGCGCCGGCCAGCTCGTCGAGGTCCTGGACGATCTCCAGGGCGACGGTCAGGTCGGAGGCGAGGTCGCGGAAGCGGTAGCGGTCCCGTTCGGGGACGCCGAGCAGCTCGCAGATCACCCCGACCGGCAGCCGGAAGGCGAAGGCGTCCATGAAGTCCACCGGGGAGCCGTCAGCGCCCCGCTCGGCCATCTCGTCCAGCAGCCGACCGACCGCCGCCTCCACCGCCGGGCGCAGCGCGGCGACCCGGCGGGCCGTGAACACCGAGGCGATCAGCGAGCGGACCCGGGGCTGGTCGGGAGCGTTGCGCTGGAGGATCGAGCGGCCGAACAGGGCGAGCGAGGAGTGTTCGGCGAACTCCGGGGCGAGGCCGGCCATCATGTCGGCGGTCGCCACGCCGAACGCGGGCGTGCGCAGCACCTTGTTGACCGCCGCGTAGCCGCTCACCACGAACATCCCGTCCCCCGCCGGGGCCACCGGGCCGAGCTCGTGCGCCCGGGCGTAGAGCGGGTACGGGTCGGTCCTGCCCTCGGTCGTCATCAGCTGCTCGATGATCGCCGCGCCGTCCATGCGGTGCTCCCCTCCGACGTCCTGGTTCCTGGTTCGTGAACCGCGGGCGGACTCGGCGGAGTTCCCGGCGGCCCGGGCCCCGATAGGCTGGCGGGCATGGAGATCTGGATCAACCCGCGCTGCGGCAAGTGCCGGACGGCCCTCACCGAGCTGAGCGCCGCCGGGCTCGAGTACACCGTGCGCCGCTACCTGGAGGACCCGCCGACCGCCGCCGAGCTGGAGCAGGTGCTGGAGCGCCTGGGCCTGGAACCGTGGGACATCACCCGCACCGACGAGCCGGTCGCGAAGGACCTGGGGATGAAGGAGTGGCCCCGGGAGGCGGGCGAGCGGGCGCGCTGGATCGCGGCGATGGCCGAGCACCCGGTGCTGATCCAGCGCCCGATCATCACCGCGGACGACGGGCACGCCATCGTGGCCCGGACTCCCGAGGCGCTCAAGTCCGTCCTGCCGTAGGACGTGTCTCGGCCGTGGGGCATGCCCGGGCCGTAGGACGTGACCGGGCCGTGGGACACGCCTGGGCGGTTGGACGTGTCCGGGCCGTAGGACGTGACCGGGCCGTTGGACGTGACCGGCCGGTCAGTGGAGCTGGGTCCGCTCCACCGGCCGGCCCGGGTGCCAGTTGAGCACCCACAGGGCGTCGCCCTCCAGGGAGGTGTGCACCACCTGCTGGAGATCCAGCCGGAACAGGTGGAACGGGGTGGGCGGCGGCTCGGGCAGGTCGGCCGCGAAGGCGGCGAGCTCGGTCTCGTCGGTGACCTCCACCGCGCGGCCGGAGAGCTTGGAGTCCCCGCCCGCCATGGTCTCGTCGCCCGGGTGGGCGTGCAGCGCGAAGCGGGCGTCCCGCTGGAGGTCGCGCGCCTTGACCGCGCCGTACATCGACCCGAGCCAGGCATCGGCGCCGACGAAGTCGACCTCCGTGCCGCTGACCCGGGGTGAACCGTCCTTGCGCAGCGTCGCCAGGACGTGGTGCTTGTCGGCCTCGAACCGGGCGCGTACCAGGGCCGCGAGTTCGGGTGCCTCCTGCTCGAAATCCTGCCAGGTGACCATGGCGCCAGTCTGGCACCCGGCACCGACGGCCGCCGGGTACGGACGGTGCCGGGCGGGCGCGATGGACGGGCGCGATGGGT
Source organism: Kitasatospora sp. NPDC030952 (assembly GCF_055571335.1). Lineage (NCBI taxonomy): Bacteria > Bacillati > Actinomycetota > Actinomycetes > Kitasatosporales > Streptomycetaceae > Kitasatospora > Kitasatospora sp. NPDC030952. Next base: position 30,900 of record NZ_JBVIFM010000005.1, read on the forward strand.
GAGCGGGCGTTGTCGGTGGCCGGTGCCACACTGTCCGGGTGACCACCACGACCACGTACATCGCGTTCCTGCGGGCCATCAACGTCGGGGGCCGAACGGTGAAGATGGAGCGGCTGCGGGCACTCTTCACCGAGTTGGGGCTGCGGGACGTCCGCTCGTACATCCAGAGCGGGAACGTCTTCTTCGGCACCGACGAGCCGGACCGCGCCGCACTGACCGCGCGGATCGAGGAGCACCTGGAGCAGGCGCTCGGCTACCCGGTGCCGGTGCTGCTGCGGACGGTCGACGAGGTGGCCGCGCTGCTGGCCGCCGAGCCGTTCCGGGGCGTCGAGGTGACGCCGGACGTCCGGCTGGTGGTCGCCTTCCTCTCCGAGCCGCTGCCGGCCGAACTCGCGCTCCCGCACCGCTCGGCGAAGGGCGATGTCGAGGTGCTCGGCGCCGATCCGGGGGCCGCGTACATCGTGGTCCACCTGCAGGACGGCAAGTGGGTCACCAGGGAGATGTTCGGCAAGCAGTACCGGGGGGCGGTGACCTCCCGGTTCCTGCACACCACGGAGAAGATCCTGGCGGCCGCCCGGAAGGGCTGAACGCCCTGCCCACGGGCTGGAACCGCTCGGGTGGAGCGGGCGTCTGTCGCTCAGTGAGGCACGAAGTGATGGTCGAACCACCCGCCGGGACACCGCGCGATCTGGACAGTCGGAGCCGCTCGATCCGACAATCGGGCCATGACGCAGCCTGAGCTCCCCACCGGCGCCGTCCGGCCCTCCGACGCCGAACGGGACCAGGCGCTCGGGGTGCTCCGGGACGGCGCGGGCAGCGGCCGGCTGTCGCACGACACCTTCCTCGGCCGGATGGACATCGTCCTGCAGGCCACCAGCCGCGGCGAGTTGGACGCGGCGGTGGCCGGGCTGCCCACCGGCGGGCCGGTCGAGCGCTTGGTCCTGCGGACGGTCGGCCGGGTTTCCGCCTTCGGTGGCCGGCTGAACCGGGCCTGGCGCACCGAGCGGCTTCCCGGGCTGAGCCTGCCGCAGGCCGGGGCCGGACTGTTGACGATCGGACGGATCCCCGGCTCGGGGCTGCGGCTGCACGACGCCTCGGTCTCCCGGCACCACGCCGAGCTGCGGCACGAGGGCGGCGGCTGGGTGCTGTACGACCTCGGGTCGACCAACGGCACCCATGTGAACGGGCGGCGGATCGCGGGCGGGATCCGGGTGCGGCCGGGCGACCAGGTGCGGTTCGGCAACCTGGAGTTCCGGCTCGCCCCGCACTGACCTGCCCCGGGGCTTGCTCGGGCGGTCACGCTCCCCCGGTCAGTGCGGGAACTGTCGGGGCGGGCGCTGTCGCGGCAGTTCGTCCCGGAACTCCTCGATCAGGGTGCTGATCTGGCGGGTCAGCACGGTGTGCTCCAGCCGGTCCAGGTAGCGGTTCTCGGCGGCCAGCGCCTCGACCGTGACCCCGAAGTAGAGCGTCATCAGCGGATTGACGAAGAGCTTGTCGCCCTTGGTCCGCTCGGTGAACCGCACGTCCCCGAACTCGCCGCGCAGTGCCGCCGCCACCGAGCCGTTGACGATGCTGGGGTGCTCGGGGAAGGCGGCCCGGGCGTGCTCGACCGCGTCCAGGTAGAGCGCGCCCTCCCGGCTGCCGCGCGGGATGGAGAAGGCACCGAGGTAGCCGCCGGCCCGGTCGAGCGCGGCGAGGTTCTCCAGTACCAGGGCGTGGTTGACGCCGTGGTGGGCGTCGATGCCGAAGCCCAGGCAGGCGACCAGCCGTTCGGGCACCTCCGTCAGGCCTGCCACCGCGGCCAGGCTCGCCATGTCCTCCTCGGGGGTGCCGAGTCCGGCCTCGTCGCCGCGCATCAGGATGTCGGTGCCGCCGTCCACCAGCAGGACCGCGTCCACGCCCAGGTGGGCGACGAGTCTGCGGTAGGCGTCGCGCAGCAGCCGGACGCCGACCGTCGGGAAGGCCCAGACGGTGTCGGGCATGCCGTGCAGGCGCAGCCAGCGGGCCAGGGTGCGTTCCGGGAAGTAGCCCTCGGGAGCGGGGGTGTCGGGCCCGATCCGGGCCAGGTCGGGCTCGTGCCAGACCTCTCCGGGCAGGCCGTAGAGGTGGGTGAAGGAGAGGTTGGCCAGGTGCACCTCCTTGCCCGCGGCGCGCAGGGCGAGGGCGATCGGCAGCCCGGCGTACACGTCGAAGCCGCCGCCGGCTCCGGCGATCAGGATGCGCTCGGCGGCCAGCAGCCGGGTGATCAGCGGGGGTTGCAGCAGAGAGGTCATCGGCGGACGGTAGCGCACCGGCGCGGACCGCGGACCGGAATTGTCAGTGGTGGGTGCGAGGATCCCGGCATGACCCAGGAGACGGCGCTCATCCCCGACGTGCTGCTCGAAGCCCGCGAGCGGGCTCGCGAGTTGATCCGGTGCGGCTTCCAGGAGCCGGACGAGATAGCCGAGTCCCTGGTCGAGGTCCTCGACGACCAGGGGCTGACCCAGGAGGAGGCGGAGCGGATCGTCGCTCCGCTGTGGAGCGAGCGGCTGGCCGAGCAGGCCGGCTGGCCGGAGTTCACGGACGTGGACCGGCTGGGGCAGGCCTTCGACCTGCTGGAGGATCAGGGCATCGTCGCGGCGATGGACTTCACCTGCTGCGCCGGTTGCGGCTACGCGGAGATCGGCGGCGAGGCCGACGAGGACTCGGTGGGCTTCGTCTTCTTCCACCAGCAGGACACCGAGGCGGCCGCGGCCGGGCACGGACTGATGCTGCGCTACGGCGCGTTCCGCACCGGGGAGGAAGCGGACGAGGAACTGGACGAGGAGTCGGCGGCAGCGGCGGGGCGGCGGACGGTGGAGGTCGGCCGGGCCGTGGCGGCGGCGCTGGAGGCGGTCGGCCTTCCGGTGGAGTGGGACGGATCGCCGCAGAAGGCGATCCGGGTCGCTCCGCTGGAGTGGCTCAACCGGCTGCCGGAGTAGGGCCGGTGCGGGCTTCGACGGCGACCGAGACCGAGGCCGCGGCCGGGCATATGTCACCGACACATGCCACGCGCGTAGATCGACGGCCCGAAAAAGGGACCGGTCGCTCAGTCGACCAGGCTCCCCAGACCGCCACCGTCCACCGGCCCCCACAGCGGCGCGGTGCAGCGCTGGTAGGTCGCCTGCCAGTGCGGCCAGTTGCGGGCCACATCGTCGTCGCACTCGGCCAGCAGCCGCTCGACCAGCACCGGGTCGACCCCGTCCAGCAGCCAGGCCAGCGCGTCCGGCGCACCCGGGCCCTCCGCCGAGCGCAGCAGGTCGAGGAGTTCGCCGAGACCGCCGAGCCGGGAGTTGCCGGTGACCACCCGCTCCATCCGGGGCAGCAACTGGCGCTCCTCGATGCGCAGGTGGGTCTCCAGCCGGGCCGCCAGGTCCTCCATCGCGTACGCGACCGGCCAGGCGCTGCCGGTGTCCCGGCTGGCGATCCGGACCAGCGTGGTGACCCGGGTGAACGAGTGGTCCAGGTTGTGGTGATCGGCCTCCAGCCAGTTGAGCAGCAGGCGCAGCTCGGGCGCGAAGCGCCGCACGATCGGCCAGATCCGGGTGTCCTGCTGCTCGTGGTGGCAGGTCAGCATCGCGGTCATGAAGGTCCAGTGCCGCAGCATCGCCTCGCCCTTGTCCTCCTCGTCGGGCTGGAGCAGCCGGAGCGCGTTGGGCAGCCGGGCGAGGTCCCGGCGCAGGGCGGCGTGGACGAGCCGCAGCCCCGCGAAGCGGACGGTGAACGCCTCATCGTCCGAGGCCGGGCCGTACGCGTCCGCGCCCCGGTGGTCGACTCCGGGCTCCGCCTGGGCGGGGACGGAGGCGGCGGGCTGGGGCAGCAGGTGGATCGGCATGACACTCTCTTCACGACGTGGTGAGGCGGACGGGGGCGGCCGGTGAGGACCGCCCCATCCAAGGTGCTCGCAGTCGATCAGAAGCGAATCAATGTCCGATTGACGCGCAGGTCACGGGCCTGCACGCGGGTTGGGCGCCCTCCCCCGGGACGCACCTGGAAGGCGCCCGGAACGGATCCGGAACGAACCCCGGATGGACCCGGAACGGACTGGGAACGGCCTGGGAACAGCCTGGGAAACGGACCCGGAACGGACGGAGGGCCCGCCACCCCGATGGGTGGAGGGCCCTCTCCGCGCGGGTCGGCACCCGCCCGCGGCACGCCGTGCCGGCTCAGTCCGAGGCCGGCCCCGCCAGGTTGGCGGTGAGCCACTGCAGGGTGTCCGGGATCATCTTCTTGAAGTCCGAGGTCAGGTGCTTCCCACCCGGCTGCTCGTAGTACTGGATGGTCACCGGGGCGACGGCCTTGGCCACCCAGCTCTTGACCACGTCCTTCTCGTACCCGTTGGCGCCGCCCGCGGTGACGTACATCTTGACGTCGGCCTTGCCCTGGGTGATCAGCAGGTTGGGGTTGTTGGCCGCCTTCTCGGCGTCGTGGCCCTTCCACAGCCCGGAATCCGGGATGAAGTAGCCGTCGATCGGCACCGCGGCCTTGTAGACGTCCGGGTACTGGAGGGCCATCTTGGCGCTGCAGAAGCCGCCGGTGGAGGCGCCCATCACGCCCCAGCTGTCGCGGCCCTTCAGGGTGCGGAAGTTGGCGCGGACCCAGGCCGGGATGTCCTCGGCCATCCAGGTGCCCATCTTCGGCTGGCCCGGGATGTCGGAGCAGTCCAGCGCGTTCTTCTCGTCGCTGTTGAAGTTCTGCACCGGCATGATCATGATGAACGGGTGGGCCTTGCCCTGCTTGGCCAACTGCTCGTCCACCTCCTGGATCGGCAGCTGGTTGTCGGTCCAGGTGTTGTAGCCGTTGCTCTGGCCACCCGCGTAGAGGGTCAGCACCGGGAAGCCGGACTTGGCGAACTTGGGGTCGTTGTACTCGGGCGGCAGCCAGACCCAGACCTGGCCGGTGACACCGGACTTCGCGCCGGCCACCTTGGTCATCATGATCGGGCCGGCGCCGGTGTCCCGGACCTTGGTGAGGTTCGCGGCCGGGCCGGTCGGCATCAGCACCTTCCCGTTGGCCGGGGTGGGCTGCTCGGCGGAGGGCGTCCCGGTGGTGCCGGCGAGCGGGCTGCCCGTGGCGGGGGTCGCCGCCGGGGTGCCGTCGGCCGAGGAGCCCTTCCCCTTCCCGCCGTCGGACCCTCCGCAGGCCGCGAGCGAGGCGGCCAGGGTGAGCACGGCGGCGCCGGTCAGGACGGCACGGGAACGGGACGACTGCCTAAGCACGGTGAGGACTCTCCGACCGATGTCGCGCCCGGTCCGTCTGACCGGGCGGCGGCCCCCCGGTGGGGCCGGACAGGCCCGGGGCGCGACGCTGTGCGGTCCCCGGAGCGACGGCGCGCGGACCCTCGCGGAAGCGCACCTTCCTGCGATCTTATGACGTGGCCCCGGCCCGGCCGGTTGCGAGGTGGCCACCGGAAATCCAATGTTTGTTCGCGATCAGGTAAAGGCCTTCACCGGTCCCGTCGGACGGCGGGGGCCGGACGGCGGGGGCCACAGCGGCCGGCCTCCCGGGCCGTCCGGATTTTGGGCGCTTTGCCCAGTGACGGCGGTCCGCACATCCGGAACGATCGCCTCAGCACGCCCGCCGGCGGCGTCCGGGCGGCGTGCGACCGTGCCTGCCCCGAGCCACTGAGCCACTGAGCCACTGAGCCACTGAGCCACCTAGCCACCGAGGAGAGCCACCATGCTCGAACAGATCGCCGTCGTCACCGGAGCCGGGAGCGGCGTCGGCCGGGCCGTCGCGGTGGAACTGGCCGCGGCCGGCTGGCGGCTGGTGCTGGCCGGACGCCGCGCCGAGCAGTTGCGCGGGACGGCCGACGCCTTCCCCGCCGGTGTGCTGCCCGCCGACGTGGTGCCGACCGACGTCACCGACCCGGCCGCCGTGGACGCGCTGTTCGCGACCGCCGCCGAGCGCCACGGCCGGGTGGACCTGCTGTTCAACAACGCCGGGACCTTCGGCCCGGCCGTCCCGGTGGAGGAGCTGGCGGTCGAGGACTGGCGGGCGGTGGTCGACCTCAACCTGACCGGCGCCTTCCTCTGCGCCCGGGCCGCCTTCCGGCAGATGAAGGCCCAGCACCCGCAGGGCGGCCGGATCATCAACAACGGCTCGATCTCCGCACACGTCCCGCGCCCGCACTCGATCGCCTACACCGCGACCAAGCACGCCGTCACCGGCCTGACCAAGTCGCTGTCGCTGGACGGCCGCCCGTACCGGATCGCCTGCGGGCAGATCGACATCGGCAACGCGGCGACCGACATGACGGCCGCGATGGGCGCGGGGGTGCGGCAGGCGGACGGCCGGATCGCGCCCGAGCCGACCATGGACGTGGCGGACGTGGCGCGCACCGTCCGGCACATGGCGGCGCTGCCGCTGGAGGCCAATGTGCAGTTCGCCACCGTGATGGCGACGGCCATGCCGTACATCGGCCGCGGCTGACACCGGACGCGGCCGACACCGGACGCGGCCGACACCGGACGCGGCTGACACCGGACGCGGCTGAGACACCCCGCCGGGCGGACGGCGCGGACGGACGGCCGGGCACGCCGCTCGCAGCACACAGCACACAGCACACAGCACACAGCACGGGTGGACGGGGCCGGGCACTCGGCGCGAGCCGGCTACTCGTCGTGCGAGTACCGGTACCGCAGCCCGCCGTCCGCCCCGTCCAGCCGGTAGACGCTGGTCGTCGGCCAGTACTCGCCGTCCTCGGCGACGGGCAGTCGGGTGCGGAGCACCATCCGCAGGGCGGGCGGCGGGGCGGTGGCGTGCACCCGCTTGCGGTGGCCGTCCCAGCGGCCGCCGCACAGTTCGAGGTCCAGGACGAGGGGGGTGGTTCTCATCCCGCGATGCTGTCAGCGCCGCACCCCTGTCGGGGGTTTGGAACGGCGCGGCCACTCGTACGGGGGACCCCCGTCAGCCCAGGGCTGACGGGGGTCCGAGGGCCCGCCCTACGGCCGCCAGGTGTCGTTCAGGGTGACGTTCCCGGTGGTCGGCACCGTCGCCGTCCGGTTGGCGCCGGACTCCCAGGTCACCGCCCCGCTCGCGTCCTTGCGCACGTACTTGTACTGGAACGGGGTGCCGGCCGGCAGCGAGAGCGCGAGCGACCAGACCGGGTAGCCGGCCGAGGAGAGCGGCAGCGCCTTGGCCGGGTCCCAGCCGCCGAGCGCCGGGGCGTCGCCGACCACGTAGAGGCCCTGCCCGTACGAGGTGGTGGCGTTGACGTTGAAGGACGCGCCGGAGGCGCTCGTGCCGGGCTGGACGTAGAGCGCGACCGCGTCGCCCGCGCCGACCGTCGCGGTGAACTGCCCGTTGGCGCCGACCTGGTACGTCGGGCCGGTGCAGCCGCCGCCGGGCTGCGGGTCGCCGTGCTGGACGTCGCAGTAGGTGCCGGCCGGCAGCCCGGTCTGGAAGGTCTGGGTGATCGCGCCGGTCTCGTGGTTGATCGCGACGTAGCCCCGGTTGCCGCGGCCGAAGGCGATCGCGTTGTTGCCGTTGGACCACCAGTCGGTCACCCCGGTGCCCGCGACCGCGTTGCGGAAGCCGACCATGTTGGCGATCTGCCGCCAGGCGTGGGTGCAGTTCCAGCCGTCCTGGTAGCAGGCGTTGACGGTGCCGCCGTTGGGCGGGCCGTCGTCGGTGCTGGTGAAGGAGTAGCCGGAGTAGATGTTGGGCGAGCCGTAGGTCGAGGCCAGCAGGAAGACGTTGGCCAGGGTGTAGGTGTTGCCGTAGGTGTAGTTGAGGGTGGAGCCGTTGCGCTCGGTGTCCCAGTTGTCGACGAAGCTGCGCGCCTGGTTGCTCGGCAGGTAGCCCCAGGAGGCGCCCCAGCTGCTGAGGTTGGCGAGCTTGTCGCCGGTGAAGATGCGCTTGAGGTCGGTGCCGACCCGGAACTCGTCGACGTCGCCGTTGCCGGTGTACTCGGTGGGCTGGATGGGTTCGCCTGCGCCGTAGATGACCTCCTGCACCCAGTAGGCGTGGGGCTTGGCCATCTTGGCCTTGATGGCGGCGAGTTCGGTGGCGGCGATGTGCTTGGCGGCGTCGATCCGGTAGCCGTCGACGCCGAGCGAGCCGAGGTCGTCCAGGTAGTGGGCGATGGTGGTCTGGACGGAGCTGCTGCCGGTGTCCAGGTCGGCGAGGTTGACCAGCTCGCAGTCCTGCACGTTGGTGCGGTCCTGGTAGTTGGAGATCGGCTGGCGGCAGGTGTGGAAGTCCTGGTCCTGGTACGTGCCGGGGTAGTTGTACTTGGTGTAGACGGTGCCGCCGGTGCCGGTGCCGGAGCCGGCCGACATGTGGTTGACCACCGCGTCCGCGATCACCTTGACCCCGGCCGCGTGGCAGGTGTCGACCATGTTCTTGAAGGACGTGCGGTCGCCGAGCCGCCCGGCGATCTGGTAGCTGACCGGCTGGTACGAGGTCCACCACTGCGGGCCCTGGATGTGCTCCTGGGGCGGCGAGACCTCGACGAAGCCGTAGCCCTTCGGGCCGAGGGTGGTGGTGCAGGCCTGGGCGACGGAGTCGAAGCGCCACTCGAAGAGGGTGGCGGTGACGTCCTTGCCGTTGTTCGCGGGTGGGGAGGCCTGGGCCGCGGGGGCGCCGAGGGCGGTGCCGAGCGACAGCGCGAGGGCGGCCGAGGCGGCGAGCGCGCCGGCCGTACGGGCGGGCCGGCGGGTGGGGGTGGTGACCACGTCGTCTCCTGGGGGTGGCTGGGGTGGGGCAGCCGGGGGTGAAGCCTGCAGGAAGTTTCTGTAACTTGCCGGAAACTTGCAGCGCTGAACCTAGGACGACGGGGAATGACCGTCAAGGTCCCAGGAGATACGTTTTTGCATCGACCACCAGTCGCCGGGCGTCCGGCGGGTATTCGCCGGCCAGTCGCCGGGCGCCAGCAGCCGGAACGGCACACGACAAGGGCCCGGCAGCCGTAGCCGCCGGGCCCTCACCTGTCCTGGTTCACCGGTCCCTCAGGAGCCGGCGCGACCTCAGCCGGTCTGGATCGAGGTGTCGTCGATCACGAAGCTCGTCTGCAGCGAGGAGTCCTCGGTGCCGGTGAACTTCACGGTGACCGTCTGGCCCGCGTAGGCCGAGAGGTCGAAGGTCCGCTGCTGGTAGCCGGCCGCCGCGTCCGCGTTGGAGTAGGTCTTCAGCGCGGTGCCGTTCACCGTCACCGCCAGCTTGTCGTACGCCGTCGAGCCCGACTCGGCGGTGTCGATGTGCAGCCAGAAGCTCAGCGTCGCCTTGCAGCCCGCCGGGATGGTCACCGTCTGCGACAGCGTGTCGGTGTGGGTGCTGCCGTACCCGTTCAGGTACGCCTTCCAGCTGCCACCGTGGGCCGGCTCGGACGAGCTGTTGTCCACCACGCCGCTCGAAGCCGTCCACGGCGAGGCCGTACCGGTCTCGAAGCCCGCGTTGCCGAGCAGCTGGGCCGGGGTGCAGCTGCCGCCGCCACCGCCGGTGACCGTCCAGGTGAAGCTGGTCGTACCGGACTTGCCGGCCGAGTCCTTCACCGTGACCGTCACGTTGGAGCTGCCCGCGGCGGTCGGCGAGCCGGTGATCACGCCGGTGCTCGCGTTGATGGCCAGGCCGGCCGGCAGCCCGCTGGCCGAGTAGGACAGCGGCGCCGTCCCGCCCGAGGCCTTGATCTGCAGGTTGACCGAACCGCCCACCGCGGTGGACTGGTTGCCCGGGCTGGTGACGCTGACCCCGCCCGGGTTGGGCAGCGAGCCGACGTTGACGGCGGCCCAGGCGGTGGCGACCGCGTTGTACTCGGCGCTGTTGGCGCCGTACAGGTCGGTGGCCGCGTTCAGGGTCGCGGTGCGGGCGGCGGCGTAGTCGGTGGTGGAGGTCATGTACGCGGTCAGCGCCTTGTACCAGACCTGCGCCGCCTTGTCCCGGCCGATGCCGGAGACGGTGATGTTGTTGACCGTCGGGCTGTTGTAGCTGACGCCGTTGATCACCTTGGCGCCGCTGCCCTCGGCCAGCAGGTAGAAGAAGTGGTTGGCGACACCGGACGAGTAGTGCACGTCCAGGTTGCCGACGCCCGAGTACCAGGAGTCGGCCGAGGTGCCGTCCTTGGAGGGCTTGTCCATGTAGCGCAGCGGCGTGCCGTTGCCGTTGATGTCGATCAGCTCGCCGATCAGGTAGTCCGGCACGTCCTTGGCCAGGTTGGCGTAGAACTCGACCATCGTGCCCATGATGTCGGAGGTGGCCTCGTTGAGGCCGCCGGACTCGCCCGAGTAGTTCAGGTTGGCGGTGGCCGAGGTGACGCCGTGGCTCATCTCGTGGCCGGAGACGTCGAGTTCGGTGAGCGGGTGGGTGTCGCCCGAACCGTCGCCGTAGGTCATGCAGAAGCAGCCGTCGTCCCAGAAGGCGTTGACGTAGCCGGTGTCGTAGTGGACCCGGCTCATCGCGCCGACGCCGTCGTTCTTGATGCCGTTGCGGCCGAAGGTGTTCTTGTAGAAGTCCCAGGTGACCGCGGCGCCGTACTGGGCGTCGACGGCGGCCGACTCGCGGTTGCTGGCCAGGCCGTTGCCCCAGGTGTCGCTCGACTTGCTGAACAGCGTGCCGTTGCCGGAGGTGCCGTTCTTCATGTCGGTGGTGTACTGGCCGCCGCGGGTGGCGTCCTTCAGCGAGTAGGTCGAGCCGCTCTGGGTGGTGGTCAGCGGCACCTGGCCGACGAAGACGCCGTTGCCGCTGCCGCGCTTGATGCCGTCGGCCTTGCTGAGCACGGCGCCGGTCTTGGCGTCGGTGACGACGTGCAGCTTGCTCGGGGTGCCGTCCGACTCGCGGCCGTTGACCACGGTCTCCCAGGCGAGCTTCGGGGTGCCGTCGGCGGCCCACACGACCAGCCGGGGCGCGCCGTCGACGGTGCCCTGCTCGGCGGCGAGCGCGGCCTCCTGGGCCTTCGGCGCGGCCAGCGCGGGGGTGGTGTCCACGCCGGCGAGGTTGGCCTCGCTGGCCTTGGTCACGCTCTTGGTGGCGCCTGCGGCGTCCTGGTGGACGATCAGGTCGCCGCCGAGGACGGGGAGTCCGGCGTAGGTGCGCTCGTAGCGCAGGTGGCGGGCACCGTTGGCGTCCTGGACGACGTCCTTGGTGACCAGCTGCTCCTTGCCGCTCAGGCCGAGCGCCTGGGCCAGCGAGGCGGTCTGCTGGTTCGCCGAGGCGATCAGCGCGGCCCGGCTCGCCTGCTGGGTGGCGACGGCGGTCGGCGCGTCCGGGGCGGCCTGTGCGATCACCGGTATGCCGGTGACCAGCAGCGCCGTGGTGGCGGCCAGGACGACTGCCGCCTTCCGGACGTGAGCGTGACGAGACATGCGGACTCCTTTTCCGACCGGCGCGGGTGCGCGCACGGTGGAGAGAACCTGGGCCGCGGGGTTGCGGCGCAGTGGGGGCCCCCGTCGGGTGCGACGGAGGTGCGGGGTGCGGTGCGAGGTGCGGTGCAAAGTGCGGTGCAAAGTGCGGTGCGACGTGCGGCGCAAGGTGCGGTGCTCACGAGTCGTGCGGGTTTCTCTGCAGGTTGGGACGCGCTGCACCTGAACTGGGGCAGCTGCACCGGGGGGTGGGGCCCCCTCGTCTGCAGCCGGAGGAATCGTGGCAGCAAACGCATCGTTAATGACAGATGCATGCCACCGATTGGCCGATTATTTACCGAAACCGTATGCACGACGTTCCGTCAGTTGTGTTACGTCATGACGAAGTCTTGAACACGGTTTTCATGCCATCGACAAAGTTCGATCACCACCGGAGGTGACTGACCAGCACTCGGTCCCACCGCCCACCCCACCGGGCCTCCGGCAGCGCCGGACCGGCCCGGCACGTCACAGTTCCGGCCGTGCCACCACCGGATTCCGGCCAAACCCCGGCCGGAACGGAACCGGGCCCCGCACCGCCGGAACGGCGCTGCGGGGCCCGGGAGTCGGGGCCGGCGGAATCAGCCCTGCACGAACACCGCCACGGTCCGGCCCGGCACGGTGAAGGTGCCGGTCGCGGCGTCGAAGCCGGACTGCTTCACCACCCCGTCCACCCCGCCCGCCTGGACGGGGTGCAGCGCCTGGCTCGTCCCCTTCAGGGCCGCCACGGTCTGCGTCTGGGCGGCGGGCGTGGCGTTGAACACCACGGTGACGCCCTTCTGGGCCCCGGCCAGCCCGGTGCCGTCCAGGTGCAGGGTGATCACCCCGGGCGTCTCACCGGGCGTGCCGGAGAGCGGGTACGACAGCCGCCGCTGGACGTCGGCCAGGGTCGGCAGCGAGAACAGCGGCGAGGACTGCTTGATCCGCAGGAAGTCCTGGAACTGCGCGCTGGTCGCCCGGATGTCGGCCGCGCCGACGGTCGACTCCGGGTTGGCCAGCAGGGACTTGGCGGCCGGCCAGAGTTCCTGGTTGTCCTTGGCCATCGGCAGGCCGCGACCCCAGCCGTTGCCCTGCGAGGGGTCCCAGTGGATCGCGTTGAACCAGTCCCCCGAGTCGTAGGAGTTGGAGTCCAGCGACTTGGAGCGCAGCAGGTCGCTGCCGGCCTGGGCGAAGCCCGCGCCCTGGGTGAGCGCGGTCAGCGACAGCCCCAGGGCCTGCATCCGGGCCCGGTCGGCGGGCGGGGTGCCGGCCGGCAGCTTGTACGCGAGCGCGTCGAACAGGTCGGTGTTGTCGTGGGCGTCCACGTACTCCACCGCCTCGCCCGGCTTGGCCGCGTACCCGGTCGGGGCGCCGTTGTAGTCGACCTGGGCGCCGGTGACGGCCTTGCCCGAGCTGTCGGTGAAGGAGTAGCCGGCCAGGTTGCCGGTCAGTCCGACCTTCAGCTGGTCCATCTGGTGCAGCAGCCGGGCCTTCTGCTCCTCCGGAGTGCCGTTCGCGGCCGAGCCGTTGGGGTCGGTGTACAGCCCGGAGGCGAAGCCCTGCTGGGGCGCGGAGCTCAGCATGAAGTTGCCACCGCGGGCGGCGTCGCGGATCCGGTCGTCGAAGGTCGCGATGCCGGTGCCGGCCATGTTGGCCTGGGTGGCCTGCTCGAACCGGGCGTTGTTGGCGACGGTGCCGAAGTTCCAGCCCTCGCCGTAGAGGAAGACGTTCTTGCCGTCCACCCCGTCCGACTCGGGCGTCATCTTCCGCAGCGCGGCCTGTACGTCCAGCATGGTGGACTTCGGGTCCAGTCCCATCAGGTCGAAGCGGAAGCCGTCGACCTGGTACTCCCGGGCCCACAGCGTCACCGAGTCGACCACCAGCCGGTTCATCATGGCGTGTTCGGGCGCGGTGTCGGCGCAGCAGCTGTCCGTGGTCACCTTGCCGTCGGCGTCCAGCCGCTGGTAGTAGCCGGGCACCACCTTGTCGAGGACGGAGTGGTCGGCCTGGCCGCTGGCCGCGGTGTGGTTGTAGACCACGTCCAGCACCACCCGCAGCCCGGCCGCGTGCATCGCCTGGACCATCTGCCGGAACTGCACGGTACGCGCCGTCCCGTTCGGATCGGTCGCGTAGGAGCCCTCCGGCACGTTGTAGTGCAGCGGGTCGTAGCCCCAGTTGTAGGCGTCGTCGGCGGCGACGGCCGCCACGCACTCCTGCTGCTTCGGGCCGTCCGGCGGAAGGGACTTGAGGTCGCAGGCGGGCAGCTTCTGGTCCGCCCGGTTCTCGTGGATGGTGGCGATGTCGAAGGTCGGCAGCAGGTGGACGGTGGTCACCCCGGCCTTGGCGAGGTCCCGGAGGTGCCGCATCCCGGCCGAGTTGGACTCGGTGAACGCCAGGTAGGTGCCGCGCTCGGCGGCCGGGACGCTGGTGTCCTCCACCGAGAAGTCCCGGACGTGGAGTTCCTGGATCTGCTCCTTCGCGGGCGGGACGGCCGCCGGGCGGGGCTGGTCGTCCCAGCCCGCGGGCTTGAGCTCCTTGGCGTCCAGGTCGGCGACCAGGCTGCGCTTGGAGTCGGTGGCGAGCGCCACCGAGTACGGGTCGGTGACGGTGTTGACCACCAGCTGCTGCACCGAGGGCGCCCAGACCTTCACCTGGTACAGGTAGTACTTGCCGTCCAACTCCTTCCTGTCCCGGACGAGTTCCCACACGCCGGTCTCGTCGTCCAGCTTCAGCGGCAGCGTCTTCGGGTTCCCCCCGGTGGCGCTGTCGAAGACCTGGACGGACACCTGCTGGGCGGTCGGCGCCCAGAGCGAGAGCGCGACCTTGCCGTCGTAGTACGCCGGGCCGAAGTCCACCTTTCCGGTCCGGCCGGCGTACAGGTCGTCCAGCACGCCCGGGGTCTGCACCCCGGTGGCGGCCAACGCGGCACCGCTGGGCAGGTGTTCGGTGAACAGCAGCTGGCCGCGCAGCGCGGCCGGGACGCGGGCGGTGTCCCGGGCGTCCACGGTGAAGGCCCGGTAGCCCGCCAGGTGGGGGTACTTGGCCTTCTGGGCGTCGGTGAGCCCGCCCGTGACGGGGGTGAGCCGGATCCACTGGCCCGGCTTGGTCAGCACGCCCTTGTCGGCGCGGATGCCGCCCTGCGGGTCGTAGACCAGCTGGGCACTGGTGCCGCCGGCCAGGGCCTGGTCGGTGGCACCGTAGTTCGCCGGGACGACGACGGTCTTCGCGTCGATCCACTGGGCCTTGGCGCCGGAGAGGTCCAACTGCGAGGAGGCGGCGGGGTTCTGCGGCAGCAGGTAGCCCTCGCGGCCGCCGAGGACCCACACCTCCCGGCCGTTGACGGCGAAGTCCAGCAACTGGTCGGCGGGCAGGTCCTTGTCGTTGCCGTTGTGGAGGATGTAGCTGAGGCTGGTCGCCCCGGGGGCGAGCGGCACCTCGAAGACGGCGCCGAAGGCGTCGCGGCGCACCGGCAGCAGCGGCTTGCCCCAGTCGGTGGGGGTGGCGGCGCCGGTCCAGTCGTGCAGGCCCCAGCCGTCGTAGTTGCCGTCGGCCCGGTTGTAGTGGATGACGGCGGTGCCGGCGGGCGGGCTGTCAGCCGGGCCCGGGTCGGTGGTGCGGACGGTCGGGTCACCCTGCTTCAGCCAGACCTCGCCGGTGGCGCCGACGTCGAGGTGCCGGTCGGCGTCCACGTCCTTGACGCCGTTCTTCTCCACGATGAAGCCGACGTCCGAGGCGCCGGGCTTGAGCCGCACGTACGCGAAGGCGCCGTACGCGTCCCGCCCGGTGAAGGGGTGCCCGGCGGGCCACTGGGTGCCCTCGCCGTCGGCGAGGTCGCCCCAGGCGTAGAGGTTCCAGCCGTCGTAGTCGCCGTCCGGCCGGTTGTAGTGGACGACGGCGTACGGGCGGGCACCGGCGGTGGGCACCGGCGCGGGCGCGGGGGTGCCGGTGGTGAAGCTCGCGGTGGCGGAGCGCAGGTGGCCGCTGGAGTCCTGGACGACGGCCTTGTAGCGCACCACCGTGCCGGGGGCGACGGCGCCCAGGTCCTGCGTCACCGCGTACTTCCCGGTGTCGGCGGTGCCCAGGGTCTGCCAGGGCCCGTTGCCGATCTGGGCGGCGAAGGAGACCCGGTCGAAGCCGCCGCCGTCCGGGGTGGCGCCGATCGTCACGAGCCCGGTGGACCCGTCGGCGGGCGGCTGGACCGAGAGCCGCGGCGCGGCGGCGACCGGGGCGAGCTTGGCGCCCGCCTTGAACACCACGGAGGACAGCGCCGGCACGGTCACCGTCACCTTGCGGTCGGCGCCGCTGGTGATCCGCGAGCCCGCCGACGGGTAGATCGGGTCGAAGCCCATGCCCGCCGAGAAGGTGTCCAGCGTGACGGTCTTCGCCTCGGTGGCGTTGTTGACCGCCACCAGGTACTCGACCTGCTGGCCGGCGTCGATCCGGGAGAAGGCGTACACGCCCGCGCCGTCGGCGGCGTAGCGCTCGATCTGGGCGCCGTCGGCCAGTGCCGGGTTGGCGCGGCGCAGCTCGGCCAGGCCGGCGATGCCCCGGTAGAGCTCGCCGCCCTGCCCGTACCGGTCGGCGGGGCCGGAGGGGCCGCCGAGCACCCGGTCGCCGTTGTACGAGGCCGTCCTGGAGGCGAACATGTCCTGCCGGGCGTCCTTGTCGCCGCCCGCGCCGGTGAAGCCCTGCTCGTCGCCGTAGTAGACGACGGGCTGGCCGCGGGTGAGGAACTGCAGCTCGTTGCCGAGCCGGTCCTTCTTCAGCAGGGTGGCGTCGTCGGCGCCCGGGTTGTCGGCGAGCAGGAAGGAGCCGAAGCGGCCCATGTCGTGGTTGCCGAGGAAGGTCGGCAGCTCGTAGGCGTCGGTGTCGGCGCTGGTGTAGCGGTAGTCCTGGCCGTAGACGTCGGCGAGGTTCCGGGCCGAGCCGCCCTGGGAGACGTAGGAGCGGGCCGCGCCCTGGAACGGGAAGTCCAGGGTGGCCTGGAGCTTGCCCTTGGTGACGTAGGGCGAGGTGACGGCCGGGTCCCCGGAGTAGACCTCGCCGAACATGAAGAACTTCTTGTTGCCCTGCTTGGCGGCGAAGTCCTTGAGCGCGGGCGCCCACTGCTGCCAGAAGGCCAGGTCGACGTGCTTGACGGTGTCGATCCGGAAGCCGTCGACCCCGGTGTCCTTGACCCACTGCTGGTAGACCTGCTCGAAGCCCTTGACCACCCGGGGGTTCTGGGTGTCGAGGTCGTCCAGGCCGTTGAAGTCGCCCTCGGTGGCGGACTCGCCGACGAAGGTGGAGTCGCCCCGGTTGTGGTAGAGCGCCGGGTCGTTGAGCCAGGACGGGGTCTTGGCCTTGGCATCGGCCGGGGTGCGGAAGACCGGGGTGTAGGGGAAGGAGTCCTTGGTGGTCTTCGGCCAGGGGCTGCGGGCGTCGGCGATCGCGGTCTCGTCGACCGGGTTGCCGTCCGCGTCCAGGGTCGGGTAGGCGCCGGTGGAGCGGTAGCCGTGCTGCTGCTCGGCGTCGTCGATGACGTCGGCGGTGTGGTTGGTGATGACGTCGAAGAAGACCTTGATGCCGCGCGCGTGCGCCTTGGCTATCAGCTCCTTGAGCTGCTCGTTGGTGCCGAAGTGCGGGTCGACCTGGGTGAAGTCGGTGATCCAGTAGCCGTGGTAGCCGGCCGAGGCGTCGGCCCCGCTGCCCTGCACCGGCTTGTTCTTGAAGATCGGGGCCATCCAGATCGCGGTGGTGCCGAGGTTCTGGATGTAGTCGAGCTTCTGGATCAGGCCGGCCAGGTCGCCGCCGTGGTAGAAGCCCTTGTCGCTCGGGTCGAGGCCGTTGTCCAGCCGTCCGCCGGTGATGCCACCGGTGTCGTTGCCGGGGTCGCCGTTGGCGAAGCGGTCGGGCAGGACGAAGTAGTACTGCTCGCGGGTGAGGTCGTGCCGCCCGGCGGTGGCCGCCAGCGCGGCGTCCGAGGGCGGGGCCGGCGGGGCGGCGGCGAGGGCCGCGGGGGCGCCGCCGAGGGTGGCGGCGGTCAGCGCGGCGGCCAGCAGCGCGGCCGTGCGGCCGGGTCTGCGCCGGCCGGTGCGCGGTGGGGCGGGGCTCCGCCTGGGGCGGAGCGCGGCATCGGTCACTGAGGGGCTCCCTTAGGGGAAGGGGCGATCGATTTCCCAGGAAGCTAGCGGCCTGCAATATGTTTCAGCAAGATGCAGAAAGGGTTTCGTGCCGGGAACATCCAGGCCGACGGCCATCCCGGCGACCCCGGTTACGTCCCAACGGCGGACGGCGTGACAATGGGACGTATGTCCGTCCCACCGGTAACCACCAGACCCGATCGCACCCCCTACCCCGGTGGGATCCGCCCCCTACCCCTGGAGGGGGACATCCGGTGAAGAATCCACTTCCAGAGGATGAGCAGACGGCTACGAGCGGTCTGGCAGACTTCTCGCCCATGGGGGAACCGACCGAGATCCAGCGAGGCGACACCGGACGCGCCGCCGCGGCCCGCGGTGGCGGTTCCGAGGCAGCCGGGGCCACCGCGGCCCGGCAGCCCGAGGGAGCCACCCGTGCCGCCCAGTCCCGCACCGCCGCCCTGCGCAACCGCGTCCGCGACCAGCGCCGGTCACCGGCCCGGCCGCGGATCTGGTTCGAGCTGGCACTGATCGGGATCAGCTACTGGCTCTACTCGATCGTCCGCAACGCCGTCCCCGAGCAGGAGGCGGTGGCCCAGCGGAACGCGAGCTGGATCTGGGATCTGGAGCACCACCTCGGCATCGCCGTGGAGCGCTCGATCAACCACGCCGTGGACAGCGTCGGTTGGCTCATCACCGGGATGAACTACTACTACGCGACGCTGCACTTCATCATCACGATCGGCGTGCTGGTCTGGCTCTACCGCAGTCACCCCGGGCGCTACGTCGCGGCCCGCACGGTGCTGTTCGTCACCACCGGGATCGCGCTGGTCGGCTTCTACTTCTTCCCGCTGGCCCCGCCCCGGCTGATGACCGACGGCGGCTTCATCGACACCGTGCAGGCCCATCACACCTGGGGCTCGTTCGCCTCCGGTCCGGCCGCGCACGTCTCCAACCTGTACGCGGCGATGCCCTCGATGCACATCGGCTGGTCGATGTGGTGCGGCCTGGCGATCTTCTTCCTCGCCCGGCGGACCTGGGTCCGGGCGCTCGGCCTGCTGTACCCGCTGGCCACCCTGACGGTCATCATCTCGACCGCCAACCACTTCTGGATGGACGCCGTCGGCGGCGAGATCTGCCTGACGGTCGGCTTCCTCGCCGCCCGCTGGCTCTACCACGAGTGGGTGTACAAGCTGCCCCAGGTGCCCGCCCGGGAGGCCGCGGACCAGCCGGTCACCGTCCCCGAGCAGTGGAGCGAGCCGGCCGTCAGCAGCGCCCGGCGCTAGGGTCCGCCCGACGGATCTTGTTGCCGATGCGAGAGGGGCCCCCGGCCGGGGGCCCCTCTCGCATCGGCGGCTCCGGTACGGGCGGCCGCGCGGAGCTCAGCCCGTCCCGTAGAACAGCCGGTCCACCACCGCCCGGGCCCGCCGGGTGGTGCGCCGGTAGTCGTCCACCAGCTCCCCGCTGTGCCCGGCGCCGTACCCGAGGTAGCGGGCCACCCCGGCCAGCTCCCGGGCCTCCCCCGGGAAGCTGTCCCCCGGCCGCCCGCGCACCAGCATCACCGCGGAGCGCACCCGGGAGGCCAGCACCCAGGCCGCCTCCAGCACCTCCGCGTCGGCCGGCTCCACCAGCCCGGCCCCGGCGGCGGCCGCCAGCGCGGCCCTGGTCCGGGTGGTGCGCAGCCCCGGCACCTCGTGCCCGTGCTGGAGCTGGAGCAGTTGCACCGTCCACTCCACGTCCGCCAGCCCGCCCCGGCCGATCTTGGTGTGGGTGGTCGGGTCGGCGCCGCGCGGCAGCCGCTCGGCCTCGATCCGCGCCTTGATCCGGCGGATCTCCACCAGGTCCCGTTCCGGCACCCCGGCTCCCGGGTAGCGCAGCGGGTCGATCAGCTGCCGGAACCGCGCGCCCAGCTCCTCGTCCCCAGCCACCGGCTCGGCCCGCAGCAGTGCCTGGCTCTCCCAGGCGTGCGACCAGCGCCGGTAGTACGCCGCGTACGAGGCCAGGGTGCGCACCAGCGGGCCGCTGCGCCCCTCCGGCCGGAGGTCGGCGTCGACCAGCAGTGGCGGCTCGGTGGACGGCGCGGCCAGCAGGGTGCGCAGCTCGTTGCAGACCGCCTGGGCGGCCTTGGCGGCCTCCTGCTCCAGCGAGCCGAGCAGCGGCTCGTGGACGAGGAGCACGTCCGCGTCGGAGCCGTAGCCCAGCTCGTGCCCGCCGAAGCGGCCCATCGCGATCACCGCGATCCGGGTGGGCAGGTCCCCGTGCTCGGCCTCCCAGCCGGCGACGCAGGCGCGCAGCGCGCCCTGGAGGGTGGCGGCGTTGAGCGCGGTGAGCGCCTCCCCCGCGACGTCCAGGGCCTCGGCCGGGTCCTCGCCGAGCCGGCCGAGCACGTCCGCGGCGGCGGTCCGGAACAGCTCCCGGCGGCGCACCGAGCGGGCGGCGGCCACCGCGGCGCCGGTCGAGCCGGCCCGGCCGACGGCGGCCAGTATCTCCGACTGGAGGGCCGCCCGGCCGCGCGGTACCAGGCCCTGGGGGTCGCCCAGCATGGCCACCGCCTCGGGGGCGCGCAGCAGCAGGTCGGGGCCGAGCCGGCCGGCCGACAGCACCCGGGCCAGCTGCTCGGCGGCGGCGCTCTCGTCGCGCAGCAGCCGCAGGTACCAGGGGGTGCGGCCGAGCGCGTCGGAGACCTGGCGGAAGTTGAGCAGCCCGGCGTCCGGGTCGGCGGATTCGGCGAACCAGCCGAGCAGCACCGGCAGCAGGGTGCGCTGGATCGCGGCCTTGCGGCTGACCCCGGAGGCGAGGGCGCTGATGTGCCGCAGCGCGGCGGCCGGGTCGGCGTAGCCGAGTGCCTCCAGCCGGGCCCGGGCCGCTTCCGGGCTCAACCCGGTGGCGCCGGGCGGCAGTTCGGCGACGGCGTCGAGCAGCGGCCGGTAGAAGAGCTTCTCGTGCAGCCGCCGCACCTCCACCGCGTGCCGCTTCCACTCGCGCTGCAGCGCGGCCACCGGGTCGGAGCGGGTGTCGTCGTTGATCAGTGCGGCGAGCGAGCGGGCGAGCCGGCGCTGGTCCTCCTCGGCGGTGGGCATCAGGTGGGTGCGGCGCAGCCGGTGCAGCTGGATCCGGTGCTCCAGCGAGCGCAGGAAGCGGTAGGCGGTGTCCAGCGAGGCGGCGTCCGCCCGGCCGACGTACCCGCCGCGGGAGAGCGCGGCCAGCGCCTCCAGGGTGTTGCCGCTGCGCAGCGCCGGGTCGGTGCGGCCGTGCACCAGCTGGAGCAGTTGGACGGAGAACTCGACGTCGCGCAGCCCGCCCGGGCCGAGTTTGAGCTGGCGGTCCAGTTCGGGGGCCGGGATGGAGTCGATCACCCGGCGGCGCATCTGCTGCACGTCGGTGACGAAGTTGTCCCGGGCGGCGGCCTGCCAGACCATCGGGGCGAGCGCCTCGACGTAGGCGGCGCCGAGTTCGGCGTCCCCGGCGACCGGGCGGGCCTTGAGCAGTGCCTGGAACTCCCAGGTCTTGGCCCAGCGCTGGTAGTAGGCGAGGTGGCTGGCCAGGGTGCGCACCAGCGGTCCGTTGCGGCCCTCGGGGCGCAGGTTGGCGTCCACCGGCCAGATGGTGCCCTCGCCGGTGGTGTCCGAGCAGAGCCGGGTGAGCGCGGCGGCCAGCCGGGTGGCGGCCTGGACCGCCTCGTGCTCGGCCACGCCCTCGCGCGGCTCGGCGACGAAGATGACGTCCACGTCGGAGACGTAGTTGAGTTCGCGGCCGCCGCACTTGCCCATCCCGATCACCGCGAGCCGGCAGGCCGCGGCGGCCTCCGGGTCCTGTTCGGCGGCGAGGTCCAGGGCGGTCTGGAGGGTGGCGCCGGCCAGGTCGGCGAGTTCGGCGGCGGTCTGGGCGAGGTCGGTGGTGCCGGTGAGGTCGCGGGCGGCGATGGCCAGCAGGCAGCGGCGGTAGGCGATCCGCAGCGCGTTCTCCGGGGAGTGCTCGGTGCCCCGGACGCCTTCGGCGAGGGCGCGGCGGAAGTCCGCCGGGCCGGGGTGCATGTCGCGCAGCTCGAAGGTGACCAGCGCGTGCCAGTCGTGCGGGTGCCGGGCCAGGTGGTCGCCGAGCGCGGTGGAGACGCCGAGCACGCCGAGCAGCCGGTCGCGCAGCGGCTTGGAGGTGGTGAGGGTGTCGCGCAGGGTGTGCCGCTCGGCCTCGTCGGCGGCCTCCAGCAGCCGGGCCAGGCCCAGCAGCGCGAGGTCGGGGTCGGCGGTGGCGCCGAGCGCGTCCAGCAGCACGGGGTCGTCGGCCAGGCCCTCCAGTCCGGGGCCGTCCAGCAGCCGGACCGCCTTGGCGGGGTCGGTGAACCCGCGCCGGACCAGCCTGATCTCGGGCCGGCTGACCCGGCTCCCGGCCCGCTGCTCCTCCACCGCCATCGGCCCCTCCATCCGTCCGCCCCAGCAGGTTACGCGCCCGGGCGGCCGCGTGCCGGGCGTGACCGCCGGGTGGACGGGCCCCGCGCCCACGTGACCTCGCCGCCGCCCCGCTCGTTCACCCGACGCCGCCCGTCCCCTCCCCGCCCTCACGGAGCGCCCGATGCCCCGCCGCCTGCCCTCGCTCACCGGGCTGCGCTTCTGGGCCGCCCTGCTGGTGGTGCTGTACCACCTCTCCCGCAAGGTCGGCGAGCTGCCGCTGCTCAGCCCGCTCGCCTGGTACGGCCGCTCGGGGGTGACGTTCTTCTTCGTGCTGTCCGGTTTCGTGCTCGCCTGGACGTACGACGGCGCCCCGGTCCGGGCCGTGACCTTCGCCCGCCGCCGGTTCGCCCGGATCCAGCCGCTGCACCTGCTGTCCACCGCCCTCTCGCTGGGCGTGGACGCCGTCACCGGCGCGGTGCTGCCGCTGGCCGCCACGCTCTGGTCGCTGGTCCTGGTCCACCCCTGGGCGCCGTCGACGGTGTACGGCGGCAACCCGGCCTCCTGGTCGCTGGGTGCCGAGGCCTGGTTCTACCTGCTGTTCCCGTTCCTGCTGCGGCGGCTCTCCGCCCGCCCGCGCGGCCGGCTGCCGCTGGCCCTGCTCTGCTCGGCGCTCGGCCCCGCCCTGTGGGCCGCCGGCGCCCTGCTGCCCGCCGACCCGGGCCTGCGCGGCTGGCTGCTGGACTACCTGCCGCTGACCCGCACCCCGCAGTTCGTGCTCGGCGTGGTGACCGGCCTGGCCGTCCGGCACGGTCTGCTCCCCCGGCTGCGGCTCGCCCCGGCGGTCGCCGCCGTCCTCGGCTGGCACCTCGTCCTGGTGCCCTGGCACGCCGCCGTCCCCGACGGCCTCTGGTACGGCCCGTACAGCGCCTCGCAGTTGTTCCCGGCCCCGCTGTTCGCGGCGCTGCTGGTGGCGGCCGCCCAGCGGGACGCGGCGGGCACGGCGCCGCGGCTGCTCGCGGGCCGGGCGGCGGTGCGGCTCGGCGAGTGGTCGTACGCCTGGTACCTGGTGCACGAGATCGGCATCCGCTGCTGGCTGGCCGCGGTGGGCCGCCCGGCGCCCGGCGGCGGGACGTTCGCGGTCTGGCTGCTGCTGGCCGGCGCGGGTCTGGCCGCCGCGGCCGTGCTCTACCGCTGGGTGGAGCGCCCCTGCGAGCGGCTGCTGCGCGGCGCCCCGGACGCGGCGGCGCCGCCGCCCCGGACGCTTCCGGGGCAGCGGCGCGACGGAGCGGCGGACCGTCACACGTCCGGTGAGCCGTCCAGGTTGACCCAGGCGTAGAAGACGCCCACGTCGTAGCCGTTCTTCGTGGTGTTGAAGATGGTCTTGATGTCGGTGTCCCCGTCCCGCAGGTACGGCGAGACGTTCCAGGTGTCGGAGTCGTAGCCGAAGTTGTTGCGGAAGTACGGGTTGCGGTTGAACGCGTCGGCCGGGGTCAGCTCCTCGATGGTGGAGTTGAAGGCGTTGTCGGCAGGGTGGTCGGGGTCGGAGAACATCGTCCTCGGCCCGTTGGTGGACTGCACGGCGAGGGTGTCACCGGTCCAGTTGAGATCGCCGTCGTAGACCACCCAGCCCATCTTGGCGGCCGGCGCACCGCTCGCCTGGGTCTGCAGCCCGGGCAGGTCGACCGTCAGCTCGGGGCTGTCCGGCAGCTCGACCTGGAAGCCGTCCCACACGTGGATGTGCCGCAGCGGCAGGCAGTCGTTCTCGTAGGCGACCACGATCGTCCAGCCGCCCCAGCTGTGCGGCTTCACCACCGAGTCCATGTTGGCCACCGTGTAGGTGCCGTTGCCGGCCTGCTTGACCAGCTCGGTGACGTCGGCGGAGGCCTGGTAGCTGCTCTCGTCGGTGGTGGTGATGTAGCCGATGGACGGCTGGTCGTTGGCGATGTTGCGGTACTGGGCCTCGCCCGGGAGCTTCAGGTACACCTCGTCGATCTGGCTCTCCGGCAGCACGGTGTCGCCGATGCCCCGGGTGCCGCCCCAGTACAGCCGGGCGTACTTGACGTTGGACCCGTCGAGGAGGCCCAGGTCGGCGGAACTGGCCGAGTAGATCGCGTCACCGAGCGGGCCGGTCGAGCCCGGGTCGATGTTGACGTACTTCATCTCGTACTTGTTGTTGATCGGCAGCGCGCCGAGCCCCTTGCGGGCGTCCTCACAGGAGACCTGCGCCGGGTCGACCGGCGGCTTGGTCTCGTCGCAGGTCATCAGCGTGTTGCTGATCCGCTTGATGCCACCGTGGAAGTCGCCCTCGAACCGGGTGGTGAAGGGCAGCGGGTTCGCGACGACGACGCTGTCCCGGGTGTGCGGCCCGGACGAGCCGGAGCCGCGGGCGTCGGCGAGGGTGGGAGCCAGCAACTGGCCCGCGACGGCGGCGAGGGCCGCCCCCGCGACGACGGCCCGGCGGGCGATCCGCCGGACGCGCGCGGCACGGCTGGGGGTGGAGGAGGGCATGGTGTCCTCTCGGGAGGTGGTGAGGGAGGCAGACCCATCGGACCACACCTCTCCGTCACACTCTCCTCACGTTCCGCCACCAGGGGGGCGGCCGGCCCGAGATCCACCCACCAGGAGGGCCCGCTGCCGTCCGGTCGAACGACAGCGGGCCCGGGTGGGGTTTGAACCCGGCTCAGGGCGCCGGGAGGCGACGGCCGGTCAGCCGGTCAGCTCTCCGCGGAGCCGTCCAGGTTGATGTAGGCGTAGAAGACGCCGATGTCGTAGCCGTCCTTCTGGGTGCTGTAGATGACGGAGATGTCGGTGTCCCCGTTGCGCAGGAACGGCGAGACGTCCCAACGGTTGGAGTCGTAGCCGAAGTTGTTGCGGTTGTACGGGTTGCGGGCGAACCGGTCGGCCGGGGTCAGCTCCTCGATGGTGGAGTTGAAGGCGTCGTTCGGGGCGTGGTTGACGTCCTGGAACAGCGTCTGCGGGCCGTTGGTGGACTTGAAGGAGAGGGTGTCACCGGTCCACTTGAGGTCCCCGTCGTAGACCACCCAGCCGATCTTGCCGCCGACCGGTCCGCTCTTCGGGGTGTTCAGGCCGCCGAGGTTGATCCGGCGCTCCGGGCTGTCCGGCAGCTCGACCTGGAAGCCGTCCCAGAGGTGGATGTGGCGCATCGGCTTGCAGTCGTTCTCGTAGGCGACCACGATCGTCCAGCCGCCCCAGCTGTGCGGCTTCACCACCGAGTCCATGTTGGCCACGGTGTAGGTGCCATTGCCGGCCTGCTTGACCAGGTCGGTGATGTCGGCGGAGGCCTGGTAGCTGCTCTCCACGTCGGTGGTGATGTAGCCGATGGACGCCTGGTCGTTGCCGATCGCCTTGTACTGGTTCGCGCCCGGGACCTTGAGGTACACCCCGTCGATCTGGCTCTCCGGCAGCACGGTGTCGCCGATGCCCCGGGTGCCGCCCCAGTACAGCCGGGCGTACTTGACGTTGGACCCGTCGATCAGGCCGAGGTCGGCGGAGCTGGCGGAGTAGATCGCGTCGCCCTCCGGGCCGACCGCCCCCGGGTCGATGTTGATGTACTTCATCTCGTACTTGTTGTTGATCGGCATGGTGCCGAGGCCCGTGCGGGCGTCCTCGCAGGGCGGCTGCGCCGGGTCCAGCGGGGCCTTGGTCTCGTCACAGGTCATCAGCGAGTTGCTGATCCGGCTGATGGAGCCGTGGAAGTCGCCCTCGAACCGGGTGGTGAAGGGGAGTTGGTTCTCGGCGACGGTCTCGGCCCGGGCCTGCGGCTTCGACGAGTTCGAGCCCGCGCCGCGGGCGTCGGCCGGAGCGGGAGCGGCCAGCAGCTGGCCCGCGGCGGCGGCCAGGGCGGCACCGACGACGACGGCCCGGCGGGCGAGCAGACGGGTGGCGGCGGCGCGGCTGACGGATGAGGAGGGCATGGGATCCTCTCGGGGCGAAACGGATAGGCGGTCCATCGGACCACAACATTTCGTCACCGGACCGTCACATGCCGTCACCGAAGTTTCGATCCGTCCGAGCTTCACCCATGCGGAGGGCCCGCCGTCACTCTCCCGAACGACGGCGGGCCCGGAGGCGCTTGACCCCGGCTCAGAGCACCTGGAGGTTCTTCCGCAGCTCGAAGGGCGTCACCTCGGAGCGGTACTCCTCCCACTCCTGGCGCTTGTTGCGCAGGAAGAAGTCGAAGACGTGTTCGCCCAGGGTCTCGGCGACCAGTTCGCTGCGCTGCATCAGGTCGATGGCCTCGCCCAGGTTCTGCGGCATCGGCTGGATGCCGAGGGCGCGGCGCTCGGAGTCGGTCAGCGCCCACACGTCGTCGTCGGCGCCGGGCGGCAGCTCGTAGCCCTCCTCGATGCCCTTGAGGCCGGCCGCGAGGGTGACGGCGTAGGCGAGGTACGGGTTGCAGCCGGTGTCCAGCGAGCGGACCTCGATCCGGGTGGAGCCCTGCTTGCCCGGCTTGTACATCGGCACCCGGATCAGCGCCGAGCGGTTGTTGTGGCCCCAGCAGATGTACGAGGGGGCCTCGCCGCCGGCGCCGGCGGTGCGCTGGGAGCCGCCCCAGATCCGCTTGTAGGAGTTCACCCACTGGTTGGTGACGGCGGCCGTCTCGGCGGCGTGCCGCAGCAGACCGGCGATGAACGATCTGCCGACCTTGGAGAGCTGGTACTCGGCACCGGACTCGTGGAAGGCGTTGCGGTCGCCCTCGAACAGCGACACATGGGTGTGCATCCCGCTGCCCGGGTGCTCGGAGAACGGCTTGGGCATGAAGCTCGCGTGCACGCCCTGCTCCAGCGCGACCTCCTTCATGACCAGCCGGAAGGTCATGATGTTGTCGGCGGTGGACAGCGCGTCGGCGTAGCGCAGGTCGATCTCCTGCTGGCCGGGGGCGCCCTCGTGGTGCGAGAACTCGACCGAGATGCCCATCGACTCCAGCATGGTGATCGCCTGGCGGCGGAAGTCGTGGCCCACCCCGCGCGGGGTGTGGTCGAAGTAGCCGGACTGGTCGGCGGGGATCGGCGCGGTGCCGTCGCCGGGCAGGTTCTTCAGCAGGAAGAACTCGATCTCGGGGTGGGTGTAGAAGGTGAAGCCCTGGTCGGAGGCCTTCTCCAGGGTGCGCTTGAGCACGAACCGCGGGTCGGCGTAGGAGGGCGAGCCGTCCGGCATCAGGATGTCGCAGAACATCCGCGCGGTGCCCGGGGTCTCCGAGCGCCACGGCAGGATCTGGAAGGTGGTCGGATCCGGCTTGGCGATCATGTCGGACTCGTACACCCGGGCGAATCCCTCGATCGCCGAGCCGTCGAACCCGATGCCCTCCTCGAAGGCCTGTTCCAGTTCCGCCGGCGCCACCGCGACCGACTTCAGGAAACCGAGCACATCGGTGAACCACAGCCGGACGAACCGGATGTCACGCTCTTCGAGCGTCCGAAGCACGAACTGCTGCTGCTTGCCCATGGGGACAGTCTCACCTCTGCTCTTTACGCGCGTGTTACGCCCGGAAGGCCCCCGAAAGACCTCGTAAAGCGATTGCCCCCATCATGGCCGATCCCCGCGGACCACGGCAGGGCAGACCCCCTCAGCGCTCGCCCCGGACGATCCTCACAGGACATTGTGTCAGTTAGACGATTAGACTTCCGGACATGCCCACTCTCCGTCTCGCCCTGAGCCAGATCGACCCCTGGGTCGGTGACCTCGCCCGCAACAGCGATGAGGTGGTGCGCTGGACCAAGCAGGCCGTGGAGGCCGGCGCCCAGCTGGTCGCGTTCCCCGAGATGGCCCTGACCGGGTACCCGGTCGAGGACCTCGCGCTGCGCCGCTCCTTCGTGGAGGCCTCGCGCGGCGCCCTGGTCCGGCTGGCGGGCCGGCTGGCCGACGACGGACTGGGCGAGGTGCCGGTGGTGGTCGGCTACCTCGGGCGCTCCGAGCACGCCTCGCCGCGGCTGGGCCGGCCCGCGGGCTCGCCGCAGAACTGCGCCGCGGTGCTGCACCGGGGCCGGGTGCTCACCCGCTTCGCCAAGCACCACCTGCCCAACTACGGCGTCTTCGACGAGTACCGCTGGTTCGTCCCCGGCGACCAGCTGCCGGTGCTGCGGCTGCACGGGGTGGACATCGCGCTGGCGATCTGCGAGGACATCTGGCAGGACGGCGGCCGGGTCAGCGCCGCCCGCGAGGCCAGGGCCGGGCTGCTGCTGGTGCTCAACGGCTCGCCGTACGAGCGGAACAAGGACGACCAGCGGCTGGAGCTGGTGCAGCGGCGCGCGGCCGAGGCGGACTGCGCCCTGGCGTACGTCAACATGGTCGGCGGCCAGGACGAGCTGGTCTTCGACGGCGACTCGATCGTGGTCGGCGCGGACGGCGGAGTCCTGGCCCGCGCACCGCAGTTCGAGGAGCACCTGCTGGTCCTGGACCTCGACCTGCCGGCCGCCGACAGCGACCACACCGACGGCCTGCTGCTGAGCGACGGGCTGCACCTGGTCCGCACCGAGCTGAGCGACGAGCCGGCCCCGGCCCCCGCCGGGAGGCCCGCCGCCGGCATCGCGCCCCGGCTGTCCGACGAGGCCGAGATCTGGGCCGCGCTGGTCGCCGGCACCCGGGCGTACGTGGCCAAGAACGGCTTCCGGTCCGTGCTGATCGGCCTCTCCGGCGGCATCGACTCGGCGCTGGTGGCCGCGATCGCGGTGGACGCGGTCGGCGCCGACAACGTGCACTGCGTCTCGATGCCCAGCCGCTACTCCTCCCAGCACTCCCGGGACGACGCGGCCGAACTGGCCCGCCGCACCGGGCTGCACTTCCGGACGGTCTCCATCGCCCCGATGTTCGACGCCTACCTCGGTGCCGTCGAACTCACCGGCCTGGCCGAGGAGAACCTCCAGTCCCGGCTGCGCGGCACCCTGCTGATGGCGATCTCCAACCAGGAGGGGCACATCGTGCTCGCGCCCGGCAACAAGAGCGAGCTGGCGGTCGGCTACTCGACCCTGTACGGGGACTCGGTGGGCGCCTACGGCCCGATCAAGGACGTCTACAAGTCGCTGGTCTTCCGCCTCGCCCACTGGCGCAACGAGGAGGCCGAGCGGCGCGGCGAGGTGCCGCCGATCCCGGAGAACACCATCACCAAGCCGCCGTCCGCCGAGCTGCGGCCGGACCAGGTGGACAGCGACTCGCTGCCGGACTACGACCTGCTGGACACCGTGCTGGCCCGCTACATCGAGGACGACGAGGGCCGGGACGCGATCGTCGCGGCCGGCTTCGACCCGGCCGTGGTGGACCGGGTGGTCCGGCTGGTCGACACCGCCGAGTACAAGCGGCGCCAGTACCCGCCGGGCCCGAAGATCTCGGTCAAGAACTTCGGCCGGGACCGCCGGCTGCCGATCACCAACCGCTGGCGCCGCGGCTAGCGCCTACTGGTACTTGTAGGCGGCGACCACCGCGAGGTGGTCGCTGCCGTCCCGGGGCAGGGTGCGGGAGTCGACCGGCCGGAGCCCGCCCTTGCTCATGATCTGGTCGATCCGCGCCATCGGGAACGCCGCGGGCCAGCTGAAGCCGAAGCCGTCCCCGGCCGCGCCCTGGGCCGAGCGCATCTGCGAGGTGACGGGCGCCAGGCTGCGGTCGTTCATGGTGCCGTTGAGGTCGCCGAGCAGCAGCACCTTCTTCACCGGCTCGGCCTGGATCGCGTCGCCGAGCGCCTGGGCGCTGACGTCCCGCTGGTTGACGGTGAAGCCGCCCTCGGCCTTGAGCCGCACGGACGGCAGGTGGGCGACGTACACCGCGAGCGGGCCCTGCGGGGTGCTGACCTGGGCCCGGAACGCCCTGGTCCAGCCCATCTTCAGGTCCACCGGGGAGGCGTCGCCGATCGGGTACTTCGACCAGAGACCGACCGTTCCCTCCACGGTGTGGTGCGGGTACGTCCCGGCGAGCCCGGTCTCGTACGCCCGCAGCTGCGAGCCGGCCAGCTCCTGGAGGGCGACGATCTCGGCGCCGGAGGCGATCAGGCCGCGGATGGTGCCCGGGACGTCGGTGTTGCCGGCCTCCACGTTGTGGCTGACCACCGTCCAGTCGCCCTTGCCGCCGCTCTTGTCGGAGACCAGCCCGCCGAACAGGTTGACCCACAGCACGGTGGGCACCAGCAGGGCGATCAGCGCGGTGGCGGAGCGGCGCAGCAGCGCGGGCACCAGCAGCACCGGGACGGCCAGGCCCACCCAGGGCAGGAAGGTCTCCAGCAGGCTGCCGAGGTTGCCGACGGTGTTGGGCACCTCGGCGTGGAAGGCCAGCAGCACCGCGGTGAGCAGGGCCAGCAGGGCGACCAGCAGCCCGCGCCGCCAGGTGTTGGCGCCGCGGGCGTCCCGGCCCCAGTCCCGCAGGCCGAGGAAGCCGCCGGTACGGCCGGTCGCCGCGCTCGCACCGGCACGGGCCGTGGTCCGTTCGGTGCTGTCCGCCTGCGCCATGCCGTGGCTCCCGTTCGTTCGTGCCGTCGCCGGTCCGGGGTCCGGTCCGTGGGAGAACGGGCGCGGCGCCGGACCGGTGCCGGTTTGATCGGATACCCGGCTCAGCCTATGCCGGGACAGACGCGCGGCCCCGGGAGCGGGTTCCGGCGTGGCCCGCTTTGGTGAGACAGGCCACGTCCGGGCACGAAGGAGTGAACCTCAGCGGGGCGCGACGCCGTCGAGGACGGAGTCGACCAGTCGGCGGGCGAGGTTCGGGTCGTCCAGGTCGGAGTCCTCCGAGAGGATGCTGCGGTAGAGGATCGGCCCCATCAGCAGGTCGCCGAGGAGCTCCACGTCGAGGTCGTCGCGGATCACGCCCTCGGCGACGGCCTGCCGGATCAGGTGCAGCCCGGCCTCGCGGCGGGGCCTGACCACCCGCTCCCGGTAGGCGGTGTACAGCTCGGGCAGGGTCTGCATCTGCCCGAGCGCGGCCTTGAGCACCCAGCGGGTGCGCTTGGCCAGGCCGCGGCGGCGGATGTAGTCGACCATCGCGATCAGGTCCTCGCGGGCGCCGCCGCCGGTGGGGGCCGGCATCGGCTCCTCCAGCCGGCTGACCACCTCGACCAGCAGGGCCTCCTTGTTGGGCCAGCGCCGGTAGATGGTGGCCTTGCCGACGCCGGCGGCGGTGGCGATGCCCTCGATGGTGAGTTCGGACAGCGTGTTGCCGTCGGCCATCAGGTCCTCGACGGCGGTGAAGATGGCCTGCTCGGCGGCCTCGCTGCGGGGTCTGCCGCGGCGTACCGCCGCGCAGGGCTGCCCGGTGTCGGCGCTCGGCGTGTCCGTCCTCATCCCCGCTGTCTCTCCCTCGGTGGTCCGGGCGCGCGGGCGCCGTCGGTGGTTCCGTCGGTCCGGCCGCCGGGGGTCCGCCCCCGCCCCGGCCGGGGCCCCGCCGGCCGGAGTCACCGGTCGGCAGGGCCATTGTCGCTCAGTCGCCCGCAGGTCAGGCGCCCCCGGGTCGAACGGCCGGGGTCAGGCGGCCGCGGACTCCCGGGCCTGGCCCGGCTGCTCGGTGGCCGGCCCGCCCACGGCGCCCGGCTTGCCCGGACCGCCGGGGGCGGCGGTGCGGCGCGGGAGCAGGAACCAGGCGACCAGCGCGCCGACCAGCGAGATGCCGACGGAGAGCGAGGCCACCACGTGCATCGCGTGGATGAAGGCGTCGTTCGCCGGGGCGATCAGCGCCTGCCCCTTGCCGTCCGGGATCCGGCCGGCGATGGCCAGGGTGGCCTCCAGCGACTCGCCCGCCTTGTCGCGCAGGTTCTCCGGCAGACGGGTGAGGGTGTCGGACATCCCGTCGCGGTAGACGGTGGAGAGCACCGCGCCGAGCACGGCGACCCCGAGCGAGCCGCCGACCTGGCGGAAGGTGTTGTTGACGGCCGAGCCGGCGCCGGCCTTCTCGCGGGGCAGCGAGCCCATGATCGCGACGGTCACCGGCGGCATCACGTGCGCCATGCCCGTGCCCATCACCAGGCCGAGCACGATCAGCACCCAGATCGGGGTGGTGGCGGTCAGCACGGTGTAGCCGACGAAGCCGAGCGCGACCAGCACCATGCCGCCGGCGGCCGTGGCGGCGACGCCGAGGCGCTCGACCACCAGCCGGGCCCGCGGGGCGAACATCAGCTGGGCGACGGCCAGCGGCAGCATCAGCAGACCGGCCTGCAGCGCGCTGTAGCCGCGCACGCTCTGGATGTAGAAGACGCCGAAGAAGGAGACGCCCATCAGCGCGAAGAAGATCACGCCGACCACCACCACGGAGGCGCTGAACACCTTGTTGCGGAACCAGGTGACGTCCAGCGCGGGGAACGGGATGCGGCGCTCGTACACGACGAAGGAGGCCAGGGCGACCACGCCGAGCAGGGTCGGCCCCCAGGCGGCGAAGGAGGTGAAGTCGGCCAGCTCACCGCCCTTGATGATGCCGTAGATCAGCGCGACCAGGCCGATGATGGACAGCAGCACGCCGACCGGGTCGAGGGCGCCCGGGCTGGGGTCCTTGGACTCGGGGACCAGGATCGCCATCGCGATCACCGCGACGATCACGATCGGGACGTTGATCAGGAAGACCGAGCCCCACCAGAAGTGCTCGATCAGCACGCCGCCGGTGATCGGGCCGATGGCGATGGCCAGGCCGACCGCGCCGGCCCAGATGCCGATCGCCTTGGGCTGCTCCTCGCGCTCGAAGACGTTCATGATGATCGCCAGCGTGGCGGGCATCGCGAGCGCGGCGCCGACGCCCATCAGGCCGCGGTAGCCGATGAGTTCACCGGGCGAGCCGGACATCGAGGACAGCAGCGAGGCGATGCCGAAGACCACCATGCCGACCAGCAGCGCGAGCTTGCGGCCGAAGCGGTCGCCGAGCAGGCCCGAGGTGAAGAGCAGCCCGGCGAACACCAGGGTGTAGGAGTTGATCGACCATTCCAGGTCGCTCTGGGTGGCGCCCAGTCCGACCGGGGCCGGGGTCGCGATGGTCTTCATCGCGACGTTGAGGATCGAGTTGTCGAGCACGACGACGAGCAGGGCGAGCACCAGGGTGCAGAGGATCGCCCAGCGCCGGCGGTGGATGGCTTCCGGCACACGGGGTGGCGCGGCGGCGGTGGTCATTGGTCTTCCCGTCCGTGTTGGCGTGGCACTGGCGGGCATTTGCGAGTCGCGGACGTCTCGTAACCCCCCGGGAACAGATTAGCGGCCAATACGATACGAGACGAGCCCGTTTCGTAAAAACGAGGCAAAGCCCGGCTGATGCCCCCGGGACGTGTGGCGTGGATCGCACCCCGGCGACGACACCCCTCTTTGCGCTCGCGCCGGGGCGTGCAAGCATGGAGGTGATCCGGGGACGCCGTACGGCGCCACGAGACGACAACCCTTCAGGAGTCCGTTCGATGAACGCTTCTTCGCCTTCGCCTGCCCAGAACCAGGCGTCGACCGCCACCCTCTACGGCGGGGTCACCAACCGCCGCGTCACCGTCCGCGACCTCGCCGGCGCCAAGCAGCGCGGCGAGAAGTGGGCGATGCTCACCGCCTACGACGCCCTCACCGCGGGCGTGTTCGACGAGGCCGGGATCCCCGTCCTGCTCGTCGGCGACTCGGCCGGCAACTGCCACCTCGGCTACGAGACCACCGTGCCGGTGACCATGGATCAGATGGTGATGCTCTCCGCCGCCGTCGTCCGCGGCACCCAGCGCGCCATGATCGTCGCCGACCTGCCGTTCGGCTCGTACCAGGAGTCGCCCGCCCAGGCCATGCACAACGCGGCCCGGCTGATGAAGGAGGCCGGGGTCGGCGCGGTCAAGCTGGAGGGCGGCGAGCGCAGCGCCCGCTCGATCGAGCTGCTGGTCGAGGCCGGCATCCCGGTGATGGCCCACATCGGCCTCACCCCGCAGTCGGTGCACGCCTTCGGCGGCTACCCCGTCCAGGGCCGCGGCGACGAGGCGGCCCACCAGCTGCTCCGCGACGCCAAGGCCGTGCAGCAGGCCGGGGCCTTCTCGGTGGTGCTGGAGGCCGTCCCGGCCGAGCTGGCCGCCCAGGTCACCGAGCAGCTGGCGATCCCGACCGTCGGCATCGGCGGCGGCCCGGAGACCGACGCCCAGGTGCTGGTCTGGACCGACATGGCCGGCATGACCGCCGGCCGGGTGCCCAAGTTCGTCAAGAAGTACGCCAACCTGCGCGGCGTCCTCGGCGACGCGGCCCGCGAGTTCGCGGCGGAGGTCCGCGGCGGCGCCTTCCCGGCGGAGGAGCACAGCTTCCACTGACGGCCCCTGGACCCTGGCCCTCACGGCCCCGTTCCGAGCAGCTCGGAGCGGGGCCGCTGTCATGCCCGGACGGCGCCGGACGGCGGATGACAGCGGCCTGACAGCGGGGCCGCCCCGGCGACAGGGGGCTGACAGCCGGGGCGGACAACCTGGAGGCATGACAGGAATCGCCACCGCCCCGAACACGCGGGGAACTGCCGGGAACGCCGTCGAGGTGCACGGCATCGTCAAGCACTTCGGCGACACCAAGGCCCTCGACGGCGTCGACCTCACCGTCCGCGAAGGCACCGTCCTCGCCCTGCTCGGCCCCAACGGCGCCGGCAAGACCACCCTGGTCCGCGTGCTCTCCACGCTGATCAAGCCCGACGCGGGCACCGCGTTCGTCGGCGGCTACGACGTCCTGAGCCAGCCCAAGCAGCTGCGCCGCACCATCGGCCTGACCGGCCAGTACGCCTCCGTGGACGAGCTGCTCTCCGGCTACGAGAACCTCTACCTGATCGGCCGGCTGCTCGACCTCTCCCGGCGCGACGCCAAGGCCCGGGCCGCCGAGCTGCTGGAGCGCTTCTCGCTCACCGACGCCGCCAAGCGGATCGCCAAGACCTACTCCGGCGGCATGCGCCGGCGCCTCGACCTGGCCGCCAGCATGATGGGCCGCCCCCGGGTGCTCTACCTGGACGAGCCCACCACCGGCCTGGACCCGCGCACCCGCAACGAGGTGTGGGACGAGGTGCAGCGGATGGTCGCCGAGGGCAGCACCGTACTGCTGACCACCCAGTACATGGAGGAGGCCGAGCAGCTCGCCAACGAGCTGACCGTCATCGACCGGGGCAAGGTGATCGCCAACGGCGGCGTCGCCGAGCTCAAGGCCAAGGTCGGCGGCCAGATCCTCCAGGTCCGCGCGGCCCACCCGGCCGAACTGCCGGAGATGGCCCGCTGCCTCCACGAGGCC
This sequence comes from Kitasatospora sp. NPDC030952, assembly GCF_055571335.1. NCBI lineage: Bacteria > Bacillati > Actinomycetota > Actinomycetes > Kitasatosporales > Streptomycetaceae > Kitasatospora > Kitasatospora sp. NPDC030952. The sequence goes on from NZ_JBVIFM010000005.1 coordinate 65,924, forward strand.
GGGATCGGCTCCGCCACCATCTCCCCCGACGAAGGCCTGCTCGCGGTGCCGATCACCGGCGAGGAGCAGCTCACCGCGGTGATCGCGGTGCTCGGCGGCCGCGGCTTCGCGATCGCCGGCATCGACACCAAGGTGCCCAGCCTGGACGAGGTCTTCCTCGCCATCACCGGCAAGCCCACCGCCGACGCGGCCACCGCGTCCGCCGACGCCCTCGTCAAGGAGCCCGTCGCATGACCACCGCCACGCTCACCCCCGCCCGGGCCGGCGGCCTCCCGGCCGACGACACCCGGATCGGCCTGGCCGGCAACCTGCGCCACATCGGTGCGCTGACCCGCCGCAACCTGATGCGGATCAAGGCCGACCCGGAGTCGATGTTCGACGCCGTGCTGATGCCGATCATCTTCACCGTGCTGTTCGTCTACGTCTTCGGCGGCGCGATCTTCGCCCAGGACCCGGACCAGTACAAGCAGTTCATGATCCCCGGCCTGCTCGGCCAGACCGGCATGACGCTGGCGCTGGCCGTCGGCACCGGCCTGAACACCGACTTCCAGACCGGGGTGATGGACCGCTTCCGCACCCTGCCGATCGGCCGGGCCTCCGTCCTGCTCTCCAAGATCGTCGCGGAGACGCTGCGCGCCCTGCTCTCCTCCGCGATCCTGCTGACCTTCGCGTTCCTCCTCGGCTTCGAGCTGAAGACCGGCCTGCCGGAGCTGCTGGCCACGGTCGGCCTGTCGCTGGTCTTCGGCATGTCGATCGTCTGGATCTCGATGCTGCTCGGCATGTCGCTGAAGAGCGCCCAGGCCGTCCAGGGCGTCTCCATGCTGGTCCTGATGCCGATGCAGTTCGGCAGCTCGATCTTCGCGCCGACCAGCACCATGCCGGGCTGGCTGCAGGCCTTCACCAAGGTCAACCCGCTGTCCGCGCTGGCCGACGCCTCCCGGGCCCTGCTCAACGGCCAGGGAGCGGTCGCCCACCCGGTGATGATCGTGCTGGTCTGGTCCGCCGCCTCGACCGCGATCTTCGCCCCGCTCGCCGTGGCCCGCTTCCGCAAGCGGACCTGAGCGAGCCGGGGGCGAGGACCGGCCGGCGGCCGTGGACAGGGCGCCGGCCGGTACGCGGGCCGGTCGTACGGGTGACCAGGGGACGGGCACCCGTACGACCGGCCCCTGGGGCGTGTCCCGCGAACCCTGCCGGGCGGGCGACGCCGGGGAGGCCTCAGCCGATCAGCTCCGTCAGCATCTCCTGGGTCTGCCGCTGGGTCAGCTCCTCACCGACCGCGTGCGCCGCCTCGAAGTCGGCATCGCCCAGCAGCTCCTGCAGGACGGCCGCCGAGCGCTCGCGCTCCACCCGGTCCAGGTAGCCGCCCTTCGGGCCGTTCAGCCGCGTGTGCGCGCCGATCAGCACGGCCGCCTGCCGGGCCCGCTCCAGGTCGCCGTCCCGCTGCGCGAACGCCCGCAGCACCCCGACCACGGCCGGCACCACCATGACCGTCATCTGCTCGGCGAACCCGCTCGCGGCCGTCATCGAGACCAGCAGTCGGCGGCCCTCGCGCAGCAGGGCGAGCCCCTCGTCCGGATCCCCGGCCCGGGCGACGATCCAGCCCCGGGCACTGAGCAGCATCCCGCGCACGATGCCCGGCACGAACCCGGACGAGGTGATCGCGTCGAGCTCCGCCAGCCCCGCCAGGGCCTGCGGGTACTCGCCGCGCTGGGCGTGGATGCCGCAGAGCGTCAGGTGGCCGAACAGCAGGGCGCCGGTGTCGGACTGGTTGGGCCCCGCGCCCTCGATGGCGGCCAGCGCCTCCCGGATGATCCGCTCGCCGAGCTCCAGGTCCTGCTCCAGCAGGGCGCAGCCGAGGTTCACCTGGAGCATCGGCACCTCCTGCGGTGCGCCCAGCTCCTCGGCCAGTTCGATCGCCCGCTCGTACGCCGCGGCGGCGCCCGCGGCGTCGCCCCGGTTGGCCAGCGACTCGCCGCGGGCCGACAGTGCCTGGGACACCCCCCAGAGGTCACCGGCCTGCTCGAACAGCTCCAGCGAGCGCACGCCGTCCTGGATGCTCTGCTCCTCGCCGCCCGGCAGGTCGTTCAGCATCCTGGCCCGGACCTGGAGGGCGAACGCCAGGTCGTTCGGATCGCCGTGCACCTCGCAGCCGCGCACCGCGTCGTCCATCAGCTCCCGCATCGCGTCCAGCCGGCCGGCCAGGAAGGCGCCGAACACCCGCATCAGCGCCGGGAAGCGGTAGGCCTGCGGGTGCTCCGGGGTGTAGGCGTCCAGCAGCGCCTCCGCCGTCCTGACCGCGTCCGGGTTGCCGAGCACGTCGAGGTTCCCCTCGAACATCCCGATCAGCCGGAACATCGCGATCAGCCGGCGGGCCTCCTCGACCACCTCCCGGGGCATCGGGACGCCGTACGCGAGCACGTTGCGCTCCAGCGGCACCGGCTGCGGGGCGTCCGGGCCGAACGGGTCCGGGCCGAGCGCGCCGATCGCGGTGTACCAGCCGCGGGCCTCCATGCCGTAGCCGCGCAGCGACCAGTACCAGCCCATGCCGACGGCGATGACCAGCGCCTGCTCCTCGTCCGCGCGGTCGACCGCGCGGCGCAGCGCGGCCCGGATGTTGTCCTGCTCGCGCTCCAGCACGGTCAGCCAGTGCAGCTGCTGCGGGCCGTGGACGTTCAGGTCGGCGGTGGCGACCAGCGCGCGGAAGTGCGCCAGGTGCCGGGCCTCGGTGGCGTCACGTTCGGCGGCGGACTCGGCGAGGCGCTCGGTGGCGTACTCGTGGATGGTCTCCAGCATCCGGTAGCGCGGCTGGCCGGTGTCGTCGGCGAGGTCGGCCACCAGCAGGGACTTGTCCACCAGGGAGAGCAGCAGGTCGGCGACCTCCGGGGCGACCACCCCGGTGCCGTCGGCGCAGATCGCCTCGGCGTCCTCCAGCTGCCAGCCGCCCGCGAACACCGAGAGCCGGCGCAGCACCGCCCGTTCCCGCTTGCCCAGCAGCTCCCAGCTCCAGTCGACCACCGCGCGCAGCGTCTGCTGGCGCGGCAGCAGGGTGCGGCTGCCGGCGGTGAGCAGGGCGAACCGGCCGTCCAGGCGGTCGGCGATCTGCCGGGCGGTCATCACCCGCAGCCGGGCGGCGGCCAGTTCGATGGCCAGCGGCAGGCCGTCCAGGCGGCGGCAGATCTCGGCGCAGGCCTCCGGATCGCCCTGCGGGTCGAAGCCGGGACGGGCGGCGGCGGCCCGCTCGGTGAGCAGCCGCAGCGCCACCGGGTCGGGCAGCGGCTCGACCGGCAGCACGGTCTCGCCGGGGACGCCCAGCGGCTCCCGGCTGGTGGCGAGCACGGTCAGCCCGGGGCACTCCGCGAGCAGGGTGTCCACGAGGTCGGCGGCGGCCTGGATCAGGTGCTCGCAGTTGTCCAGGACCAGCAGCATCCGGCGGTGACCGCAGTGTTCGATCAGCCGGCGCACCGGGTCCTCGACGCGCTTCTCCATCACCTCGGCGACCATGCTGGTGCTGTGCAGCACGATCTCCCGCAGGCCGAGCGCGGAGACCACGGCGGCGGGGACGGCCTCCGGGCTCTCCAGCGGGGCGAGTTCGGCCAGCCAGACGCCGTCCGGCCACTGCCCGGCGGACTGTTCGGCGCGGCCGGCCTCGACCGACAGCCGGGTCTTGCCGGAGCCGCCGGGGCCGGTCAGCGTGACCAGCCGACGGGCCGTCACCAGCTCGCGCAGGGCGGCGAGATCGCTCTCCCGGCCGACGAAGCTGGTCAGCCGGCCGCGCAGGTTGCCGGTGGCGCGCGGGAGTTGGGCGGCGGGCGGGGGCGCGGCCTCGACCGGGGCCGGGGCCGGGGCCGGTGGCGTCCGCTCCGGGGCCGGCCCGGGCTGCGACTCCGGTTCCGGTTCGGCTTCCGCCGAGTTGAGCAACTCGGCGTGGAAAGAACGGAGTTGCCGCCCCGGATCGGCGCCGAGCTCGCCCGCCAGGGCGCGCCTGGTGCGCTCGTAGTGCCGCAGCGCCTCGGCCGTACGGCCGCTTCCGTGCAGGGCCCGCAGCATCAGCAGCTGCAAGGGCTCGTCCAGCGGCTGCCGGTCGCACAGTTCGGCGAGTTCGGCGACCAGCTCGCCGGCCCGGCCGAGCCCGAGGTCGGCGGCTATCCGATGGCGGCGGGCCTCGTCCCGCTGGGACTCCAGCCGGGCGGCCGGCCCGCTGCGGTCCGGCAGGTCGGCCAGGGCGGGGCCACGCCACAGCGCCAGGGCGGCGCGCAGCCGTTCGGCGGCCAGCCCGTGGTCACCGGCGTCGAGGGCGCGGCGGCCCTCGGTGCTCAGCCGCTGGAAGTCGGCGAGGTCGGTGGCCGGGTCGGTCAGCCAGTACCCGGCCGGGCCGGAGCCGATCCGCTCCCGCCCGATGGTGCGGCGCAGCCGGCCGACCAGGGTCTGCAGCGCGGCCGAGGAGTCCTGCGGCGGCTCGGCCTCCCACACCTCGTCCACCAGCAGGTCGGCCGGGACCGGCCGGCCCTGCCGCAGGGCCAGCGCGGTGAGCAGCGCCCGCAGCCTGGCGCCGCCGAGCGGGACCGGCGTGCCGTCGTCGTGGTGGGCCGTGGTGGTTCCGAGGATGCCGTAGTGCACCGGTCCATTCTGGTCGATCGGCGGCGGCGAGGGCGCACAATTGTGCTGGCCCCCACCGGGCACCGCCGCCCGACGGAACCGGGCACCGCCCCTCGGACGTTCCCCCTGGGCGGCTTGTCCGGCCACCGGCCCGCCCGGCATGATCGGTCCCAGCCGGTAGTCCCCCGTCCCTCTGTTCACGGAGCCCCCACAGATGACCTTCGCCGCCACGCCGCGTTCCCGCAGCGAGGACCGCCGGATCAGCCCGGTGTTCTGGGTGCTCCTCGCCACCCTCGGCACCTCCGCCTGGGCGGTGTACTCGGGGTACGGCAACGCCCGGTTCGGGGTGTTCCTGTTCGTGGTGTCGGGCTGGATGGTCTCGCTCTGCCTGCACGAGTACGCCCACGCGCGCACCGCACTGCACGGCGGCGACATCACCGTCGGCGCCAAGGGCTACCTCACGCTCAACCCGCTGAAGTACACCAATGTGCTGCTCAGCTTCGTCCTGCCGATCGTCTTCGTGATCCTCGGCGGCATCGGCCTTCCCGGTGGCTCGGTGTGGATCGAGCGCAGCCGGATCCAGGGGCGCCTCAAGCACAGCCTGATCTCGGCGGCCGGGCCGCTGGTGAACGTGGTGTTCGCGGCGGCGCTGCTGATCCCGGTCGGCGCGGGCTGGCTGGACGACTCCGACCTGCACGCCTCGTACTACGGCTACGAGCTGCCCGTCTCCCCGTTCGCCTGCGCCCTCGGCTTCCTCGGCCTGCTGCAGCTCAGCGCGGCCCTGCTGAACCTGCTGCCGGTGCCCGGCCTGGACGGCTACGGGATCATCGAGCCCTGGCTGTCGGCCAAGACCCGGCGCTCGGTCGAGCCCTTCGCCCCGTACGGGATGCTCGCGGTGTTCGCACTGCTGTGGCAGCCCGAGGTGAACTCGTTCTTCTTCGGGATCGTCCACGACCTGATGAGCCTGTTCGGCGTGGACACCGACTACTCGACGGTCGGCCGGTACCTGTTCAGCTTCTGGAAGAGCTAGCCCTGCCGGGCGGCGGCCGCCGCCTCGGCGATCTTCGCCTTGCGGCGGTTCATCCACAGCACGTTGCTCGCCACACCGGCGAGCGGGAGCCAGATCAGCCCGATCCAGAAGCCCTCGATCATCGAGACCACGGCGGCCGCCAGCGCGAGGACGACGACGAGCAGGGCGAAGAGGGACGTGCGAGGCATGGGGCGAGGCTCCTAGGACCGGGTACGGACGGCCGGGTTGCGGCCGCCCCCCATTGTCGCCGACCTCACCTCCGGGCGGGGCCCAGGGGTGAGGCCGACACGACGCCGGTCATCGGTCGGTCACTACACGTCGGTGATCCGCAGGCCCGCGTGGGCCTTGTAGCGGCGGTTGACCGAGATCAGGTTGGCCACCAGCGCCTCGACCTGGTGGGCGTTGCGCAGCCGGCCCGAGTAGATGCCGCGCATGCCGGGGATCAGGCTCGCCAGCGCCCGCACCACGTCGGTCGCGGGCCGGTCGTCGCCGAGCACCATGACGTCGGTGTCGATCCGCTCCACCGACTCGTCCTGCAGCAGCACCGCCGAGAGGTGGTGGAAGGCGGCGGCGACCCGGGAGTCCGGGAGCAGTGCGGCGGCCTGCTCGGCGGCGCTGCCCTCCTCCGGCTTGAGCGCGTAGGCGCCCTGCTTGTCGAAGCCGAGCGGGTTGACGCAGTCGACGACGATCTTTCCGGCCAGGTCCCCGCGCAGCGCGGTCAGGGTGGCGGCGTGGCCGTCCCACGGGACCGCGACGATCACCACGTCGCTCTCCCGGGCGACGGTGGCGTTGTCGGCGCCGCGCACGCCGACGCCCAGCTCGGCGGCCGAGGCCTCGGCCCGGGCGGCGTCGCGGGAGCCGATGATCACCTGCTGGCCGGCCTTGGCCAGCCGCAGGGCGAGGCCGCGCCCCTGGTCGCCGGTGCCGCCGAGGACGCCTACCACCAACTGCGAGACGTCCGGCAGCTCGTGGGCCGGGTTTGTCGCTGATTCGAGGGAAGTCATGGGCCGATCTTCCCAAATCGCCGACCCGGCGCGACATCCTGGCCCGCATGGACGCGGTGAGAGTTTCGGCACTCCGGGAGCGGCTCGCGGGCACCGGCTGGCTGGAGGCGGTCGGCGGCTTCGCCGGCTCGCTGCGGCGCTCGGTGGAACGGCGCGGGGCGGGCGAGCTGCTGCTGGTCGGCACCGAGGCGTACGAGCCCTGGCACCTGGCCGCCCACCTGGAGGACGAGGCCGCCTGGTCGGCCGTCCCCCGACTGGCGCCCACCCTGCTGCGGCACCGGCCGCCCGCCGCCGCCCCGGCCCACCTGGCGCACGACCTGCGGCGGCTGACCGAGGCCCGGCGCGGCGCCACCGTGCTGGTGGTGGCCCCGGGGGCGGCCGGCGCCCCCCTGCTGGAGCGGGTGCGGGACGCCCGCCGGCACGGCGCGACGGTGCTGGCGCTGGACGGCACCGCTTCCGCCACCGGCGACCTCGCCGGTCTCGCGCACGAGCGGCTCGGCGTCGGCACCGCCGCCGAGGAGCCCTTCGACCTCGCCCAGCACTTGGTCAGCGCCGCCGCCGGGCAGCCGCCGGGCCGCCGCTCCGCGCTGGACCGGCTGGCCGGACTCGCCGGGCGGCTGACCGCGGGGCCCACGATCAACCGCTGGTGAAAAACCCGTTGCGGGCGCGGAACCGACCGTCCGAGGATGGTGGTTCGTGAACGACGACGAACCACCGCATACCGGTCGGCCGCGCGGCCTGCTGCGCTCGCTGACGCCCGATCTGACGCCCTGGCGCGCCTCCCGCGACTTCCGCTACCTGTGGACGAGCGGCTGCGTCACCAGCTTCGGCAGCTTCCTGACGTACGTCGCCGTGCCGATGCAGATCAAGGAGCTCACCGACTCCTCCTTCGCGGTGGGCCTGATCGGCGCCGTCGAACTCATTCCGCTGATCGTCTTCGGCCTCTGGGGCGGCGCCCTCGCCGACGCCCTGGACCGCCGCCGGCTGGTGCTGCGCTCCGAGGCCGCGCTCGGCCTGCTCGCCGGGCTGCTGCTGCTCAACGCCCTGCTGCCGCGCCCGCTGCTCTGGCCGATCTACCTGGTCGCCGCACTGGTCGCGGCCTGCGACGGCCTGCAGCGCCCGGCGCTCGACTCGCTGCTGCCGCGGATCGTGGCGCACCAGCACCTGACGGCCGCCTTCGCCCTCAAGTCGCTGTACCACAACGTCGCTTCGGTGGCCGGGCCGGCGCTGGCCGGTGTCGTGGTGGCGTTCTCGGGGGTGCAGACCGCATACGCGCTGGACGTGCTGACCTTCGCCGTCTCGCTGCTGCTGCTCGTCCGGATCAAGGCGGTGCCGCCGGCCACCGGCGCCGAACGCCCCTCCGTGCGGGCGGTGTTGACGGGCGTGCGGTACGCGTGGAGCCGCAAGGACCTGCTGGGCACCTACGCGATCGACGTCTGCGCCATGCTGTTCGCCTTCCCGGTGGCCGTCTTCCCCTTCCTGGCCTCGGAGTTGGGCACCGACTGGGCGCTCGGCCCGATGTACGCGGCCTCCGCCGTCGGCGCCCTGCTGGTCGGCGCGACCAGCGGCTGGGCGTCCCGGGTGCACCGGCACGGGCGGCTGCTGGTGGCCGCCGCGGTCGGCTGGGGCGCGGCCATGACGCTGGCCGGGCTGTCCGGGAACGTCTGGGTGGTGCTGCTCGGACTGGCGCTGGCCGGCGGCGCGGACGAGATCAGCGGGCTCGCCCGCTCCACCATGTGGAACCAGTCCATCCCGGACGCGGTCCGCGGCCGGATGGCCGGCGTCGAACTGCTCAGCTTCTCCGTCGGCCCCCAGCTCGGCCAGGTCCGGGCCGGCACCATGGCCGGCCTGCTCGGAGCCCGCGCCGCCGTCTGGACCGGCGGCCTGGCCTGCGTCGCCGCCGTCCTCGCCGTCGCCGCCGCCCTGCCCCGCCTGCTCGCCTACGACGACCGCACCGACCCGCACACCGCGGCCGTCCGCGCCGAGCACGAACGCACGGAACAGCGGACCGCCGCCCCGGCGTGACCGGTCGCCGCCCTACTCACCACCCTCGTCCTTCGGCCGGTCGCTCCAGCGCGGGTCGTTCTGCCACTCGCGGTTGCGCTCGTCGGCGATCTGCAGGGCGTGGGCGGCCTCGTCGGGGGTGGCGTAGGGGCCGAGGCGGTCCTTGGCCGGGCACTCGGGGCCCTCCTCGACCTTGCCGTGCTTGATGCAGTAGAACCACTCGCCGGGCTTGCCGGTCGGCTTGCGGTTGAATCCGAGGGGCATGGTGTTCTCCTGTCCGGACACAAGGGTCGGTACCGATCATTCCCCGGGCCGGGCCGCCCTGCACACCGCCTGGGGAACCGCAGGGCCGGGGCGGGGGCGGCGACTAGACTCGCCGCCATGGCTCTCGTACCCGGCATCCAGTCCCCCACCCGCAAGGTCCCGGCGCACATCGCGCGCCCCGAGTACGTCGGGAAGCCCGCCCCGACGCCGTACACCGGGCCCGAGGTGCAGACCGCCGAGACGATCGAGAAGATGCGGATCGCCGGCGGGATCGCCGCCCGGGCGATGGAGGAGGCGGCCAAGCTGATCGCCCCCGGTGTCACCACCGACGAGCTGGACGCCGTCGCCCACGCGTACATGTGCGACCACGGGGCCTACCCCTCCGACCTCGGCTACCGCGGCTTCCCCAAGTCCGTCTGCACCTCCATCAACGAGGTGATCTGCCACGGCATCCCGGACTCGACCGTGCTGCAGGACGGCGACATCGTCAACATCGACGCCACCGCGTACATCCACGGGGTGCACGGCGACCTCAACGCCACCTACCTGGTCGGCGACGTGGACGAGGAGTCCCGGCTGCTGGTCGAGCGCACCCGGGAGTCCCTCGACCGGGCGATCAAGGCGGTCAAGCCTGGCCGTCAGGTCAACGTCATCGGACGGGTCATCGAGTCCTACGCCAAGCGCTTCGACTACGGCGTGGTGCGGGACTTCACCGGACACGGCATCAACACGTCGTTCCACTCCGGCCTGATCATCCCGCACTACGACAGCGAGCGGGCCACCGAGGTCATCAAGCCCGGCATGACCTTCACCATCGAGCCGATGCTCACCCTGGGCACCTACGACTACGAGATCTGGCCGGACGGCTGGACGGTCGTCACCAAGGACCGCAAGCGCACCGCCCAGTTCGAGCACACCCTGGTGGTCACGGCGGACGGCGCGGAAATCCTCACCCTGCCGTAAGCCGTGCGGAGAAGCACTGCGGCAGGCCCTGCCGCAGTGCTTCTCCGCGAAGCCCCGCCGTGACCCCGACCGGTGGGCGTCCTAGCCGATCAGCCACTGCTCCTCGGCGACGGCGCCCACCTCGGTGCAGGCGTCGGTGAGCACGTCCAGGACGCGCAGCGGGTCCGGCAGCGGCAGTTCGGGCCCGCGCAGCCACCGCACCTCGGAGCCGTCCGGCAGCGCGGCCGGCGGGAGCAGGGTGTACGAGCCGCGGCAGTGCCAGCGCAGGCCGGGGTGCTCGGACATGGTGTCCGGGGTGGAGTCCAGCGCGCTGTCCCACCACTCGTCCTCGTCCTGGGGAGTGCCCCGGGTGGCGGTGAAGAACAGGTAGCGGTCCTCGCCGACGGCGGCGACCGGGCCCTCGACGCCCAGCGCGGTCAGCCGCTCCAGGGCGAGCCGGCCGGCCTCGGCCGGGACGTCCAGCACGTCGTGCACCCGGCCGGTGGCGGTGATGAAGTTGGCCAGGGGATCGCGGGAGAGCCAGCGGGAGAGCTGCTCGGGGTCGGTGGTGGCCTGGGTCTGCCAGGCGAAGGAGACCGGGTGCTGGGCCGGGGCCGGACAGGCCACCCGGTCGCAGGAGCACCGGTAGCCGGCCGGGTGGGCGGCGGGTGCGAGGGGGAATCCGGCGCGTACCGCGCCGAGCAGTTGATCGAGTCTGGCGGCCGGGTCCGCGCCTCCCGGGCGGTCCCGCTGTCGGTCACGCTTCTGCCACCAGGTCGTCCACCTGCCGCCGGCTTCCATCGGGCCCCTTCCGCGCAACTGCCGTGCCTGGTGCGACACAGCGTTCGACGTACCACTCCGACGCAACGCACGGCGCCCCCCGCTGCTTCCCCGGGGTGGTGCTCGGCCCTGCTGTCCGCGCCCCGCCGACCGCGGCCCGGGGTCACCGGACGGCCGACGCCGGGTCTCGGTACGCCTGTCGCGGCAGCACGCTGTCCGCGCCGGTGACGGCCGGAGGGCGCGCTGACACGCGCCCCGCCCGGCCCGTACGGGCCCGCTGACCCGGGGCGGACCCCGAGGGCGTAACAGGAAGGATAAGGGTGCGCGGGGCCTCCGGATGACCGGGGGCGGTGCCTCTCCGGTCACACTCCGGGCACTCCGCGCTCACCGGGCCTCCGCCCCGGGGTGCTCCCGCCGTGGCCACCGCGTGGAGGTGAGACCCTGGAGGGGTGAAGAGCGCGGACACCGAATTCGTCGGCGGCCCCCTGGACGGGCGGATCCTCCCGATCCCGCTGGGGCCGATGCTCGGCGTGCCCAAGAAGTACAAGGTTCCGGTCCCCGCGCACGGCGACTCCGCCGCGCGCACACTGGTGTACGTCCGGAGCAAGCAGACGCGGGGGCTCAGCTGGTTCTGGCGCTACGAGTACGACGAGGCGGCCTCCAGCGGACCCTCGGACTGACCGGCCGCCCGCTCCCCTTCCCCTCCCCGGGAGGTCGGCATGGCCAGGACGGTACGGCACCCCGTACGGCGCTCCAGGAGCCGCGCGCAGGCGGCCGCCCACCACAACCGGCAGGTCGCCGGGGTGACGGGGGCGCTGCTGCTGGTGGTGTGCCTCTACAGCGTGACGATCGGCCCGGACGGCTGGCTCTGGTTCGGCTGGGCGGTGCTGCTGCTCGCTTGCGTGGCCCTCTTCGTGGTGCGCCCCTGAGCAGCGGGCCGCCCCTGAGCGATGATCGGCCCCTCAGCAGTGGTCGACCTTTGGGCCATGGTCGGCCCTTGGGCAGTGATCGACCCTTGAGTAGCGGCACCGCCCTGTCACCGGCTGCCGCCGGGACCGGCCCCCGCACCGGTCAGTCATCCTCGGCGAGGATGAGGTAGAGCTTCTTGCGGGCCTCGGTCAGCACCGCCAGGCCCTTGACGCGCTGCGCCTCGGTGCCCGTCCGCATGACCTGCTGGACCGCCTGCTCGACCGCGGCGAGCGCCTGGCCGACCTCCTGGACGGCCTCCCAGTCGACCTCCCGGCCGGCTTCGGCCCACGGCTCGGCGGGACCGGCCTCGGCCTCGGCGCGGCCCTTCTCGGTGAGCGAGACCAGCCGCTTGCCGCCGACCTCCTCCGCCGTGATCAGGCCCTCCTCCTCCAGCAGTTGGAGGTTCGGGTAGATCGAGCCCGGGCTGGGCCGCCAGGCCCCGTTGGTCCGCTCGGTGATCTCGGCGATCATCTCGTAGCCGTGCATCGGCCGCTCCTTGAGCAGCGCCAGCAGCGAGGCCCGGACATCACCGCGCCGGGCCCGGCCGCCGCGCCGCCCGTGCGGGCCGCCGCGCCGGCCGCCGTGGCCGCCGAAGCCGTGCCCGAACGGGCCGCCCATCGACCGGCCGGGGCCGCCGCCGCCGAACGGCGGGCCGAAGCCGCCGAAGGCCTCCCGCCCCTCGAAGCCGTCCCCGGGCATCCCCCGGAACTCCGGGCCCGGCCCACGGCGCCGTCCGCCGCCGCGCGGGCCCTCCCCGCCGAATCGCATTCCTGAGCGCATGGCGCCCACCTCCTTGAGGTTCCATCTGACGTATCCGAGCCAGTCGAGTCACCGTCTCGATAGTTCGACGATATATCGGTGACTGTCGCTCGTCAACGGATACCGACACGGCTCCGCCGGCGACCCACGGGGTCCAGCAGGCTCCCGATGACGCGTTGATCGCACGTCTACCCGGCGCCGACAGCATTCGGGCCCATGAACAGACGATCACGCGTCGGCACCTGGCTGGGCCTGTTGGCCCTGGCCGTGTGCGCCACGCTCGCAGCTCCCTCGGCCGTCGCCGGGACAGGACATCCGCCGGACGGCACCGGCCCGGACGAACCGATACGGTGACGGGTATGGCCGGTGAACGAGACCTTGCGACCCTGCTCCGCGGGATGCGCCCGCAGCTCAACCCGGGGCGGTACGTCTACTGCACGCTCCCCGCGAAGGTGCCCGCCGGGATGCGGCCGGTGGTGACCGTCGCCGAACCCGAAGGGGTGACGATGGTGGTCGCCCAGGACGAGGCGGACGCGCTCGGGCTGCGCTACGAATACGTGGCGGCCTGGATCACCCTGCAGATCCACTCCGCGCTGGAGGCCGTCGGACTGACCGCGGCCGTCGCCGGGCGGCTCGCCGAGCGGGGCATCAGCTGCAACGTGGTGGCCGGCTTCCACCACGACCACCTGTTCGTCGCCGCCGACGACGCCGACCGCGCCGTCCGCGCCCTGGAGGAGCTCTCCGCCGGCCCCGCCTGACGCTCCCGCCCGACTCCGCCCTGCGCCGCCCTGCGCCGTCCGGCCCGTCCCGCCGGACGGGCCCCACCGGGTGGCCGCCGCCCGCCGGTCCTTCGACACTGGAAGGAGCCGCCCCGCCAGGGCCGGCCCCCACCGGAAGGAGACGGCCGCCATGGCCATCTGCGTCACCTGCGGCAACGACTACTGGCTCGCCTTCGAGATCAAGACGGTCACCGGCGACACCTACACCTTCGACAGCTTCGAGTGCGCGATGGAGAAACTCGCCCCCCGCTGCGAACAGTGCCACGTGCGCATCGTCGGCCACGGCGTCGAGGTGGCCGGCATGTTCTTCTGCTGCGCCAACTGCGCCCGCGTCAACGGCGGCCTCGGCGAACAGATCCGCGACGCCGTCGGCTCCCGCCCGGCCTGAGCCGGGACGGGACGGGACGGGACGCACGAAGGCCCTCCGGCCGGCGCTATGCGCGCGGGCCGGAGGGCCTTCGACGTTCAGGGGGCGGAAGAGTCGGCCTGTACGCCGGGTTCTGTCACCCGGGTTGCTTGCGCGGCCCGGGGAGACGGCCATCCATCTAGGGCTGCCGTTGCCGACAGCCTCGTGCGGTCTACCCGCGAGCTCGGGCGAGCAGCCCTCGAACACTCGCGCACGGCGCCCGAAGGCACCGATCTTGACCTTGCTCCAGGTGGGGTTTACCTAGCCGGCCGGGTCACCCCGGTCGCTGGTGGTCTCTTACACCACCGTTTCACCCTTACCCACGCGCCGAAGCGGTGGGCGGTCTGTTTTCTGTGGCACTGTCCCGCGGGTCACCCCGGGTGGGCGTTACCCACCACCCTGCTCTGTGGAGCCCGGACGTTCCTCGGCGGGTCTGGGACCCGTCGCGACCGCCCGGCCGGCTCTTCCGCCGTAGTGGTCATGGTAGCCGCTCGGGCGGGGCCTCCCGTACCCCGGTCCGGACCACCGGCGCCTCCGCACCGAGGCGGGCCGCCACCCGGGCGGCCGTACCCGTCGCCCAGGCGCCGGTGGTGAGCACTCCCAGGACGAGGACCGCCCCGCCGAGGCCGACCAGGATCCACCAGCCGGCGTGGCTGGCCGGGGCGAAGCCGGTCGCCATCGGGCCCACCACGGCCGAGGTGACGACCGTACCGATCACCGCGACCCCCAGCGACTGGCCGACCTGGCGGCTGGTCGAGGCCACGGCCGCGGCCACACCCGCCTGGGCCCGCGGCATCCCGGAGACGGCCGCGTTGGTGATCGGCGCGTTCACCAGGCCGAAGCCGAAACCGAACAGCGCGTAGGCGACCAGCAGCAGCGCCGCCGGGGAGTCCGCGGTCAGCCGGGTCAGCAGCAGTCCACTGGCGGCCAGGCCCAGCCCGGCCACCACCAGCGGCAGCCGCGGGCCCCGGCTGCCGACGATCCGTCCGGACAGCGGCGCGCAGACCAGCATCAGCCCGGCCATCGGCAGCGTCCACAGGCCCGCCTCGACCGGGGTGTAGTGCCGGACGTCCTGCAGGTAGAGGGTGTTGAGGAAGAGGAAGCCGCCGAGCGCGGCGAACGCGCAGACCGCGGTGACGGTCGCCCCGGTGAACGGCGCGCTGGCGAAGAACCGCGGGTCCACCAGCGGCTCGGCGACCCGCCGCTCCCACAGCGGGAAGGCGATCAGCGCGGCCACCGCGGCCGAGGCCAGGGCCAGGATCAGCGGGGACGTCCAGCCGCTGCCCGGGCCCTCGATGATCGCCGCGGTGCCGCAGCCCAGCAGGACGACCATCAGCGACTGCCCCACCGGGTCCAGCCGGCGCGGCCTGGGCGCGCGCGACTCGGGGACGTAGCGGACCGTCAGCAGTATCGCCAGCAGCGCCACCGGGACGTTGATCAGGAAGATCGACGGCCAGCCGGCGCCGTCCACCAGGAAGCCGCCGAGCAGCGGGCCGAGCGCCATCGAGATGCCGACCACACCGCCCCAGACGCCGATCGCCTGGGCCCGCTCCTTGGGATCGGTGAA
The DNA here is from genome assembly GCF_055571335.1 of Kitasatospora sp. NPDC030952. NCBI lineage: Bacteria > Bacillati > Actinomycetota > Actinomycetes > Kitasatosporales > Streptomycetaceae > Kitasatospora > Kitasatospora sp. NPDC030952. The sequence goes on from NZ_JBVIFM010000005.1 coordinate 81,024, forward strand.
GGTGTTGGTGATGATCGACATCGCCACCGGGTTCAGCATCGAACCGCCCACCGCCTGCAGCGCCCGGAACGCCACCAGCCACTCCAGGCTCGGCGCCAGACTGCACAGCAGTGAGCCCAGCGCGAAGCAGGTCAGGCCGATCTGGAACACCCGGCGGCGGCCGAAGCGGTCGGCCACCGAGCCGAACAGCATCAGCAGCGAGGCCAGCACCAGGGTGTAGGCGTCGATGATCCACTGCAGGCCGGAGGCCGGGGCGTCCAGGTCCTTCTGGATCACCGGGAGCGCGATGTTCACCACGGTGTTGTCCAGGCCGACGATGAACAGGCTCAGGCAGCAGATCGCGAGGACGAGCAGCCGGCGGCGGCGCCCGGCGTCGGGAGCGGGGCCGGCGGGTCCGGGGGCGAGGGTGGGGGGCTGGGGATCGGGCACGGACCGATCCTCCCACCCCCGGGCCGGGGGCGGATGACTCAGAGCGCCTCGAAGCGGACCGTCCGGGTGGCCGGGTCCGCCCTGGTGAGCCGGACGTCGATCTCCCGACCCAGCGGCAGCCCGGCGGGCGCCCCGGCCGGCGAGCCGTTCCCGGCCGCGTCGCAGCGGGCCCGGACGGCGGGCTCGCGCAGCTGGACGGTGCCCGAGCCGGGGCGCTTGCCGTCCACCTCGATGACCACCGCCGAGAAGTCCTCGCCCTCCCGGCCCACCAGCAGCTCCGCCTCCACCAGGTCCACGCAGGCCCGTTCGACCTCGGCCGCCCGCCGGTCCCCGCCCGCCATCAGCGCCGGCACGGCCGGCAGCGCCTCCCGCGCCCAGCCCGGCACGTCCTCCCCCGCCGCCACCGCCGCGCACACCTCCTGGGTGAAGCGGTCGCCGAGCCGGCGCAGCGGCGCGGTGCAGTGCGCGTACGGGGCGGCCAGCGCGGCGTGCCCCGGCTCGGCGGGGGCCGGCAGGCCGCGGGACTCGTCGAAGGCGTGGTAGCCCGCGCCGCGCAGCAGACCGGTGCAGGCGTTCAGGAAGGCGGCGTTCAACGGCACCTCCGGATCCAGCGACCGGATCAGCTCCGGGTACGGGACGGCCTGCGGCCAGTCCACGTCCAGCGCGCCGGCGATCCGGCGCAGCCGCTCGTACGCGGCGGCGGGCGCCGCCGGCAGGGTGCGCAGCAGGCCGACGCCCGCGTCCAGCATCAGCTCGGCCGCGGCCATGCCGGTGAGCAGCGAGATCTGGGCGTTCCAGCCGTCGGCCGGGCCGGCCGCGCGGTAGCCGAGCACATAGCCGTGCAGGGTCTCGGTGACCTCCTGCTCGGGCACCGGCAGGCTGATCCCGCCCCGGGCCCGCTCCTGCTCCTCGCGCAGCCGGCCGACGGTGGCGAGCAGGGCGAGCTGCTCGTCGGCGCCGCCGAGGTCCACGGCGCGCTGGACGGCCGCGTAGTCCAGGCGGCGGTGCGAACGCACCAGGGCGCGGCGGACGTCCGCCAGCACAACGGCGCCGTCGGCGTCCAGGTCCAGCTGCCAGAGCAGGGCGGGGCGGGTCTCGCCGGGCAGCAGGCTGGCGGCGTCCTCGGAGATCCGGGTGGGGTGCAGGGGGACGCGGTGGTCGGGGAAGTAGAGGGTCTCGACGCGTCTGCGGGCCTCGGTGTCGATGGCGCCGCCCGGGCGGACGAAGGCGGCGACGTCGGCGATCGCGTAGTGCACCCGGTAGCCGCCGCCGGGGCGGTGGGTGAGGTGCATGGCCTGGTCGAGGTCGCGGGAGCCGGGCGGGTCGACGGTGAACAGCGGCAGGTCGGTGGCGTCGTACTCCGGCAACCGGGGGCTCTCGGCCGCCTCCTCCGCCTCGGCGAGCACCGCCTCGGGCCACTCGGTGTGGATCTCCAGGCGGGTGCGGAGCTCGGTCAGCTCGGTGTTGATCCGGGCGGAGTCGACGGCCTTGACGCGCAGTTTTCGGCGAGGCATGCAGGCCAGCGTAGGGCGAATCGGGTGATTCCGGACGGAGGACCCCGGCGCGTCCTGCCGCCGGGGGCCCTGGCCCGTCCGGCCTCAGCGGCCCAGGAGGGACCTGAGGTCCTTGGCCGCGAGGGCGATCGCGTCGTCGTAGCCGCCGGTGGCGAGCCGCAGCACGAAGGCCACGGCGTCGTCCGGGTGCGGGTCGGTGTAGGGCTCGCTGTTGTAGTCCAGGAAAAGGAGCATCGCCTCGAAGGCGGTGCGCTTGTTCCGGTCGACGAGCGGGTGGTTGCGGGACAGGCTCTGGCCGAGGGCGGCTGCCTTGGTCCACAGGTCGGGGTAGGCGTCGGAGCCGAACAGGCTGGCCTGCGGGCGGGCGATCGCCGAGAGCAGGCCGCCGAGGTCGCGGATGTTCCGCGCGCCCCCGGCGAGGTAGGTGACGTCGTCGAGGTCCAGGTACACGGTGGTCACAGGTCCTTCAGCCGCTCCAGCGTCTCCGCGTTGGCGGCGCGGATCCGGGCCACCATGGCGGCGCGGCGCTCGGCCTTGCCGGGTGTCCCCTCGGTGAGCGCCTCCGGGAGCTCCGACTGGCGGACCTCGAAGGCCAGCTCGGCGGTGTCCGACCCGGCGGCCGCCTCCGTCACCCGCACCCGGCCGCCCATCACGGCCTCGGCCGCCGCCCGCACCGCGAACTCCAGCGCCTGGCGCGTCTCGGCCGGCAACCCCGCGGGCAGCCGCACGGACAGGGACTCCTCCACGGCATCGCCGTCGCCGGGCACCAGGTCCAGGGGTCGCATGGTCATCTCGCTCACTCTCCTTCGCCACTCACGGTAGTCGGGAACGCCGGCCGTTCCTACCGATTTGCCCTCGCCTCCGCGGCCGCCACAGCCCCGGACCTGCGACGATCCCGCAGCGGCCGAGGGTCCGCTGCCCGGGAGCGCGGCGGAACCGCCCTGGGGGTGGACGGGTGCGGGGACGGGCCTGCGGGGTGGGGGGCCGGGGCGGTGTGAGGGCTCGTACGGTGGGGCGAGTGGTGGTTCACGCGGAGGGGGTTCGGGCGGTGGGTGTGGTCAGGGCGGTCGGGGCCGGGGTGTCGGCGGGGCTGGCGGTGACGGGGGCGCTGCACGCGGTGTGGGCCGTGACGCCGTGGCCGTTGCGGACGGCGGAGGAGTTCGCGGACACCGTGGTGGGGGCGGGTGAGGGGGTGCCGCCGGCGGCGGCCTGTCTGGCGGTGGCGGGGCTGCTGGGGACGGCCTCGCACCTGGTGGCGGCGGAGGCCGGGGTGCTGCCGCCGGTGCTGCCGCCGGGGTGGCAGCGGGCCGGGGTGCGGGCGGTGGCCGGGGTGCTGCTGGCGCGCGGGCTCGCCGGGCCGGTGGTGTTCGGGCGACTGACCCGGCGCTCGGCGCGGTTCCGGCGGCTGAACGTCCGGTACTACTCGCCCCTGTGCGTGGCGCTGGGAGCCGGGGCGGCCGCAGTAGGGTGGCGGGGTTCGTCCGCCACAAACTGTTGAGGAGTCCGCTGTGCTGGTGCTGTTGCCGCCTTCGGAGGGCAAGGCCGTGTCCGGGGACGGCGAGCCGGTCGCGCTCGACCGGCTGTCGCTGCCGGGGCTGACGGCGGCGCGCGGTGCGGTGCTGGACGCGCTGGTCGGCCTCTGCCGGGGTGATCAGGACGCCGCCGCCGAGGTGCTCGGGCTGACGCCCGGGCTGCGCGGCGAGATCGCCAAGAACGCCGCCCTGCCGACCGCCGGGGCCCGTCCGGCGGCCGAGGTGTACACCGGGGTGCTGTTCGACAACCTGGGCCTGGCCACCCTGGACGCCGCCGCGTACGCCCGCGCCGAGCGCTCGCTGCTGGTGTTCTCCGGACTGTGGGGCGCGGTGCGGATCTCCGACCGGATCCCGTCCTACCGCTGCTCGATGGGCGTGAAACTCCCGGAGTTGGGGGCGCTCGGCGCGTACTGGCGGGGTGCGACGGCCGCCGTGCTCCCGGAGGTGGCGGACGGGCTGGTGCTGGACCTGCGCAGTTCCGCGTACGCGGCGGCCTGGAAGCCGGCCGGCGAGGTGGCCTCCCGTACGGCGACCGTCCGGGTGCTGCAGGAGCGGAACGGCAAGCGCACGGTGGTCAGCCACTTCAACAAGGCGACCAAGGGCCGGCTGGTGCGGGACCTGCTGGTCGCCGGGGCGGAGCCGAAGACGCCGGGCGAGCTGATGGACGCGCTGCTGGAGCTGGGCCACCGGGTCGAGCTGGCGGCGGAAGGCACCGCGCGCAAGCCGTGGCAGCTGGACGTGGTGGTCACCGAGGTGCACTGACCCCCGGTTCAGCGGGGATCAGCGCAGGTGGGAGCCGTCGTTGAGCAGCCGCAGCGAGGCGTTGCCGTCCGCGTAGTACTGGACGGCGCAGATCGAGGCGGCGGAGAGCTCCATCCGGTACATCGAGTCCGGCGGGGCGCCGAGCGCGAGGCGGACCAGCGTCTTGATCGGGCTGACGTGCGAGACCACCAGCACCGTCTTCCCCGCGTACCGGGCGAGGATCTTGTCCCGGGCGACGCCGGCCCGGTGGGTGAGGGTGGTGAAGCTCTCGCCGCTGCCGGTCGGCTTGGCCTTGGCGGAGCCCAGCCAGGCCGACAGGTCGTCCGGGTAGCGCTCCTGCACCTCGGCGAAGGTCAGGCCCTCCCAGTCGCCGAAGTCGACCTCGCGCAGCCCGTCCTCGTACCGGACCTCCAGGCCCAGCCGGGCGGCGACGATCTCGGCGGTCTGCCGGGTGCGGCGCATCGGGGAGGCGACGACCGCCTGGATGCTGCCGCGCGCGGTCAGCGCCTCGGCGGCCCGCTCGGCCTGCCAGCGGCCCTTGTCGGACAGCTCCGGGTCGGTCCCGCCGCTGCCGGAGAAGCGCTTCTCCGGGGTGAGCGGGGTCTCGCCGTGGCGCAGCAGGACGAAGGTGGTCGGGGTGCCGAGGTCGGCGGGGGCGGCCCAGCCGGCCTTGGGGGCGGGCGGGCTCGGCAGCGGCTCGGGGACCTCCTGGGCGGGCTTCCGGGGCTCCCACCGGCGCCCGTCGCGGCCGGCGTCCATCGCCTCGTTGGCCAGCCGGTCGGCGTCCTTGTTCCGCTCGCGCGGGATCCAGGTGTACGTGACCCGGCCGCGCGGGAAGACGGTGCGCGCCTCGGCGGCGAGCGGCTGCATGTCGGGGTGCTTGATCTTCCAGCGCCCGGACATCTGCTCGACGACCAGCTTGGAGTCCATCCGGACGTCCACCGAGGCGTCCGGGTCGAGCTCGCGGGCCGCCTTCAGCCCGGCGATCAGGCCCCGGTACTCGGCCACGTTGTTGGTGGCGTGGCCGATGAACTCGGCGGCCTCGGCGACGAGCTGCCCGGTGTCGCCGTCCCGGACCACCGCGCCGTAGCCGGCCGGCCCCGGGTTGCCCCGGGACCCGCCGTCCGCTTCGACGACGAAGCGCGCCGCCATCGGCTCAGACGCCCGAGTCGGCGGTGCGGACCAGGATCCGCGAGCAGTTCTCGCAGCGGACCACCTTGTCGGCCGGCTCGGCCTTGATGGCGTTCAGCTCGGTGATCGAGAACTCGGTGCGGCAGCCCTCGCAGCGGCGCTGGTAGAGGCGGGCCGCGCCGACGCCGCCCTGGGTCTCGCGCAGCTTCGCGTACACCTTGAGCAGGTCGGCCGGGATGACGGCGGCGACGGCCTCGCGGTCGCGCTTGACCTTGTCGGCCTCGCCGTCGATCTCGGCGAAGGCGGCGTCGCGGCGGGCCTCGGCCTCCTTGAGCACGACGGTGGAGTGCTCCAGGCGGGCGGACAGCTCCTCGACCCGGCTCTGGGCGCTCTCCTGGCGCTCCATGATCTCCAGCACGACCTCTTCCAGGTCGCTCTGGCGCTTGGCCAGCGAGCCGATCTCGTGCTGGAGGTTCTCCAGGTCCTTCGGCGAGGTGATCGCACCGGAGTCCAGGCGCTGCTGGTTGCGGGCGGCCCGGGCGCGGACCTGCTCGACGTCCTGCTCGGCCTTGGTCAGCTCGCGGGCGGTGTCGCCCTTCTGGGCCTCGGCTGCGACGACGAGGTCCTTGAGCGCGGTGTGGTCGGCGGTGGCCTTGTCGATCTCGGCGTGCTCGGGCAGGCCCCGGCGCCGGTGGGCCAGCTGGTCGAGCTTCGAGTCGATGGCCTGGAGGTCGAGCAGGCGGATCTGGTCGGCGGGCGCGGCGTTCAAGGGGAAAGCTCCTGTGAATCGGGTCAGGCGGTGAAGGACATGGGGGCGTGCGCGGTCCACGGGTCGGTGACCCGGTGGGAGACCTTGGTCTCCACGGCCCAGCCGTGCTGGTCGGCGGCGGCCCGCAGGGCGCGCTCGGCCAGGCCGAGCCAGGGCCACTCGGTGGCCCAGTGGGCGGCGTCGACCAGTGCGACCGGCGCGGCCTCGGTGGCCTCGGAGGCCGGGTGGTGGCGCAGGTCGGCGGTCACGTAGGCGTCCACGCCAGCCGCCCGTACGTCGGCGAGGAAGCCGTCGCCCGAGCCGCCGCAGACCGCCACCCGGCTCACCAGGCGGTCCGGGTCGCCGGAGACGCGCACGCCGGCGGCGGTCGCGGGCAGGCCCGCGGCGACCTGCGCGGCGAAGGCCGACAGCGGCAGCGAGGGCTCCAGCAGACCGATCCGGCCGGTGCCGCGACGGCCCAGCGGGTCGGTGGGGTCCGGCACCAGCGGGCCGGTGACCTTGAGGCCGACCGCCTCGGCCAGCGCGTCCGAGACGCCGGGGTCGGCGTGGTCGGCGTTGGTGTGGGCGACGTGCAGCGCGATGCCGTTGCTGATCAGCGTGTGCACCACCCGGCCCTTGAAGGTGGTGGCGGCGACGCTGGTGGTGCCGCGCAGGTACAGCGGGTGGTGGGTGACCACGAGGTCGGCGCCCCACTCCACGGCCTCGTCGACGACCGCCTGAACGGGGTCGACGGCGAAGAGCACGCGGCTGACCTCGGCCTGAGGGTCCCCGCAGACCAGGCCGACGGCGTCCCAGGACTCCGCCCACTGCGGGGGGTAGACCTCTTCGAGCGCGGTGATGACGTCGGACAGTTTCGGCACCTGTCGAGACTACCGTGCGCGCGGGGGCGGTCGGGCCTCGGCCGATCGGGGGACGGGGGGCGGGACGGGCTGCGGACGGGGGTGGGTGGGGTCGTCGACGGCGGCGGGTGGGGTCTCGGACGGGGCCGGGTGAGGTCGCGGACGGGAGTGCTGCCGCCGTACAGATGCACGTCAACCTGTGGATGGAGCGCCCGAACCCCCGGGCGGGGCGCCCCGTTCGGGCTCGCGCGCACCGTACGCGCCCGTGCGCCGGGCGCCCACTACTCACAGCAGTGTTCTCGTACGAATTCGAAACCGCCTCCTGATCACCCTTACGAGTGAAGTGACCGGCTCTGCGTTGAGGCTTCGGTTTTCTCGAAACTAACTTCAGTCCTGCGAACGGGAGTTGCCCCGGCCGCCCCGACCGACCGGTCGGCGGCCCGGTTGAGGGCTCCCGTCCAGGAGCGGCACTCCCGCTCCTTCCGAGAAACCGATCAGGCCGGGCCGTCGCGCCGCGGATGCCGAGCAGGGGCAGCCGCGGCCGCCGGCGGCCGAGACGAAGGGATGTGGCGGCGGATGAGGGCGAGCGCATCCCTTCGTACGGCCGGGGGCCGGGGATCGGCGGGCCATGGACCGGACGCGGCCGGTACGTGGCCCGGGACGACGCGGGCGGCGCTGGCCGGCGCCGGAGGCCGGGGAGGCGGCGGTGACTGGGAGGTCACCGTCGGGGGCTTCTGGTGCACGGCCAGGCCGTCCGCGTCCGCGCCCTTACCGGACCAGGGGTGGAAGCTGCACGTCAGCGCGGCCTCGGTGGCGGGCGGGGAGGTGCTCGCGGCGGTGGTCCGGGTGCTCGCCGCGGACCCGTGCGACTTCAAGTTCGCCGCCACGGAGGAACGACTGCGCGAGCTCAACTCCCGCAACAGCGACCGGGGTTCGGCGGGCAAGTTCATCACCGTCTACCCGGCGGACGACGCGCAGTTCCAGCGGCTGGCGGCCGAACTGGACCGGGCCACCGCCGGACTGCCCGGGCCGGTGGTGCTCTCCGACCGCCCGTACCGGCCCGGCAGCCGGGTGCACTACCGCTACGGCGCGTTCGCGGCGCGGGCGGAGCTGGGCAACGACGGGGAGTACCGCTCGGTGCTGCGCGGGCCGGGCGGGGAGCGGGCCGAGGACGCGCGCGGGGGGTCGTACCGGGCGCCGGGGTGGGTGCGGGATCCGTTCGCGGCCCCTGTTCCTTCGGGTGCTCCTTCGCGTGGCCCTTCGAGCGGCAGGGGCCGAGGGGGTCGCGGGGTCCTGCTGGCCGGGCGCTACGCGGTGACCGCCGCCGTACGGCACGGCGCCAAGGGGGGCGTGTTCCTCGGGCGGGAGGCGGCGAGCGGCGCGGAGGTCGTGGTCAAGCAGGCCCGGGCGCACATCGAGGTCGACCGCGCCGGAACGGACGCCCGCGACGCGCTGCGGCACGAGGCCGACCTGCTCGCCCGGCTGGACGGACAGGGGCTCGCACCGCGCGCCGTCGAACTGATCGAGCAGGACGACTCCGTCTTCCTGGTGCAGGAACGAATCGCCGGACAGCCGCTGGGTGCCTGGGTCGCCGGCCGGCTGCGGCGCGACGGCACCCCGGACGTCGACTGGGCCGAGGCCGGCCCGGTGGTGCACGGGCTGCTCGACCTGGTCGAGCGGGTGCACGGCCAGGGGCTGGTCCTGCGCGACCTCTCCCCCGGCAATGTGATGGTCCGCCCGGACGGCAGCCTGCGACTGGTCGACCTCGAACTCGCCGCCGAGACCGGCCGCCCCGCCGGAACGGCCGGCACCCCCGGCTACCGCGCCCCCGAACAGGGCCGGCTCGCCCTCGCGGGCTCCTGCGTCGCCGACCCGGCCGTCGACCTGTACGCCCTCGGCGGGCTGCTCTTCCTGCTCGCCACCGGGCACGACCCCCTGCTGCCGGAAGACCTGCCGTACGCACGCCCGGTCGCCGAACGCCTCGGCCGCTGGCTCACCCTCGCGGCCCGCTCCGGCGCGACCGCGCGGCGGCTGGCGCCGGTGGTGCTGGGGCTGCGGGCGGAGGAGCCGGAGCTGCGGTGGGGGGTGGCTCGGGTTCGGGAGGCGCTGGTCGGCGCGGCCGGTGCCGTCGACCGTTCCGCGCACCGGCCGGACGGCGCCGCGTCCGCCGCCGTCGCTCCGCTGTGGCATGCCGCCGCCCGGCCCGGCGCGGTCGCGGCTCGCCCCGGCGTGGGCCCGGTTCGCCCCGGAGTCGGCTCGGCCCATCCCGGCGCAGGCCCGGTTCGCCCCGGCGCAGGCTTGATTCGCCCCGGCGCGCCGCAGGAGGCCGGCGCCGACGAACCGTCGCTCGACCGGCTGCTGTGCGACGGCCTGCGGCACCTCGCCGTCAGCGCTACGCCGGAGCGGTCCGACCGGCTGTGGCCCGTGGTGCCCGCCGGGGAGCGGACTGACCCGTGCACTGTGCAGCACGGCGCCGCCGGTGTGCTCGCCGTGCTGGCGCGGGCGGTCGCGGCCGAGGGTCTGCCGACCGAGGTGCGGGCGGAGGCCGCGCGCACGGCCCGTACCGCCGCCGGGTGGATCGAGCGGCGGGTGGCCGCCGAGCCGGTGGTGCTGCCCGGGCTGCACTTCGGACGGTCGGGGACGGCCTGGGCACTGCTGGATGCCGCCCGAGTCCTGGGCGACGCCGACGCGGCCGAGCGGGCCGCCGCGCTCGCCCGGCGGATCCCCGTCGAGTGGCCCAACCCCGATGTGTGCCACGGCACAGCCGGCGCCGGATTCACCCAACTCCGCTTTGCCGCCGATGACTTCGCCGACAGCGCCGACGGCTTCGGCGGCGGCAACCTCGATGACGACCTCGGCGATGGCTTCGCCGGGCGCGCCGACCGCTGCGCCCGCTCCCTGCTCGCCGCCGCGCGGCGGGAGCCGTACGGGGCGGTCTGGCCGGTGCCGACCGGCTTCGACTCGGCGCTCGCCGGAGCCACCCACCTCGGCTTCGCCCACGGCGTGGCGGGCGTGGGCGCCTTCCTCCTCTCCGCCGCCGCAGCGACCGGCGACCAGGCCCTGCGGGACGCCTGCACCACGGCCGCGATCGAGGCCGGCCGGACGCTCGGCGCGACCGTACGGTGGGGTCCGGCCGACGGCGCCACCCACCCGGCCATCGACCGGACCGGTGACCGGATCGCTGACCGGAGCACCGCCCGGACCACCGCCTGGTGGCCGCAGAGCGCGGGCGATCCGGAGCACATCCGGCTCTCCCACTGGTGCAGCGGCTCCTCCGGCGCGGGCAGCTTCCTGCTGCGGCTGTGGCGGGCCACCGGCGACCCCGACGCGCTCGCCCTCGCCCGGGCCGCCGGGCGGGCCGTGCTGGCCGGCCGCTGGCACAGCGGGGTGAGCGCCTGCCACGGCCTGGCCGGTGACGGCGAGTACCTACTGGATCTCGCCGAGGCCACCGATGATCCGGAATTCCTCGCGGGGGCCAGGGAGTTGGGCCGACTGATCGCAGCCCGCTCCGCCCTGCGCGACGGCCTGCTGACCCTCCCCGACGAGACGGGCACGGGCTGCGCCGCCGCCTACGGCACCGGCACCGCAGGGCCGTTGGCCTTCCTGCTCCGGCTCCGCCACGGCGGCCCCCGGCTCTGGCTGGACCCGCGCCTCCCCGCCGTCCATCAACTCCCGTGCGAGACAACCGGGGTGAGCGAGGCATGAACGTGGCCACCCGCACCACCACCCGGGCACTGCGCCGACTGAGCTTCTCCTTCGCCGCCGACGGAAGCCACGCGGCCTGCCTGGCCGCTGCCGCCGACAGCGGCTGGTACGTGGAGAGTTGGCGGCTCCCCGCAGACGGCGCACCGGCCACCCCGGCCGCGCTGCCGCTGTCCGGCAACCGCTCCGAGCACCTGCGCTCACAGCTGGTCGCACTGCCCGACGGCTCGGTGCTGGTCTGCCGGCACGACGGCGAACGGCATGACCTGGTCCGCCTCTCGTACGGCGAGAACGGCACCGTGGAACAGGAGTTGGCCTCGCTCCGGATGCCCGGACTGCGGCTGCTGCCGCTCCCGGCACCGCCCGGCGCCGACCCGCACACCCCGGTGGCGATCGCCCTCGGCACCGACACCCGGCCGGCGACCACCGCGTGGCTGGTCCGGGCGGACGGCAGCGAACCCGTCAAGGTCGCCGAGATCCCCGGCCTGCACGGCGGCGGCGCCTGGCTGGACCACGCGGGCGCACTGCTCGCGCTGGACCGGGTGGCCGGCGGGCTCGTCCGCACCGTCGTCCTGGACCTGCGCAGCGGCACCACCAGCCCGCTGCTGGAGATCGGCGAGCACAGCAACGACCGGCTGGTGCTGTTCGACCCCGACAGCCGCTTCGCGATGGTGCGCAGCGACGCGCCCGGCACCGACCGGCTCGGCTGGGGCGTGCTGGGCGGCGGGGAGCCACTGCGGTTCCCGGAATGCCTGCACGCCACGGGCATGGTCCTGCGCCCGGTCGCGCTGCGGCAGGCGGCGGACGGCCCCCGGGTCGCGGTGCAGATCGACCACGGCGCCGGGTCGGCGCTCGCCCTGTGGCGGCCCACCGTCGGCCGACTGGACCCGCTGCCCGTCCCGCCCGGACGGCTCGGCGCGGTCGGCCACTGGGACGGGGCGGGGCTGCGCCTCCCGTACTCCTCACCCGACCACCCGGCGGCACTGGCCACCCTGGACGTGGACGCCCTGCTGGCGCACGGCCCCGCCCCGACCGGGTCCGCCCCGATCCCGCTGCCGCTCCAGCTCGCGCCCCTGGGATCGGGGCTGCCCGGCCCGTGGCGGGACACCGTCCCGCCCTGGCAGCCCGGCGCGCAGCGCGCCGTCCGTACCCAGCCCGCCGGCTGGCGGCTGGACGGCAGCACCCCGCCCGGCGACGGCGGCCGCTGGCATCCCGCCCAGAGCCTCGAACTCGCCGGCCCGGCAGGCCCGTTGGAGGCCGTGGTGTACGGCGGGGACGCCTGGCTGAGCAGCCCGCACCTGGTGCTCGCCCTGCACGGCGGCCCGGCCGACGCCTGGCGGCTGGAGTTCGACCCGGCCCTGCAACGGATGGCCGCCGAGGGCCTGGCCGTGGTCGCCCCCAACCAGCGCGGTTCCACCGGCTACGGAGTGCCGCACGCCCTGGCCATCCGGGGCGCCTGGGGCGGGCCCGACCTGGACGACGTGCTGTACCTGCTGGAGGGCATCGCCGGCCAACGGGCCGCTCTCGGCCTGGAGCCGCCCGCCCTGTTCGGGGTCAGCTACGGCGCGTTCCTGGCGCTGCTGGCGGCCGCGCACGCGCCGGCCGAGCAGGTCGCCCGCTGCGCGGTGGTCGCACCGTTCCTGTCCGGCGGCCGGCTGCTGGCCGAAGCCGCGCCCACCGTACGGGCGTTGACCACCCGGCTGGGCGGCGGCGACCAGATCCTGGACGCCCGCGGCCCGCGCGACGTGCTCCAGCTGGCCCACCGGCTGAGCGCACCGCTGCTGGTGGTGCACGGCAACCGGGACGAGGTCGTACCGGTGAGCCAATCCCGTTCGCTGCGGCACGAGTTGCTGCGGATCGGGCGGGTCGAGGGCGCGGACTTCCGGTACGTGGAGGCGGCCGGCTCCGGGCACGAGGTGCTGGCCGAGGAGGGCGCCGCCGTGCTGCACGAACTGCTGGCCGCCTTCCTGCGGACCGGCCGACCGGGCTGACCCGCCCGACGCCCCAGCACTTCAGACTCCCGGGCCCGTCGCGGCCCGGGGCACCACCCCCGGCGCGGCGGATGGAGGCCGCCCGGGGCGCAACACCCGACGCCCGCAGGCAGATCGCGGCGGGCGCACCTCAAGGGGAGGACCCACAACATGGAGAACATGGTGGACTTCGAGACCGACCTCGCGGCCCTGCAGGACCTGCCGGAGACCGAGTCCGTCGAGCTGACCGGCCACGGCAGCGGGTGCCAGTACACCTGTCTCATCCTGACCTGCCTGATCTTCACCAACAGCTGAGCCATCGGCTGATCCATCGGCCGACCGGGTCGACCGGGTCGACCGGGTTCGACCAAGGGTGCCGTCCCCGCCTGTCCGGACAGGCGGGGACGGCACCCGTCTCATCTCCCACCCCTTCGCAGCCCCCACCCCTTCCAACCCCTTTCAACTCCTCGACGGGAGCCAGGACTTGCCCCGCCGCCCCACCGGATGGACCCTCGCGCTCGGCATCGCCCTGCCCGTCGAGGCCGCCACCACCCTCGCCCTGCCCGCCGTACTCGCCGGGGCCGTCGACACCGTCCTCGCCCATCGGGCCGGGGCCTCCCCCGGAGGGCTGCCGGGCCTCGTCCTGCCCGCCGTCGTACTGCCCGCCGTCGTCCTCGGCGCGGCAGCCGCCGCCAACGCCATCGCCGCGGCGGCCGCGCCCGCCTGCTCGGCCGAAGCCACCGCCGCCCTGCGCGGGCGCCTGGTCCGCCACCTGCTCGCCCTCGGACCGGGCGGCCGACTGCACGGCGGCCCGCCACCCGGTGACCTCGCCGCCCGACTGCTGGGCTCGGCGGGCGACGCGGGCGCCCGACTGCCCGCCGTGCTCGGCGCGGCCACCGCCCTGCTCACCTCGGTCGGCGCGCTGCTCGGGCTGGCCGTGCTGTCGCCGTGGCTGGCCCTCGCCTTCTTCGCGGGCGTGGTGCCCGGCGTGCTGCTGATCCGGCTCTTCCTGCGCCAGGCCGGCCCGGTGTTCGCCCGGTACCAGGAGGTGCAGGCCGAGATCGCCGCCCGGCTAAGCGGCGCCCTCACCGGACTGCGCAGCATCCACGCGGCACACGCCGAACAGCGCGAGGCCACGAGAGTGTTGGCGCCACTGCCGGAACTCGCCACGGCCGGACACGCGCTCTGGGCCGCACAGCGACGCACCGCCTGGCAGGCCACCCTCCTGATCGCCCTGGTGGAGGTCGCGGTGCTCACCACCGCCGGGGCCCTGCTCACCGACGGCGCACTCGCCCCCGGCGCGCTCGCCGCGGCGGCGGGCTGGGCGGCGCTCGGCGCGGGGCTGTTCGAGCAGGTCGAGTCGCTGGTCGGGGTCGCCCACGCCCGCGCCGGGCAGACCCGGGTGGACGAGCTGCTCGCCCTCGCACCCGCCCCCACCGGCACGGCGGCCCTCCCGGCGGGCGGACCCGGGGAGGTCTCGCTGCGGGGCGTGGTGGTGCGGGACGGTGAACGGGTCCTGCTCGGTCCGCTCGACCTCACCGTCCCCGGCGGTCGGACGGTCGCCCTGGTCGGGCGCTCCGGCTCCGGCAAGTCCCTGCTGGCCGCACTGCCCGGGCGGCTGCGCGACCCCGACGAGGGCACCGTACTGATCGACGGTGTCCCGGTGAACGCCCTGTCAGCCGCCGAACTGCGGCACGCCGTCGGCTACGCCTTCGCCCGGCCGGCCCTGGTCGGCCGCACGCTCCGCGACGCACTCGCCGGCGCCGGCCCCGCCGAGGCGGCCGCCGCCCGCGCCGACGGCTTCCTGGCCCGGCTCCCCGACGGCTGGCACACCCCGCTCGACGAACTGCACCTCTCCGGCGGCGAACTCCAACGCCTCGGCCTCACCCGGCTACTGGCCCGGCCCACCCGGGTCGTCGTCCTGGACGACGCCACCTCCGGCCTGGACCTCGCCACCGAGTACCAGGTCACCGAGGCCCTCGACCGCGCCACCCAGGGCCGCACCCGCCTGGTGATCGCCCACCGCACCACCGTCGCCGCCCGCGCCGACCTCGTCGCCTGGCTCGACGCCGGCCACCTCCGCGCCCTCGCCCCCCACGCCACCCTCCTCGCCCACCCCGACTACCGCGCCACCCTCTCCGACGCCGCCCTGCAGACACCATGACCTCCTGCGCCAGAAGTCGGCCCGATCGACTTCTCGCGCGCGGCGAATCCGCGTCAGCCATGCGGAGAGGACCGGCGCGGGCTCCCTGTACGAACGAGCGGCGCACAGGAAGTCAGGCGGGTCGACTTCCTGTGCGCAGCACTCGCCCCTGCGGCGCTGCCCGCACCAGAAGTCGGCCCCACCGACTTCTCCTCCCCTGTCTCTCCTCTATATCCCTCCTCGCAGAAAGTCAGCTGGATCGGCTTCTCATGCAACTGACCTCAAGCCGCGCAAGCGCCGGCACAGAAAGTCGGCGGGGCCGACTTCCCATGCAAGCCCGGCCCCGACCACCACAACCGCAGAGCCGGGCGAACCACCGGGCGGGCCGGCGGCGTCGGCGGCGGGACTCGGTGGTGGGGGCGGCGGGGTGGGGGTTGCTGTTCCGGCAGTTGCGGGGGACCCGCGGAGCGTTGGTGCGGTTGCTCGGGTGGTCCGGGGTGGAGGCGCTGCCGCCACTGGTGTCCGGGTTGTTCGTCTCGGCCGCGGTCGATCAGGGGTTCCTGGCCGGGCGGCCCGGGGTCGGGGTGGCCTGGCTGGGTGGGTTCGGGGCGGCCATGGGGCTCCGGGCGTATGCGGCGAGAGCCGGATTCCCGCACCTCGCGGGGGTGGTGGAGCCACTGCGGGACGCGCTGGTCGAGCGGGTGGTCCACAGTGCGCTCGCGCGGCCCACGGCGGACCCGGCCGAGGTCGCGCGGCTCACCGAGCAGGTCGAGTCCGCACGGCAGTTGACCGCGACGCTGCTCCGCACCCTGCGCGGGGTCGGGGTCACGCTGGTTGCCGCGCTGATCGGCCTGACGCTGCTGGCACCGGCCGTCCTGCCGCTGGTGCTGCTGCCGCTGCTGGCGGCCGGGCTGCTCTTCGTACGGCTGCTGCGGCCGATGGCGGCTCGCCGGCGGGCGGTCGTCCTGGCCGAGGAAAGGCTGGCGGCCGAGGCCGGACGGGCCCTGCACGGGCTGCGCGATGTGCAGGCGTCGGGCACCGGGGACGTGGTCGCCGACGCGCTGGCCGAGGCGGCGCGGGAGAGCGCCGAGGCCTCCCGTGCGCTGGGCCGGGCATCGGCCCTGCGTGCGCTGGTGGTGGCGCTCGGCGGACGGCTGCCGGTACTGGCCGTCCTCGTGGCGGCCCCTTGGCTGCTCGCGCACGGCGCGCTGACGGCGGGCGAACTGCTCGGTGTTTCCACCTATCTGCTCCAGCAACTCGACCCAGCGGTACGGACGTTGGCCGGTACGGTCGGCGGCTGGCTGCTCAACCTCGCCGTGGTACTGGACCGTCTCGCGGCAGTCACGGTCAGCCCCGCCGAGGCCACAGGCACCGGTACCGGCACCGGCACCGCAGATCGAGGTACGGCCGTGGGCGGGCAACGCCCGGGCGCGGGCGGCGCGTGGCAGCCCGCAGCGGCAGAGGCCAGCTGCCCGCCCGCCCAGCAGGACCCGCGCCCCGGGGCGGGGGTTCCGGTCGGGGAGGTGCGGCTGGTCGGGGTCGGGTTCGCCCATCGGGGCGGGGTGGCGCCCGTGCTGGAGGGGCTCGATGCGGTGGTCGGGGCCGGGGAGCACGTGGCGGTGGTGGGGGCGAGTGGGGTGGGGAAGTCGACGTTGGCGGGGCTGGTGGCGGGGTTGGTGGTGCCGACGGCGGGGGTGGTGGCCGTGGGTGGCGGGGCGGGCGGGGTGGTGCTGCTGCCGCAGGAGGCGTACGTGTTCCCGGGGTCGGTGTGGGACAACCTGGCCTGGCTCGCTCCGGACGTGTCGGAGCGGGAGTTGGCGGCGGCCGTCGAGTGCTTGGGGGCCGGCGGGGTGGTGGCTCGGCTGGGCGGGTTGGCGGGTGCGCTGCGCGATCCGGGTGAACTGTCGGCCGGTGAGCGCCAGTTGTTGGCGCTGGTGCGGGCGTATGTGGCGGGTTCGCCGGTCGTGGTGCTGGACGAGGCGACCTGCCATCTGGATGCCGCGGCGGAGGAGCGGGTGGAGCGGGCGTTCGCGGGTCGGCCGGGGACGCTGGTGGTGGTCGCGCACCGGATCAGTTCGGCGTTGCGGGCGGACCGGGTGCTGCTGTTGGACGGCGGACGTGGGGTGTTGGCCCGGCACGGCGATCTGCAGGTGCTGTCGCCGTTCTACCGCGAACTGGTCGGCCACTGGTTGGGTTCGACGCCACCGGGCGGGGCGGGACTCGCCTCATGAGGTCGATAGGATCTCGTCCGTCCCGGCCGTTATGGTGGCCGGGGCACGGGCCGCGATCACCGGCTGTGGGCGCGTACCGGGCGCCCGATCGGGGACCCGACCGTGTGCCGCAGGCGCCGGACGGGCGCCGATGACCTGCACCCTCGCACGGAAGACGATTCTCATGTCCGACACCCTCACCGACATCACCGGACCCGCGGTCAACGGGACCGACGCCGACGAGAAGACGGCCGGGGACGCCGCGTCGCACGGTCGCCACCGGGGTGGCTCCGCCGCGAACGACACCCCTGGGTCGGACCCGCACGGCCGCCACCGCGCGGCCGGCGCCCAGGGCTGAGCCCAGGGCCGAGTCCAGGGCCGGCCCCGGAGCCGGCCCGAACGGATCAACCGCACACTGCGTCAACCGCACATCGCGAGGGCCCGCCGGGGCACACACCCCGGCGGGCCCTCGCACGTCACCGGTCCGACCGGTCCGACCGGTCCAGCGAGACCACCGTCCGCAGCGCCTCGCCGCTGCGCATCTGCTCGATGGCCCGGTTCACGTCGGCGAGCCCGACCCGGTGGGTGATCATGCCGTCGAGGTCGATCCGCCCGGCCCGCCACAGGTCCACGACGAGGCCGATGGTGCGCGCCACCGGCGCCCCGCCGTACAGCGAGGGCAGCAGCCGCTTCTCGTTGAAGAACAGTTCCCCCATGGTGAACTGGGCGAGGTCGTCCTGGGCGCCGGCGCCGATGACGACGACCGCGCCGCCGCGCCGGGCCGCGTCGTAGCCGGCCCGGACGGTGGCCGCCCGGCCGACCGCTTCGAAGACGTAGTCGAAGCCGCCGCCGGGCAGCCCCTTGGCGAAGGGCTTGAGTTCCTCGGGGGCGAGCGCCGCGGTGGCGCCGAAGGCGAGCGCCCGTTCGCGGCGCGAGCCGACCGGGTCGACGACGGTGATCCGGGCGGCGCCGCAGACCCGGGCGCCCTGGACGGCGGCCACGCCGACCCCGCCCGCGCCGATCACCGCGACCGAGGAGCCGGGCTCGACCCGGGCGGTGTTGACGGCGGCGCCGATGCCGGTGGTGACGCCGCAGCCGATGAGTGCGGCGGCCTCGTACGGCAGGTCGGCCGGCACCTTGATCACGGCGTCGGCGGTGACCACCACCTCCTCGGCGAAGGCGCCGGTGCCGTAGAAGCCGGAGGCCTCGGTGCCGTCGTCGGCCAGCCGGAAGCCGGGCGCGCCGAGCCGTCGCAGGCTGGCGACGCACAGGTGGCCGCGGCCCTGCTCGCAGTGGGCGCAGCGGCCGCAGGGGGCCATCCAGCAGAGCACCACGCGGTCCCCGGGCTGGACGCCGGTCACGCCCTCGCCGACCTCGACGACGTCGCCGGCGCCCTCGTGCCCGGGGACGAACGGCGCGGGCTGCGGCAGCACGCCGCTCATCGCGGAGAGGTCCGAGTGGCACAGGCTGGCGGCGCGCATCCGGACCCGTACGGTGCCCGGTCCGAAGCCGACGGCCGTGACGTCCGCGCGGACGTCGAGGGTGTCCTGGCCGGTCTTGTGCAGGACGGCTGCGCGCATGGGGCTGCTCCCGGTGTGCTTCGGGTCATGGGTCGGGCCGATTCTGGCACGGCCCTCGGCGACCGACTAGAACGCGTTCCAGAACGGCCCCTGCGGGCGGTGCCAGCCGGGCGGAGCGGGAGGGGGCGGCGGGTGCGGCGCTACCGTCGAGTAGGGTCCCGAGCACGTCCCGTCCGTCGTCCGAGCCCGAGGAGCACCGCATGTCCGACCTGCTGGAGGGCGCCCGACCGGCGCCGGAGGTGCTGGCGGCGTTCGAGGCGGCCACCGGGTTCATGCCGGTGGACGAGGGCCTCGCGCTGTACGCGGCGGCGGTGGCGGCGGCCCGGCGCACCGGGCTGCCGGTGCTGGAGATCGGCACCTACTGCGGCCGCTCGGCGGTGCTGCTGGCCGCCGCGGCGCGGGAGGCCGGGACGGTGGCGCTGACGGTGGACCACCACCGCGGCTCGGAGGAGCAGCAGCCGGGCTGGGAGTACCACGACCCGACCCTGGTGGACCCCGAGGTCGGGCGGATGGACACCCTGCCCCGGTTCCGCCGCACCCTGCACGCGGCCGGGCTGGAGGAGCACGTGGTGGCGCTGGTCGGCCGCTCGCCGCAGATCGCCGCGCTGTGGGGCCGGCCGCTGGCCCTGGTCTTCATCGACGGCGGGCACACCGACGAGCACGCCACCGGCGACTACGAGGGCTGGGCGCCGCACCTGGCGCCGGAGGGCCTGCTGGTGGTGCACGACGTGTTCCCGGATCCGGCGGACGGCGGCCAGGCCCCGTACCGGGTGTACCTGCGGGCGCTTGCCGAGGGCTTCGAGGAGGTCTCGGTGACCGGCTCGCTGCGGGTCCTGCGCCGGGCCGCCGGGTAGGGAAGGACCGCCACCCGACGGACCGGGCAGCCTCGGGATCGCCCCCACGGCCCGGCCCGGATGCTCTAACGTCGTGCCGGGACCGTCGGGCGGAGCCCGAACGGTACGGTGTCCGCGCGGCTCCAGGCAGTGCGCGGAACCACGCGCGGCACCAGGCAGAGCACAGGGCATCGGCGGACGGTGGGGGCTAGCGGCACATGACGGACCAGCACAACACCGCTCCGGCGGTCTGGGACCCGACCGCGCGCGGCGGCGCCGGCGGCTGGGTGCGCAATCCGCAGCGCCCGGACGCCGAGTCCGCCGCCGCCACACCGACCGCACCCCCCGCCGCGGGCGCGGTCGGCGACCAGGGCCCGCCGCTGGGCGGCCGCCCGTACCTGTCCACCGCCCCGGGCTTCGGCCCGCCGCCGGACATGTCGGCGCCGGAGCCCGAACCGGCCGCGGGCCCCGGGGCGCCGACCACGGCCCTCCCCCGGATCACCCCGCCGCCGGGCGCGCCGCCGGCGGCCGCGCCGTTCCCCTCCCACGCGACCCCGCAGGAGCGGGGCCCCCAGGGCGGGCCGCTCCCCGGCCCGGGGTACGTCTACCCGCCGCCGCCCCAGGCCGGCCCGTACCCGCAGGCCAACTCGCAGGCCCCGCACCCGCAGGGCGGCTACGGGTACCCCCCGCCCCCGCCCCCGCCCCCGTATCCGGCCCAGCCGGCCCAGCCGGACTACCCGACCGCCCACCCCGGCGAGCGCGCGGACGACGAGGACCGCCCGGCCAACCGCAAGGCCCCGCTGCTGATCGGCTTCGCGGTGCTGCTGGTGCTGGCGGTCGGCGGCGGCCTGCTGTACGCGACCCAGGGCGGCGGCAAGAACGACCAGGCCGCGCCCGCCCCTTCGGCCGCCAGCGCGACCGGCTCCGGCAATCCGCAGCCCGCCCCGGCACCCACCGGTACGGACGCCGCGCCGAGCGGCGCCGCCACGCCCACCGACTCGCCCTCCCCGAGCGCGACCACCGCCGGCCCCAACGCCAAGGCCCAGGCGCAGGCCCTGGACGCGCTGCTGACCGAGGGCGGGAACGCCAGGACGCAGATAGGCAACGCGGTCGCCAAGGTGTCCAGTTGCCCGGCGAAGGCCGACATCGACAGCGCGGTGCAGGTCTTCGACAGCGGTGCCAAGCAGCGCGACGGCCTGCTGGCCAAGCTCGCCAAGCTGAGCGTCACCGACCTGCCGGGCGGCGCGGACGCGGTGAACTCGCTCAAGTCCGCCTGGCAGTTGTCCGCCGACATCGACCGGGCGTACGCGAGCTGGGGCCGCGCGGTCGCCACCCAGGGCTGCTCCGGCACCGCGCCCTCCACCGCGGACAAGAAGCACGCGGACGAGCTCAACCCGCAGGCCACCCAGGCGAAGAACGACTTCCTCACCAAGTGGAAGCCGATCGCCACGACGTACGGTCTCACCTCGCCCACCTCGGACAGGATCTGAACCACCCGTGACCGGCCCGACCTCCCGCACCCCCCGCCGTACCGCCCTGCTGCGCGCCGCCACCGCGGTGGCCGTGGCCGTTCCGCTCTGCACGGCGGGCTGGTTGGGGTGGCACGCCCTGGACGACTCCGGCCCGGTCGGCGCCGCGACCTCCGCCTCGCCTGCCGCCGCCGCCCAGTCCACCACCGCGGAGCCCACCCAGCCGACCCAGCCGACCACCCAGGCCCCGGCCACCCCGGCCGTCCCGGAGGCCCCGCCGACCAGCGGCACCCCCACCGGCAGCACCCCCACCGGCGGCGCCCCGCAGAGCCCGGCCGCCGACCTCACCGGCCGCACCGTCGTGATCGACCCCGGCCACAACCCCGGCAACTTCGCCCACCCCACCGAGATCAACCGCCAGGTGGACGTCGGCAACGGCCACAAGGAGTGCGACACCACCGGCACCGAGACCGACGCGGGCTACACCGAGGCCGACTACACCCTGGACGTCAGCCGCCGGGCCCGGGCCCTGCTGACCGCCCGGGGCGCCAAGGTGGTGCTGGTCCAGGACGGCGACCGCCCCTGGGGCCCGTGCGTCGACGAGCGCGCCCGGGCGGGCGCGGACGCGCACGCCGACGTGGCGGTCTCGGTGCACGGCGACGGCGGCCCGGCGAGCGGCAGCGGCTTCCACGTGATCATGCCCGCCAAGGTGGTGGCCGGTAAGGCGGACAACTCGGCGATCGTCGAACCCTCGCACCGGCTGGGCCTGCTGCTGCGCGACCGCTTCCACGCCGCGACCGGCGAACCGTACGCCGACTACATCGCGAACGACGGCCTGGACACCCGCTCCGACCTGGGCGGCCTCAACCTCTCCGCGGTTCCCAAGGTGTTCATCGAGTGCGGTAACATGCGCAACTCCGCGGACGCCCGACGGATGACGGACCCTCAGTGGCGCCAGCAGGCCGCCCAGGGGATCGCCGATGCGCTGGCGGCCTTCCTGACCACTCACTGAGTCGGCTGGGCAAGGGAGTTGGGACGTACGAGCCCGGTGGACGACACCCCACCGCGGCCGCACGGTTTGCAACGACTTCGACCCATTGCCGAGCCCGCCGTGCACCGGCGGGACGGTTGGGCCTAGGCTTCTGGTCCGTTCGGGAGTTTCGGCCGGTCGGCCCGACCGCACGAAGCACCGTCCACGACACGTCAACGAGGGGAACGTAAGTGAATCTGCGCGCTCTCACCAGGGGAGACGCCGCCGTCGCAGGCGGGGCCGTCCTGCTTTTCATCGCCTCCTTCCTGCCCTACTGGACCGTCGACTGCAGCGGCCGGTACTGCGGGAACACCTCGCAGAACGCGTGGAGCACCGAGCTGTTCCCCATCCTGCCCTCGATCTACCTGCTGGGCATCGCCGCCGCCGCACTGATCCTGGTGCAGCGCTTCCAGGGTCCGGCCGCCGCCAACCGCCAGGTGCTCGGCCTGCGGCTGGACCAGTGGGGCATCGCGTTCGCCGTGGCGGCGCTGTGGACCTCGCTCTGGTCGCTGGGCGGCGGCCCGTCCGCCGGCAGCATCAGCCACGGCTTCGGCGCCTGGCTCGGCCTGATCTCGCTGATCGTGCTGGCGGGCGCGGCCGCGGCCGCCCCGCTGGTGCCGGCGCTCAAGGCCCCGCTGGTCAGCGACCGCCCGGCGGCCGTCCCCTACCAGGGCGGCTACCCGATGCCGGGTCAGCCCGGCCAGCCCGGCCCCGGCCAGTACGGCTACCCGGGCCAGGCCCACGACCCGGCCTTCGGCGCCCAGCCGGCCGGTGGCTACGGCTACCCGGCCGCCGGCCAGCCGCAGCCCGGCCAGCCGGTGCAGCCGCAGGACGCCGGCGTCCCGGCCCCGCAGCCGACCCCGGCCGTCCAGCAGCCGGCCGCCCCGGCGGCGGACTTCCAGCCGTTCTGGTTCGCCGTCCCGTCCCCGCGCCAGCTGGCGCCGAAGGACAACCCGGTCGGCGCCCCGATCGGCGAGGTCGTGCCGGGCACCTGGTACCTGGCCGTCGAGCAGCGCGGCGCGGCCCTGGTCGCCCAGCTGCCGGACGGCACCCAGGGCGTGCTGGCCGACACCGCGGGCATCCAGCGCGGCTGACGCCCGCCGCACATGACGAAGGGGCGGGACCGGTGATCCGGTCCCGCCCCTTCGTCATGCCTCCGCAGGCCCCTCCGCAGGCCCCCGCAGGCCCCTCAGCAGACCCGCTCAGCAGCAGTCCTGGACCACCAGCCCGGCGGGCAGCTGCTCCCCGCCGAAGACCGCGACGGTCGCCGGGTCCCCGCCGAGCGCGGCCACCGCGAGCAGCAGCGCCCCGGCCGTCCAGGTGGTGCGCTCCTCGGGCCAGATCGCGTCGTCCTCGAAGACGTACCCGGTCCAGTACGAGCCGTCCTCGTGCCGCAGGTGCCGCTGGATCCAGCGCAGGATCTCCACCGCGCGGTCGGACTGGCCGATCGCCCAGAGCGCGAGGGCCAGTTCGGCGCTCTCGCCGCCGGTCACCCACGGGCGGTCGCTGACGCAGCGCACGCCGAGGCCGGGGACGACGAAGCGCTCCCAGTCCCGCTCGATCCGCTGCACCGCCGCGTCGCCGCGCAGGCCGGTGCCGAGCACCGGGTAGTACCAGTCCATCGAGTAGCGGCCCTTGTCGAGGAACCGCTCGGGGTGGTGGGCGACGGCGTGCCGCAGCCGGCCCGCCGCGAGCTCCCAGTCGGGCTGCGGCTCCTCCAGGTAGTCGGCGACGGCCAGCCCGCAGCGCAGCGCGTGCAGGATGCTGGACGAGCCGGTGAGCAGCGCCTCGTCGGTGGCGGCGCCGTCCTCGTCGACCCGCCAGGCGATCGGGCCGCCGGGCAGCCGCAGGCCGACGATGAAGTCCAGCGCCCGCCGGACCACCGGCCAGATCCACTCCAGGAAGGCGTCGTCGCCGGTGCTGAGGTGGTGGTGCCAGACCCCGACCGCGATGTACGCGCAGAAGTTGCTCTCCTTGGCGCGGTCGGTGACCTCGCCGTCGGTGTACCCGGCGTACCAGGAGCCGTCCGGGTTCTGCCGGGCGGCCAGCCAGCGGTAGGCGGCCTCGGCGGCGGCGTGCTCGCCGGCGGTGTCGAGGGCCATCGCGGCCTCGGTGTGGTCCCACGGGTCGAGGTGGTGGCCGGCGAACCAGGGGATGGCGCCGTCGGGGCGCTGCTCGGCCAGGATGCTGCGGACGGTGTCGGCCGCCTGCTCGGCGTCCAGCACCCCGTCGAGCAGCAGCACCTCGGGGACGGCGGCGGTCATGCGCCCGCCCCACCGGACTCGGCGCGGTGCGGCTTGGCGGCGTACGCCACGAAGCTCTTGCCGATGAGCGGGTTGAGCGCCTTCTCGGCGGCCTTGGTGATCGAGCTGATCACCGGGGTGCCGACGATGTCCCAGACCAGCAGCTGGTGGTACGCCTTGACCGGCAGCGCCTTGTCGTTGTCCACGCCGACGGCGCACTTGATCCACCAGTACGGCGAGTGCAGCGCGTGCGCATGGTGGGTGCCGTACGGCTCCAGGCCGGCGTCCTTGAGCTTGCCGACCAGCTCGTCGCCCCGGTAGATCCGGATGTGGCCGCCCTCGACCTCGTGGTACTCGTCGGACAGCGCCCAGCAGATCTTCTCCGGCAGCCAGCGCGGCACGGTCACGGCGAGCAGGCCGCCCGGCTTGAGGACCCGGAACATCTCGTTGAGCACGCCCTTGTCATCGGGTATGTGCTCCATCACCTCGGAGATGATGATCTTGTCGAAGTAGTCGTCCTCGAACGGCAGCGCCAGCGCGTTGCCCTCCATCGCGACCGCCGACGCGCCCTCGGGGGCCTCGCCGGCCAGCTCCATCGCGGCGAACCACTTCTTGACCTCGGCGATCTCCTCGGCGTTCTGGTCGAGGGCGATCACATTGGCGCCGCGGCGGTAGCACTCGAACGCGTGCCGGCCCCCGCCGCAGCCCAGGTCGAGCACCCGGTCGCCGGGGGCGAGCGGGAAGCGCGAGAAATCGACGGTCAGCACTGCAGGGCTCCCATTCCTATTGCTACCAAGCGGTCCTGACGCTTCGTCAGACCATTTCGTCAGGTCAACGCTCCGCCGGTCCGGCGCCTCGGCGCCGGGCTCGGGGCGCGTACCGCCGAGTTCGGGGACGTACCGCTGAACTCGGAACACGTACCGCCGAGTTCGGCGGACGAACCGCCGGGCTCAGGGCACGTACCGCCGGGCTCGGAGCACGTACCGCCGGCTCGGCGGACGCACCACCGGGCTCAGGGCACGTACCGCCAGCCCGGCCCGGAGCGGGCCCGGGCGCCGGCGCCGGTGGCGATCGCCGCGCGGTACGCCTCGGCGGTCAGCTCGGCGGCCCGCGCCCAGGTGAACCGGGCCAGCACCCGCTCCCGGCCGGCCGCGCCGAGGGCGGCGCGCAACTCCGGGTCGTCCAGCAGCCGGCCGAGCGCGGCGGCCAGCGCGTCCGCCTCCCCCGGCGGCACGGCCAGGCAGGTCTCGCCGTCCGGCCCGGCCACCTCGGGGATCGCCCCGCCGGTGGTCGCGACCAGCGGGGTGCCGGTGGCCATCGCCTCGGCGGCGGGCAGCGAGAAGCCCTCGTACAGCGACGGGACGCAGGCCACCTCGGCCGAGCGGTAGAGGTCGACCAGCTCCCGGTCACTCAGGCCGGTGCGGAACTCGATGTGCTCCGCCAGTCCGAAGCGGCGCACCGCCTCGGCCACCGGCCCCTCCTCCTTCTGCGGCTTGCCGACCACCACCAGGTGGGCGTCCCGCTCGGTGCGGACCTTGGCCAGCGCCTCGACCAGGAACACCAGGCCCTTGAGCGGCACGTCCGCGCTGGAGGTGGTGACGATCCGGCCGGGGACCCGCCCGATCTCCTCGGAGGGCGACCAGAGCCGGGTGTCGGCACCGATCGGCACCACCGAGATCGCGGCCGGGGCGGCGCCCAGGTGCTCGGCGATCTCGCGCTGGGAGGTGCCGGAGACGGTGATCACGTGGTCCAGCCGGGCCGCGACCCGGCGCTGCATCCGGGTGAAGGCGTACCAGCGGCGCAGCGAGAGCCGCTTGCCCCGGGTGGTGGCCGCGTCCAGCTCCAACTGCCGGTCCACGGTGATCGGGTGGTGGATCGTGGTGACCAGCGGGAAGCCGTGCCGGGCCAGGCCGAGCAGTCCGTACCCGAGGGTCTGGTTGTCGTGCACCACGTCGTAGCGGCCCTTGTGCCGGGCCAGGTACTGGCGGGCGCGCAGCGAGAAGGTGAGCGGCTCGGGGAAGCCGCCGGTGCGCATGGTGGCGAACTCCAGCACGTCCACCGGCCCGCGGAACTCGCCGCGGGCGGGCGTGCGGAACGGGTCGTCGGCGCGGTAGAGGTCCAGGCTGGGCAGCTCCACCAGGCGGACCGAGCCGGGGCCCTCGACCTCGTCCAGCACGGGGTAGGGCTGGGCCCCGATCACGTCCACGTGGTGGCCGAGCCGGGCCAGCTCGCGGGAGAGGTGCCGGACGTACACGCCCTGACCGCCGCAGAACGGGTCCCCGCGGTATGACAGCAGGGCAATCCGCAGCGGCTGCGCGGTCATCCTCGGCCCTCATCTCTGGCTGCTATCGGTGCGAGCGGCGCCAACGGTGGTGCCGGTCGCTAAAGTAGATCAGGTTTCAGTGGCTGTGGAACTCGTCATCGACCGTGTGAACAATGAGAGACCTCGAAGATACCGGCCCGTAGCTTTCGCTCAGGAGCCAGGGCTGGTGATTCCCGCCACGCCGGGCCCGACCGACCGCGACCGACCACCGGAAGCTTCGGGTCGACCTTTCTGGAGCACGCCGCCACCCACGCGCCCCCGGGAGCACCCTTGCCGTCGCCGACCACGTCCGTGAGCCCCGCCTCCCCCGCCCCGGGCGAGCCGTCGCTGTCCGCGCGCCAGGCCGAGCGGCGCCGGCGCATCCTGCGCGCCGCCACCGCGCTGGCCGCCCGCGGCGGGTACGAGGCGGTGCAGATGCGGGAGGTCGCGGAGGGCGCGCAGGTCGCCCTCGGGACGCTGTACCGGTACTTCCCGTCCAAGGTCCACCTGCTGGTCGCGGTCATGCTGGAGCAGCTCCAGGGGCTCCAGGAGCACATCCGGCGGCACCCGCCGACCGACCCGGAGCCGGCCCTGCGCGTCGCCGACGCCCTCACCAGGGCCTTCCACGCGCTGCAGCGCGAGCCGCTGCTGGCCGAGGCGATGGTCCGGGCGCTCAGCTTCGCGGACCGCTCGGTCGGCACCGAGGTGGACCAGGTCAGCGCGGCCACCGGACAGCTCATCCTGGACGCGATCGGGCAGTCCGGCCCACCCAGCGACAGCCAGCGCGCGGCCGTCCGGGTGATCGAGCACACCTGGCACTCGGCGCTGGTCGCCTGGCTCTCCGGGCGCGCCTCGA
Organism: Kitasatospora sp. NPDC030952; assembly: GCF_055571335.1. Taxonomy (NCBI): domain Bacteria; kingdom Bacillati; phylum Actinomycetota; class Actinomycetes; order Kitasatosporales; family Streptomycetaceae; genus Kitasatospora; species Kitasatospora sp. NPDC030952. Next base: position 108,338 of record NZ_JBVIFM010000005.1, read on the forward strand.
TCGCCGAGGTCCGGGCCGACCTGCACACCGCCGCCCGGCTGCTCACCCTGCCCTGAGCCCTCCGGACCCGACGCCCGGACCCGACGCCGATCCTGCCCCGGCCCCGCCCCGGTCCCGCTCGATCCGGCCCCGGTCCCACCCCCGATCCGGCCCCCGATCCGGCCCCGCGGAGCCCGGCCGACGGGCCCATTACTGGAACCTGTTCCTGCTCCGGCCCGCTCCCGCCGACCCGCCCGCCGCGACCCGGCGGTTAGAGTCGACGGGTCGCACAACTCCATCCCGCTCCTCCCCCGGGGAAAGCCGGTGCGAATCCGGCGCTGACCCGCAACCGTGAACCCGGCCGCGCCCCCGCGCGCCGGGCGAGCCGGAGCACCCGGGGAGGGACGAGCGGCGAGCCGGACGCCCCCGCGCGCCCGGCACCCGTCGAGGACTACGGACGGCCCCGCCCGGGCCCCCACCGCTCACCGAAAGGCACACCCGCACCATGCCGACCGCCGCCCGCCTGGGTGCCGCCACCCTGTCCGCCGCGCTGCTGGCCGGCCTCGCCGCCGGACCGGCCCTCGCCGACACCGCCCCGCCCGCCACCCCGGACGGCCTGTACGGCAAGAGCGACCCGACGTACGACGGCGTCTGGCGGCAGTCCCTCGCGCTCACCGCGCTGACCGCGGCCAAGATCACCCCCGCCGACTCCGCCGTCGGCTGGCTCACCGGGCAGCAGTGCGAGGACGGCGGCTGGCCCTCCTACCGGGCCGCCGGCGCCGCCTGCGACCCCAAGTCCGAGGACAGCAACGCCACCGCCGTCGCCGTCCAGGCCCTGGTCGCCCTCGGCGGGCACCAGCCCGCCGTCGACAAGGGCGTCCAGTGGCTCAAGGCCAATCAGAACGCCGACGGCAGCTGGCCCTACAACCCCGGCAACCCCGGCGACGCCAACTCCACCGGGCTCGTCGTCAACGCCCTGTTCGCCGCCCGCACCGACCCGGCCGGCGTCGCCAGGCCCGGCACCGGCGGCGCGGCCGGCAAGAACGCCTTCGACGGCCTCGCCCGCTTCCAGCTCGGCTGCACCGCCCCCGCCGACCAGCGCGGCGCCTTCGCCTACCAGCCCGACCCGGCCGCCGGCACCCTCACCCCCAACACCCTGGCCAGTGCCCAGGCCGCCCTCGCCGCCGCCGGCGGACACCTGCCGGTCGTCGGCTCCGTGCGCGCCGACGCCACCGCCGCGCCGCTCGCCTGCGCCGACGGCTCCGCGCCCGCCACCATCCCGCACGCCGAGGCCGGCGAGGCCGTCGGCGCCTACCTCGCCACCCAGCTCGAAACCGGCGACGGCCACCTCACCCTCACCACCCCGGGCGCCGACCCCAAGCCCGACTACACCGCCACCGCCTGGGCCGCCCTCGCCCTCACCCAGAGCGGCCACCCCGACCAGGCCACCGGCGCCGTCGACTGGCTGGACGCCCAGGGCTCCACCTGGACCAAGAACGGCACCGACGCGGCCGCCACCGCCACCCTCCTCCTGGTCTCCCAGGCCGCCCACCGCAGCGACACCGCCCTCACCGAGCAGCTCACCGCGCTCGGCCCGGCCCCCAAGGCCAGCGCCGCCACCACGGACGCCGTCCCGGCGAAGAAGAAGGACGGGGGCTTCGGCAAGGTCTGGCTGATCATCGTCGGCGCCCTCATCGGCATCGGCGGCGGCCTGCTCCTCAGCCTCCAGCGCAAGCGCAACCCCAACCTCTGATGGGCCACCTCCCCGACGCCCCGGTCCAGGGCGGCGTGGCCCGCCGGGCAGGACGGCAGGCCACCCCACCGGGGGCCCGCCGCCCTGCGCGGCGCGCGGTGGCCGCCGTGCTGCTGCCGCTGCTCGGGGTGCTGGTCCTGCTGGCCGCCGCGGCGCCCGCCGAGGCGGCCGGGTACCGGTACTGGTCGTTCTGGCGCGGGGGCGACGGCGGGGCGTGGGCGTACCAGCAGCAGGGGCCGGCGGTCGCCGTGCCGCCGGACGGCTCGGTGGACGGGTGGCGGTTCGCCGTCAGCCCGGACGGCGGGCAGGACGCCGCCATGCCGCGTGCGGCGGCCCGGTTCGACGAGATCTGCGCCGCCACCCCCGCCCAGGACGGCCGCAAGCGGGTCGCCGTGGTGCTGGACTTCGGGACGGCCGAGGACGCCGGGGCGTCCGCCGCGCAACCGCCCGGGCAGCGGACCGCCTGCGCCACGCTCGCCCCGCGCGCCACCTCGGCCGAGGCGCTGGCCGCCGTCGCCCCGCCGCTGCGCTACGACTCCAACGGCCTGCTGTGCGCCATCGCCGGCTACCCCGAGGCGGGTTGCGGCGACCGGATCGGCGCACCCGCCGCCGCCCGGCCGGACGGCGCGAAGGGCCCGAAGGGCTCGTCGGACGGTGGCCCGGACATCGGCCTGGTCGCCGGCGGCGCGCTGGTCGTCGTCCTCGCCGGTGGCGCCGTCTGGCAGGCGCGCCGCCGCCGTCACTCCTAACCCGTTCCCAGGACAGATCCGTGAACAGCCCCGCCCGTAGCACCCGCCCACCCGTCGGCCCCCGCCAACTGCACCCCGGCGCCTGGTGGTTGTGGGCGCTCGGGCTGGGCGCGGCGGCGACCCGCACCACCAATCCGGTGATCCTGCTGCTGCTCGCCGCGACCGCCGGGTACGTGGTCGCGGCGCGCCGCGGCGATGCGCCCTGGTCGCGTTCGTACGGGGCGTTCCTGCGCCTCGGCCTGCTGGTGCTCGGCATCCGGCTGGTCTTCGCGGTGCTGCTGGGCTCGCCGATCCCCGGCACCCATGTGCTGTTCACCCTGCCCGAAGTCCCGCTGCCCGTCTGGGCGCAGGGGGTGCGGATCGGTGGGCGGGTGACGCTCGAAGGGCTGCTCGCGGCCCTGTACGACGGCCTGCGGCTGGCCACCCTGCTGGTCTGCGTCGGCGCCGCCAACTCGCTGGCCAGCCCGGCCCGGCTGCTGCGGGCCCTGCCGGGCGCGCTCTACGAGGCGGGCGTGGCCGTGGTGGTGGCGATGACCTTCGCGCCGAACCTGGTCGCCGACGTCCGCCGGCTGCGCGCCGCCCGGCGGCTGCGGGGCCGTACCGACAAGGGTGTCGCGGCCGTGCTGAGCGTCGGGCTCCCCGTCCTGGAGGGCGCGTTGGAGCGGTCGATCGCGCTGGCGGCCGCGATGGACACCCGCGGATTCGGCCGCACCGCCGACGTCCCGCGCCGACTGGCCCGGGCCACCGCCGCGCTCACCCTGGCCGGACTGCTCGGAGTCTGCCTGGCCGCGTACGGCCTGCTGACCGCCGGGGGCGCCGGCTGGGCGCTGCCGGTGCTGCTGCTCGGCCTGGCCGCCGCCTTCGCCGGACTACTGCTCGGCAACCGACGGTCCGTCAGATCCCGTTACCGGCCCGACCCCTGGGCACTTCCCGAGTGGCTGACCGCCGGTTCCGGAGCCGCCGTGGCCGCCCTCGCCACCTACCTCGCCTCGCGGGATCCGGCCGCCTTCGCCCCCACCGTCGTCCCGCCGACCGTCCCCGCGCTGCCGCTGGCCGCCGTCCTGGCCGTACTCCTCGGCCTGGCACCGGCGTTCGCCGCCCCGACCCCGCCCCGGAGGGCCTCGTGATCACCTTCGAGCAGGTCTCCGTCCGGTACGCGGACTCCGCCGAACCCGTCCTGAACGGGGTCGACCTCACCGTCCCCGAGGGTGAACTCTGCCTGCTGGTGGGCCCGTCGGGCTCCGGCAAGTCCACCTTGCTGGGCACGGTCAGCGGACTGGTGCCGCACTTCACCGGCGGGGTGCTGCACGGCCGGGTCACCGTCGGCGGCCGGGACACCCGCGAACACCGGCCGCGCGAACTCGCCGACCTGGTCGGCACGGTGGGCCAGGACCCGCTGGCGCACTTCGTCACCGACACCGTCGAGGACGAACTCGCCTACGGCATGGAGTCCCTGGGCCTGCCGGGCGACGTCATGCGGCGCCGGGTCGAGGAGACCCTCGACCTGCTCGGCCTCGCCGACCTGCGCGACCGCGCCCTCGGCTCGCTCTCCGGCGGCCAGCAGCAGCGCGTCGCCATCGGCTCGGTGCTCACCGTGCACCCGCGCGTACTGGTCCTGGACGAGCCCACCTCGGCGCTCGACCCGGGCGCGGCCGAGGAGGTACTGGCCGTACTGCAGCGGCTGGTGCACGACCTGGGCACCACCGTGCTGATGGCCGAGCACCGGCTGGAGCGGGTCGTCCAGTACGCCGACCAGGTGCTGCTGCTCACCCCGGGCGGGGAGCCGGTGCTCGGCGAACCGGCCGAGGTGATGGCCCACTCCCCGGTGCACCCGCCGGTGGTCGGCCTGGGCCGGCTCGCGGGCTGGCGGCCGCTGCCGCTGTCCGTCCGCGACGCCCGGCGCAAGGCCGCACCGCTGCGCACCGAGTTGGACGGGCGGGCGCCGGCCGCCGTCGCCGCCCCCGACGGCGCACCGATCGCCACCGGTGACCGCCTCGCCGTCCGGCGCGGCCCCGTCCACGCCCTGCGCGGGGTCGACCTCGCGCTGCGCCCCGGCGAGATCGCCGCCCTGATGGGCCGCAACGGCGCCGGCAAGTCCACCCTGCTCGGCAGCCTGGTCGGCCTGCACGCCCCCACCTCCGGCACCGTCACCGTCGGCGGCCGCACCCCGCACCGCACCCGCCCGGCCGAACTGATCCGCCACGTCGGCCTCGTCCCCCAGGACCCGCGCGACCTGCTGTACGGCGAGAGCGTCACCGCCGAGTGCGCCGCGGCCGACGCGGACGCGGGCGCCGCAGCCGGCACCTGCCGCGCCCTGGTCGAACGCCTGCTGCCCGGCATCGCCGACACCACCCACCCCCGCGACCTCTCCGAAGGCCAGCGGCTCACCCTCGCCCTCGCCGTCGTCCTCACCGCCCGGCCCCCGCTACTGCTGCTGGACGAGCCGACCCGCGGCCTGGACTACGCCGCCAAGGCCCGGCTGGTCGAGATCCTGCGCACGCTGGCGGCCGAGGGGCACGCCGTCCTGCTGGCCACCCATGACGTCGAGCTGGCCGCCGAACTCGCCCACCGCACCCTGATCCTGGCCGAGGGGGAGATCGTCGCGGACGGCCCGACGGCCGAGGTGGTGCTCTCCTCCCCGGCCTTCGCGCCGCAGGTCGCCAAGGTGCTGGCGCCGGGGCCGTGGCTCACCGTCCGGCAGGTCGCGGAGGCGATGGGCGCATGAGCAGCCGTCCCGTTCCGCTCGGCCGTCGATCCGTCACGGCCCTGCTGCTGGTGTCGTTCGTCGGCGTGACGGCCTTCGGCTGGCCGCTGCTCGCCTCCACCAAGTCGGCACTGGTCGGCCACTCCGCCGACGCGCCCTGGCTGTTCGCGCTGCTGCTGCCACTGCTGCTGGCGGTGGTCATCGCCCAGATCTCCGAGGGCCGTACAGCGGGCGGCGGCGCACCCGGGCTGGACGCCAAGTCCGTCGCCCTGCTGGGGGTGCTGGCGGCCGCCGGCGCGGCGCTCCGTCCACTGGGCGCGGGCACGGCGGGCCTGGAGCCGATGTTCTTCCTGATGGTGCTGTCCGGGCGGGTGCTCGGCCCCGGCTTCGGTTTCGTCCTCGGCTCGCTGTCCATGTTCGCGTCCGCGCTGCTCACCGGCGGGGTCGGACCGTGGCTGCCGTTCCAGATGCTCGCCATGGGCTGGGTCTGCCTCGGCGCGGGGCTGCTGCCGGGGTCGGCCACCTTGCGCGGGCGCCGTGAACTGCTGCTGCTGGCCGGGTACGGCGCCGTTTCCTCCGTCCTGTACGGCACGATCATGAACCTCCAGGGCTGGCCGTACATCGGCGGGCTGGCCGGCTCCATCTCCTTCCACCCCGGCGATCCGCTGCCCGCCAACCTGGTCCGGTTCGCCGCCTACTGCCTGACCACGTCCCTGGGTTGGGACCTCCCCCGGGCCGCCCTCACCGTCGTGCTGTGCCTCACCCTCGGCACCCCGGTGCTGCGCGCCCTGCGCCGCACCACCCGCCGGGCGGCCTTCGACGCACCCGTCGACTTCCGGCCGCCGCCGGCCGGGTGAACCCGCCGCGCCACTCACCGCCCCGGTCCCGTTCGTCCACGATCATCGCGACCGTGACCCGAACCCTCGCCCGCACCGCCACCGTCGCCGCGCTCTCCCTCACCCTGGCCACGGCCCTGGCCACCCCCGCCGCCGCCGTCACCTTCATCGGCCGCGACGTGCCCGCCACCGTCACCATCGCCCCCGGCCGGACCGGCGCGGTGCCGTGGACGTACCAGAACACCGGCGGCACCGGGCTGCTCCCGCCCAGCGGGATGACCGCCGTCTTCACCGCCCCCGGCAACACCACCTTCCCCGCGCAGACCACCGTCCCCACCGAGTACAGCGGTGACGGCGCGTCCTGGAGCGGCAACAACGTCGGCCTGCGCGACTGCGCGCTCGGCAACGGCAACCGGACCCTCAGCTGCGAGGGCTACGGCCGCAACGGCGGCAACAGCGGCTGGCCGTCCGGCGGTTACTTCCGCTTCTCCCCGCAGGTCTCCGTCGACCCGTACGCGCCCGAAGCCACCACCCTCCCCCGGGGCGCCGGCAGCCTCCGCTACACCGACCCCAACAACGGGACGGCCTACACCATCGACAACGGCACCCTCAATGTCGCCACCCCGCCCCGGACCTCCACCGCCAAGTGCCTGGACGTCGGCAACACCCGCTTCAACGCCGACTACGTACGGGTCCGGGAGTGCCTCGACCACACCAACCAGCGCTTCGTCCTGGACGGCGGACGAGTGAAGGTCGCCGACACCATCGGCACCGCGCAGGAGATGTGCTTCGACGCCGACTACACCGGCGAGAACGGCGACGCCGTCCGCATCTGGGCCTGCGAACACACCCCGGCCGGCCGCGCCAACCAGACCTGGCTACTGCGAGAAGGCTCCTTCGCCCTCCAACGGACCGCGGGCACCGCCGACGAGATGTGCATCGACGTCGGCGCCGACCGCGACACCACCTTCCTCTCCACCTGCGGGGCCACCGACACCGACCAGAAGTTCCTGGTCGAACGCGGCTACATCAAGGTCCGCGACACGCTCTGAGCCGGGCCGCCACTAGGGTGAACGTTCGATCCGCGCGCCAGAACGGGAGCCCACCGAAGTGTCCGACGAACCCCTCGACATCGACAGCGACATCGACAGCGACGAAGAGGACGAGGACGAGGACGATCCCTGGATCGTCGCGAGCTGCCCCGTCTCACCCGAACTGGCCGCGCAGATCGCCGGGATGACGGAGCTCGACTGGACGGACGGCGACGCCGGCCGACAGGCGATGACCGACGCCGGCTGGCGCTCGACCGGCGACTACCTGGGCGAGCTCAATGAGAAGGCCTACACGCCCGCAGGTCACTTCGCGTACGGCGACGAATGCCTCTTCGTGCCGTTCGCGTACGAGTACTACCTGCACCCCGATGGCGCGATGGCCGAGGACTTCTGGGGCACCCTCCCCGGCTGGCAGAGCGCCGTCGACCCGCCGGCCGGCACCTTCGACGCCCAACTCGACGCAGTAGCAGCTCAGTTCACCACCCTACTGGGCCCGCCCGACCACGACGTCACCCACGAGCGGGGGCCGCACTCAAGCTACGTATGGCGGTACCGCATCTGGCGCCGGGGCGACAACGCCCTGGTGGTGGCCCCGGGAATGGACCCCTTCTCGTACTCCCAGTTCGAGCACGCCTTCATCCAGATCCACCCCCTCCCGGCGGACGCCCCGCTGCCGCCCGCCGACGAGCTGCCCGACTTCTTCAACTGGTAACCGTCCTTGCACGGGAAGTCGGCCGGGCCGACTTCCCGTGCAGCGGCAACGCACACAGGTCAGAGCAGGCCCTTGGCCGGGTCGCCGGCCGGGAAGGCGTCGAGGACGGCGACGTCGGCGGGCTCGGCGAGGGCGGCGGCGAGGACGGGGCCGAGGGCGGCGAGCGGGGCGCCGGCGCTGTGGGCGTCCAGGGCGGCCCGGTCGGTCCACTTCTCGACGACGGTGATGCGGTCGGGGCCGGCGTTCACGGCGTAGAGCTCGCAGCCGGGTTCGGCGTGGATGGCCGGGGCGTGCTGCTCGAAGGCGGCGAGGACTTCGTCGCGTCGGCCGGGCTTGGTCCTGAGCGTGGCGATGACGACGGGCATGTGGATCTCCAATGATGGTGAGATGGGCATGTTATCGACCCATCAAGGAGCCCTCGTTGAGTGGAATCATCCTCATGTCCGACCCGCGGGTGGCCGCCGTCCCGGTTCGGGAGTGCGGCGAGCGGCTCCTGGACGTACGCGGCCCCGAGCTGCTGGTCGACGGTCGCAAGCAGGACGACACCGGCGCGTTCGCACGCCTGCGGTCCACCGTCCTGGAGCGCCTCCTCGACGCCCAGGCGGAACTGCCCGACGGCCTCCGGCTGCTGTTCGTCGAGGGCTACCGGCCGCCGGCCCTCCAGAGCCGCTACTTCGACGAGTACGCCGCCGAGTTGCGCACCGCCAACCCGGACTGGCCGGAGGACCGGCTCCGGTCGGCGGCCAGCCGGTACGTCTCGCCGCCCGAGATCGCGCCGCACAGCGCCGGGGCCGCCGTCGACCTCACCCTCGTCGACGCCGACGGCCGTGAGCTGGACCTCGGCACCCGGGTCAACGCCAGCCCGGAGGAGAGCGCCGGGGCCTGCTTCACCGATGCCGAGGGCATCTCCACCCGGGCCCGTACCAACCGGCGGCTGCTCAGCGGCGCCCTGACCGCCGCCGGGCTGGTCAACTACCCGACGGAGTGGTGGCACTGGTCGTACGGCGACCGCTACTGGGCGCTGGCCACCGGCGCGCCCGCCGCGCTCTACGGGCCCGACGGGCGGTAGCGACTCACCAGTCCAGGGCGGACCTGGCGAGGGCCCCGAGGCCGAGGGCGGCCGGGAGTTCGACGAGGAGGGCCATCGCCAGGGCGGTGTACCAGGCGCCGCCGCCGTCGGCGGTCATCACGTCGAACCAGGCGTCGAGCAGGAGCAGGGTGGCGGACGCGGCGGCGGCCAGGGCGGTCAGGCGGGAGCGCCGGACGAGCAGTCGGCCGGTGGCGAGCAGCCCGGCGACCTGGAGGACGTCCATGCCGACCCAGGCCGTGGACCAGTTCCGGACTTCGACCTGCCCCCGGGTGATCGATCCGAGGACCAGCAGCCAGCCGAAGAGCAGGGCCGCGACGGCGAGCAGCCCTGCGGCGAGGAGTCGGCGGGTGCGCTCCGCCGCCGGGTGTTCCGTTCCCAAGTGGTCGAGCGCCGCACGCAGCGGTCTACCGTCCCCCGTTGATGTTCTCATGATCCAAAATCTACCCACCGCCCCTGCGACACGCGACGGCCGGTGCCCCGACGGCCGGGCACGCGGCTGTCCTCCACTGGTGTCCGTCCGGTGTCGGGCGACCGAGCCGAGCGCCGACCGGCACCTCCCCGGCATCGCCGTGGCGATCGTCGTCCAGGACGGCCGGGTGCTGACGGTCCGCCGACGGGTCGCCGAGGGTGAGCCCTCCTGGCAGCTCCCGGCCGGCCAGGTCGAACCCGGCGAGTCGGCGTAGCAGGCCGCCGTCCGCGAGACCGCCTTCCCGAGGCCATCGAGGTCCGTACGGCCCACGCCGCCGCCTGGCACGAACGCTACGGCGAGGGCCACCCGAAGGCGCGGGCCGCGCAACGGGCCCTGTCGGCACTGAGCCGACCTCGCGCCACCGTCGCGGGAACGGCTCCAACCGACCGATGTGCCCCGAACGCACCCGATACGCCCCGGCACGCCACCTGCCGTCCTGGGTCGAACCATCGTAGATTTGACAGCTCGTCAGTTCATCGGACCTACCTGACCAGCTACGACTCCGTCGATCGGTGGTGGTTGCCATGCGACGTCCCCCCCTGCGACCCCTGCGCACGCGGATCCTCCGCCTCGGCCTCGGCGCCTGCCTCCTGGCCGCCGTCACCACCGGCAACGCCGTCGCCGCCCCTCGGGAGCCGACGGACGGCGGGCAGGAGCAGCGCATCGAGCACCTGCTCTCCCAGCTCACCACCGACGAGAAGGTCACCCTCCTGCGCGGCCTGGACGCCCCGCCCGGCGTGCACTCCGTCGGCTACGTCGCGGGCGTGCCCCGGCTCGGCATCCCGCCGCTGCTGCTCTCCGACGGCCCGGCCGGTGTACGGGACGGCCGGCCGGCGACCGCCCTGCCCGCGCCGGTCGCACTGGCCGCCGCCTTCGACCCCGCGCTCGCGACGGCGTACGGCGACGTGCTGGGCCGGGAGGCGCGGGCGCGCGGCTACCAGGTGCTGTACGGGCCGATGGTGAACATCGTCCGGATCCCGCAGGGTGGCAGGGACTTCGAGACGCTGGGCGAGGACCCGTACCTCGCCGGGCAGGTCGCCGCCGCCGAGGTGCGCGGCATCCAGGCCCAGCACGTCGCCGCGCAGGTCAAGCACTACGCGGCCAACAACCAGGAGGACAACCGCCAGTCGTACAGCTCGGACGTGGACGAGCGCACGCTGGCCGAGATCGAGCTGCCCGCCTTCCGGGCGGCCGTCCGGGACGGCCGGGCCTGGTCGGCGATGTGCGGCTACAACCCGGTCAACGGCATCTGGGCGTGCGAGAACTTCCCGCTGCTGCGCGACGTGCTGAAGGGCCGCTGGGGATTCGACGGGGTGGTCGGCTCCGACTACCCGGCGACCCATTCCTCCGTCAACGCCGCGGCGGGCGGCCTGGACCAGGAGTTCGGCGGTTCGACGTACTTCGCCGAGCTGCCCGCGGCGGCGGCCGACGGCCGGCTCGCCCCGGCCGTGCTGGACGACCAGGTCCGACGGGTGCTGCGGCTGATGGCGCGCACGGGGGCGCTCGACGGCGCCGCCGCGCCCGCCTCCGATCCGGCCGCCGGAGCGCGCGACGCCCGGACGGCCGCCGCCGCCGGAACGGTGCTGCTGCGCAACGAGAACGCCGCCCTGCCGCTCGACGCCACCCGGATGAAGTCCGTCGCGGTGATCGGCCCCTGGGCGGACCACGCGTACACCGGCGGTGGCGGCTCCTCGCACGTCACCCCGTACCCCGAGCACACGGTGACGCCCCGGCAAGGCATCGCGGCCCGGGTCGGAGCGAGCACCGAGGTGCGCTACCACCCGGGCGACGACGCAACCGCGGCGGCCTCGGTGGCCGCAGGGGCGGACGCCGCGGTGGTGGTGGTCGGCGACCAGGAGACCGAGGGCGCCGACCGCGGCTCCCTCGACCTGGCCGCGGCGGACGACGCGCTGATCCGGGCCGTCGCCAGGGCGAACCCGCGCACCGTGGTGGTGCTCGACACCGGCGGGCCGGTCACCATGCCGTGGCTGGACGCGGTGCCCGCCGTGGTCGAGGCCTGGTACCCGGGCGAGCAGAGCGGCACCGCGCTCGCCGACGTGCTGTTCGGCGACACCGACCCGGCCGGGCGGCTGCCCGTCACCTTCCCGACCTCCTCGAACGCGACCCCCCTCCAGGGCGCCGACCAGTACCCGGGCACCGACGGCGCCTACCACTACACCGAGCGCCTCGGCACCGGCTACCGCTGGTACGACGCCAGCGGCACCGCCCCGCTGTTCCCCTTCGGCCACGGCCTCTCCTACACCACCTTCGACTACAGCGGCCTCACCGTGGCCGGCCCGGACCAGGCCGGCCGGGTGCGCGTCGGCTTCGACCTCACCAACCGGGGCACCCGCACCGGCACGGAGGTGCCCCAGCTGTACCTGACCTTCCCGTCGGCGGCCGGCGAGCCGCCGCAGCAGCTCAAGGCCTTCGACAAGGTCACGCTGGCGCCAGGCGGTTCGGCCCACGTGGAACTGCGGCTGGACCGCTCCGCCTTCGCCGTCTGGGACGCGGGCGTCCACGGCTGGGCCGTGCCCGGCGGGCAGTACGACCTGATGGTCGGCTCCTCCTCCCGAGCGCCTCGGCTGCGGGGCACGGTGAACGCGGCGGGCTCCCCCGCCGTCTCCACCTGGTCCGGGCGGATCACCGGCGCCGACGGCTCCTGCCTGGACGCGACGGACGCCAACTCGCCGGTACAGCTCGCAAGTTGTGCGGCCACCGCGACCCAGGACGCCACGGTGGGATCGGGCGGCAGCATCGGCCTCCTCGACCGCTGCCTCACCCCCGACGGCCCGGCGGACGGCGCCGCCGTCCGGCTGCAGGACTGCACGGGCGCCCCCGAGCAGGTGTGGCAGCAACCTTCGGACACCTCCATCCTGCACCCCGCCTCCGGCCGCTGCCTCGCTGCCGCCGACGGCCACCTGCTGCTGCGGAACTGCACGGGCGCCGCGGAACAGCACTGGGCCACCCCCCGCCCGAGCGGCCCGCTGACCGGCATCGCCGGACAGTGCGTGGACATCGCCCGGGCCTCGACCGTCAACGGCGCCGCCGTCCAGCTCTACCGCTGCAACTCCACCGGCGCCCAGGACTGGTCCGTCCAACAGGACGGCTCGCTACGGGCCTTCGGCAAGTGCCTGGACGTCACCAACGGCTGGACCGACGCCGGCACACCCGCCCAGCTCTACGACTGCAACGGCACCGGCGCCCAACACTGGCTGCCCCGCCCCGACGGCACCCTCCTCAACCCCGCCTCCAACCGCTGCCTGGACGCCCGGGACGGCAGCAGCGCCGACTGGACCAGGCTCCAGATCCAGGACTGCCAAGCAAGCGCCAACCAGCTCTGGAAACTGCCAAGTTGAACACTGCCGGCGGTCAGCGGAGGCCTCCAGGGGCCCGATGAGGGGTGGGGGAAGGCGCCCACGCTGCGCCTCCCCCGGAATCCGCCCCACCGGTGATTCCTCGCGAACCGTTCGGAACACCCGAACGCAGCCGTACGCTGTCCCGCAACACCGGCAGCATCATCGCGAACACAACAACGCAGCACCTCGACACGAGCCGCACCGCGAACCGCCCGCGGCCACCCGCGCCGGGCGGGCCATCCGACCACACGCGGGCGTTCGGGGGAACCGGAGAAACCAGTGGAACTTCGTCAGTTGCGGGTCTTCGAAGCCGTGGTCACCCACCGCACCGTCACCGCCGCCGCCGTGGCGCTCGGCGTCGCCCCCTCCTCGGTCGCCGAGCAGATCCGCGTCCTCGAACGCAGCCTGGCCATCGAGCTGTTCGACCGGGCCCCGCGCGGCATGACCCTCACCGCGGCCGGCGAACGGCTGCTGCCCTGGTGCCGCAGACTGCTCGACCAGGCCGAACAGGCCCGGCGGGAGGTGGCCACCGACCGCGCCCGGCTCCGGCTCGGCGCGCTGGAGACCATAGCGGCGACCCACGTCCCGGCCGTGCTGGCCCGGCTCGCCGAACGCCGCCCCGAACTCGACGTCTCCCTGCACACCGGCACCACCCGGGACTGCCTGCTCGGCGGCGTCGCGGCCGGGGCCCTGGAGGCCGCGCTCATCCTGGACACCGCCGGCCCGCTCGGTGAACTCGGCTTCTACCTGCCGCCCGCCCCGCTCGACCACCTCGACCTCAAGGAGGTCCCGCTCGCCCTGGTCGCCTCCCCGACCCACCCGCTCGGCGGCGCCACCACCCTCACCCGCGAGGACCTGCGCGGCCGGCGCCTCCTGGTGAACGCCCCCGCCTGCTCCTTCCGGCTCGCCGGCGAACGCCTGCTCGGCAACGACGTCGAACGCGTCCGCACCGGCGGCGTCACCGTCACCCGCGCCTGCGCCGAACAGGGCCTCGGCGTCGCCCTGCTCCCCGACTTCGCCGTCCAGGACGCCCTGACCGCCGGCACCCTGGTCCGCCTCCCCCTCGCTCCCCCGCCCCTCCGCCTCCGCCTGGTCTGGCGCGCCGACCGCGAGACCGTCCCCGGCCTGCGCGAGGTCCTCTGCGCCGCCGCGGCCTGATCCATCAGGTCCCCGCACAGGAGCCCCTCAAGCGTGATGGGATCATTGACGCGCTCAAGGGAGGGGCAGATCCGTGGACGAAGGAACGCGCAAGGCCTTGCTGATCGGGGTGGGCGAAACCCCAGCTGCGGCGCATCGATTCCCGCCCTTGCAAGGCGCGGTCACCGCGGACCTCCAAGAGTTGGGCGCGGCCCTCACCGACGCCGGTTACGACGTCGAACCGCTGCGGGACCCGACCCGCAATGAGATCGCCGACCGCATCACCCGGATCGCACAGGACGCCCCGGTCGGCAGCACCCTGCTGTTGTACTTCTCCGGACACGGCGTTCGGATCCGCGACACCGACTATCTGCTGCCCTCTGACGCGTTGGCTCCCGCCGATGGCGATCCGGCGGCCTGGGAACAACCACACATCACCGAGTCCCTGCTCGACGCAGACATCAGCAAGTACCTGTCCGGCTGCACCGCGGGAACGGTCCTGTGGCTGATCGACGCCTGCCGCTCGCCGGAGGACAGCGGTCCGGTGGCCTTCGGGAGCAGCATCACCAAGGGCCCGCCACATGCCGGGTTCGCCGTCATGATCAGCTGCAAGCCCGGGCAACGGAGCGGTTACACAGCCGACGGCAGTTTCTTCACGCAGGCACTCGCCGAGGCATTCGGTCCGCTGACCGAGGCCGCCACCGTGGAACAGGTCTACCGGACGGCCTCCCTGCGCACCCGCCAACTGGCATTGCGCCATCGGGCGGACCGGCAGGATGCCCAAGTTCGCTACGGGGATGACTTGGAGGAGGAGACCCGACGGACGGTCGTCGCCCCGAGTAGACGGCTGCTGGAACCGTGGCGCGAGGCCGTCCGCGCGCCCGAGCTGTGGAGTCGGGTACCGGCCTCGGACACGAACCTCACAACCCGCTTCCAGGAGCTTCTCTCCGCCCTTGCCGCCGAAACGGCGCGCCACGTCCATCTCGCCCAGGCGGGCCGGATCGATCCGCTGACCCAGACACGTCTGACCGACCTCTGGGCCGACAACGACTTCCCGGTCCGGCTCCTTCGGGACCGCCTGCCGCAGTTGCTCACCGAGGATGCCGAGCTGTCCGCGCTGGAGGTCACCGCACTGGTGGCCGGAGTCTTCCTGCACGAAGCGGCCTGGGCCGACCGGCTCAGTCAGGCGAAGGAAGTCTCCCCCTACTACGTCCGGCCCCTGAACGACGGTGAGATCCTTCGGTCGCAGTACGAGCAGGTCGTCAAGCACCATCCGCAGGTCGCCGAAAAGCTCTCCCAGTCCTACCTGTGGTACGACGATCCGCCGGAGGAGAAGCGGACGGTCGCCATGTGGCTGACGCACCGCTGGATCGCGGACCGTTTCGAGACCGATGACCGACCGGTACCGGAGGGGAGAGCCACCAGGTTCGCCGCCCAGTTGTTGGGAGTCGATCCGTCGGACGCAGCCGACCGCGCTGGACGTGTCCACGAGCTGTCCGCTGCCCTCCAGCTGATCGCCGCCGGCCGCACGCTGGGGCTGCCACCCGAGGATGCCATCGCGCTCCCGAATCGGTACGCCATGCCCGGACGGGTCCAGGAACTGCGCATCCGCCCGCTCGCCGCACTCCTGCGCCTGGCCGGTCTGATGGCCTTCGACGCCCGCACCCTGCCCGACGTCCTTGCCGAGCACCTGGCCGTCTCCGACTCCGTACGGCCACAGGAGGTGGTCGACGTCCTGCGGGAAGCCGTCTGGGACACGGAGAACAATGACGGCGGACTACGCGACCTGCACCTCGACGCCGTATGCCCGCATCCTGCGCTGCACGCCACGCTGAGTGCCGTCGTGGAGGATGCTGACGAGGTCAGCCAGACCTTGCGCGACGCGGCCCGCACGATGGCCTCCCGCGATGCGCTGCTCCTGACCGGACTACCGGCCCGGGTCACCGACCGGCGACTGCGTCCGGCAGACTTCAGGGGCCAACGGGCTTACGACGTACCGCTGTTGCGGTTCTCGCTCGCGCAGACGGAGGTGCGCCGGCTACTGATGGGAGAGAAGCTCTACGACGGTGAGCGAAACCTGGCATTGCGCGAGATGTACCAGAACGCCTTGGACGCTTGCCGTTACCGGGAGATGCGCCTGCGATACCTCGCGGGTACGGGCGGTAAGCCGGCACCATGGTCCGGCACTATCCGGTTCACCACTGGCACCGACGGCCGAGGTCGCTACGTCGAGTGTGTCGACAACGGTGTCGGCATGACGGTCGACCAGCTCACCAGCACATTCACCCAGGCGGGACGCCGTTTCGAGCAGGCCCGCGCGTTCCGGAGGGAGCAAGCGGCGTGGCTTCGCCACGACCGCTCACTGCGGCTTTACCCCAACAGTCGGTTCGGGATCGGCGTCTTCAGCTACTTCATGCTGGCCGAGGAGATGACGATCACCACGCGGCCGGTCGACGAGGTGGGGAGACTCGCTGACACGGCGTTGAAGGTGGAGGTGCCGAGCAGCGGCAGCCTGTTCCGTGTCCAGGAGGAGGGTGGGCACGACGGGCCGCTCCCCGAAGGCGGTACCCGTGTCCGTCTCTATCTCCGCGATCCTGACGCCCTGACCGGCTCGGCATGTGCCGCGGTGCTCCGGTCACTGGTCCACCTCAGCGAGTTCAGACTGGAGGCGTGGAGCGAGAACGGCTGCGACAGCGTGTGGCTGCCGGGCGTCCTCCAGGATGGAACGGGGCAGAGGACCATCGAGGCGAGCACGGCCGTCGAAGCCGTACCGGGGACGCTCTGGTGGGTCAAGGACGACGGCGCGATCCTCTGCGACGGCATCGCCACCGATGCGCGTCCGTTCGGCTACGTCCTGAACCTGACCGGCTCGCACTCCGGCGAGTTGAGCGTCAACCGCAAGAAGCTGGAGACCTACGACAAGGCCTGGCAGGCGGACCAGTGGCGGTGCGGGGCCCAGGCCCTCGCGGGCTGGGCCGAGCTGGACCTCGACTGGCTCCACCAGTTGGAAGGCCGGAACCTCGCGGCGGCCCGGACGGTCTGGAAGGAGTGGCGAGGCCGCGGGATCCGGATCAGGGGCCGTTACCGACAAACGGTCGATCTGGACAAGGTCGGTTGGTTCGGCATCGACGAACAGCTGGGCGACAAGAACCGCTACGACCACGAGAACCGGGCGATCCGGGACGCCGTCCGACCCTGGCGATCGACGATGTTGCGCACGCCTCTCTCCGGAAGCTGGCGCGCCTCCTTCTCCTCATCGGGACACCCGGTACCCGAGCCGGGTTGGTCCCAGATCGCCACGAAGGCCACCCAGGACTGGCGTACCGTGGTCTCGTTGGCCTACTCGCAAAACATCACACCGGCGAGTGTGCTCCGCGCGGCCCGCGGGCTGCGGGTCGCACACCCCGTCCTCGCCGGGCCAGCCGTACGCGAAGGCGAGCTGGACTGGAAGCCGACGTTCATCGACTCGGTCATCATGGACGGTCTGCTTCCCCCCGATCGGTTCAGTTTCGATGCCAGGACGAATCGACAGTCCCCGGGGGCCCCCGGCCACGGCTACCGACACGCGCCGTCCGACCTCAGCGGCATCGTCCGCGCCTCCGAGACGACCAGTTGGGCGCTCGGCGAGTTGGCCGAGGCCTGCGCCCGCTACACCCCGTTCCTCCCGGCCCCGCTCGGCGAGGTACCGGAGCATCACCGCCATCACGTCTGCGGCAAGGACGACCTCGCCCTGCTCTACCAGCAGGCGGACGAGCGAACCTGGCGACCACTGGCCCACCCCTGGGACGTGCCCGTGGCAGCCGACGCCCTCGATCTGAGCATCGCGGAGACCTGGCGGCGAATCTCCCGGTTCTCCTGGCTCGGACGCCCGGCGCCCGACCACACACTCGCTGACCTGTGGGCCAAGATCCCGTTCGACCTGGCACCGGTGTTGCGGCGCTACGTCGTCCAGACCTCCGACGGCAGTGCGATGCTCCCCTGGGCTGCCACGATCGACCTGGCCGCTGAATGGGGGATCTCCCTCCGCAAAGCGGAGAAGCTCCTCGCCCGGCAGGCGGAGCAGCTGCAACTGGTTCACCAGCGCCGGTATGCGGACGGATCGGCCGGACGCGGTCATGTTCCCGAGGAAAAAGCCGGATCGGTCGTCGCCTGGCTGCACGGTCTGGGCCTTCGACTCGAGAACGGCATCTCCCTTCGCGATCTCGCGTTCGCCCGTATGTACGAGATGCCCTGGCCCGAACTCGGCGACGCGGTGGACGAGTTGCGTGCCGCAGGAGTGAACATACCGAACGCCGCCCAGCTCCTCCGGGTTTGGGATGATCTACCGTTGCCCAGCCGATACGCGTTCTCCGGTCGTGATCCGTCCTTCGACGCTGCCGACTACCCTGTCCTTCCCAGTTCGGAGGTGCTGTTCACCGGCTGCCAGCAGTTGAGGCAGAAGCTCTCGGTGCTGTGGAAGACAGCGGCCAAGGAATCCCGCCGACTGGGACTCGGGGCCGAGCTCCTGGCCCCCGATCTGAGCGACGAACTGAAGAGCTACCGGCCGACCTGGGACGAAATCCATGCGCTGATCGACTTCGGCGACGACGAGGAGTACGACGAGTGGGTCGAGAGCCCCCGTTGGGCGCGCCTCACTCCGGCACGTCTCATCGGCTACGCCCGCGCGAAGAACGTCGGCGCGCGCGCCGCGTTCGAACTACTGGCGCCCTTGCGGGCCATCGGCGCACTGGTTCCCGAGCTCGCCACCGAAGCCGTCGCCGCACTGCCCGAAGACGTGCCGAACGAACAGGACGTAGAGGCGCTGGATCCGACCTGCCGCTTGTCCGGACAGGACGACCCACTCGATCCGCTCGACCTCATCAGCATCGCAGGCCGACTCGGCGAGCCGGCAAGCCGCACCTGGCAGCGAATCATGCCGTACCTCTCGCTGGAGTCGACGATCTCGCCGATGACCAGCGCCCCCGACATCGTTCCGACTTGGCAGGACCTGACGATCCTCTCAGTGGGCCTCAACGGCATGCTGCCGGCGGTGAAGGGCGGGGTGACACCGGAGCGACTCGCTTTCGCCGGCGCCGGGATCGGAGAGTCATCCAGGTTCGTGCGAGAACGCCTCCTGCGCTACGCGGAACTCTTCGACCTCGAACTCCCACCGGAAACCGAGACACAGGAACCGAATTGACGCAGCGCACATCGCACGACTTCGACAAGCCCTATGCGGAGGAGGACCTCGGCGTCATCGACTCCCCGGGCTTCAGCCAATCTCCCGCTGCCGACGGGCGTGGAATCATCGTGCGCGGCATCTGTCCGCGTTGCCACGGTCACACCGAGACGGAAATCCCCCGAGGAATCCCCGGGGTCGGCACCAAGGGACTTCTCGATCTGCTCATCGGGCAGCAGCACGATCCGGACGAGTCCGAGCCGCTGGTCACGGAGGTGCACTTCTGCGAATGCGGGCACATGCACCCCGAACTCCCCCCGGACTCCGCCTTCATCGGCTGTGGTGGCAGCTGGAGGATCCGAGCGTGAGCAGCCGTTCCGATCGCCGCTGGGCCGAACTCGCCCGTGAACTCGAATTCACCCGCCTGCCCGAACTCCGCCGACAGGCCGAGGGTTGGCGAACCGGGCTGACCGGGCTGACGGCGCTGCTCACCGTACTGGCCCTGCTGAAAGGCCGGGACAATCTGGCCGACCTGCCGGACTGGGCTCGCTTCGTCGCCACCGGCCTTCTGGTGGGGGCGTTCGCGCTGCTCGTCACCGGCTCGCTCCTGGCGATGCGAGCGGCCCACGGGGCTCCTGAGCCGGAGATGCTGCTCGGCGGACAGGCACTACGCCGGTGGAACGAGCGGGAGGCGTCCCGGGTGACCAGGGCTCTGGCCCGGGCGTCAGCCTGTTCCGTGCTCGGCCTGGTGCTGATCGTGGGCGCCGTTGCCGTCGCCTGGACGACCACCCAGGCCAAGGCCTCGAACCTCGTCAGGGTCACGACCCCCTCCGGCGGGTCGTGCGGTGAACTGGTATCAGCGGATCAGCACCAGGTTCTGATTCGCCCGACCGCACTCGTCACCGGAGTGTCGTCCATACCCACGGCGACTCTGCTCAGTATGTATCCCGTCACATCGTGCTGACAGTCACCCGCCGGGGTGTCCGCCCGGAGCATACGAACTCCGGGCGGACGATTCGCCTTTCGCCGGTTCAGGCCTTCGGGCCGGCCGACTGGACGACCTCGAAGGACCACAGCGTGGAGCCCGAGGCGGCCGGCCGCTTCGGGGCCTCGCCGCCCTCGCCGCCGCCCTGGTGGGCGGACTTCATCGGGCCCTCCATCCAGGCCTTGAAGGACTCCTCGTCACGCCAGCGGGTGTAGACCAGGTACTGGTCGGTCCCCTCGACCGGGCGCAGCAGCTCGAACCACTCGAAGCCGTCGGAGTTCTCCACCGCGCCGGCCCGCGAGGCGAAGCGCTGCTCCAGCACCTCGCGCTGCTCGGCGGGCACCGTCAGTACGTTGATCTTGACAACGGACATGCCGCTCCTCAGTGAACTGGTCCGCCGGGGCCCGTACGGCCGCCGGCTCGGTTGCTCCCTACGAGCAGCAGTCTGCTACACCTCACACGCCGCCGGTTCAGGCGATCCATGCCGGGAGGAGGCGTTCCGCGTCGCGCGGGGCGAGGGCGCAGGCGCCGTCGGGGGTGCGGGCGTCCGGGTTGTAGGCGTGGGACGGGGAGGGGGAGGCGACCAGGGCGGTGAAGCCTTCGGCGGTGGTGATGCGGCGGGGCGCGTCGGCGGGGAGGACGAGGGTGTCGCCGGCGGCGATGGTCAGGGTTTCGCCGGACAGGGCGACGGTGGCCGAGCCGGCGAGCAGGGTCCAGATCTGCTCGGTGTCCATGGCGTGCAGCGGTCCCTGCCGGTCGGCGGGCATCTCGACCCGCCACTGGGCGAGGGCGGTCGCGCCCTGGGTGGGCGAGGCGAGGGTGGTCATGACGGCGTTCGGGGTCTCGGTGCGACGGGCGTCGGCGGAGCGGATCACGGGCATGGCGAAGGAACCCCTTAAGGTGGACAATGTCGTTGTCTATATGGTCAATGAGGTTGTCTATCATGTCAAGTGACCCCGCCCCGCCCGGCTTCGAGCTGCCGCTGCGCCTGCTGCTCGCGTTCCGGACGATCATCGACGAGCTGCACGAGCGCATCGCCCGCGAGGGCCACCCCGACCTGCGCCCGATGCACGGCTTCGTCTTCCAGGCGATCGGCCCCCACGGCACCACCGCCGTCGAACTCGGCCGCCGGCTCGGCGTCTCCAAGCAGGCCGCGGGCAAGACCGTCGAGAACCTGGAGCAGCTCGGCTACGTCGAGCGCGGCAGCGACCCGGCCGACGCCCGGCGCAAGGTGGTCCGGCTCACCGACCGGGGCGTGGACTGCCTGGTCCGCTCCGCCCGGATCTTCGACGAGCTGCGCGCCGAGTGGTCCGCCACCCTCGGCGAGGAGCAGCTGCGCCGGATCGAGGACGGCCTGCGGCAGCTCGCCCCCGGGGACCCGTTCCGGCTCGACACCCCGCGCTGGTTCGGCGGCCCGTGAACCCGTGAAAGAGGTCTCAGAACGACCGCCCCTCCCCTCGGTACGGCGGCTGGGGGTCGAGCGGCGGGTCGGGCCGGTCGCGCCGGTCGGCGCAGAGCGCGGAGCTCAGCCGGGTGAGCAGGGCGGCGAGGTCGTCGTACTCCTTCTCGTCCCAGTCCCCCAGCAGTTCGGCGAGCTGGGTGCGCCGGGCCGCGACCAGGCGCAGCGCCGCCTCCTCCCCCGGCTCGGTGAGCCGCAGCGGCAGCCCGCCGGAGCGGGCGGCGAGGCCGCGGCCCTCCACCTCCCGGACGGCCTCCTCGACGACCGAGACCGGGACGATCCGCCGCTCGGCCAGCTCGGCGGGCTCCACCGAGCCGTGGTGGTGCATCTGCAGCAGCAGCCAGCTGGAGGCGGGCAGCAGGTCGAGTCCGGCGGTGGCGGTGATCCGGCGGAAGAGGTCGCGCCGGGCCTCCCGGGTGCTCAGTACGGACAGCGCGCGGGCGATCTCGTCCAGGGAGGAGCGTTCGACCGGGTTGATCCCGATGGACTCGCTCAGGTCGGGCGCGGTCACCGTGGAGCGCAGCTTCTGCTCGCGCAGGAACAGCGACAGCACGAAGGCGACCACCGCGACGGGCACCGCATAGAGGAACACCCGGGTGATCGACTCGGCGTACGCGTGGTGGACACCGGCCTGGGCGGCGGCGGGCAGCCGGGTGATCAGGCGAGGGTCGGCGGTGATCGCCTCCACCTGGAAGCCCGGTGGCAGCGGCTGCCCGGCCAGGGCGTCGGCGAGCCGGGAGCGCAGGCCGCTGGCGAAGATCGTCCCGAAGATGGAGACGCCGAAGGAGGCGCCGATGGAGCGGAAGAAGGTGGCGCCGGCGGTGGCCACCCCGAGGTCCTGGTAGCCGACCGAGTTCTGCACGATCAGCACCAGCACCTGCATCACCAGGCCCAGCCCGAGGCCGAAGACCAGGAAGTAGAGGCTCATCTCGGCGGTGCTGCTGTGCTCGTCCAGCCGGGAGAGCAGTAGCAGGCCGACCGTGGTGACGGCCGTCCCGGCGATCGGGAAGATCCGGTAGTGGCCGGTGCGGGCGACGATCTGGCCGGAGCCGATCGAGGTGACCAGCATGCCGAGCACCATCGGCAGCATGTGGATGCCGGACATGGTGGGCGAGACCTGCTGGACCACCTGGAGGAAGGTCGGCAGGTAGGTGAGGGCGCCGAACATCGCGAAGCCGACCACGAAGGAGATCACCGCGACCAGGCTGAAGGTCCGCGAGCGGAACAGCCGCAGCGGCAGGACGGGCTCGGCGGCCGCCCGCTCCACCTGGACGAAGACCAGCAGCAGCGCCAGGCCGAGCACCCCCAGGCCGACGACCTGCCAGGAGCTCCAGGCCCAGGTGGTGCCGCCGAGCGAGGTCATCAGCACCAGGCAGGTGGCGACGGCGGCGATCAGCGCGGTGCCCAGGTAGTCGATCCGGTGCTCGCGCCGGACCTCCCGGCCGTGCAGCACCGCGGCGATCACCACCAGGGCGACGACGCCGATCGGCAGGTTGACGTAGAAGACCCAGCGCCAGCTGAGGTGGTCGACGAACAGGCCGCCGAGCAGCGGTCCGAGGACGCTGGTGACGCCGAAGACGGCGCCGAAGACGCCCTGGTACTTGCCGCGGTCCCGAGGGGCGACGAGGTCCCCGACGATCGCCTGGGAGAGCACCATCAACCCGCCGCCGCCGAGCCCCTGGAGCGCCCGGAAGGCGATCAACTCGCCCATGTCCTGGGCGAGTCCGCAGAGCATCGAGCCGATCAGGAAGATCACGATGGAGGCCTGGAAGAACCGCTTCCGGCCGTACATGTCGCCGAGCTTGCCCCAGAGCGGGGTGGCGGCGGTGGAGGCGAGCAGGTAGGCGGTGACCACCCAGGACAGGTGGTCCAGGCCGCCGAGGTCGCTGACGATGGTGGGCAGCGCGGTGGAGACGATGGTCTGGTCGAGGGCGGCGAGCAGCATCGCCAGCAGCAGGGCACCGATGGGCACCCACAGGTTGGGGACGGTGACCTCGGGCGGGCCGGACTCGGCCGCCGGGCTCCGGTCGGACGCGGCACGGGGGTACCCCCGGCCGGAGGTCGGGGGAGGGTCCGTCATGGCGTCTCCGTAGGGTCGCGGGGTGGCGGGGCCGGACCACCGGACGCCCGGTGGATGATCACTCCCGGTTCCCCATGCTGGCAGATTCGTCCCGTTTTGCGCCGCCCGGTTGAGCCGAACGTAAGCACCCGGGCCATCCCACGCGCCCCGGCGGTTTCCGCCGGGGCCAACCACCACCAACCGGCACAACACCCCCGCCGGGGGCCGGACGCCCCTGTCCACCCTCCGGGACGTCCTGCATAATCAGGCGCGATCGCGAGACCCGAGAACCGAGGAGGACCGGCCGATGCCGGACCAGCACTGCCCGACGTGCGGCACCGCCCGCTCCACCGGGTGCGGCTGCCTCCCCGACCGGAGCCTCGACGAGACCGCCGTCCTCCCGCACCTGGAGGGCCCACCGCTGGTCCGCCCGTACGTGCCGCAGGCGCCGGACCAGGTCGCGGACGAGCCGCCGCTGACCACCGACCCGTTCGCGACCACCGTCCTGCCACCGGTCCAGCCGGGCCGACCGGTCCAGCCGGGTCAGCCGGCCCAGCCGGGTCTCCAGGGCAGACCGGGCACGCCCCCGCTCGGGCCGGACGCGGACGCCTACGCGACGACCGTGCTGCCGCCCGTCCCGGGCCCCGCGCCGGACGCGTACGCGACCAGCGTCCTGCCACCGGTCCAGCCGGTCCAGCCGGGGCCGCCCGCCCCGCCCGGCGGCGGGGACGACCTCGGCTACTTCCCGTTCGGCAACGGCGCACCCGAACCCGGCGCCGCCCCCGGCGGACGGGCCGCGCGCCGGGCGGCCGAGCAGGCCGAGCGCAGCCCGTTCGCCGGGCGCAAGGGACTGATCGCGGGCATCGGCGCCGGACTGCTGGCGCTCACCGTGGGCCTCGCGTACGCCGTGACGCCCTCCTCCGAGCCGGCCCGCCGGGCCGCACCGGCGCCCAGCACCTCGCTCGCCCCCGCCCCGGTGGACCCGCCGACCCTGGCCGCCCCGCCGACCGACTCCGCGGCGCCGACCACCGAGGCGCCGAGCCCGACCCCCACGCCCACCCGTAAGCCGAGCCCGACCAGAACGCCCACCCCGACGCCCACCCCCACCCCCACACCGACACCGACCCCCACCCCGACGCCCACACCGACCCCGACGCCCACCCCCACGCCGACGGCCACCCAGACCCCGCGGGTGCTCCAGATCGGCATGAGCGGACCGGACGTCAAGGCGATGCAGCAGCTGCTCTACAACGCCGAGTGCGGCTACGTCGACAAGTCGATCATCACCGGCACCTTCGACTACTGGACCCGCACGACGTTGCAGGACTACCAGGGCCAGAACCGCATCAAGGGCGAGAACGGCGTCTACGGTCCCAAGACCCAGGCCGTCCTCACCGCCGACCCGGGCTGCTGACCCCGCCGCTGCCCCCGGCCGCCGGGCCGCTGGCCCCCCGCCGCCGGTCCGCGCCGACCGGCGCGGGAGGTCACCGTCAGCCGGTGATCGCCCCGAAGATGCTGACCCCGGCCAGCACCACCATGATCGCCGCCGCCACTCGGATGATCAGCTTCATCGGCACGTGCTTGAGCAGCTTCTGCCCGCCCACGATGGCGATCCCGCCGACCGCGCACAGCGCCAGCCAGGAGCCGAGGCCGACCGCCAGCGGATCGGCGTACTTGGCGGCCAGGTTGGCGGTCATGATCTGGGTCAGGTCGCCGAACTCGGCGACCGCGACGACCAGGAAGCTGGTCCCGGCCACCTTCCAGAAGCGGTTCGAGGACGGCTCCTTGGCGGCGTGCTCGTCCTCGTCCTCCCCGCCGTGGAACAGCAGCATCGCCGCGCCGACCAGGAACAGCACGCCGGTGATGCCCTCCACCCACCGGTGCGGCAGCAGCGAGAGCAGGTGCCCGGCGACCAGCGCCAGCACCACCTGGACCAGCATCGCGGCGGCGACACCCGCGAAGACGTAGCTCGCCCGGTACTTGGTGCCGAGCACCAGGCTGGCCAGCGCGGTCTTGTCCGGCAGTTCGGCCAGGAAGATGATGCCGAACGTCAACGCGGCAACGGTCAAACTCATCGGAGGAATCCCTCGGTCGGGCTGCCCGGCCTCCGCAGGTCCGTCAGGGGACGCTTCGGCCCGACAGCACTGGAAATGGTCACAGCACTGCGGCCGAAGGTCTCGCCGGCACCCGCCAACCGAGCGGTGCCCCGGGCGCCGGGCCCGTGAGGGCCAGTATGTCGACGGTCCGGTGGAGGGCTACTCCCCTTCAACGCGCCCCAGCCTACCCGACGCCGTCGAACACCCCGCCGTGACCGCCGCCGTGACCGCCGGCGGCACCGGCGGCGGCACCGGCAGCGGCCCCGCGGGCGTCAGATCCAGCTGGTGAACCACATCCGGTCCTGCCAGGACGACATCGGGATCACCTCGCCCGTGTACAGCGGGTAGAAGAAGGCGAAGCAGCCGACGATCGCGAGCACGATCAGCCCGGCCGCCGCCGCGCCGTACCGGCGGCGCCGGGGGCTGCAGCCCACCGGGCCGAGCATCGCGCCGAGCATCTGGGCGACGGCCAGGCACAGGAACGGCACCAGCACGACCATGTAGAAGGAGAAGATCGTCCGCTCCTGGTACTGGAACCAGGGCAGGTAGATCCCGGCGACCGCGCACAGCACGGCGCCCGAGCGCCAGTCCCGGCGGAAGAACCAGCGCCACAGCAGGTAGACCAGCGCGAAGCAGGCCGCCCACCAGAGGAACGGGGTGCCCAGGCCGAGGATCTGGGCCGCGCAGCCGCCGGAGGAGGTGCAGCCGCGGGTCCCGCCCTGGGCCGGTTCCCAGTACATCGAGACCGGGCGGCCGTCGACCAGCCAGGAGAAGGGGTTGGACTGGTAGGTGTGCGGGGTGCTCAGGCCGGTGTTGAAGTCGTACATCTGCGAGTGGTAGTGCCACAGACTGCGCAGCGGCCCGGGCACCCAGCTCATCGAGACCTGCGGCAGCGGGATGCCGAAGGCGTGGTCGGGGGAGAGCCCGGCGCGGCCGTCGGCCCAGTGCCGGTCGTAGCCGCCCTCGCCGTTCGCGCCACTGGCCAGCCAGCCGCTCCAGGCACCGACGTACACCACCACGGCGGAGCCGACCATGGCGAGGAAGGCGGGTACGGCGTCCCGGCGCAGCATGGAGCGCCAGGGGCGGCGGGCGCCGGCGCCGCGGCGGCCGGACTGGTCCCAGAGCACGGTCAGCAGGCCGAAGGCGGCCAGGATCGGGGCGCCGTTCCACTTGACCGCGCAGGCCGCGCCGATGAGCACCCCGGCGGCGATCCGCCAGGGGCGCGGGCCGAGCCGGACGGTGTCGCCGTCGGTGGCCGCCGCCAGCCGGGCGCGGGCATGGTCGCGGTCGACCAGCAGGGCGCCGAAGGAGGCGAGCACGAAGAACATCTGGATGCCGTCGAGCAGTCCGACCCGGCTCATCACCAGTTGGAGGCCGTCGACGGACATCAGCAGGGCGGCGGTGCAGCCGATCAGGGTGGAGCCGAAGAGCCGACGGCCGATCCGGGCCAGCATCAGCACCGCGAGGGTGCCGAGCAGGGCGGTCATGAACCGCCAGCCGAAGGGATGCAGCCCGAACAGCTGTTCGCCGATCGCCATCACCCATTTGCCGAGCGGCGGGTGGGCGATGAACTCGGGCGCGGAGGTGAGCGGGATGGACTGCGGGACGGCCAGGATGTCGGCGTTGGCGTGGTCGGGCCAGGTGCCCTCGTAGCCCTGCTGGAGCAGGGACCAGGCGTCCTTGGGGTAGTACGTCTCGTCGAAGACGAAGGCGTTGGGGTAGCCGAGGTTCCAGAACCGCAGCAGGCCCGCGAAGACCGCGACGCCGATCGGGCCGAGCCAGCCGGAGTGGTCGGCCGCCCAGCGGAGCAGACCTCCGCGCGGGGCCGGTGCCGGATCCGGGTCGGCGGTGGCCCGGGCCGCCGGGGGGTGCGTGAGCGCCGCTTGCGTCATCGGATACCTCCGGGGATGCCCCCGCTTCGACAGGGGGAAGGAACCAGATTTCCCGACACAGCGGCTCGGGCTTCAACGATTCACTCATTCGGGCGAATCGCCACCCTATCCGCTCGGGATAATCCGAACTGGCGATAGGTTGTCGATGCCCGGTCGGCGAGAACCAAGTCGGCCGGGCCTACCGCCGGGCTGGCGGGATGTCAGGTCTGTGGAGCTGACGTAAGGCCGATGGGCGGCACACCGTCCCTTCGCTGGTGATCCAGGTCGGCGAACGGCTGTGAAGCAGAAAGCCCGACCCGTGAGGGTTGGAGTCCCCCGCATTCACGCTGGGGATGATGTCAAAGCCTCGCCGATTCGCCGTCTCAGGTGCCGGCGGGAGCCGGGCGATCGACAGCCACTGACCCTATGGGGCAGCAGTCGGGAAGCCAAGCGCGACGGGCGCCGACCAGGTGATCTGGTCGGCGCCCGCTTGGATATTCGTCACGCGGCGGTCTGCAGCTCCCGCTCCCGGACCGGGGCCGGGGTGCGGACCACGGCCGGGGCCGCGTTGTCCTGCTCGGCCGTGAGGTACGGGCGCAGCCGCAGCGCCAGCAGGACGATCAGCAGCGTCGAGCCCGCCATGGCCGCGAGGTAGAGCGGCCAGGTGCCGGAGCCGACCAGCAGCACGCCGACGGCCGGGCCGACCGCGATCGCGATCTGCTTCACCAGGGCGTACCCGGCGTTGTAGGTGCCGAGCAGCCGGGCCGGGGCGAGGTCCGCGACCATCGGGCCCATGGTGGGCGCGAGCAGCGACTCCCCGACGCCGAACAGGGCGTAGATCGAGACGATGGCGACCGTGGCGGCCATGGTCTCCGTCCGTATCAGGCCGGCCACCAGGGCCATCGCCCAGGCAGCCAACCAGACCACGCCGGCCGCGGCCATCGCGGTGGTGCGGCGGCGGCGCGCGGTGATCCGCACCATGAACATCTGCAGCACCACGATGGTCACCGCGTTGGCGCCGATCGCGAGGCCCAGGGTGGACGGCGCGGTGCCGACGGTGTCGGTGGCGAAGGCCGCGACGCCGGACTCGAACTGGCCGTAGCAGGTGAAGAAGATCAGCCCGGCGAGGATGCTGAGCCGCACCATCGCCTTGTCGGCGAGCAGGGCGCGCAGGCCCGTCGGGCCGTCGCTCTGCTGCTGGACGACGCTCAGCTGGGTCTTGGGCATCCGTGCGGTGCCGGTGACCAGGGCCAGGCCGAGGAAGGTGATCGCCTCGATGGTGAACAGCCGGGTGAGGCTGGCCGGGTCGGCGACGTTCACGATCTGCCCGCCGACCAGCGCGCCGATGCCCATGCCCAGGTTGACCAGGGTGAACTGCAGCGCGAAGGCGTGCGAGCGGGTCGCCGCCGTGGAGCAGCGGACGATCATCGTGGCGAGCGCCGGCTGGCAGGTGGTGACACCCGCGCCGAACAGGAACGAGGAGACCAGCAGGGCCGGGGTGCCGGTGGCGTGGCCGAAGGCGAACGCGCCGGTAGAGGCCAGCGCCGCACCCACCAGCAGCACCGGACGGGGACCGTAGCGGTCGATGCCGCGCCCGGTGAACGGGAGCACGGCCAGCGCCGCCAGCGCGAAGACGGTGAACACCATCCCGGCCGCCAGCGAACCCAGCCCGCGCACCTGGTCCACGTACACGAACATGTACGGCATCGTGAACCCGCTGCCGAACGCACTGAGCGCGTTGCCGATCTGGACGCGGCGCAGCGGGCCGCCCGCCCCGCGCTGCTGCCTCTGCTGCTTCACCGTGCCGGTCACCGTGCACATCCCTTCTCTATTTCGACTGGAACTCTTAAGCCCGGAAGATTTCAGACCTAAACTGTGACGAGATAAAGTCTTAGCACCGGAAGACTGCGGAGTCAAAGGCTTAAGGAGTGCACGCCCGTGCGACACTGGTCCGCATGACTACGGACAAGCCGTCGCCGGCTGCCGACAAGCCGCCGCGGAGCACTCCCCTGGAGCTCGGCATCGCCGAGCAAGTCGCCCTCTACCAGCGGGAGTTCCCCACCGTCGACCCTCAGGTCGAGACGATCGTGCAGACCCTCAACCGGGTCTCCCGGCGGATGGGCGTCGCGTACGACCGGCAGCTGACTGTGCTCGGAATCACCTCCGCCGAGTGGGAGGTGCTCAAGGCGCTGGTGGTGAGCGGCAGCCCGTACCAGCTGGGGCCGGGCGAGCTGGCCAAGCGGCTGGGGCTCACCCCGGCCGCGATGACCCACCGGATCGACCGGATGGTGGCCGAGGACCTGGTCACCCGGGAGCGGGACGAGTCCAACCGGGTGCGGGTGATCATCGAGCTGACCGAGAACGGCCGCGACAAGTGGCTGGAGTCGATGCGGATGGCGGCGGTGTTCGAGGAGGAGCTGCTCCAGGACATCGCGGGCGAGGAGCGCACCGCGCTCTCCGCCCTGCTGGCCCGGATGCTGCGGCGGATCGAGGAGAGCCAGCCGGACGCGCTCGGGCGCACGGCCGACCTGGCCCCGTGACGCCGGTTCGACGGGAACGCGTGAGTCCGGCCCGCCGGGGGTGCTCCCCCGGCGGGCCGGACTCGTTCCAGGTCAGGTACCGCTCAGCTGCTCAGCCGCTCAGCCGCTCAGCCGCTCAGCAGGGACCGTTGTCGGTCCAGACGCCCCACTGGCCGCTCTGGCTCGGGTCGTCGCCCTTGGTCCACCACTTGTTGGTGTAGTAGTGGCCCTTCCAGGAGACCTTGGTGCCGCCGGCCGCGTAGGTGGCGTTCGGGTCCCAGCTCGGGGCGGCCGGGCAGGTCGCCGGCGAGGACGGGGTGCCGGTCGGGGTGCCGGTGGGCGTGCCGGTCGGGGTGCCGGTGGGCGTGCCCGTGGGGGTGCCGGTCGGGGTCTGGGTCGGGGTCGGGGTGCCGGTCGGCGGGGCCGGGCAGCCGGCCGCGGAGCCGTTGGTGGCGTTCACCATCGTGTCGAACAGGGTGGTGTTGGTACCCAGGTCGTACAGCGAGAAGGCGAAGGAGCCGCCGAGGCCGTTGCAGTGCGCGTAGTCGAGCTTGGCCTGGACGGACTTGGCGTTCTCACCGCTCCAGAAGGTGTTGCCGTCGTAGAAGTAGGCGGCCTTGGCGTCGTCGTCCCAGTAGGTCTTGGACGGGTTGTCGACGAAGCCGGCCAGCTCCTTGTACATCTGGATGCCCGGGACGTTGCCGGACATCGCGGCGCCGGCGGCCGGGGCGGTGGCGGGCTGGAAGAGGCCGTTCTTGCCGTTGTTCTGGACGCCGGTCCAGCCGCGGTAGTAGAACGGCACGCCCATGTTGATCTTGTTGGCCGGGAAGCCGCCGGGGATGCCGTACTGGGCGTCGCCGGCCGTCCAGGCCTTGATGGCGTTGTCGATCGAGTACTTGCCGTTGCCCGGCTTGGCCGGGGTCGACGGGTCGTTCGGGCCGGAGTACAGCGGGGCCTGGTGGTTGGTCGGCCCCTGGGGGTCCCAACCGCCGTGCATGTCGTAGGTCATGACGTCGAGGAAGGTCAGGTACTGACCGATCTTGTCGGTCTCGACGTTCATGATCTTGTCCTGGCCGGCGCCGACCGCCGCCGACAGCGCGTAGGTCTTGCCGTCGGCCTTGCCCTGGGCGTCCAGCTGGTTGCGGAACTCCTGCAGCAGCAGGGTGAAGTTCTGCTTGTCGGCCGGGCTGGAGATGTTGCCGGTGTGGCCGCCGCCGCCCGGGTACTCCCAGTCGATGTCGATGCCGTCGAAGAGGCCCTTGCCCGTACCCGGACCGCCGTAGCCGGCGTCGGACGGGAGGTTGCCCTTGATGAACATGTCGATGCAGGACGAGACCAGGTGCTTGCGCGAGGCGTCCGTGGCGGCCGCCGACGAGAAGTACTTGGAGTAGGTCCAACCGCCGATCGAGAGCAGGATCTTGAGGTTGGGGTTCTTCGCCTTCAGCTTCTTCAGCTGGTTGAAGTTGCCCGCGATCGGCTGGTTCCAGACGTCGCCGACGCCGTCCACCGAGATGTCCGCGCCGAAGCTCTTCTGGTAGTCCGCGAAGGCGTCGGCCGCGCCGTCACCGGCGTTGGGGTTGTTGTCGTTGGTGTCGGCGGCCTTGGTCGCCTCGAAACAGCCCAGGTCGGTCGGGGAGATGTTGGCGAAGTCGTAGATCAGGTAGTCCAGCTTCCCGGCCACGCCGGTGTCCTGGATCGTCTTCGGGTAGTACGCGTTGGCGTAGACCGACCACTGGTCGTAGTAGGCGACCTTGATGCCGCCGCTGGTGGCGGGCGCGCCGGTGGAGTTGGTGGTCGCGGCGTTGGCCGCGCCGCCGCCGGTCAGCGCGAGGCCCGCGCCGAGCAGCAGGGAGGCGGTGGTGCCGGCCGCGATGGCGGCCAGGCTCTTCGGGCGGCGCCGGCGGGGCCCGTCCGGAGCCGGGGTCCCGGCCCTTTCAATGCGTGAGCGCAGCATGGGTGCGTGACTCCTGGGTGTGGGGGTTCCGTCGCCCGGTGGGGTGGCACATCCGGGGTGGGGCCGGACGACCGGGACATGACAGACAAGGGGTGGGAATCGAGCGGGCAGGCCTTTGACGGACACCGGGATGTGCCGAACCGGCGCCCCCGGCACGAGGCCGGTGACGCCGGTTCAGGGGCTCCCTGCACCTGGGCAATAAAAATGGACTAGACCAACTCCCCCGTCAAGGGGTGCTGTTGGCCCTTGAGACCCGCTTAAGGTTCCGCGCCGCGCCGACCGCGGCCGCGAACCGGGCCTGAGCTGCGGCGGTTCAGTAGCGGACGGCGTTGGCCACCTCGGCCTTGACCGTCCCGGAGAGGTCCCGGTTGGCGTGCGCGGTCGCCTGGGCGCTCCCGCCCGCGGCCACGTCGTCGACCGTCACCGCGGTCGCGTCCAGCAGCTTGCCGCTCCCGTCGGTGAAGTTCACCTGGACCACGTACCGGTACGACTGCTGCCCGTGGTTGGTGACGGTCAGCTGCACCTGCGGCTTGCCGTCCGAACCGGTCGACACCGACCCGACCGAGACGTCCCCCTTGGCGTCCAGGCCGCCCTTGATCCCGGCGACCGCCGAGGAGGCCGCGGAGATCGCCGACGAGGCCTCCGCCTCCGCCGAGGAGATCGCCCCGCCCACCCCGCCGGCCGCCGAGGCCAGTGCCGAGGCGGCGGAGGCCGCGGCGCTCGCCAGCTTCTGCGCCTCCCCGGCCGCCGAGGAGGCCGAGCTGCTCGCGCTCTTGCCGGAGGAGCAGCCGGCCAGCACCGCCGAACCCAGCACGGTGACGGCCAACACCCCCGTGACGAGCCTGTGTTGACGCTTCACCGGTACGGCCGGGCGCGGCCCGGAGGCGACTCGGACGGGCGGCCGACGGTCCGTGCGGTCCATGGGGTCCATGGGGTCCTCGTTCCTTCCCGGCGCCGGGCTGCCCGGCACACTCCCCGCCCACCTTCCGAGCCGCCCGCCACCCCCGCCAGCAGGGGTGCTGCCTCCGGGTGACGCCCGGGCCGCGCCACGGGGCGGGTCCGACGCTTCCCACCGGGCGCGCGGCGCCGGACGGGAACCACCGGACGGGAACCGCCGGACGGGAACCGCCGGACCGGAACCGTCGGAGCGGCCCTACGACAGCCCGGAGCCCTCCTGCTCGTCCGCCTCCACCGCCGCCCGCTCCTCGCGCAGCCGCACCAGGTGACGGCGCCGAGCCACCACCCCGTACGCGCCCGCCGCGCTCGCCACGAAGGCCAGCGCGCCGACCCACGGCCGGTCGAAGACGTGCCCGGTGCAGTGGTCCAGGGAGTACCGCCCCGGGCCGGCCAGGCCGATCGCCAGCCCGGTCGCGCCGAGGAACGCCGGGTACTCGTAGCCGCCACCGGTCATGAAGAAGCCCGCCGGGGCGTGCACCGCCACGGCGCCGGCCATCGTTCCGGCCACCACCGCGCCGGCCGCCGGGGTGGCCAGTCCGGCCACCAGCAGCGCGCCGCCGCCCGCCTCGCCGAGGCCCGCCGCGATGGCGCTCTCCCGGGCCGGGTGGAAGCCCATGTGGTCCATCGCCTGGGTGGTCCCCTCCAGGCCGGCGCCACCGAACCAGCCGAACAGCTTCTGGGTGCCGTGCGCGATCAGCACCCCGCCGACCGCACTGCGCAGGGCCAGCAGGCCCAGGTCCTTACGGTTCAGGCACATGTCGCATCCTCGTTTCCGCCGAGGAGTGGTCGTACCGCCGGGGAGCGGTCGCACCCACCTCCGTGGCACCTACCTCCATGGCACCCGAGAGCGCTCGCCCGTTCGAGCCGGGACCGCCATCCGGGCGAATCCGCCCACTGTGCGGAATGAACCGCGAACGGGGAGATCCGCGCCACGCCCGAGCGCGGGGCGTGGCGTGGCGGAGCGGTCGCACCCGGCGCCGCGGTCATGCTGGGCCCATGTTCGTCTTCAACCTCGGCAGCGCCTTCATCACCTTCTTCGCCGTGGTCGGCCCGCCGAAGACCATGCTGTCCTTCGCCCGGCTGGCCGGTACCCGCAGCAACCGGGAGCTGCGCGGCCTGGCCGCGCTGAGCACCGTCATCTCGGCGGTGATCGGCCTGGTGCTCGGCTTCGGGGCGGACGAGGTCACCACCCTCTTCCACATCAGCGACCAGTCGCTGCAGCTCGCCGGCGGGGCGATCTTCTTCGTCTACGCGGTCGCCCTGGTCTTCGGCCTGCACCTCGGCGCGGACGGCGACGACGACGATCACCTGGCGAACCCGCTGGCGGACGGCATCCGCGAGCTGCTGCTGCCGTACATCGCCAGCCCGCTCGCGATCACCGCCGTGCTGGTCGCCTCGCTCAACCGGGACGACTGGGGCTGGAAGGCCGCCGTCGCCGGGGCGTACGTGGCCGTGGTGGCACTCAACTACGTCTGCGTGGCCGTCCTCGCACCGCTGATGCGGCGCACCCACAGCACCTCGCTGGAGGTGCTGTCCCGGCTGCTCGGCCTGCTGCTGGCGGCGGTCGGCGTCGAGCTGTTCCTGGAGGGCCTGGCCGGGCTCGGGGTGCACCTGCCGGCGGCGCACTGACCGCGGCGCACCGACCGCGGCCGGCTCAGCCGGCCGCCAGGCGGGCCAGCACCTCGCCGATCCGCCCGCGCACCGCCGGGTCGGCGACCAGCCCGTCCGGGCCGACCGCGCCGCGCTCCAGTGGGATCCGGACGCAGGCCTCCGCCAGCACCGCCGCGCCGGTGTAGCCGAGCACGGTGCCCAGGGTGGCCTCGGCGCCCCGGCCGCGGCCCGGGCCGGCGCAGTTGATCCAGGCCGCGGGCTTGTCCGAGATCTCGATCCCGCCGACCGTCCAGTCCAGCAGGTTCTTGAAGGCCCCCGGCAGCGTCCCGGCGTACTCGGGGGTACAGACCAGCAGCGCGTCGGCCACCCCGATCGCCGCCCGCAGCGCGGCCACCGGCTCCGGCAGCGGGTCGGTGTCGTGGTCCGGGTTGAAGTGCGGCAGTCCGGCCAGGCCCGGGTAGTACGTGGTCCGGAGGCCGGGCAGGGTGTCGGCCACCGCGGCGGCGGTGCGCAGCACGGCCTCGTTGGCGGAGCCGGCCCGCAGGCTCCCGGACAGCAGCAGGATGTGGCGCTCGTTCGGCATGCCGAGGAAGCTACTCCCTGACGTCGACGTCAACGCACGGCGGCCGGTACCGCACGACCGCCGGTGCCACACGACCGCACGACCGCGCGGCCGCCCGGCCGCCCGGCCGTCAGTTCGGCAGCAGCGGGCGCCAGGGCACCGGGCTGGAGAGGATCATCGAGCTGGCCGGCGGCCCGTACCCGCCGAGCCGGTCGCAGAGCGCCTCGAACTCGGCCATCGTCGCCACCGCGACCAGCAGCACGCAGCACGCCCCGCCGGTGACCCGGTGCAGTTGCAGCACCTCCGGCCAGGTCGCCACCTCGGGGTCGCGCAGCACGCAGCGCGGGCCGTAGCACTGGACCTGGACCAGTGCGGTGATCGGCAGTCCGGCCCGGGTGGGGTCGACGTGGGCGTGGTAGCCGCTGATCACCCCGTCCGCCTCCAGGCGGCGGACCCGTTCGGCCACCGCGGGTGCGGACAGGCTCACCCGGCGGGAGAGTTCGTTGTACGAGAGCCTGGCGTCGGCCTGCAGTTCGGCCAGCAGGCGGCGGTCGACGGCGTCCATGGCGGCTCCCGAGAAGCGTTGCGATCGGCGGTTTTACATTCATTAAGCAGATCGACCGAACGCCTCGCGAACGACAACCCGAAGCACGGTTGCGGTGCTCATCGGCCATTCAAGCGGGGGGCCACGGCGCCGCACAATGGGCTCCCCGGTGGAACCAGGACGTCCGTCCGCTCCGCCGGCCCCGGGCGACCGTGCCCGGACGGATCAGGAGGGATCGGGATGGGGCACGACACGGTGGAGACACCCAACCTGTCGTTCGGTCGGGG
This sequence comes from Kitasatospora sp. NPDC030952, assembly GCF_055571335.1. Lineage (NCBI taxonomy): Bacteria > Bacillati > Actinomycetota > Actinomycetes > Kitasatosporales > Streptomycetaceae > Kitasatospora > Kitasatospora sp. NPDC030952. The sequence goes on from NZ_JBVIFM010000005.1 coordinate 144,240, forward strand.
CGGCCGGCCGGGTCGGGGCACCCCCTACGCGCAGTACGTGCGCCTGGAGGAGCTGCACAGCCTCCAGCACCCGCGCAGCAAGGAGCCGGCCGAGCTGTCGTTCATCGTCACCACCCAGGTGATGGAGCTGCTCTTCGACCTGCTGCGGCACGAGTGGACGATCGCCCGGCAGGCGCTGCGCGAGGACGACCTGACCGGCGCGCTGGCCGCACTGCGCCGCGGCACCCATGTGCAGGACGTGCTGGTGGAGTCGTGGGACCTACTGGCCACCATGACGCCGCAGGAGTTCAACTCCTTCCGCGCCCTGTTCGGCGAGGCCTCCGGCTTCCAGTCCTCGGCCTTCCTGCAGTTGGAGTTCCTGCTCGGCAACAAGAACGCCGCACTGCTCAACATGTACGGCGAAATGCCCGACGTCCAGGCCGAGTTGACCGAGGCACTGCGCTCCCCCGGCCTGTACGACGAGGCGCTCGGGCTGCTGGCCCGGCGCGGCCTGGCGGTGCACCCGGAGGCCTCGGAGCAGCGCTACCGCCCCTCCGAGGAGGCCGCCGCGGCCTGGCGCCGGGTCTACACCGAGCCGGAGTTCGCGGAGCTGCAGCCACTCGGTGAGACGCTGCTGGACGTGGCCGAGCGGGTCACCCGCTGGCGCCAGCGGCACCTGAGCTCGGTCAAGCGGACCATGGGCGGCAAGCCCGGCTCGGGCGGTTCCAGCGGGCTGACCTGGCTGCGCAAGGCCGCCGAGCAGGACGTGTTCCCGGAGCTGTGGGCGATCCGGGACGAGCTGTGAGCAGAAGCGACGGACGAGGGATGGGCATGATCACGCGCGAGGAGTGCGCGGCGCTGGACGCCGTCGACCCGCTGGCGGCGTTCCGCAAGGAGTTCACCCTGCCGGACGGGGTGATCTACCTGGACGGCAACTCGCTGGGCGCCCTGCCGGTGCGCACCCCGGAGCGGGTGGCCCGGGTGGTCGAGCAGGAGTGGGGCCGGGAGCTGATCCGCAGCTGGAACGACGCCGGCTGGTTCGAGCAGCCGTACCGGCTGGGACGGCGGATCGCGCCGCTGATCGGCGCCGATCCGGCGGAGGTGGTCGTCTGCGACACCACCTCGGTGAACCTGTTCAAGGTGCTCGCCGCCGCGCTGCGGCTGCGCCCGGAGCGGCGCACGGTACTCGGCGACGTCGAGGCCTTCCCCACCGACCTGTACATCGCCGAGGGCGTGACCGGCCTGACCGAGGGCGGGCGCAGCGTGCTGATCCGCCCCGAGGAGCTGGACCGGCACCTGGACGGCGACGTCGCCGCAGTGGTGCTGTCGCACGTGGACTACCGCACCGGCGAACTGCTGGACATGCCCGGGATCACCGCCCGGGTGCAGGCCGCGGGCGCCCTGATGATCTGGGACGTGTGCCACTCGGTGGGCGCGCTGCCGGTCGAACTGGGCGCCGCGAACGCGGACTTCGCGGTCGGCTGCACCTACAAGTACCTGAACTCCGGCCCCGGCTCGCCGGCCTTCCTGTACGTCGCCGAGCGCCACCTGGCGGCCGGTCCGCGGCAGCCGCTGAGCGGCTGGTTCGGGCACGCCCGCCCGTTCGCCTTCGAGCCCGGCTACGACCCCAAGCCCGGCATCGGGCGCTTCCTCACCAGCTCGCCCTCGCTGCTCGGCCAGGCCTCGCTGGAGGTCTCGCTGGACATCTGGGAGCGGGCCGACCTGGCCGCCGTACGGGCCAAGAGCCTGGCGCTGACCGACCTGTTCGTCTCGCTGGTCGAGGGCCTGGACGGGGTCGAGGTGGTGACCCCGCGCGAGCACGCCCGGCGGGGCAGCCAGGTCGCGCTGCGGCACGCGGACGGCTACCCGGTGGTGCAGGCGCTGATCGCCCGCGGGGTGATCGGGGACTTCCGCGCGCCGGACCTGATGCGCTTCGGCTTCACGCCGCTCTACCTCTCGTACACCGAGGTCTGGGACGCGGCCCGGCAGCTGGCCGAGGTGCTGGCGAGCGGCGAGTGGCGGGAGGAACGGTTCTCCCGTCGGGGCGAGGTGACGTAACCGGAAGGTCCTGGACATCAGCCTGACCGGCGTCTTCATCGGGATGGAGGCCGTCGTCCCGGCGATGCGGGCGGCCATCGGCGGCGGCTCGGTCGTCACCATGCGGATCCGGGTCAACCCGGCGCACCGGCCGCGGTACGGCGAAGGCCGCCCGGTCGGATCGACCGGGCGGCCTTCGCGTCGGCGCGACCGTCAGCTGTGGCGGCCGCGGCGGCGGGCGGCCAGGACGGCGAGACCGCCCAGCCCGAGCAGGCCGACACCGGCCAGCCCGAAGACCACCGGAGCGTCGCCCGCACCGGTCGAGGGCAACTCACCACCGCCACCGGGGTGGTGGCCGGTCGGGCGGTGGCCGGTCGGGTGGTGACTGGTCGGGTGGTGGCTGGTCGGAGCGGGGTGCCCGCTCGACGTGGACGTGCTCGCCGACGGCGAGGTGGCGCTCGCACTCGGGGAGGTCGGGGACGGCGAGGTCGGACTCGGAGACGTCGGGGACGGCGACGTCGGGCTCGGAGACGTCGGGGAGGGGGAGGTCGGGGAGGGGGAGGTCGGCGACGGCGACGGCGATGTCGGGCTCGGCGAGGGCGAGGGCGAGGGCGAGGGCGAGGTCGGCGTCGGGCTCGGCGTCACCTTGCAGTCCGGCAGGTCCCCGTCGAACGGGTAGCTGTGGATCTCGTAGCCGCCCGTCCCGGTGTGGATCAGGTTGCCCGCGAGGTACACCCGGCCGTTCACGCCCGGCTGGGCGAGGGTCGTGGTGCCGCCCGGGTTGCCCGCCAGGACCGAGCCCTGGAACTGGGCGCTGCCCAGGATCCGGGCGTTGGTCGCGGTCGGGAAGTTGTACATCAGCTTGGAGCGCATGTCGGTGGTCTGGTCGCCCGGCTGGCCGGTGCCCGTGTAGGTGTTGATGATCGGGCTGTCCCCGAGCATGTTCACCACGACGGTGGCCCCGGCCGGGATGTTGGCGAAGACCAGGCCGATCTGGCCGCCACTCGGCGAGGCCAGGTCCCGGGAGACGTTGAAGACCTGCTTCATGCTGACGCCGTCACCGGTGAAGGTGGCCTGGCTGGCGGAGACGTCGACGGTGCCGGTCGCGGCGGCCCGCCTGACGCAGTCGGAGACCTCCTCGATCTGGGTCAGCACGTCCTGGTACGGCGCGGCCGCGTTCGGGTCCTGGATCGACTGGCCGGTGGGGTCGATGGTGACGGTGCCGGTGACGCCGCCCGCGTGGCGCAGGTTGCCGAAGGCCGGGCCGTGGGAGTCACTGCCGCCGATCAGGATCGAGTTGCCGCTCCTCGCGTCGACGTTGCCGCCGGTGGTGACGAAGTCGCTGCCGTTCGGCGGCACGACGCGGGACCCGACGCCCACGACACCCATGTTGTAGATGCCGCCGCCGTTCTTGTCGACGGTCAGGTTCCCCAGCGTGACGATCTTGCCCTCGGCCTCGGCCGCGCGGCCGTTGACGGTGTAGTCGCCGCCGGTGAACACGTTGATCGTGGCGTCCCGCCCGGGGAAGTCGCCGTTGTGCGGCGGCGGCCAGGTGGCGGGGCAGTCGGGACCGGAGCAGGCACCCAGCGGCGGGGCCAGCGGGGCGGCCGAACCGACCGTCAGCACGGCGGCCAGCGGCACCGCGGCCACGGCAGTGGCCACGGCGATCCGGACGGCCCGGCGCCGTCCGCCGGCGGGTGTTCTTCTCACGGCGGTCGTGCGGTGATCCGGCGAACCGGTGGCCTGACCCATCGACATTTCCTCCGCGCATAGAAAAAGACAGGCCCGGAGGACCTGCCATGTCCCGTGGTATCTGCTGGCGATCCCACAGATCCGGGACATCCAATCCCAAAAGGGACTTTTCCTACCCTACGGACCCTCAGATCCGATCCGACGATCATCCGATCGGCCCAAGGCCTCGCCGTGTCCCGCACCGTCCCCGCGGGCTTCCCGCGCCGTCCCCGCGGGCTCACTGCGGGCTCACCGCGGGCTCCCGAGGTCCGGGTCCCCGCGCGACGACCCGGCGGACTAGGTTGGAGCCCATGACCACCGAGGCCCAGGAGCAGGACGCACCGCTCGTCGCCGTCGCGTCCGCAGACGCCGTACTCCGCCACCCCGAGGCGGGCGAGCACCTGCTCACCGACGTCGAGCGGGCCCGCGCCGCGCGCTTCCGGCACGAGTCCGGGCGGACCGACTTCGTCGCCGGGCACGTCCTGGTCCGGCTCTGCGCCGCCCGGCTGCTCGGCGTCCCCGCGGCCGGGCTGGTCCTCGCCCAGCAGTGCCCGGACTGCGGCCTCGCCGACCACGGCAAGCCCTACCTGCCCGACCACCCCGGGGTGGAGGTGAGCCTGTCCCACACCCGGGGCGTGGTCGCCGCCGGGGCGGGCCGCCGGCCGGTCGGCGTGGACGTGGAACTCGCCACCCGGGGCGGCTCGCTGGGCGCGGTGGCCCGCCGGGTGCTCACCCCGGCCGAGCTGGCCCTGGTCGAGGCGGCCCCGGAGCCGGACCGGGCGTTCCTGCGGCTGTGGGTGCGCAAGGAGTCGCTGATCAAGATCGGGCGCGCCACCCTGGACACCCTCGGACAGGTCGACCTCTCCGCCCTGCCGCTGGAGGTGCCGCCCGGCCCCCCGGCGCGCAACCGCTTCCAGGACCTCCACCTGCTCGACTGGACCGACCCCGGGCAGGGCGCGGCCGTCGCCGCCGTCAGCACCGCCCCGCCGCGGATCGTGGAGCTGGTCCCGGCGGGCTGAGCAGGGCACCGGCCGGGGGCACCCGAGCGCGGGGCCGCTGAATAAGCGGTGTTAGCGTGCCTGGTCGTGGGCACGCCGACGGCGCACGCCCGCCGACCCCCAGCTGCCCACCGGACCAAAGGGTGCCCGCCATGGCCAAGTTCCTGCTGAGCCTGCACGTCCTCGCGTCGGTCCTGTTCATAGGCCCGGTCGCGGTGGCCGTCAGCATGTTCCCGCGCCGGGCGAAGGCCGCCCTGGCCGGCGGGCCGGACCAGGCCTCGGACGCGGGCGTGCTGCGCGTCCTGCACCGGATCACCCAGGTCTACGCGCTGCTCGGCGTCGCCGTGCCGGTGCTGGGCATCGGCGTCGCCCAGGTGATGGACGTGCTGAGCCAGTCCTGGCTGATCGCCTCGATGGTGCTCACCGCGATCGCCGCGCTCTCCCTGCTGCTCTTCGTCCTGCCCGGCCAGCAGGCCGCCGTGGACGCGCTCGGCCTCGACCCGGCGGACGAGAAGCACACCAAGGCCGTCAGCGGCCTGCGACTGCTGCCGATGACCGCCGGGGTGTTCAACCTGCTGTGGGCCGTGGTCGTGGTGCTGATGGTGATCCGCCCGGGCTCGACCACCGGCGCCTGACCCCCGGCCGACCCCGCCTGATCCGCACGGCCCCCTCCCGCAGGACCGGCTCGTTCGAGTACCGTCCTTGCCCATGACGATCGTGGCGGGCATGGGCAGCCCCACCGGGACGGGCGTCGGCCCGCTGATCCGCGGCTGGCGGGAACTCCGGCAGCTCAGCCAACTGCAACTGGCCCTGCGGGCGGACTCCTCGGCCCGGCACCTCAGCTTCGTCGAGAACGGCCGCGCCCGGCCGGGCCGGGACCTGCTGCTACGGCTGGCCGAACAGCTGGACGTCCCGGTGCGCGAGCGCAACTCCCTGATGCTGGCGGCCGGTTACGCCCCGCACTACCCCGAGACACCACTGGACGACCCGTCCATGGACGCGCTGCGCGGCGGCGTCGAGCGGCTGCTCGCCGCGCACGACCCGTACCCGGCGATGGTGCTCGACGGGACCTTCCGGGTGCTGGCGGCCAACCGCTCGCTCGCCCTGCTGCTGGACGGCGTCGACCCGCAGTTGCTCCGACCGCCGTTCAACGCCGTACGGGTCGCCCTGCACCCGGACGGGCTGGCGCCGCACATCGTCAACTTCCGGCAGTGGCGCGGGCACCTGCTGGCGCGGCTGGAACACCGGCTGGAGCTGGTCCGCGCGGAGCCGTTGCGGCGGCTGTACGAGGAGGTCCGCGGCTACCCGGAACCGGCGGAGGACGGGCCGCCCGGGGACGACGCCGGGCACGGGCACCCCTTCGCACTGCCGTTGCGGGTCCGGCGCGACGGGCGGGTGCTCTCCTTCCTGTCCACCATCGCCACCTTCAACACACCGCTGGACGTGACCGTCTCCGAACTCGCCATGGAGACCTTCCTGCCCGCCGACCCGGCGACCGTCCGGTACCTCCAGTCCGTGGTCGGCCCGGAGCGGTAGCCGGCCACCGCTCCCCCTGCCCCGGCGGCGGGAAGGCCCGGCCCCTCACGGCCGGCCCGGCTGCCGGAGCAGCACGCCCGCCCGCTTCACCGCGCGGGCGGTGATGGTGGTCTCGGCGCGGATGACGCCGAGCGGGCCGAGGGTGTCGGTGAGGAAGCGGTAGAGGCCGCCGTGGTCGGGGCAGAACAGCGTGGCCAGCAGGTTGGTCGGGCCGCTGGTGGCGAAGACGCCGTGCACCCGGGGGTGGCGGGCCAGTTCGGCGCCGACCTCGGCGAGCCGGCCGGGCGGCACGTCGAGCCAGAGGTTGGCGTCCACGGCCATGCCGAGCAGTCGGGGGTCCACGGTGGCGTGGGTGCGCAGCAGTCCGAGCCCGTCCAGCCGGTGCAGGCGGCGCCGGACGGTCGACTCGGGGGCGCCGACCGCCGCCGCCAGTACGGCGTGGGACTGCCGGGCGTCCTGCTCCAGCCGGTCCAGCAGCGCGCGGTCGAGGCCGTCCAGCGGCGGGGGCGTGGCCGGGCGCGGGGCGAGCGGCCGGGCGAGCGCGGCGGCCTCCTGGTCGGTCAGCGAGCCGGCCCACCACTGCCCGGCGTCCGCGAAGGCGTGCAGCACGGCGTGGGTGGTGGTCTCGGTGACGGCGCCGGTCGCGGGCAGTTGCCCGTACAGCAGGCGGTCGCGGGCGCCCGCGTCGCTCAGCATCACGGCGCCGACCTCGTGGCCGCCGAGCATGACGTCGACGAAGGGGACGTCGGGGCGGTCGGCCAGCGCCCGGGCGGTGGCGTCGACCCGGCCGCGCAGCACCCGGACCCGCAGCAGCAGCGCCCCCACGGCGGCGTCCTCGACGTCGGGCATCCGGACCACCCGCAGCACCCCGGCCTGCCGCATCCGGCCCAGTCGGCGGGTGACCGTCCGGGCGGAGACGCCCAGCACCTCGGCGATCCGGCCGGGCTCGGCCCGTCCGTCCACCTGGAGGGCGCCGATCAGGCGGCGGTCGAGGGTGTCCAGCACGGTGTCCGGATCGGTCGTGGCGAGGTCCATGGTGTCCGATCTCCGTCGTTCTGGGCCGATTGAGCGTCCTGTTCGGCAGCCCTGACGGTACTCCTTGTCCCGTTCGGCCGGAGCGGACCGGCCACCGGGAGAGGGCGAGACCGCGATGGGGACGACGGAGCTGTGGACGCTGGCGGCGGCCGTGGAGGCGGCGGTGCGGGAGGTCGGCGCGAAGCTGGCCGCGGGCCGGCCGGCCGAGCCCACCCCGGGGCGGACCGTCGAGGAGGCGATGGCGCGGTTCGCGGAGCTGGACGACCCGGCCTCAGCCGAGCTGCGCGAGCGGCTGGCCGCGCTGCGCCCGCAGGCCGGCTGGCTGCCGGAGGAGCTGGACGGCTCGGTGCCCGCCGAGGGCGAATGGTGGGTGTGCGACGCGACCGACGGCGCGGTGCAGTACCTGCTCGGGCAGCCGCACTGGGCGGTCACCGCGGCCCTGGTGCGCGACGGCGCGGCGGTGCTGGCCGTGGTGCACGCCCCGGAGCTGTTCGGCGCGGGCCGCACCTACCGCGCGGTGCTGGGCGGCGGAGCACAGCTGGACGGGCGGCCGATCGCGCCGCTGGAGCGGGAGTTGGCAGCCACCGTCGCCGCCACCAGCCAGCCGCCGCTGGTGGCCGCCGACCCGGTGGCGCTGCGCCGGGCCGGCGAGTCAGTGTCCGCGATGGCCGGCGCGGTGCTGGCGGTGCGCAACCTCGGCCCGACCGCGCTCCAGGTGGCGCAGGTCGGCTCCGGGCACCTGGCGCTGTTCTGGGAGTACGGGCAGGACGCGGGCAACCTGCTGCCCGGCGCCCTGGTGGCGAGCGAGGCGGGGGCGACGGTGACGGACGCCGCCGGGGCGGCCTGGACGGCCGGCTCGGACAGCTTCCTCGCCGCCGCGCCCGGACTGCACCCGGCGGCGGTGGGGGTGCTGGGCGCCGTCAGCTGAGGCCGAACAGCGCGGCCGCGTTGTCGTGGCAGACCGCCCGGAGCCACTCCTCCCCCAGCCCCAGCCCGGCCAGCGCCTCCAGCTGGTGGACGTACCGGTACGGGATGTTGGGGAAGTCGCTGCCCAGCAGGACGCGTTCGCCCAGCCCGCGCAGGCGCGGCAGTTCGTCGCGCGGGAACGGGACGTCGGCCTCGGCGAAGTCGGTGAACGCGATGGTGGTGTCCAGCCGGACGAACGGGTGGCGCTCGGCCAGGTCGAGGAAGTCGCGGTACTCGGGCATGCCGAGGTGGGCGACCACCAGGACCAGGCCCGGATGCCGGTCCAGGACCGCGCCGATCGGGCCGGGGCCGGTGAACTTGCCCGGGACCGGACCGGATCCGCAGTGGGCGACCACCGGGGTGCCGGAGTCGGCCAGCAGCGCCCAGACCCCGTCCAGCCGGGCGTCCGTCGGATCGTAGCCGCCGACCTGGAGGTGCGCCTTGAACACCCGGGCGCCGTCCTCGATCGCCCGCGCCACGTAGCCGGCCGCCCCCGGTTCGGGGAAGAAGGTCGCGGTGTGCAGGCAGTCCGGGGTGCGGGCGGCGAACTCGGCCGCCCAGGCGTTCAGCCAGCCGGCCATGCCCGGCTTGTGCGGGTAGAGCATCGAGGTGAACGCCCGGACGCCGAAGTCCCGCAGCCGCTGGACGCGTTGCTCCTCGGCCTCGCGGTAGGTGATCGGCCAGGGGCGGTTCACCAGCGGGCCGGCCGCGTCGAAGTACGCCCACACCTTGTCGAGGACGTTCTTCGGCATGAAGTGGGTGTGCACGTCGATCAGCCCGGGCAGGCCGAGCGCCTGCCAGAACTCCCGTACGCCCTGGGCCTCCTGGACCTCCTGGGCTTCCTGGGCTTCTTGGGCTTCTTGGGCTTCTTGGGCTTCTTGGGCCCCCTGGGCCTCCTCGTCGTTCACGCGGGCACCGGGCGGGCGCGGTCGATGATCTCCGCGGTGTCGACACCGGAGGGCAGGGTGCCGAAGGCGGCGCCGTGGTCGCCGCCGAGCCGGCTCGCACAGAAGGCGTCGGCCACCGCCGGGCTGCCGTAGCGGACCAGCAGCGAGCCCTGGAAGGCCAGCGCCATCGACTCGACCAGCCGCCGGGTGCGGTACTCAAGATCGCTCAAGTCGCTGAGCTGCTTGCGGAGTTCGGCGACGGCGGCGTCCAGTCGGCGGTCCGCCCCGGCGGCCGCGTCGAGTTCGCCGAGGAAGGCCTCGACCGTCTCCGGGCGCTTGGCCATGGCACGCAGGGCGTCCAGCGCGGCGACGTTGCCGGAGCCCTCCCAGATCGACACCAGCGGGGCCTCCCGGTAGAGCCGGGGCATCCCGGACTCCTCGACGTAGCCGTTGCCGCCCAGGCACTCCAGCGCCTCGGCGGAGTGCGCCGGACCGCGCTTGCACACCCAGTACTTGGCCACCGCCAGGCCCAACCGCCGTACCAGCACCTCGGTTTCGTCCCCGGCGAGGGCGAGGTCGGTGGACCGGGCCAGCCGCATCGCGACGGTGGTGGCCGCCTCGGACTCCACCACGAGGTCGGCCAGCACGTTGCGCATCAGCGGCTGGTCGACCAGTGCCTTGCCGAACGCCCGCCGGTGCAGGGCGTGGTGGACCGCGCGGGTGGCGCCGTAGCGCATCCCGGAGGCGGCGCCGATGGTGCAGTCCAGGCGGGTCATGTTGACCATCTCGATGATGGTCTGCACACCCCGGCCCTCGGCCCCGACCAGCAGCCCGACCGCGCCGTCGTACTCCAGCTCGGCGGAGGCGTTGGACTTGTTGCCGAGCTTGTCCTTGAGCCGCATCAGGTGCAGCCGGTTGCGGCTGCCGTCCGGGAGGACCCGCGGCAGCACGAAGCAGCTGAGCCCGCCGGGGGCCTGGGCGAGGGTCAGGAAGAGGTCGGACATCGGCGCCGAGGTGAACCACTTGTGGCCGGTGAGCCGGTAACTGCCGTCCGGCTGCGGGAGCGCCGTGGTGGTGTTGGTGCGGACGTCCGAGCCGCCCTGCTTCTCGGTCATCGACATGCCGGCGATCAGCCCGCGCTTGGTGTGCGGCTCGCGCAGCCCGTAGTCGTACTCGGTGGCGGCCAGCAGCGGCTCCAACTCGGCTGCCAGCTCCGGACTCTGGCGCAGCGCCGGGACGGCGGCGTAGGTCATCGAGATCGGGCAGGTGTGGCCGGCCTCGACCTGGCTCCAGACGAAGAACTTGGCGGCGCGGGCGGAGTGGGCGCCGGGCCGATCCTCCCGCCAGGGCGCGGCGTGCAGCCCGTACGAGACGGCGGTGCGCATCAGCTCGTGCCAGTACGGGTGGAACTCGACCTCGTCGATCCGGTGGCCGAAGCGGTCGTGGGTGCGCAGCACGGGCGGGTTCTCGTTGGCCAGCCGACCCCAGTCGGCGGCCTGCTCGGAGCCCGCCAGGCGGCCGAGCTCGCGCAGTTCGGGCTCGGCCCAGCCCGCGCCGGCCCGGTGCAGGGCGGCGAGCAGGGTCGGGTCGGCGGCGGTGTCGTGTCCGTACGGCAGGGGCACCTGGTTGGTGACCTCATGCGTCGCTGTCATCGCGTCCTCCCAGGGCACGCAGGGTGAAGGAGACCAGGGCGGGGACCACCTCGGCGGTGGCCCGCTGGGGTTCGGAGGGCTCGGCTGTCTCGGATCTCCCGGCCGTCTCGGCGCTCCCGACTGTCTCGGCCTTCTCGGCTGTCTCGGCTGTCTCAGCAGGGGCAGTCGTCTCGACCGGGGCGGCGGCGAGCGGGCCGGCCAGGGCCTCGCCGACCGCGCCGACCAGGGCGGCGGCAGTCAGCACCGGGTCCTGCTCGGGGAGTTCGCCGGCTGCCACGGCGGCGGCGATCTCGGTGGCGATCACGTCCCGGAACGCCCGCCGGAAGACCAGGCGTTCGCCGTCCACCACCGCGTCGGCGGGCTCCACCAGCAGCGCGTACGCCAGCCGGGGCGCGCGCAGAGCGCGGGCGGCGAAGGTCTCGACCACGGCGGCGATCCGCCGCTGCGGGGTGTCCCGGAGGGCGACTGCGGTGTTCACCGCGGCCATCTCGTGAGTGACCACCCGGCGGAACAACTCCACCGACAGCTCGGCCTTGTTGGCGAAGTGCTGGTAGACGCTGCCGGTGGCGATCCCGGCGCGGTCCGCCACGGCGGCCATGGTGCAGCCGCCGTAGCCGCGCTCGGCGAGCAGGCCGACCGCCGACTGCAGCACCGCCTCGCGCTGGGCGTCCAGGCGGGCTTGGACGGCTGGGGTGCGTCGGTAGGCCATGGAAGCATTGAAGCACCGATTCACTGCTTCGGGGAGGGGTCGGCGCCCTCGTTCGGCTTCAACGACGGGAGGCCGCCCCGGGTGGGGCGGCCTCCTGGCCCTGCTGGTCGCGCTGGTCGTGCTGGTCGTGCTGGTACGGCTGGTCGTGCCGGTCGTGCTGGTCCGGCTGGTCCGGCCGGTCGGCTGATCAGCCGGTCGGCTACGGGGTGCTACGGCTACGGGGTGTTACAGCGGGCGGCGCTCCTGCTCCAGCCGCTGGCCCTCGATGTCGAGCGGGCCGAAGGGCGCCCCCGTCTGCGGGGACTTGGCCAGCGAGCGGGCGCCGTCCTGGTCACCCAGACCGGCCCACTCCAGCACCTTGGCGGTGGCCTCCGCCGACTGCGCGGCCGGCAGCTTGCCGATGTTGGAGCCGTGGTTGCCGCCCGGAACGACGTAGACATAGCTGTCGTCACTGCCCCGGCCGAGGTGGAACGGCTTGGCGCCCCACGGGTCGTTGCCGCCGTAGACGAACATGATCCGCTCGCCCTCGCGCTTCACCCAGCGGTCGATGTCGGGCATCGCACGCGGGTTGAAGACGGTCGGGATCTCCTTCGGCACGTAGGAGCGGGCCGAGTAGAGCTCCTTGTAGTCGTAGTGCAGCTGGTCCTTCAGGTACGAGACGTCGAAGTACGGCGCACCCAGCTCGGTCGCGGCCTGGTAGTAGTACGCGGTGTACTTCGCCAGTGACTGGTCGCTGTTGCCGGTGATGCCGGACTGGGCGTCGTACCACGCGTACAGCTCGTCGTCGGTCGCGGTGGCGGCCACCGGGACCTTCGCGCAGTCCGACTCCAGGCTGTACTGCCAGAACGCCCAGACCACGTCGAGCACACCGGCCTCGTAGGCGCGGTCCGGGGTGCCGAGGGTGTTGAAGGTGGAGCCCGCCGCCTTGTTGTCGGCGATGTAGCGGGGCTCCAGGCGGTCGCGGCGCACCAGCAGCTCGCGCTGCGCGGCGTTCAGCTTGGCGCGGCACTCGGGCGTGCCGACGGTGCGGAAGAAGTCGGTGTAGGCCGCGTAGTCGTTGACATCGGTGTTGTTCGGCGCGACGTAGGCGATCGTGCCCGCCACGTCGTCCGGATAGAAGCGGCGGTAGAAGGTGGAGGACATGCCGCCCTTGCTGCCCCCGGTGGAGAGCCACTCCTGCTGGTAGATCCGCTTGAGCGCGGTCACCAGCTTGTGCGAGTCGGCGGCCTGCTGGCGGATGCCCGCCTTGGACCAGTCGGCCGGCTCGGGGCGGGAGGGGGTGAAGAACCGGTACTCGATGGAGACCTGGTTGCCGTCCACCAGCCGGGTCGGCTCGGTGCGGGACGGGGTGGTGCCCAGCGTGTAGCCGTTGGTGTAGAAGACGGTCGGACGGTCGTAGCCCCGGTGCAGCACGCTGAAGCGCTGCTGGAAGGTGCCCAGCCAGGGGCGGAAGTGGTCGATCGGCTGGGTGTAGGTGGCCAGGAAGTAGCGGTGGCCGGTGGTGGTCGGCTGCTCCTCGGTGATCGTCACGCCGGGGATCGCCGCCAGGCGGTCCTTGATGTCGGCGGTCGGGTCGTCCGCGGGGCTCCGGCCGTGCGCGGCACCGGCCGCCTCGACCCCCTGCCCGTCGGCGGCCGAGGCCGGCGCGGCCAGGCCTCCGATCGCGAACATCGGTATCAGCAGGGCGGAAACCAACAGCCTCTTCAGCTTGGTTGTCATCAACTCTCCATCTGGTCAACGGACATGACAGCTGCCTCGTCGGCACAACTCTGCGGTGCGGATGGTGCGGCGGCCGCCCGGTGGACGGCCGAATGGGCCACCCGCCTGGTCGCGGGTGGCCCATCGGGAGAAGGTGCTGGTCAGGGGGCTGTCGACGAGGCCTACGGGCGGGGCAGGGTGCAGCCCGACAGGGTGAGGTCCAGGCGGTTGCCGGGGGCGAAGCAGGCGGGGATGCCGTACGTCTCCTGGGCGTAGCCGATGCCCTGGTGCACCGTCACCGCGCCGCTCGCGTCGACCTCGCACGGGTTGTCGAGGGTGCAGGACTCGCCGTTCTCGTTGATCGTGTTGTTCACCGCGACCAGCTGACCGGTCGAGGCGTCGACCACCGGCGAGCCGGAGGTGCCGCCGATGACGTTGCAGCCGGAGGTGTAGCGGACCGAGTCCTTGAAGGTCCAGTCGGCCTCGTTCAGCCGGTAGGCGAAACCGTCGATCGAGCAGGAGTAGATCTTCTTCCAGTAACCGGAGACGACCCGGATGTCCGCACCCTGGGTGGGGTGGGTGTCGGCGATGGTCAGCGGCGAGATCCCGTACTTCGACTTGATCGAGGCGTAGCTGGTGTTCAGCTGGTAGATCGACACATCGGTGTCGGTCATGGCGCCGTAGACCACCTTGGTCGCGCGCAGGGTGGCGAGGCGGCCGCCGGTGGCGTTGAGCAGGGTGAAGGTCCGGCTGGAGGCCTGGTCGAGCACCACCTCGCCGGGGCCCGGCATGCCGGATTCCAGGCAGTGGCCGTTGGAGAGCACGAGGGCCGGGTCGGTCGCGGCCGAGTTCGGCATCCGCACCAGCGAACCGGAGCAGTTGCTGAGCGCGACCGTCCCGGCGAAGCTGACGGCGGCTGTCCGGGCCGTCGGGGTGGCCTGGGTCAGAGGGGCGGCCTGGGTCGGGGCGGCGGCCTGGGCCGGGAGGGCGCCGACGAGGGAGGACGCGCCGGCGACCAGGAGCGTGGAGAGCATGCCTATGAGCGGCTTCTTCATGAGAGACCTCTCGGTGTGGGGGTCCCCCAAAACTGTCGCGGACATGACTTACTGTCAAGAGTCAAAACAAGACCAAGAGAACACCCCTGACCGCGAGGGCCGCCCCTCCCCACCGAGCCCGGCCGGAGGCTCAATGGGGGCTCAATGGGCGCTCAATGGGGGCCCAGCAGGAGCTCACCCAGGGGCCCATCCGGGGCTCGTCGGAAGCTCGCCGGGGGTCCGCCAGGAGCCCGGAGCGCTCAACTCCCCTGCCAATGACGCCGACCGAGGCTGATCAGACGCAGCTGCAGCCGGGCGGTCGCGGCGATCCGCTGCTCGCGGGCCGGGTCCGCCTCCTGGGCCTCCAGGAAGGCGGAGGCCGTCGACACCATGTGGTCGACGTACAACTCGGCGAGCATCCGCAGGTCCTGCTCGCTCCAGCCCTTCGAGACCGGCTGGAGCGCCAGAGCGGAACCGACCTCGGCGGCGAAGCGGCCGAGCTCGGCGTCGATCGCCTCGCGCACCTGCCGGACCCCGCCGTGCCGCTCGCGCGCCAGGAAGCGCACGTGCGGGCGGTGTTCGCGGACGTGCTGCCGGATCACGTCCACCGTCCGGTCGATCAGCTCCTCGGCGCCGCCGGCCTCGGCGAGCACCGAGCGGATCATGACGTGCAGGCTGGCGAGCGACTCCTCGACCAGCGCGACACCGAGGGTGGCGAGATCGGGGAAGTGCCGGTAGAAGGCGGCCGGGGACAGCCCGGCCTCCCGGGTGACCTCGCGGACGCCCAGGCTGGCCAGGTTCTGATCGGCCAGCAGGTGCAGCCCCGCGTCCAGCAAGGCCCGCCGACTCTGCTGCTTCTGGGCCTGTCTGGCCCCTACGGTGTGACTCACGCCATTCAGTAAACAGTCGTTTGCCGAACTTGGCCAGCCGGGCGTACAGTGGTGCCCGAAGTCAGTGAACACTTGTCAACCGAAACCGGCACAGCACCAGCCGCAGCCGAAGGAGCCAGCCGTGATCCTGTTCTCCGCACTGGTCGCCATGGGAGTCCTGATCGGCACCGCCGCCCACCTCCCCCTCCCGGTGTTCCTCGCCGCCTCCGCCGCCATCGCCGCCTGGCTGCTCGCGTTCGGCGCCCGCGAGGGCATCGCCCGCCTGCGCCACCGCTGACCCGGCCGAACGCCACAGGCCCGGCCGAACGTTACGAGCCCAGCCGAACGCCGCTGACCCGGCCGAACGCCACAGGCCCCCGCAACCCCCGCCGCCCCGTCCACTCCCGTTGAGAGGACCGCCACCGCCATGAGCACCGTCACCGAGCACGCCCGCACCAACCGCGCCGCCAGCGCCCACGCCGCCACAGAGCGCACCGCCGGCGACCGTCAGGGCACCGCCGAGGCCGACAACCTGGCCATCGCCTCCTTCCTCCTCGGCCTCCCCGGCCTGCTGCTCTTCAACATCGTCCTGGGCCCGATCGCCATCACCCTCGCCACGCTGGCCCTGGTCCGCGGCACCGACCGCCGCGTCCGCGCCTCCCTCGGCCTGGCCCTGGGCATCACCTCCCTGGTCATCCTCGCCGTCACCACCGTCACCTCGCACGGCGTGCTGATCGACCTCGGCTCCTGAACCACGCTCAACTCCCCGGCCCGCGGGCCGAACCACTGATCACCCCAACTCTGCCCACGGCCCCCGCCCGCCACGTAGGGTGGCCACATCGGCCGGGTGACACCAGGGGGCAGGAGTGAGTACCGAGATCCGCAGCGACGCACAGTCGGCGTCCACCGACGCGGGCGGGGGCGGGCGGCTGCTCGCGGTGAGCGATCTGCACATCTCCTACCGGGAGAACCGCGAACTGGTGGAGAAGCTCCGGCCCACCCACCCCGACGACTGGCTGCTCGTCGCCGGGGACGTCGCCGAACTCACCACCAGCATCGAGTGGGCGCTCGGCCTGCTCGCCGACCGCTTCGCCCGCGTGGTGTGGGCGCCCGGCAACCACGAGCTGTGGACCCACCCCGAGGACCCGGTCCAGCTCCGCGGCGTGGCCCGCTACGACCACCTGGTGGAACTGTGCCGCGGCCTCGGCGTCGTCACCCCCGAGGACCCGTACCCGATCTGGCAGGGCCCGGGCGGCCCCGTCCGGATCGCCCCGCTCTTCCTCCTGTACGACTACTCCTTCCGTGCCCCGGGCACGACCACCAAGGAGGAGTCCCTGGCGGCCGCCTACGAGAGCGGCATCGTCTGCGCGGACGAGCGGATGCTCTACCCGGACCCGTTCCCGGACCGCGACTCCTGGTGCCGCGAACGCGTCCGGCTGACCGAGCAGCGGCTCGCGGCCTGTGACCCGGATGTCCCGCTGGTCCTGGTCAACCACTATCCGCTGGTCCGCCACCCCACCGAGATCCTGTGGTACCCCGAGTTCGCCCAGTGGTGCGGCACCGAGCTGACCGCCGACTGGCACCGCCGCTTCAATACCGCCGCGATGATCTACGGTCACCTGCACATCCCGCGCAAGACCACCTACGACGGCGTCCCGTTCGAGGAGGTCTCGCTCGGCTACCCGCGCGAGTGGCGCAAGCGCGGGCTGCCGGACCCGCTCCTGCGGGAGGTGCTCCCCCAGGTCACGGTGGGCTGAGCGGCGGTTCCGTGAGCGGCGGCGCCCTGAGCCTCCGCGTCCTGAGCCCCCGCGTCCTGAGCCCCCGCGCCCGGATGCCGGTGCCACCGGCGCCGTGGACCTCCACGGCGCCGGCAGCCCGGGCAACGGCGCTGCATCCGACGCTGCATCCGGTGCCGCATCCGGTGTCGAGTCCGGTGTCGGGCACGGTCACCTGGCGCCACCTCCCCGGTCGGTGTCCCTGGTCGGTTCCGTGAGCACGGCCCGCTTGGCGCGGTACTCCTCGGCGTCGATGTCGCCCTCCGCGTAGCGGCGGCCCAGGACGGCGAGCGGGTGCTCCGCCGCCCCGGCGGCCCCGGCCCCGCCCGCGAAGCCGCAGGCTCCGCGACGCCGCCAGACCGTCCGGCGCAGCAGCGCGATCACCAGGACCACCACGGCGATCCAGACCAGGGGCACCAGCAGGATCCAGGCGCCCGGCCCGTGCCAATCTGCCAGCTGGGTGTACATCGCGGGTTCATCTCCTCGCGGTCGGCTCCACACCCCCGGGGTTTCCCGAGGTGTCTTGAGCGTCCCGCCGAGGAGTCTCGTCGCGCATCCTCCCAGCAGCGGCAGTTGGGGTACTCCCGCGAGAGTACGAACACCGCCCGACACGCCGGGCCGGGAGTAGCCGTCAGCCCAGCCAGCCCGGCCGCACCAGCCCCGACTCGTACGCCAGCACCACCAGTTGCGCCCGGTCCCGGGCCCCGAGCTTCACCATCGCCCGGCTGACGTGGGTCTTCGCCGTCAGCGGGCTGACCACCAGCCGCCGGGCGATCTCGTCGTTGGACAGCCCCATCCCGACCAGCGCCAGCACCTCGCGCTCCCGCTCGGTCAGCATCGAGATGTCCGAGAGCCCCGCCGGAGCCGCCTCGGGCCCCTTCGAGCGGGCCGCGAACTCGCCGATCAGCCGCCTGGTCACGCCCGGTGAGAGCAGCGCGTCGCCGGCGACCGCGACCCGGATCGCCCGCAGCAGGTCGGCCGGCTCGGTGTCCTTGACCAGGAAGCCCGCCGCCCCCGAGCGCAGCGCCTCGAAGACGTACTCGTCCAGCTCGAAGGTGGTCAGCACGACCACCCGTACGGAGGACAGCGCCGGGTCCGCGGCGATCCTCCTGGTCGCCTCCAGCCCGTCCATCCGGGGCATCCGGACGTCCATCAGCACGACGTCCGGCACCAGTTCGCGGGCGAGCCGCAGCGCCGCCTCGCCGTCGTCCGCCTCGCCGACCACCGTGAGGTCGTCCTGGAGGTCCAGCAGGGCCCGGAAGCCCGCCCGGACCAGCAGTTGGTCATCCGCCAGCAGTACCCGAATCAATCGCTCTCCGCCTTCGGTGTCGGCAGCTCCGCCCGGACCCGGAAGCCGCCGCCCGGCAGCGGCCCCGCCGTGATGGTGCCACCGAACGCGGACGCCCGTTCCCGCATCCCGACCAGCCCACTGCCGGACCCCCCGGCGTCGCCGACCACCGCGGGCCCCGGGTCCTCGACCAGCACCACCAGGGCGGCGGCGTCCCGCCAGTCGAGCACCACCACCGCCTCCCGGGCCACCGAGTGCCGGATGACGTTGGTCAGTGCCTCCTGGACGATCCGGAAGGCGGTGAGGTCGACAGTGGCGGACAGCGGTCGGCGCTCGCCGTCCTCGTGCACCTGGACCGCCAGGCCCACCCGGTCGGCCTGCTCGGTGAGTTCGTCCAGCCGACCCAGCCCGGGGGCCGGCCCGCGCGGCGCCGCGTCGGGCCCGCGCAGCGTGGCGAGCACCTGGCGGACCTCGCCGAGCGCCTCCTTGCTGGTCGACTTGATGGTCACCAGCGCGGTGCGGGCCTCCTCCGGCCGCCGGTCGAGCAGCGCCAGCGCGACCCCGGCCTGGATGTTGATCAGCGACAGGCTGTGCGCCAGGATGTCGTGCAACTCCCGGGCCATCCTGAGCCGTTCCTCGTTGGCCCGGCGCTGCTCCAGCTGCTGCCGGTAGGCCCGGTGGGCGGCGATCCGCTCGCGCCGGAAGCGGATCAGTTCGGCGACCGCCAGCACCAGCAACAGCCAGGCCAGCAGCCCGAGTTCGGCCTGCCAGACGAACCTGCTCGGCGGGGTGCGCTGCCAGCTGTCCGGCAGCACGAAGGTGGCCAGGACGTGCACCAGGTACACCCCGGCGACCCCGGCCCAGGCCGCCCGGCGGTGCCCGCAGCCGATCGCGAGGCCGCAGGCGATCACCCAGCTCACGAACACCGGCCCGTACGGGTACCCGGCGGCCAGGTACCCGGCGGTGACCACCGACGTCCCCGCCACCGCCGCGACCGGACGGCGCCCGAACAGCATCAGCAGCGCCGGGCCGAGCAGCAGCAGGAGGTAGCCGAAGACGTCCAGCGGGACCCGGCCGCCCTGGTGGCGCGCGGCGACGCCCGACCCGACCGCCTGGACCACCGCAGCCACCAGCGCCAGCCGCACCGGCGGTCCCGACCCGCCGGACCAGCCGGGCCAGCCCGATCGGCCCGGCCAACCCGCACGCGCCCAGGCCGGGCGCCGGCGCCCGGACGGCGGCTCCGGCGCAGGTGGCGTCCCGGCGGACGGCGTGCCCGACGGCTCCGACGGCTCCGGGCGCTCCGGGGGCTGGGGCGTGGGCGGCATCATGCCCGGAAGGCTAGACCCGCGCCCGACCCCCGCGCGTCCTCCACCAGTGGCGTTCGGGCGTACTCCCGCTGGAGTACGCCCGAACCGGTCACCCCTCCTGCTCCGCCTGTCCGGAGGTCGCCGACGCCTCCGGCCGCACCAGCGTCACCGCCAGCTCCCCGTCGACGACGTCCGCGAGCAGCGTGTCCCCCTCCCGCACGGACCCGTCCAGCAGCAGGTTGGAGATCCGGTTGTCCAGCTCCGACTGGATCGTCCGGCGCAGCGGCCGGGCCCCGAACTCCGGCTGGTAGCCGCGGTTGACCAGGTACTCCTTGGCCGCCTCGGTGACCTCCAGCCGCACGCCCTGGGCCCGCAGCCGCCGCCGGGTGCGCTCCAGCAGCAGGCCGACCACCGACAGCAGGTCCTTCCGGGTGAGCGCGTGGAAGACGATCACCTCGTCGATCCGGTTGAGGAACTCCGGCCGGAACTGCCGGCGCAGGTCCTGCATCAGGTCGTCGCGGATCTCGTCGACGTTGCCCGAGTGGTCCAGGATCCGCTGCGACCCGATGTTGCTGGTCATGATCACCACGGTGTTGCGGAAGTCGACCGTACGCCCCTGGGAGTCGGTGAGCCGCCCGTCGTCCAGCACCTGGAGCAGCAGGTTGAAGACGTCCGGGTGCGCCTTCTCCACCTCGTCGAAGAGCAGCACGCTGTACGGCTTGCGGCGCACCGCCTCGGTCAGCTGCCCCGCCTCCTCGTAGCCGACGTAGCCGGGCGGGGAGCCGACCAGCCGGGAGACGGTGTGCTTCTCCTGGAACTCGCTCATGTCGAAGCGGATCATCCGGTCCGGGTCGCCGAACAGCAGCGCCGCCAGCGCCTTGGCCAGCTCGGTCTTGCCGACGCCGGTCGGCCCGAGGAAGAGGAAGGAGCCGGTCGGCCGGTCCGGGTCGCCCATCCCGGCCCGGCCGCGGCGCACCGCCTGGGCGACGGCGGTGACCGCCTCGTCCTGACCGATCACCTTCTCGTGCAGGTGGTGCTCCAGCTTGAGCAGCCGCTCCTTCTCGGTCGCGTTCAGCTCCGCCACCGGGATGCCGGTCCGGGAGGAGAGCACCTGGGCGATGTCGTCGGCGGTCACGTCGACGACCTCCTCGCGGGACTCCGCGATCGCCGCCAACTCGTCCTCGGTCTGCCGCAGTTCGGTCTTCAGGTTGGCGGCCCGCACGAACTCCTCGTCCGCGACGGCCTCGTCCAGTTCCCGCTTCAGCTTGGTGATCCGGTCCTGCACCGAGGTCGCCGCGGTGGAGCCGCTGAGGCTGCGCAGCCGCACCCGGGCGCCCGCCTGGTCGAGCAGGTCGATCGCCTTGTCGGGCAGGAAGCGGTCGCTGACGTACCGGTCGGAGAGCGTCGCCGCCGCGTCCAGCGCCTCGTCGGTGAACCGCACCTGGTGGTGCGCCTCGTAGGCGTCGCGCAGCCCCTGGAGGATCTCGATCGTCTCCTCGACGCTCGGCTCCGGCACCAGCACCGGCTGGAAGCGCCGCTCCAGCGCGGCGTCCTTCTCCACGTGCTTGCGGTACTCGTCCAGCGTGGTCGCCCCGACCACGCTCAACTCACCACGCGCCAGGGCCGGTTTGAGGATGTTGCCGGCATCCATCGAGCCCTCGCCGCCACCACCCGCGCCGACCACGGTGTGCAGCTCGTCCAGGAACAGGATCACGCTCTTCTCGGCCGCCGTGACCTCGTCGATCACCTTCTTCAGCCGCTCCTCGAACTCGCCCCGGTACTTGGAGCCGGCCACCAGGGCGGTCAGGTCCAGGGTGACCACCCGCTTGTCCTTGAGGCTCTGCGGCACGTCCCCGGAGACGATCCGCTGGGCCAGCCCCTCGACGATCGCGGTCTTGCCGACGCCCGGCTCGCCGATCAGCACCGGGTTGTTCTTGGTCCGCCGGGAGAGGATCTCCACCGTCTGCTCGATCTCCTCGGCCCGCCCGACCACCGGGTCCAGCCGGCCGCCGCGCGCCTCCTCGGTGAGGTCCTGGCCGTACTCGTCCAGCGTCGGCGTCTCGCTCGGGTGGGCGCCCGAACTGCTGCGCTCACCGCCGGTACCGCGACCTTCCAGCACCGACTTCAGCGCCTCCTGCGAGGGCGCCGCGTTGCGCAACGCCGTACCCGCGCCGGAACGTTCCTGCTCCAGCAGCGCGCCGAGGATGTGCTCCGGGCCGATGTACGAGGCGCCGACCGCCTGCGAACGGGCGTGCGCGGCGAGCAGCGCGCGCTTGGCCGAGGGGGTCAGCGCGGGCTGCCCGTCCAGCGACTCCCGGTCGCCGGTGGGCAGCGCGTGGGCCAGGTCCTCGGACAGCCGGTCCGGGTCGATCCCCGCCCGCTCCAGCATCCGCCGCGAGGGCTCCACCCGGGTGGCCGCCCAAGCCAGGTGCGCGGTGTCGAGGTCGCTGCTGCCGTCCTCGGCCGCGCGCTGCGCGGCGAGCCCCAGCAACTCCTGGGAGGACTCGCTCAGCAACCGCCCGATCGGCACCCGCTGCACGGCGGGTGGAGAGGCCAGCGGGCTCATTCCGAAGAACCGGCTGAGCAGGTCGGAGAACGGATCGTTCGATCCGAACGGGGGCATGGTCACGGAGGTTCACCTCTCCCAAGCGGTTTGCAGCCACACAAACACAGGGCGCGTGGACCCGCCTCCCGGGCGAACCGTCCGGAGCGCTCCGGATCCGGATGCCGCTCCCCGGGTCCCCGGTCCCGCGATCCCGCGATCCCCGGTCCCTGATCCCCCGGACCGCGGTCCCGCCCGCTCAACCGGTGATCTGCTCCAGCAGCACACCGCCGCTGTACGTCACCGCCATCGCCAGCAGCCCGCCCACCACGTTGCGCAGCACCGCCCGCCCCGGCCCGGCCCCGCCCAGCCGGGCGCTCGTCCAGCCCGACAGGGTCAGCGCCAGCATGACCGCCACCACCGTCACCACCAGCCGCCAGGACTCCGGCGGCAGCATGACCGCCAGCAGCGGCACCAGCGCGCCCAGGGTGAACGCGGCCGCGCTGGCCAGCGCCGCCTCCCAGGGATTGGTCAACGCCTCGGGGTCGATGCCGAGTTCGGTCTGCGCGTGGGCGCCCAGCGCGTCCCGCGCGGTCAGCGCCGTCGCCACCTCCCGGGCCAGGCCGTCGGTCAGCCCGCTGTCCCGGTAGTAGTCGGTCAGTTCGTCGAGTTCCCCCTCCGGGTCCTCCGCCAGCTCGCGCCGCTCCTTCGCCAACGCGGCCCGCTCGGTGTCCCGTTGGGTGCTGACCGAGACGTACTCGCCGGCCGCCATCGACATCGCCCCGGCCAGCAGCCCGGCCACCCCCGCCGCCAGCAGCGCGGTACGGGAGCCGGCCGCGCCCGCCACACCGGTCACGATCCCGGCGGTGGAGACCACGCCGTCGTTGGCACCCAGCACGGCCGCCCGCAGCCAGTTCAGCCGCGCCGACAGCTCCGCCCGGGTCCCCCCGGTCTGCTCCGCCATCCGCGCCCACCGCTCCCTGGTCCGTGGGGTCCATACGGTCCCCCCGATCCTCGCCCGCCGCCCCCGGCCCCGCCACCCGCGACCGGACGTCGGTCGGCGGCTTGTCCAGCAGCCCGACCGGGGTCTCCCGCCCGGCCGCCGACAGGCCGCCACCTCCCCCCCACCTCTCCTACCACGCACGACCACCGCCCCCCGCACCGGATGCCGTCAGCGCCCGGCCGAACCGGAGCGGGACCACCCCCGCGGGATCAGCGCCGGAACACGGTCCCGGTAGCCCTCGTAGTCCGCGCCGAACAGGCCGGCCATCAGCCCGTCCTCCGCCCGGACCCGCAGCAGCAGCCACGGGAGCACGACCACGAAGTAGGCGACCCACACACCGAAGCCGCACGCCAGCATGCCCCCGCCGATCAGACCCAGCAGACCGGTGTAGATGGGGTGACGGACCAGCCCGTACGGACCGTCGGTGCGCAGCTCGTGCCGCTCCCGGACGGTCGGCACGCTCGCCCACATCGTCCCCAGCACCCACCGGGCCCACAGCAGGAGCCCGGTCGAGGCCACCGCCAACAGCACACCCACCACCGCGAGTTCCGGCTGCCAGTACTCCAAGTGCCGCCAGAACCCCCGCGTCCGGTCCAGCACGGCGAGCACCCCGTAAACCCCGACGCCCAACAACACCCGCCGGAACAACGAACGGCGCAACCCGCCCAACCACCCCCGGAAACCGGACCGCCCCGCCACCGCGAAATACAGGACACCCGCGATCCAAGCCACACAGAAGATCACGACACACGCCTCGGCCAGCAACCCGGTTGCCGACTGCAGAGAATCCATCCCCCAAGGCTGCTCCGCCCACTGACCCCTCACCACCACCCCCGGGCCGATGGACCCCCCACCCCCGTCCACCCCCAGGTGGAGCCCCCACCGCGCAGACCGGAACGCCCCCGGGGGGGGGCTCCCCTTGATCGTTTGGGTGAAATATCGGAGATCGACTTCTGCGCCGAGACTGCCGAAACGACTGCGGCCCAGGTCGGAATCATGCTCCTGACCTGGGCCGCACCCTGCCGTCTCAGCTGTTCACGGGGTGGGCGCGGACGGTTTCGAACCGCCGACATCCGCTTTCCCCGACCACCGCGCCTCCGGCGCCCGCGACCGACCGCCACGCGCCATCCGTTCTGGCGGGCCTGTGACACGTTCACAAGTCGAGGAAGTGCTCCGGCAGCTCTCCGTCAAGCAGCGCACGACTCAGAACCACGTACGCCGGTCCATGGGGCGTTTCGCTCTTCCACATCTCCCACTGATCAAGCTCGTGGGACAGTTACCGCTTCAGCAACTGCCGGAGCCGCTCGGCCTCAGCATCGCTCAACGGCCCATCCGGCTCCAACTCGCTCATCATGCCCGGACACTACAGACAGGACACGGCCGTTTCGCCCCGAAGCCAGCACCCGGGAACTCATGACCAGGATGGGCCACAGCAGCACCCGCCCCACACTGAATCCACCAGCACATGACCAACGACCGGGACTGGGACTGGGACTGGGCCGACCGGCTGGGCGAAGCCGTCAACCAAGCACGCGGGTGGCACGGGACGGGTAGGACCCCGGGAACGATCGAGGGCCAGTTCGGGAGGATGTTGCCTCCGAACTGGCCCTTCGCGTGGGTGGGCGCGGACGGTTTCGAACCGCCGACATCCGCTTTGTAAGAGCGGCGCTCTACCACTGAGCTACGCGCCCCCAGTCGTGGCCGGTGGGCGCACGACGAGTGCCTAGGGTACCTGGTTCGGAAGGGTGGTGTGGTGTGGGGCGGGCCCCGGGGTCCCCTTGGGGCGGGGGGATCGGGGAGAATGGGCGCGGATCAGCGGGTCGGAGCAGGGAGCGCGCAGTGACGGTGGCCGGCGGGAGCGGGCGGCGGGGGCGGCGTCGGGCGGGGAGTGTGCTGGGCGACGCGCTGGTGTTGCCGGTGGTGCTGGCAGGTGCGCTGGGGGCGGTCGGGCTGGCGTCGGCGGGAAGTGGCGGCTGGTGGGGCCGGCGGGGTGCCGGGGACGGGGTGCGGGCGGAGGCGCGGGAGGCGCGGGCCGCGGCGCAGGAGGCGTTCTACGAGCTGGACGAGACCCAGCGGGAGCTGCAGCTGGCGGTGGAGACCGTGCGGGCGGCGGAGGACGCCGCGGCGGCGCAGCGGGTGCTGGCCGAGTTGCCGGCGATCTCCGGCCGGGTGGAGCAGGTCACGGTGAACTACCTGGCCGCCCTGGACGCCCATGACCTGGATAACGAGGCGCTGGACGCCGCTGCGGTGGCCCA
This sequence comes from Kitasatospora sp. NPDC030952, assembly GCF_055571335.1. Classification (NCBI taxonomy): domain Bacteria; kingdom Bacillati; phylum Actinomycetota; class Actinomycetes; order Kitasatosporales; family Streptomycetaceae; genus Kitasatospora; species Kitasatospora sp. NPDC030952. The sequence continues at coordinate 169,541 of NZ_JBVIFM010000005.1, forward strand.
GGCCCGAGGGCTGCTGACGGACGTGCAGGGCCAGCTCCGTTCGGCCCGCGCCGAGCTGACCGACTTCCTGCGCCGCCTCCAGCCGGCCCTGCAGCACGCCGAGCAGCAGCTGATGCGGGTCACCCCGGCCGTGGAGCAGGCCAAGCGCGCGCTGCTGCAGGCGACCACCACGCTGGACGAGGTGCGCGGCGCGGGCCTGCGGGCCGATGAACTGGCGGCCCGGCTGGCCGAGTTGGCGCCCGAGCTGGGGCGGCTGAACGAGGGCCCGGCGCGGCACGGGGTGGCGGCCACGCTGCAGCGTGCCGAGGACGTGCGGCGGCGTGCGGAGGCGATCACCGCCGATGCCGCGCAGCTGCCCGAGCGGGCGCGTGAGCTGGACCGGCGGGTGTCGAGCCTGCGGACCCGGATCCAGGCGCTGGAGACCAAGGCCGGGACGGTGGATCCGGCGCTGAGCGAGCTGCGCCGCCGCTTCAGCACCGCCTGCTGGCAGGACCTCCAGCGGGTGCCCGAGCAGGTCGCCGGGGCCGGTCGGGCCGCCGAGGCCAAGCTCGCGGAGGCGGCCCGGGCCCGGGACGAGCAGCGCTGGGCGGATGCGACGGCGGCGATCGGCACGGTCCGCGCGCTGCTGGACACCGCGGACGGCTCGGTGGTGGCGGTGAACGAGCGGCTGCGGCAGCTGAACGAGGTGCAGCACGATCCGCACCGGGAGGTCGAGCGCGCCCGCTTCGCGGTACGGGACGCCCAGCGCCTGGCGATGGCGGGCCGCAGCGCGCCGGATCCGCGGCACGCCGCCCCGCTGGACGAGGCGGTGGCCCGGCTGGACCGCGCGGTGGCGACGCTGGAGGCGGCGGGCCGGCACCCCGACTACTGGTTCTTCCTGACCGAGCTGGCGGCGGTGCGGGACGCGGCGGCTCGGGTGATCGGCATGATCCGCGGGGACCTCGGCCACCGCTGACGACGAGGAAAGAGCAGATGAGGGAAGAGCACCGCTGGCGCTAGGGACCGAGCACCGCTGACGCTCCGGACCGGGCACCGCTGACGCTACCGACCGAGCGGCCCTGACGGTGCGGGCGAAGCATCGGTACCCTGCGGGTATGCCACGCTACGACTTCCGCTGCCGCTCCTGCGGTGCCACCTTCGAGCTCCGCCGCCCGATGGCGCAGGCCAACGACCCCGCCGTCTGCCCGCAGGGCCACCCCGACACGGTGAAGCTGCTGTCCACCGTCGCCGTGACCGGCGCGGCCGGCGGCGCCCCGCAGCAGGCCCCGGGCGGGGGCGGGGGCTGCTGCGGCGGCGGGTGCTGCGGCTAGGACCGGTCCGGCGTCCCGCCGGTAGCGGTCGCCAGGAACCGACGGACGATCTCCTCCCCCGCCGCCACCCCCGTCTCGGCGAGGGCGGTGACGCCGGGGGCGGTCCATCCGCTGTCGGCGAGTTCGCCGTGCCCGGGGCGCCATCCGGCGTCGGCGGCGACCAGCAGGTCGGCGTCGAGCAGGGAGTCCCCGGCCGCCAGGACGGTGCCCGCGCCGCTGCGCCGGACGGCCTCGGCGAGCGCGGCGCTCTTGGTGAGCGGCTGCGGTACGGCGTACACCTTGCGGCCCTGCAGCGAGACCCGCCAGCCGCGTTCGGTGCACCAGCCGGTCAGTTCGGCGAGCCAGCCGTCCGGCAGCCGGTCGCGTTCGACGACCAGGTAGGCGAACTGCTCGTCGGCCGTCCGCCGCTTGCGGGTCCACTCCGGGTCGGCGCGGAGCGCGAGCTGCTGCACCACTTCGGCGAGCGGTGCCGAGCCGGCCGCGATCCGGGTGGTGATCTCCTGGCGCCAGTCGTGGTCCGGTTCGCCGTCCACCAGCAGCTGTCCGCCGTTCGCGCAGATCGCGTAAGTCGGCTGCGGGCCGGGCAGGTTGACCCGCCGGTACTGCTCGACGGTCCGGGTGGTGGCGGGGACGAAGGCGGCTTCCCGGCCCAGGTCGGCCAGCAGTGCGGCGGCCCGCTCGGTCAGGAAGGACAGCGGGCGCCCGTCCAGCACCTCGACGCAGAGCAGCCGCGGCGCGCGGTGGTCCGGGGCGTCCAGTGCCAGGGCCCGCTCCGAGTAGATGAGCGTCCGGTCCAGATCGCTCGCCACCAGCACACCGGCCGGACCGGCCGGACCAGCCGGACCAGCCGGACCAGCCGGACCAGCCGGACCAGCCGCAGCGACCGTACCGGCCGTACCGGCCGCAGCGACCGCACCGGCCCCACCGGCTATCCCAGGCACCCCAACCGCCCCTCCCCCACCCGCCATCAGGACTCCCTCCCCGTCACGGCCCGCCCGCTCGCCCCCGTCGCGCCCCGACTGTAGCGGGGGTGGATGAGGCCCACGCAGCTGTACGGCAGCCCGTCCACCTCCTCGACCGGAACGCCGCGCTGCGCGGCGAGCAGCCGCACGTGGTCGAGGTCGGCTCCGGCGCCGCGCCGGGCCAGCACCCGCCAGGGCACCCGGCGCAGCAGCACCCGGGTGGTCTCGCCGACGCCGGGCTTCACCAGGTTGACGTCGTCGATCCCGTACTCGGCGCTGATCCGCTCGACGGCGGCCCAGCCGGCCCAGTCGGGGGTGCGGTCCGGGTCGGCGGCCAGCCGTTCGGCCTCCGCGACGGCGCCGGCGCGGACGTCGCCGAAGCAGTCGGCGACCGTGGCGAGGAAGGCCTCGGACACGTCGCCGCCGGCGAGTTCGGCGTAGTGCTTGGCCCCGTGGAAGTCCCCGGGGCCGATCAGCCCGGCCCGCAGCACGGTCCGCGAAACCAGCCCGGACACCGTGGAGTTGAGGCAGGCGGAGGGGATCAGGAAGTCGTCCCGGGTGCCGTAGGTGCGCACGCAGCGGCCGGGGTCGGCGAGCACCGCGAGGTCCGGGGTGAAGGCGGTGCCGGCCAGCGCGTCGGTGAGTTCGCGGGTGATCGCGCCCTTGCCGGTCCAGCCGTCCACGAACACCACGTCCGCCGCCCGGTGGTGGGCCGCCAGGTAGCGCAGGGCGACATGGTCGATGCCCCGGCCGCGGACGATCGACACCGCGTAGTGCGGAACGTCCAGGCCGTGGGCGAAGGCCAGCCAGCGGCGGACCAGGATGCCGACCGGCGTCCCGGCCCGGGCCAGCGAGGCGAGCACCAGGCCGGGCCCGCGCTCGCGCAGCAGGGTCTCGGCGACGGCGCCGACGGCGAGCGCGATCCGGCGGGCGGAGCCGCGCAGCGCCTGGTGGAACAGCTCCTGGTACTCGGGGCTGGGCCGGTACTCGACCGGCAGCGACTCGGCGTAGTGCGCGCCGCCCTGCTGGACGGCCTCCTCGCGCTCCTCGGTGGGGGCTTCGAGCGGCACGTCGGAGAGGTCCTTGAGCAGCCAGGCCACGTCCTCCGGCCGGTACGAGGAGAACTCCGGCCCGTACAGCGGGGTGGGCAGCGCCGGCCGGTGCGAGGGCAGTACGGCGAGGACCACCCGGTCGGTGACCTGCCGCAGCTGGCGCAGCAGCGCGTACTCCCCCTGGTGCAGGGCCGGGGTGTCGGCTACGTCGTCCACCACCAGCACCACCGCGTCGAAGCGGCGGGCGCCGTCGGTACCGGGGGCGACGTTGTAGACGTAGCGCTCGCGCGAGGCGCCGTCCTGCGGGTCGTCGTGGGCCGGGAAGGCCAGCCGGGTCCGGATGGCGTAGCCGGGGTCGTCCACGGCGAGGACGGGCGAGCGGGTGGTGGTGGAGTAGCGGACGCGGTCGCCGCCGAGCCGCTGGGCGAGCGCCTCGGCCAGCCGCAGCGGGGCGTACATCAGCTCCTCGCAGCCGAGCACCAGCACCCGCCCGGCCACCCCGGACGCCGACTCCGACGCCGACTCCGACGCCGCCGCCGACTCCGGCTCCGACTCCGCGTCACCCACCGCCGCCGCCAACTGCCCCGCCAGCGCGGGCAGTACGGCGTCGAGCCGCTCCCGGTCGGGCGCGGTGAAACCGTGCCGCCCGCCGTCCGGCAGCCCGGCGGGCCAGTCCAGCTCGACCCGGACCAGCGGCGCGGGCTCGACGGCCGGGGGCGGCGCGACCGGGGGCACCGAGGCGATCAGCCGCTCGGCCCGGGCCACGATGTCCTCGGGCAGGTCGAGGCCGCCGCTCGCGGTGGCCACCACGTCCAGCCGGACGCCGAGTTCGGCGGCGGCCCCGGCGAGGCGGCGCCGGTCCTCGGCGGAGCGCAGGTCGACCAGGGCGACCACCACGTAGTGGCCGCGCGGGTGCCGGCCGTGCAGTTCGCGGATGGTGTTGAGGACGGTACGGCCGGTCGAGAGTTCGTCGTCCACCAGCACCAGCGGCCCGTCACCGGCGAGCAGTCCGGGGTCGGCGGGCAGCAGCAGGTGCCCGGTGGCGTGGGAGTGCTCCTCCTCGAAGCCGCCGAGTGGGGGCACTCCGGGAACGGCGCGGCGGGTGGAGTGCAGGTAGGGCGCGTCGAGGCCGTCGGCGACGCTGTGGCCGAGGCCGGTGGCGGTCTCCGCGTAGCCGAGCACGACGGCCCGGGCGGCCGTCTCGGGACCGAGCAACTCCCGTACCCGGCGGCCGAGTTCGAGCCCGGCGCCGTGCACGACGGCGGGCCGCTGCGGGACGTGCTTGCCGAGCACGCTGGAGACCAGCAGGTGGGCCCGCTTGGGGTTGCCGGACCGCAGGGCCAGGCCGACGAGTTCGGGCAGGCGCTCCGATCCGGTCAGCACGATGCCGGCCCGCTCGGCGACCCAGCGCCCGGTCCACACATCCGCCGGCACGCCCTCCGGCGCGCCGTCCCGCGCCCCCTGCTCCGCCCCGCCTCGCTCCGCCCCGTCCCGCTCGGACCCGCCTCGCTCCGCCCCGTTCCGCTCCGCCCCGTTCTGCCGCTGTTCCGCTCTCGTCACTGCTGGTCCCGCCTTCGGTGGTGCTGGTCGGTCGGATCACACACGTCGGATCACACATTCCGGGCGCGGCCCGGTCGGGCGTCAGCCGCACAGGCAGGCGGACAGCAGCTCCGCGAAGCTCACGTCCTCCCGGGCGACGCCGAACACCTCCGCCCGCAGTAGCACCCGCTCCGCCCAGGCGCGGTGCGGCCGGGCCTCGTTCATCTTGTTCGTGTACGCCGAGCGGAGTACCCCGCCGCCGTCCTGCTCCTGCCGGAGGATGTCGCGGGCGTCGCAGTACTCCTCGTGGGTGACCACGGAGAGGGCGTGCACGGCGGGGACGTGACTGGGGTGGATGCAGGTCTTGCCCAACAGTCCGTTGGCGCGGTCGAGTTCGACCTCGCGGATCAGCCCGTCCAGGTCGTGCTCGATGATCCGGCGGCGGACCTCCTCGCCGGTGGCCCGGGCGGTGCCGGCGGTCGCCGCGAACGGGGTGCGGCGCAACTGCGGCTTGAACATCCGCTCCTGCACCGGGAAGTACTCCCAGACCGGCCCGGTCACGGTGTACCCGGTGCCGTCGGCCCGGCCGAGCACGTTGACCACGTCCCCGATCACGGCCGCGACCAGCGCCACGTCGTACGCGGTGAGGTCGGGCGAGCGGCGCAGCCCGTAGGCGGAGCACAGGTCGGTGACGCCGAGCCGGACGGCGAGCACCCGTTCGCGGTGGCCGGCGAGCAGTTCGGCGATGCCGAAGAGCTGTTCGCGCCTGGTCTCCAGGTGCGCGAGTTCGGGCGATTCCAGGACGGGCATGGCGAACAGCCGCCGTCCGGTGGCGGCCTCGGCGGCGGCCAGGGCGGCCAGGTAGGCGGGGCCGCTGCGCGCGGTGAACTTGGGCAGCACGAAGCCGCTCAGCAGCCCGACGGCCGGGCCGAGCCGTTCGGCCAGGTCGAGGATCTGCTCGGCGGCACGAACCCTGATGAAGAGGAGTGGATGATCCTGTGCGCAGTCGGTGAAATCATTGACCAGGTCTGTCAACTGTTCGATCAGGTTCCGCTCGCCCGCGCCCACCTCGTGGTCGGCGATGGCGTCCTCCAGGCAGAGCACCATCGACACCACGCCGCGCGCCGCCTGCTTTCGGATGTCGGCGGCCAGTGCGGGCCTGGTGGCGGGGCTGTAGAGGGTGCCGCCGAGGGCCGTGGCGAGCACCGCCGGCTCGCTCCGCGCGGTGAACGTGCGCGGCTGCTCCAGGAACAGCCGGGCGCGGACGTCGTCGGCGAGGTGGCCGAAATGGCGCACGGTGCTCTCCTCGGGGATGGACGGCGGGACGGGCGGCGGGGTGGACGGCCTCCGGCCAGCGGTTTCACCTGGACGCACCGCCGGCGGACTCCCCTCCGTCGGCCCCCGGGGGCCTGTTCGAATGCCCATCGTACGGACGGATTCCGGCCGTTCCCGGCGCCGGGGCACTGAACTCACGGAACATCCCGCCGGAGCCCGGCGGCCCTCCCGCCGAAATCCGGCCGACCTCCGGACGGAGCCCTGCCGAAGCCCTGCCGAAGCCCTGCCCGCCCGGACCTATCATCCGACGACCGGGGGAACGGCGCCCGCAAACCCCGGTCCGACGCAAGTCTTGGCAAAGTCCGCCCCCACGCCGACAGTCCCGGTCACGTTGTCCGAAGGGGTGGCGAACAGGCAGGATGGTCCGCTATGACGCACGTGATGGCCAAGGGCGCCAACATCGCACTGCCGGCGGCGGCGGTCCGCGCCGTGCTGCGCTGGAGCGCCACGCCCGGTGCGCCGGACGTGGACGCGTCCGCGCTGCTGCTCGGCGCCACCGGCAGGGTCCGTTCGGACGCCGACTTCGTCTTCTACAACCAGCCGCGCCACCCCTCCGGGCTGGTGCGCCACCTGCCCAAGCAGCACACCTCCGGCGGCGCCGAGATCATCGACACCATCGAGGTCGAGCTCGCCAAGCTGCCCGCCGAGGTGGACCGGGTGGTGCTGGCCGGCTCCTCCGAGGGCGGCTCGTTCCGTGCCGTGCCCGGCCTGCGGCTGCTGCTGTTCGACGCCGCGAGCGGTGAAGGCGCCGTGCCGCTCGCCGAGTTCGCGATCGAGGACGCCGAGAACGTCTCCGCCCTCGTCGCGGGCGAGCTGTACCGGCGCAACGGCTCCTGGAAGTTCCGGGCGATCGGCCAGGGCTACACCTCGGGACTGATCGGTCTGGCCACCGACTTCGGCATCACCGTGGACGACGAGGCCCAGGAGCAGGTGGCCCAGGACCGGGCTGCCCAGAGCCCGCCGCCCGCGCCCGCGTCCACCGCGACCCCCACCGGTGCGGTCGACCCGCGCGCCACCCCGCTGCCCGACCCGCGCTCCGCGACCACGCCCGAGCCCGGCACCTTTACCCTGACCCCGGCCGTTCCGCCGACCCAGTCCCCGACCCACTCCCCGGCGCAGCCCACCGCCGCCCCGACTCCGGCCGCGACCGGCCCGGCGGCCCCGCCGCCCGCCGCACCGCCGACCCCGCCGCCGCCGTCCCGGCCCCCGGCACCGCCCGCGACCCCGCCGACCATGACGCCACCGCCGGCGGCCCCGCCCACCGTGCCCCCGAACGTCCCGCCGGCCCCGCCCGCACCACCGACCCACCACCCGGGCGCCCAGCAGCCCGGCGGCTACGGCTACCCCCAGCCACAGCCACAGCCACAGCCACAGCCCGGCACGGGGTACGGCTACCCGCAGCAGCCCGCGACCGGCTACGGCTACCCCCAGCCCAACCAGCCGTACCCGCCGCAGCAGCAGCCGCCCGGCCGGCCGGACACGGGGTACGGCTACCCCCAGCACCCCCAGGCCATCCCGACGCAGCAGCACGCCGGCAACTACGGCTACCCGCAACAGCAGCCCGGCACCGGCCAGCAGCCCCCCGTCCCGCCGCAGCCCCCGGCGCCGGCCGGCGAGGAGTTCGCACTGCCCCCGCAGGGCCCGCAGTTCCAGCCCCACTGAGCCACCCCGGCGGGGCCGCCGCAACGACCCCCGCGGCCCCGCCGGAGAAACACCCCGCCCCACCGGAGAAACACCCCGCCCCATCGGAGAAGCACCTCGCCGCTACCGGCCGACCCCCGCGGCCCCGCCGGCACGACACCTCGCCGCTACCGGCCGACCCCCGCGGCGCCGCCGGGGGCTCAGTCCCCGCCGCCCCCCGGCCGCTGCCCCTTGTACCCCCGCTGCCACTGCATCCCGAACCCGTACAGCCGGTCGATGTCCGCCTGGAACCCGTTGACGTAGCGCACCTCACGACGCACCGTCAGCTGGTTGTCCCCGGAGTTCTCGATCAGCACCACCGCGCAGGAGCGCGCCGCCCGGGCCCGTTCGTCCAGCTTGATCTCGATCCGCGGCCCGGTCTGCGGCACGATCGTTATCACCGCGTGGGTCTGCTCGAAGGCCGGGGTGCCGTCGTAGATGTAGACGAAGATCAGCAGCCGCTTGAACTTGTCCTTCTTCTCCAGGTTGACGTACATCGTCTCGCCGGAGGGCGCCCCGTACTGGTCGTCGCCGCTGAGTTTGATGTACGGCGGTTCCCGCAGGTCACCGAAGAGTTCACCGAGCGGTTGCACCACGCCCCTGGTACCGTCGGAGAGTTCGTACATGCAGGCCAGGTCGAGGTCGACGTTCACCTGCTCGTTGCCCCCGGGCGAGTCCGGCTCCAGCGGGGAGAGGATCCGCGGGCTGAAGAAGCGCTTGACGGTGTCCCGGGTGCTCGGCCGGGAGGCGCCGGAGCGCATGGTCCAGTGCAGGTTGACGTAGAGGTAGCCGGTGGTGGCGGCGGAGCCGGTGATCGCGTGCTGCGGCGCCGACTTGGTGAGCGTGACCTTGTGCTGTGCGCCCGGGTTGTCGAAGGTGTAGCTCCTGTCCCCGCGCAGGTACTCCCAGATCGAGACCATCGAGTCCTCTCCCCCTGCCTCCGCCCGGCGATCCGACGATCGGGTCCGGCCATCTGACGATCCGCCGGTCCATGATCGGGCATCGACCCGGCCGACGGATACCCGGACTTCCCTTTCCCTACCCCGCTTTCCCTACCCCGCCCGGCCGTTCACGCCCACACCGGACGCGAACCGGCGGGTCGATTGGCCCGTGGAAGCCGCCCTCCCGTAACATGCCGCCCCTTCGGACGCGATATCGTCTAGCCGCACAGGTGTCCCGTCCGCCCCTGCGCGGGCGCGGTGGGCATGCCGTGCGGCGACGAACGAGCCGTCAGACGGCGCCCGCCCCGCGGGGCCTGACCGCCTGTGTCGCACCGTGAAACCCGTCCCCTGCGGAAACCCGAGGCCCGACCCGCAATGAACCTGACCTCCATACAGCTGGTCTGGACCGTCATCGGCGGCGCAGCCCTGCTGTTCGTCGCCATCCTGATGGCGACGCTGCGATTCAAGAGCTCGAAGAAGGACGAGTCCGGCGACTCCTGGGAGCGCAGCGAGGAGCGCCGCCGCCGCAAGGAGATGATCTACGGCATCTCCTCGTACACCCTGCTGTTCTGCTGCGCCGGCGTGGCCGCCGCACTGTCGTTCCACGGCCTGGTGGGCTTCGGCATCGAGAACCTGGGCCTGTCCAACGGCTGGGAGTACCTCGTCCCGTTCGGCCTGGACGGCGCCGCGATGTTCTGCTCGGTGCTCGCCGTCCGCGAGGCCAGCCACGGTGACGCCGCGCTCGGGTCCCGCCTGCTGGTCTGGGTGTTCGCGATCGCCTCGGCCTGGTTCAACTGGGTGCACGCCCCGCGCGGCCTGGGCCACGCCGGCGCCCCGCAGTTCTTCTCCGGCATGTCGATCTCGGCGGCGATCCTGTTCGACCGGGCGCTGAAGCAGACCCGCAAGGCCGCGCTGCGCGAGCAGGGCCTGGTGCCGCGTCCGCTGCCCCAGATCCGGATCGTCCGCTGGCTGCGCGCCCCGCGCGAGACCTACGCGGCCTGGTCGCTGATGCTGCTGGAGAACGTCCGCAGCCTGGACGAGGCGGTCGAGGAGGTGCGCGAGGAGCGCCAGGCGAAGCTGGACGCCAAGGTGCGCGCCCGTTCCGCCGACCGCCGCGAGCGGGCCGAACTGAAGGCCATCTCCCGCCAGGGCGGCATGCTCGCCCGGGCCCGCGGCGGGCGTCAGGTGCCCGCGCTCACGGCGGCCGGCGACGGCCCGAGCGCTACGGAGCCTGCCCTAGCCCCCGAGAGCGACCACGCCATCTCGACCGCGCACGACCCGTACACCTCGACCGGCTCGACCAGCTCGACCAGCTCGACCGGCACGCTGGAGCCGACCGCCCTGGACTCCGGCCGCCGGGCGCGTGCCGCCGTCGGCTCGTCCTACTCCTCCTCGTCCTACTCCTCCTCGTCCTCCTCGCTGAGCGGCTCCACGAGCAGCTCGCTGAGCAGCTCGCTAAGCGGTTCGACGAGCAGCTCGACCTCGTCCTACCGCAGCTCCACCATCGACCTGACGGCCGACGACGACACCCTGTCGATGCCGAAGCTGGACTCGCTGGAGCGCAAGCTGCGCGCGATCGAGCAGCAGCTGGGCTGACCCCGGCAGCAGTCGGCCGACAACGGATCGACACCGCAGGAGCACAACGCGACGGCCGCCCCCGGATCCCCGGAGGCGGCCGTCGCGTGTTCGCCCGCCAGTCGGCGGGACCGGGCTACTGCCCGCTGCCCACCAGTTGCTTGTCGTCCTCCGCCGCCTCGCGCCGGTTGCGCAGCATCGAGGAGCCGAGGGCCAGCCCGATGAAGGCGACACCGATCAGGCCGGTGACGATCTCCGGGATGTGGTACTTGATCCCGACCAGCAGGATCACCGACAGCGCGCCGATCGCGTAGTGCGCGCCGTGCTCCAGGTAGACGTAGTCGTCCAGGGTGCCCTTGCGGACCAGGAAGACGGTCAGCGAGCGGATGTACATCGCGCCGATGCCGAGGCCCAGGGTGATCTGGAAGATGTCGTTGGAGATGGCGAAGGCGCCGACCACGCCGTCGAAGGAGAACGACGCGTCGAGCACCTCCAGGTAGAGGAACAGGAAGAACGCGGCCTTGCCGGCGACCTGGACGATCGACTTGCCGGACTTCTCGGCCTCCTCCTCGCGCTCGGCCTCCTCGTCCAGGCCCGATTCGAAGATCGAGGAGAGGCCGCTGACGGCGAGGTAGGTGATCAGGCCGAGCACGCCGGCCAGCAGAACGGTTTCAGCGTGCTCCGCGGCGAAGAAGCGCGAGGCGAGCACCAGCGCGACCAGGGCGACGACGCTGGAGAGGGCGTCCAGCTTGCCCACCTTCTCCAGCGGGCGCTCCAGCCAGCTCAGCCAGTTGTGCTCCTTCTCCTCGAACACGAAGTCCAGGAAGATCATGAGCAGGAAGACGCCGCCGAAGGCCGCGATGGCCGGGTTGGCGGCCTCCAGGTACTGGCCGTAGGTGAGGCCGTCGTGGGTCTTGTCGGAGTGGAGCGCGAGGTCGATCACCGTGGCCGGGTTGAGCTTCGCGGTGAGACCGACGACCAGCAGGGGGAAGACCAGGCGCATCCCGAAGACGGCGATCAGCACACCGACCGTCAGGAAGATCTTCTGCCAGTACGGGTTCATCCGCTTCAGCACCGTGGCGTTGACCACCGCGTTGTCGAAGGAGAGGGAGATCTCCAGGATGGAGAGGATCAGCACGATGCCGAAGCCTTGGGCTCCCCAGAGCAGTCCGGCCGCGATCAGGCCCAGTGCGGTGATCGCGAACGACCAGCCGAATGTGCGGAGGAACACGGGAGTTGGCTACCTTTCGGGTTCTGGCCGTGCCGGGGCGGCCTGGTCCCGAGCTGCCTGACCGGGCCGGGCCCGATCAGGTCACCCCCGCACTGCCCTCTGTTCTCATGATCGTTCGATCGTTGATCGTGATCGTCGAATGGGTGCGATAAGTCCGATTTACGCGCTCACTGTACGTTGACGCCGAAGTCGAGCGCGATTCCGCGCAGGCCGGAGGCGTAGCCCTGGCCCACCGCGCGGAACTTCCACTCGCCCGCGTACCGGTACAGCTCGCCGAAGATCATCGCAGTCTCGCTGGACGCGTCCTCGGACAGGTCGTAACGCGCGATCTCCTGGCTGTCGACGGAGTTGACGACCCGGATGTAGGCGTTGCGCACCTGTCCGAAGTTCTGCAGCCGGGCCTCGGCCTCGTAGATCGAGACCGCGAAGACCACCTTGTCCACCTGGGCCGGGACCAGTTCCAGGTTGACCAGGATCAGCTCGTCGTCACCCGTGTCGTCGCCGCCCACGAGGTTGTCGCCCTGGTGCTCCACCGAGCCCTCGGGGCTCTTGAGGTTGTTGTAGAAGACGAAGTACTCGTCGCCGAGCACCCGTCCGCCACCGCAGAGCAGGGCGCTCGCGTCGAGGTCGAACGGTGCGCCCGTGGTCGAACGGGCGGACCAGCCGAGGCCGATCTGGACCTGCGTCAGGTTCGGCGCGGCCTTGGTGAGCGAGACGTTCCCGCCCTTGGCGAGCGTGACCACCATGGTGTTCTTCCTCCCTTGCTTCTCCCGGGGCGCCATACAGGTGTAGTCCCCCGCGGCCCCGGCCGGCCCGCTTCGGCCGGCTGAACTTCCTGAACTCACATCCTCGCAGCGCAGCGGACCCCGACGAAGCCGGGGCGGCCCCGGACCCGCGAAGGGTCCGGGGCCGCCCCGGGAGCCGGGCGCAAGTTCCTTGCGCCGCAAGAGGGATCAGACGTTGACGCCGAAGTCCTGGGCGATGCCGCGCAGGCCGGAGGCGTAGCCCTGGCCGATGGCGCGGAACTTCCACTCGGCGCCGCTGCGGTACAGCTCGCCGAAGACCATCGCGGTCTCGGTGGAGGCGTCCTCGGAGAGGTCGTAGCGGGCCAGCTCGACGTTGTTCTCCTGGTTCACCACCCGGATGAACGCGTTGCGCACCTGGCCGAAGTTCTGGCCGCGGTTCTCGGCGTCGTAGATCGACACCGGGAAGACGATCTTCTGCACGTCCGCCGGGACGCCGACCAGGTTGACCTTGATCGCCTCGTCGTCGCCCTCGCCCTCGCCGGTCCGGTTGTCCCCGGTGTGCTCGACCGAGCCGTCCGGGCTCTTGAGGTTGTTGAAGAAGACGAAGTTCCCGTCCGAACCGACCTTGCCCTGCTCGTTGCAGAGCAGCGCGCTGGCGTCCAGGTCGAAGTCCGTCCCGGTGGTGGTCCGGACGTCCCAGCCCAGGCCGACCACGACGGCCTGGAGCCCGGGCGCCTCCTTGGTGAGCGAGACGTTGCCGCCCTTGCTGAGGCTGACTCCCACGTGTCCTCCAAGAATCGGGAGGCACGCCTGGTGCCCCCGGTGGTGCGGTTCGGGGCGCCGACCGCCCAAACCGGACGTACGCCCCACTCCGCCAACGGCCCGAGCGTAGTACCGGGTTCCCGCACGCACGCCCGAACGGGCGGTGCCGGTGCGTCGCGGTACGTCCCGCGGGACGGCGACGGCCCTGCGGGACGGTGAGGGCCCCGCAGGGCTTGCGGCGGCTCCGCGGGAGCGCCCCGGGGGCCTCAGAGGCCGGCCAGGACCCTCAGGTACTCCCGCTCGTCCCGGGCGTCCGGGAGGCCGTTGACGACGCTCCAGCGCACCGTGCCGACCCGGTCGATCACGAAGGTGCCGCGCAGCGGGCAGCCCTTCTCCTCGTCCAGGACGCCGTACGCGCGGGCGACCTCGCCGTGCGGCCAGAAGTCGGCCAGCAGCGGGAACTCCAGGCCCTCCCGGTCGGCGAGGACCCGCTGGGAGAACTGCGAGTCGCAGGAGACCCCGAGCACCTGGACGTCGTCGTTTTGCAGCCCGGCCAGTTCGCGCTGGATCGCGCCCAGCTCACCGGTGCACACGCCGGTGAAGGCGAACGGGTAGAAGACCAGGACGACGTGCTTGCGGCCGCGGAAGTCGGCCAGCCGGACCGTCTCCCCGTGCTGGGTGCGGAGCTCGAAGTCCGGAGCCGGGGTGCCGACCTCGATGGCCATGTGCGGGACCTTCCTGACGCGGGCGGGCCGGGCGGCGCGCGGCCCGGCAGGCGACATCCTCGCATCCGTTGACCGGCGTTGGGCCGAACGGATGACCCGGCCCGTCGGGCGGCCCACGCCTTCCGCTCTGAGCGAACGCACCGGCGGCCCCGGACCCCGCACCCGACCGGCCGGCGGACCCGCACCGGACCGGCACCGGAACCCCACCGGAAAGGCCCGGACCCACCCCGGAAAGCCCCCGGCCCCACCCGCGAAAGCCCTTGGACCCGCCCACGAAAAGCGCCGGGCCCCGCCGGAGGAGAATCCCTCCGACGGGGCCCGGCAAGGGGCTCAGGGGCCCGTTCAGCGCTGCTTGGGCTGCTTCGCCGTGGACTTGGTGGCCAGGCGGGTGGCCGCCCAGTCCTTGGCGACCGCGATCGAGCTGGTCTGGGACAGACCGGCGGTGCGGGCCGCGTCCGCGATCTCGGAGGCCTCGATGTGCCCGTCCCGGCCGGTCTTGGGCGTCAGCAGCCAGATCAGACCGCCCTCGGCCAGGTACTCCAGGGCGTCGACGAGGGAGTCGGTGAGATCCCCGTCGTCGTCGCGGTGCCACAGCAGGACGGCGTCAGCGACGTCGTCGTAGTCCTCGTCGACGAGCTCCGTCCCGGTGATCTCCTCGATGCCCTCGCGGAGGTCCTGGTCAGTGTCTTCGTCGTACCCCAGCTCCTGGACGATCTGACCTTCCTCGAAGTTCAGACGGGTCGCCGGGTTGTTGGACTTGTCCGCGGGGTCCGCGGTCGCGCTCACGGGAATAACCTCCAGTATTCGGCCCGGCGTCCATGCCGAGGCTGTTGCCGTAGTCCACACGGGCGCGGCGGTTCGCGCAAGTACCCGACCGCCGATCCCCTCCAAAGGTTGACGTGCCACACCGGAACACGCCGGTCGACGTGTCGGGAATCACACCGATTTGCCCTTCTCTGCGTGGGACAAGGATGCTTCGGGTGGTCCCGGCCCACAGGCCGTACGCGTGCCCGAGATACGAACGGCATTCGGGGTCCGCGCGTGCGCGGGCGTAGAGTCTCCTGTTGGCCCTCACCCCGGCCGCCCGCCATCGGGTGGACGGGACACCAGGTCGGACCACCTCTTTTCGTAACACCCGGGGGTGTTCGGAGCGGACGAAGAAGCCCGCGACGCGCGCCACCAGACCGTTCCGCCCACCAGGCGCAACGGTTACCGATCGGTAGAGATGACGGATCTCCGAGCGCGGTAGCACGATGGAGGCGGCGCGACACACCTCAGTTTCGACCGACAGTGAAGGAACAGCGTGGCTTCCGGATCCGATCGCAACCCGATCATCATTGGCGGCCTTCCGAGTCAGGTCCCGGACTTCGATCCCGAGGAGACCGCGGAATGGCTGGAGTCGCTCGATGCGGCTATCGACGAGCGGGGGCGTGAGCGTGCCCGTTACCTGATGCTGCGGCTGATCGAGCGCGCCCGCGAGAAGCGTGTCGCCGTGCCCGAGATGCGCAGCACGGACTACGTCAACACCATCGCGACCAAGGACGAGCCGTTCTTCCCCGGCAACGAGGAGATCGAGCGCAAGATCCTCAACGCGACCCGCTGGAACGCGGCCGTCATGGTCTCCCGGGCGCAGCGCCCGGGCATCGGCGTCGGTGGGCACATCGCCACCTTCGCCTCCTCCGCGTCGCTGTACGACGTCGGCTTCAACTACTTCTTCCGCGGCAAGGACGCCGAGGGCGAGTCGGGCGACCAGATCTTCTTCCAGGGTCACGCCTCCCCCGGCATCTACGCCCGCGCCTTCCTGCTGGACCGACTCGACGAGCAGCAGCTCGACGCGTTCCGCCAGGAGAAGTCGAAGGCCCCGTACGGCCTGTCCAGCTACCCGCACCCGCGGCTGATGCCGGACTTCTGGGAGTTCCCGACCGTCTCGATGGGCCTCGGCCCGCTCGGCGCGATCTACCAGGCGCGGATGAACCGCTACCTGGAGCACCGGGGCATCAAGGACACCTCGGACTCGCAGGTCTACGCCTTCCTCGGCGACGGCGAGATGGACGAGCCCGAGTCGCTCGGCCAGCTGTCGCTGGCCGCCCGTGAGGGCCTGGACAACCTGACCTTCGTGGTCAACTGCAACCTGCAGCGCCTGGACGGCCCGGTCCGCGGCAACGGCAAGATCATCCAGGAGCTGGAGTCCCAGTTCCGGGGTGCCGGCTGGAACGTGATCAAGCTCATCTGGGACCGCTCCTGGGACCCGCTGCTCGCGCAGGACCGCGACGGCGTCCTGGTGAACAAGATGAACACCACGCCGGACGGCCAGTTCCAGACCTACGCCACCGAGACCGGCGACTACATCCGCGAGCACTTCTTCGGCGGCGACCTGCGCCTGCGCGCCATGGTCGAGAACATGACCGACCAGCAGATCCAGCACCTGGGTCGCGGCGGCCACGACCACAAGAAGATCTACGCGGCGTTCAAGGCGGCCCGCGAGCACAAGGGCCAGCCGACGGTCATCCTGGCCCAGACGGTCAAGGGCTGGACGCTCGGCCCCAACTTCGAGGGCCGCAACGCCACCCACCAGATGAAGAAGCTGACGGTCGAGGACCTGAAGCGCTTCCGCGACCGGCTGCACCTGCCGATCACCGACAAGCAGCTGGACGAGGGCTACCCGCCCTACTACCACCCGGGCCGCGACTCGGAGGAGATCCAGTACATGCACGACCGCCGCCAGGGCCTCGGCGGCTTCGTGCCCACCCGCAAGGTGCGCCCGCGCCCGCTGGTGCTGCCCGGCGACGACGCGTACAAGGCGGTCAAGAAGGGTTCCGGCAACCAGACCATCGCCACCACCATGGCGTTCGTCCGGGTGCTCAAGGACCTCATGCGGGACAAGGGCATCGGCAACCGCTTCGTGCCGATCGCGCCGGACGAGTACCGCACCTTCGGCATGGACTCGCTGTTCCCGTCGGCGAAGATCTACAACCCGCTGGGCCAGACCTACGAGTCGGTCGACCGCGACCTGCTGCTGGCCTACAAGGAGTCGCCGACCGGCCAGATGCTGCACGACGGCATCTCCGAGGCCGGCTGCACCGCCTCGCTGATCGCCGCCGGTTCGTCGTACGCGACCCACGGCGAGCCGCTGATCCCGGTCTACGTCTTCTACTCGATGTTCGGGTTCCAGCGCACCGGCGACCAGTTCTGGCAGATGGCCGACCAGCTGGCCCGCGGCTTCGTGATCGGCGCCACCGCCGGTCGCACCACGCTGACCGGTGAGGGCCTGCAGCACGCCGACGGCCACTCGCACCTGCTGGCCTCGACCAACCCCGGCGTCGTCGCGTACGACCCGGCGTACGGCTTCGAGATCGCGCACATCGTCCAGGACGGTCTGCGGCGGATGTACGGCTCCAGCGCCGAACACCCGCACGGCGAGGACGTGTTCTACTACATGACCGTCTACAACGAGCCGATCAAGATGCCGGCCGAGCCCGAGAACGTGGACGTCGAGGGCATCCTCAAGGGTCTGCACAAGTACGCGCCGGGCACCGCCGGCCAGATCCCGGCCCAGATCCTCGCCTCCGGCGTGGCCGTGCCGTGGGCCCTGGAGGCCCAGCGCATCCTCGCCGAGGAGTGGAACGTCAAGGCCGACGTCTGGTCCGCGACCTCCTGGAACGAGCTGCGCCGCGACGCGGTGGAGGCCGAGGAGTTCAACCTGCTGCACCCCGAGGAGCAGCAGCGGGTGCCGTACGTCACCCAGAAGCTCCAGGGCGCCGAGGGCCCGATCGTCGCCGTGTCCGACTGGATGCGCGCCGTTCCGGACCAGATCGCCCGCTGGGTGCCGGGCCAGTACCAGTCGCTGGGCGCCGACGGCTTCGGCTTCGCCGACACCCGTGGCGCGGCCCGTCGCTTCTTCCACATCGACGCCCAGTCGGTCGTCCTGGGCGTGCTCACCGAGCTCGCCAAGCAGGGCAAGGTCGACCGTTCGGTGCTGAAGGACGCGATCGACCGCTACCAGCTGCTGGACGTGGCCGCGGCCGACCCGGGCGCCGCCGGCGGCGACGCCTGATCACCCGCTAGCGCCTGAAGGGGCCGGACTCCGTGCGGAGTCCGGCCCCTTCGGCGTTCCGCTGACGCAGGGTCCGCCCGGCGGGTCCTGCCGGACAGACCCTAGGGTGAGCCGCATGACGAATCAGAGCGCGAGTCTCCGCCACCCCGAACCCGCCGACGGCGCGGGTGAGTTCAACCGGAACGTGATCACCGAGTTCCGCGCCCGGGAGGGTGTCGTCGGCGGCGAACTGGCCGGCCTGCCGCTGCTCCTGCTGACCGTGCTCGGCGCCCGCAGCGGCGAGCCGCGCACCACCCCGCTGGTCTACCTGCCGGACGGCGGACGGCTGGTGGTCTTCGCCTCCAACGGCGGCAGCGACACCGACCCGGTCTGGTACCGCAACCTGGTCGCCCACCCCGAGGTCACCGTCGAGATCGGCACCGACCGCTACCCGGCCCTGGCGACCCCGGTCGACCCGGCCGAGCACGACGCGCTCTGGGCCCGCCAGGTCGCCGCCCAGCCGCAGTTCGCCGGCTACCGCACCGCGGCCCGGACGGTCCCGCTGGTGGCGCTCACCCGGGCCTGAGCGAAGAGGAGGCGGCTCAGATCTGCGCCGGTCAGGGGCGGACTCAGATCTGCGCCGGTCAGGGGCGGGCTCAGATGTGCACGGCCGGGCCCGCGTCGGTCTCGCCGCGGCGGGTCAGCAGGGCGAGCAGGGCGGCGCCGAAGGCCACCACGGCGGCCACCGCGAAGGCGAGCGACATGCCGCTGACGAAGGACTGGTGCACGGCGCCGGCCATCGCGTCCACCGCCTGCTGCGGGGTGCCGGGCGGGGCCGGCGGGGCGATGCCCAGCTGGGCGGCCTGCTTGAGCCCCTCGGCCTGCGGGCCCTCGACCGGCGGCAGGCCGGCCTTGGCCCAGTTGCCGGGCAGCACGTCGCCGACCTTGGCGGCCATCAGGGCGCCCAGCACCGCGGTGCCGAGGCTGCCGCCGACCTGCATCGCGGCCTGCTGGAGGCCGCCGGCCACGCCGGACAGCTCCAGCGGGGCGTTGCCGACGATGACCTCGGTGGCGCCGACGATGACCGGGCTGATGCCCAGGCCCATCAGGACGAACCAGAGCGACATCACGCCGGTGCCGGAGCCGGTGTCCAGGGTGGACATGCCGAACATCGCGGCGGTGGTGATCAGCATCCCGGCCGTGATCGGGACGCGCGGGCCGAACTTGCCGATCGCGATGCCCGCCAGCGGCGAGCCGACGATCATCATGCCGGTCATCGGCAGCAGGTGGACGCCGGCGTCGACCGGCTTCATCCCGTGCACGTTCTGCAGGTAGAAGGTCACGAAGAAGATCGCACCGAAGAACGCGAAGGCCATCAGCACCATCAGCAGCACGCCCGCCGACAGCGGCACCGAGCGGAACAGGCTGAGCGGGATCAGCGGCTCCTTCGCCCGGCCCTGCCAGAGCGCGAAGAGCACCATCAGCAGCACCGCGCCGCCCAGGAGCAGCAGCGTCCGGGCGTCGCCCCAGCCCCACTCAGGGGCCTTGATGATGCCGAAGACCAGCGCGAACATCCCGACCGAGAGCAGCGCGATGCCCGGCACGTCGAAGGACTTGGCGGCGTTCTCGGGCCGCACGTCCTTGAGGATCCACAGGCCGAGGGCGACGGCGATCAGGCCGACCGGGATGTTGATGAAGAACACCGACTCCCAGCTGACGTGCTCCACCAGCAGGCCGCCGACGATCGGGCCGGCCGCGGTGGAGGCGCCGATCACCCCGCCCCAGATGCCGATCGCCATGTTGAGCTTCTCGACCGGGAAGGCCCCGCGCAGCAGGCCGAGCGCGGCCGGCTGGAGCAGCGCGCCGAACAGGCCCTGGAGGACGCGGAAGGCGATCACGGTCTGGATGTTGCCGGCGAAGCCGATCGCGGCCGAGGTGGCGGCGAAGCCGACCGCGCCGACCAGGAAGGTGGTCTTGTGGCCGAAGCGGTCACCGATCTTGCCGGCGGTGATCAGGAAGACCGCGAGCGCCAGCAGGTAGCCGCTGGTGACCCACTGGATCTCGGACGGCGCGGCCTTCAGCTTCTCCTGGATCACCGGGTTGGCGATGGCGACGATCGTGCCGTCCAGGGCGACCATCATCACGCCGACCGCGACGGTCAGCAGGGTCAGCCAGGGGTGTCCCTTGAGCCCTCCCCCCGACGTCGGATTCGGCGGTGGCGGTGCGTCCGCCTCGGAGTTCTTGACGACGGACTGACTCATCTGGGCCCTCCGGGGGCGTGACAGAGATCGGAACGTGACGGTGGCGCTGCGCCGACCCACCCGTCCCCACGAGTGCCCGGCCGACGAGCGCCACTCCGGCAGATTATGTCAGCTACTGACAATCGGCAAACAATGACTTCTGACCTGCACTGACATTTGTCAGGCCGCTAAGGTTGTGCTCCCACCCGCCACACCAGCGCCCGGAAGGCCCCGCCATGGCCGCTCGCACCCCCCACCCCGCCGCTGCGGACGCCGACCGGGCACCCGGTCTGCGGGAGCGCAAGAAGCAGCAGACCCGGGACGCCCTGGTCCAGGCCGCCCACATGCTCTTCCTCAGCCAGGGCTTCGCCAAGACCACCGTCGACGAGATCGCCTCCGCCGTCGACGTCTCCCAACGCACCTTCTTCCGCTACTTCGCCAACAAGGACGAGGTCGCCCTCGCCGTGATGGCCGACGCCGAGGACTACTTCATCGAGTGCCTGCGCCACCGCCCCGCCGAGGAGACCCCGCTCCAGGCCCTGCGCGCCTCGATCGTCAAGGCCTGGCGCGACCTCGGCAACGCCCGGACCTCCGGCCCCGGCTCGATCAGCAGCGCCCTGGAACTGCTGCGGATCATCGAGGAGACCCCGCCGCTGCTCGCCGCCCACCTGCGCCGGGTGACCGAACAGGAGCGGCTGGTGGGCCAGGTGCTCGCCGAACGCGAAGGGCTCGACCCCGCGCGGGACCTGCGGCCGGTCGTGCTCGCCGCCGTCTTCGGCAGCCTGCTGCGCGCCGCCCACCTGTCCTGGACCGCCGAACAGGAACCGGCCGGCCCCGAGGGCATGGTCGCCGTGATCGAGCGGTACTTCGACCAGCTCGGCCCCGCCCTGGCCGGCCACTGGCGGCCCTGAGCGCGCGGGTCATACCCGAGTACTACACCGGATCCCGGCCCCTGGTCCGACGCCCGGCCACCGCCGCACCCCTAGTCTGGCCGGATGATCAACTCGACCGCCGGGTCCGGCCCCGTCGGCGCGGCACGGGCCCTGCTCGGCACGCTCGCCCGGCCGTCCGCCGACCACACCCCGCTGCTGGCCCAGTCCCCCCGCCCGTGGGTCCGCCACCTCCCGTACGTCCTCGCGGTGGCCGCGATCGCCTCGCTGCTGCCCAGCGGGATCAACGTGATGGCCAACGACTACGGGCTCAACGGCGGGGTCGCCGGCGCCCTGGCCGTCGCGCAGACCGCGCCGCTGCTGCTCGCCGTGAGCCGGCCGCTGGCCGCCTGGTGGATGATCGGCGGCACCGACCTGCTGGCCGCCCTGCTGGTCCTGACCACCGGGAGCCACACCGGCGGCCCCTGGCCGTGGGTCCCCACCAGCCTGGTCGGCTACCTGTTCCTGATGGTCCCGCTCTCCCTCCGCGAGCCCAGGCGCACCCTGGTCGCGGTCTGGCTGGTCACCGCCGGCGCCGGGATCGCCCTGTCGCTCGCCGGGCTGGGCTCCCGCTACACCGGGGACAACGTCATCCTCGCCATCGCCCTGACCGGCGCCGTCCTGGTGCTCGGCGGAGCTCTGCGGGAACGCGCCGAGGCCCGACGGCTGCTCACCGAGCAGGAGCAGATCAGCGAGGCGGAGCGCGAGCGGCGCACCCTGCTGGAGGAACGCACCCGGATCGCCCGGGAGTTGCACGACGTGGTGGCCCACCACATGTCGGTGATCGCGGTGCAGGCCGCCAGCGCGCCGTACCGGATCGAGGGCGTCCCGGCCGACGCCGCCGAGGAGTTCACCGCGATCGCCGGCACCGCGCGCGAGTCGCTGGCCGAGATGCGCCGGCTGCTCGGGGTGCTGCGCAGCGAGGACACCGGCGGGGAGACCGCCCCGCAGCCGGGCGTGGCCCAACTCGCCCAGCTGGTCGAGACGGTGGGGCGGGCCGGGGTGCCCGCCGAACTGACCGTGGACGAGGGGCTGGCCGACCGGGTGCCGCAGGCCGTCGGCCTCTCCGCCTACCGGATCGTGCAGGAGGCGCTGGCCAACGTGGTCCGGCACGCCCCCGGCGCCCGGACCTGGGTGTCGCTCTCGGCGGACGGCCCGGACCTGCGGCTCACCGTGGTCAACGCGCCCCCGCCGCAGCGCACCGAGTCGCTGGAGGCCTCGGTCGAGGGCACCGGTCACGGCCTGGTCGGAATGCGCGAACGCGTCCGGCTGGTCGATGGCAGGCTGGACACCGGCCCGCTGCCGGACGGCGGCTTCAAGGTGGCCGCCGTCCTGCCGATCGACCCACCCCAGGAGACACCCGCATGACCATCCGCGTGATCATCGTCGACGACCAGGCCATGGTCCGGGCCGGCTTCGCCGCCCTGCTCAACGCCCAGAGCGACATCGACGTGGTGGGGGACGCGGCGGACGGCGCCCAGGCCCTGGAGGTCACCGGCCGCA
Organism: Kitasatospora sp. NPDC030952; assembly: GCF_055571335.1. Taxonomy (NCBI): domain Bacteria; kingdom Bacillati; phylum Actinomycetota; class Actinomycetes; order Kitasatosporales; family Streptomycetaceae; genus Kitasatospora; species Kitasatospora sp. NPDC030952. Next base: position 192,104 of record NZ_JBVIFM010000005.1, read on the forward strand.
CCCATCCCGACCTGGTGCTGATGGACGTCCGGATGCCCGTCATGGACGGCCTGGAGGCCGCCCGGCGACTGCTCGACCCCGCAGTCCCGGGCGCCCACCGGCCCAAGGTGCTGATGCTCACCACCTTCGACGTCGACGACTACGTGTACGAGGCGCTGCGCGCCGGGGCCAGCGGCTTCCTGCTCAAGGACGCCCCGCCGGCCGACCTGATCGCCGCCGTCCGGGTGGTCGCGGCCGGCGAGGCACTGCTCGCCCCCTCCGTCACCCGGCGGCTGATCGCCGACTTCGCCCGCAACCGGCCCGCCAAGCGCCGCGACCCCAAGCTGCGGCTCAACGGCCTGACCCCGCGCGAGACCGAGGTGCTGGAGCTGATCGCCCGCGGGCTGTCCAACCAGGAGATCGCCGCGCGGCTGGTGCTCGCCGAACAGACCGTCAAGACCCACATCGGGCGCATCCTCGGCAAGCTCGACCTGCGCGACCGCGCCCAGGCGGTGGTGCTGGCCTACGAGTCCGGCCTGGTGACGCCCGGCCAGTGACGATCCGAGTACTACCTGGGTAGCACCCGGGAGTTGGCCCCGCGGAGTGACGTCCGCGGGGCCGTCGCATTCCTACCTTCCTCCTCGTCGGAAACCGAACGGACGAGGGAGAACACGGACATGCGCAGGTTCCGGACCAAGCGGGCGCTCGCCGCCACCGCGGTGGCGCTGGCGGTGGTGCTCGGCGCGGGCGGCTGGGCCGCCGACACCCAGACCGCCCTCACCGGCCCGCCGCCGGACAGCGCCGGCTGGACCGCCGACACCGCGCTCGGCCTCCGACCGCCCGACCCGGCCACCAGCACGCCCGCCCAAGTCGCCGCCTTCTTCGCCGACTTGACGCCCGCCCAGCAGGACGCCCTGGCCGCCCGGCACCCCCTGGTGGTCGGCAACCTGGACGGCGCCCCGGTCCAACTCCGGTACCGCGCCAACACCCTGGCCCTCACCGCCGAACGCGACCGGGAACTCGCCAGGGCCACCGACCCGGCCCTCACCCCCCAGGACCACCAGGCCGCCCGCACCCGCGCCGAGCGCTACCGCACCCTGCTGGACGGCGGCCGGCAGGTTCTCGCCTTCGACCCGCGCGGCCGCGGCCAGGTCGCCGAGGTGTTCGGCGACCTCGCCACCGCCCCGCGCACCGCCGTGATCGTCCCCGGCTCCGACATCGACCTGCTCACCTTCGATCGCGCCACCGAGCCGTACGGCACCCCCGCCGGCATGGCCCGCGCCCTCCACCGGGCCACCGACGGACGTACCGCCGTGATCGCCTGGGCCGGCTACACCACCCCGCTCGGCCTCGGCGTCGACGCCGCCACCGAGGACCTCGCCCGGGCCGGCGCCACCCGCCTCGACCGGCTGCTCGACGGACTCGCCGTCAGCACCCGCCCCGAGGCCCCGGCCACCGTGTTCTGCCACAGCTACGGCTCGGTGGTCTGCGGCCTGGCCCGCCCCACCCCCGCCCGGGCCTCCGGCCTGGTGGTGCTCGGCTCGCCCGGCATGGGCGTCGACTCGGCCGCCGACCTCGACCCGGGCGTCCCGCTCTGGGCCACCACCCGCAACGACTCGGACTGGATCGGCGACGTGCCCAACGTGCGGTTCCTCGGCCTCGGCCACGGCGCCGACCCGACCGACCCCGGCTTCGGCGCCCGCCCGCTGCCCTCCACCGGATCCCACGGCCACACCGGCTACTTCGCCCCCGGCACCGCCTCGCTCGCCGCCTACGCCGCCATCGCCCTCGGCCACTGAAGCCCCCCTCCTGGAAGGAGCACCGCCATGGCCCACCCGCTCACCACCCTGCGCCGCGCCGCCGAGAAGGTCGACGCGAAGACCCCCGAGAGCCGCGACCGAGCCCTGGACGGGCTGCGCGCCGTCGCCCTGCTGTCCGTCCCGATCGGCCACTGGATGCTCGGCGGCCTCACCCTCTCCCCCGACGGCGCCCTGCACAACGCCAGCCCGCTCTCCTCGCTCGGCTTCTTCGCCCCGGCCAGCTGGGTGCTGCAGATGCTCGGGGTGTTCTTCCTGGTCGGCGGCCACTCCTCGGTCCGCTCGCTGGAGCGGGCCCGGGAGAAGGGCCTGTCGTACGGGAGTTGGCTGCGGACCCGGACGGTCCGGCTGCTGCGTCCGGTGCTCGGGGTGACGGCGGTGTGGGCGCTGCTGATCCCGCTGCTGCCCCGGCTCGGCGTGCCCGCGGACACCCTGCGCACCGGGGCGACGCTGGTGGTGCAGCCGCTCTGGTACATCGGGGTGTACCTGGCGCTGACCGCGCTCACCCCGCTCTGCACGGCCTTCGGGCGGCGGCTCGGCGGCTGGTCGGCGGCCCTGCTGGTGGCCTCGGTCGCGACCGTCGACCTGCTGCGGTACGGGCCGTGGGCCGACGCGATGCCCTCCTGGCTCGGCCTGCTGAACCTGCTGCCGGGCTGGATGTTCGGCTACCAGCTGGGCGTGCTGTGGGCGCGGGGCCGGCTCGGCCGGTCGGCGGCCCGGGTGCTGCTGTTCGGCGGCGGCGCGCTGTTCGCCGTCCTGCTGGTGGTGTTCCACTACCCGGCCAGCATGGTCGGGGTGCCGGGCGTCGAGCGGACCAACTCGCACCCGCCGTCCCTGCTGGTGCTCGCCCTGGCCGCGGTGCAGTGCGGCGCCGCGGTGCTGCTGCGGGAGCGGCTGGGCCGACTGCTGAGCCGCCGTCCGCTGCTGTGGCTGCCGGTGGTGGTGGTCAACCTGTCGGCGATGACGATCTTCTGCTGGCACCAGAGCGCGATGCTCGCGGTGGCGGTGCCCGGCGCGGCCGGCCTGGGTGCCGTCCCCGGGCTGACCACCGCACCGGACTCGCTCGGCTGGGTGGTCGCCCGACTGGCCCTGCTCCCGCTGTTCGGTGCCGCCCTGGTGGCGATCGGGTGGTTCACCCGGCGCTTCGACGGGCCCTGGACGTCCTTCTCCCGGGCCGGCAAGGCGCTGGCCGGCACGGCCGCGGCGCTGTTCGCCGCGTACGCGCTGGGGGTGGTGTGACGCACGCCGGGCGATCAGGGCACGACAGGGGCGCGGACCGACCGGTCCGCGCCCCTGCGGCCGTTCCGAGGTGCCCCTGGAACGGCGACCGCTCCAGCGGCACCTCGAGCGACCGCCCCAAGGGGTGCATCCGCATGCGAACCACCACGCACTGTGATGTTCTGTGACGGTCGGCGACCATCGCTGGACCCGCGCCCGCCCACGGCCCGTCCGTCCGCATTCGCCGCCCCTCCCCCAACGCCCCCGCCCTAGGAGACCCATGTCCCCGTCCCCACCGCGCCCGCGGCCCCGGCCCCGGGCCGGCCGCCGGCTGCCGGCCACCGCCGTGGTCCTCGCCGTCACCGCCGGCACCCTGCTGGGCACCGCCGCCCCGGCGCTCGCCCACGGCGGGGACGACCTCGCCCCGCACGTCGACTCCCGCCGGATCGCCGAGGAACTGCGCCAGGACGAGGTCGCCGCCCTCGGCCAGGAGCACGCCGAGGAGCACGCCCGGATGCGCGCGGCCGTCCGCGGCATCGGCGACTACCCGCAGACCACCCGGACCAACCGGTACAACGCCCTGACGGCCTCCCAGGCCGACCACAACAAGGCCTTCGCACCGCAGACCTGGGGCGCGTTCAAGGAGTACTTCCCGTCCCCCGACTTCGGCGACCACGTCGCCCTGCTGCCCACCGGCAAGGTGCTGCTGTTCTCCTTCGAACGGATCGAGACCAACCCGGAGAAGGAGCCCGCCCCCACCCAGACCACCGGCAAGGAGAACGCCGGCCGGGCCTTCCTCTGGGATCCCGCCAAGGGCACCGGCAAGGACGCGTTCAAGCAGGTCAACCCGCCGGTCTCGGACATGCCGGACGGCCTGAACGAGCCCCGCCCGGTGCCGTTCTTCTGCTCCGGCCACTCCTTCCTGCCCAACGGCATGCTCGGCGTCTTCGGCGGCAACCTGGGCGGCAACGGCGGCACCGGCGCCAAGCTCTCGCTGGTCTTCGACCCGTGGACGGAGACCTGGACCCGCAACCCCGACATGTCGGTGGGCCGCTGGTACCCCTCGGTGGTGACCGGCGCCGACGGCCGGCAGCTGATCATGTCCGGCCAGTCCGAACTCGGCTACGGCACCCCGACCCCGGTGGTCGAGCGCTTCCCCGCCAAGGCCTTCCCGGTGCCGGTGAAGAAGACCGACACCCCCGCCAACACCCCGGTCGAACGGCTCAGGGTCGACGCGCCGTTCAGCTTCGACTACCCGCACCTGTTCTCGCTCAACGACGGCAACGTCTACGGCTTCGGCCGCGCGGCAGACGAGCAGTGGAAGTTCGACCCGGTCGCCGAGACCCGCACCGACCTCACCGCCCGCCCCGACGGCCGCAAGCGCAACTACGGCTCCGCCGTGATGCTGCCCGGCGGCGCCAACGGGCCGGACTCCGCACTGATCCTCGGCGGCGACCGCGACAACCCGAGCACCCTGCGCTTCTCCAACGGCAGTTGGACCGCCGAGAAGTCCCGCGCCTTCGGCCGCACCCAGGACGACACCCTGCTGCTGCCCAACGGCCGGCTGATGACGGTCAACGGCGCCTACGACATCCGCGACTACGGCAACGGCCCGTACAACCCCAACGCCGACCTCAAGTACCGCCAGATCGAGCTGCGCGACGACCAGGGCGACTGGCAGCTCGGCCCGGTCCAGCGGCTGCCGCGCGGCTACCACTCCAACGCGGTGGTGCTGCCGGACGGCCGGGTCATGGTGACCGGCGACGAGCTCCAGCAGATGGCCAACAACACGGACATCAACGGCACCGTCGACGGCGTCCCGGGCACCTCCGGCCCGATCACCATGAACGGCACCATCGAGATCTACGAACCGCCCTACCTGCACCAGGGCGACCGGCCCGCACTCGCCAACGCGCCCACCGCGCCGGTCGGTTACGACAGGAAGTTCACCGTCACCAGCACCACCCCGGCCCTCGCCGTCAGGGCCGTCCTGATGGCGCCGACCACCTCCACCCACTCGGTCAACACCAGCCAGCGCTACGTCGACCTGCGGCTCACCAGCCGGGCCGGCAACCGGCTGGAGTTCCAGGCCCCGCCGGACGCCAAGGCCGCCCCGCCCGGCTGGTACCTGCTCTTCCTGCTCAGCGACAAGGGCGTGCCCAGCGTCGCCCAGTGGGTCCAGCTCGGCCCCTCCGCCTGATCCCCCCGACTCCCCCGATCCCCCCCTGCACCCCCGGAAGGAACCCCGAGAACGATGACCACGGATCTGAGCCTGCGCGAGAGCGAGGAGATCCAGGGCGACGTCCTGGCCGGCTTCAAGAAGGACAACGTCAGCGTCCTGTTCCTGAAGTTCGAGGACGCCGCCCGGGCCCGCGACTGGCTGCGCCGGCTGACCCCGCAGATCTCCACCACCCGCGAGGTCGCCGCGTTCAACGAACGGTTCAGCGAGGCCAAACAGGCCGCCGGCGGCGACGACCCCAAGTCGCTGACCGCCACCTGGCTGGGCGTCAGCTTCACCTACGAGGGCATGCGGATGCTGGCCGGCAGCGATCCGTTCCCCACGCCCCCACCGGTCGGCGGCGGCCTGGAGGCCTTCAAGGACGGCTCGGCCAAGCGGGCGGGCGCCCTCGGCGACACCGGCGACAACCGCCCGGAGACCTGGCTGTTCGGCAACGGCACGAACCAGCCGATCCACGCCGTGCTGAAGATCTCCGCGGACACCGAGCGGGACCTCCAGTCGGCGATCGAGGCCCAGCGGATCGCCGCCGCCGAGTGCCGGGTGCTGATCGTCTACCAGCAGAACGCCCAGACCCTGCTGGGCAGTCGGCGCGGCAAGGAGCACTTCGGCTTCAAGGACGGCATCAGCGAGCCCGGCATCCGGGGCTTCGACCAGCCGAACCCGAGCAAGCCGGACGAGGTGGACGGCCACCCGGGCACCCGGCTGATCCCGGCAGGCGAGTTCATCTGCGGGCTGCCCAACGACCAGTTCAGCGGCCCGCCGAGCCAGTACCCCGAGTGGGCCCGCAACGGTTCCTTCCAGGTGATCCGCCGGCTCGCCCAGGACGTGCCCGGCTGGTGGTCGCAGGTCGCGGTCAAGCTGGAGGAGCTGAGGAGCGCCAAGGCCGTCCCGGAGCACGCCACCACCGAGTGGCTGGCCGCCCGGATGGTCGGCCGCTGGCGCTCCGGCGCGCCGGTCTGCAAGCACCCGGACCGGGACGTGCCGAACAACCCGGACGCCGCCAAGGACAACGACTTCACCTTCCGGGACGACCCGGAGGGCCTGGTCACCCCGCTCTGGTCGCACCTGCGCAAGACCGAACCGCGCGCCGGCCTCCAGGAGGCCCCGGACAAGCCCCCGTTCGACGCCGACGTCCTGAACGGCCGGCGGATCATGCGCCGCGGCACCCCGTACGGCGCCCCGTTCGACCCGGCCTCCGAGGGCCCGGGCGGCCCCGACGACCCGCGCGGCCTGCTGTTCATCTGCTACCAGGCGGACATCCAGCGGCAGTTCGAGTTCATCCAGGTCGACTGGATGGACCAGCCGAACTTCCCCCCGAACCGGGACAGCCAGGGGAACACCCCGTCCGGGCACGCCGAACCCCGTCCGGTGCCCGGCCGTGACCCGGTCACCCAGAACTGCCTGGACCCGGACAGCCGCGAGATCACCCCGGTCGACTTCGAGAGCCGGGACGCGAGCGGCCTGATCGAGCACACCCCGCTGAGCTTCGCGCAGTTCGTCCGGACCACCGGCTCGGTGTACGCCTTCATGCCGTCCCTGAGCATCCTGCGCGGGCTCTGCGAGGGGCGGCTCACCCCGGTCGGCCGGCAGAACGGCGGCCAGACCGGCACCCAGACCGGCGGCCAGCCCAAGCCGCAGCCGGTGAAGGCCTACCCCTGCGACGAGTTCGTCACCGTCCCGGACCAGTACCGCCGGAACGGCCAGAGCCAGTACTGGGCCTTCCACGGCGACCGCTGCCGGCTGATCTCGGTCGCCGACGGCTCCGCCCACACCGACCGCAAGGTCGAGGACGACGCCTGGCTGACCAGCTGGACCTGCCTCCAGGGCGTCGGCCGGGTCGACTGCGTGCTGCCCGTACCGGACCAGCAGGACCCCGGCGGCAAGAGCTGGTACTGGGTGTTCCACAGCACCCTCGGCCGCCAGCAGTACCGGCTGGTCTCGATCACCTGCGCCGGCGGCCGGTACACCACCGCCCTGGAGCGCTCCGACCGCGACCTCACCTACTGGGGCTCGCTCAGCGGCGTCGGCCAGGTCGACTGCTGGCTGCCGGTGCCGGACCAGCAGCGGGTCGGCGGCAAGAGCTGGTACTGGTGCTTCCACACCACCAGCGGCCGCCAGCAGTACCGGCTGATCTCGATCGCCGACGGCTCCGCCCACACCGACGTCCGCGAGCGCACCGACCGCGAGCTCTCCCAGTGGTCCTCGCTGAACGGCCTGAGCCGGGTGGACTGCTTCCTGCCCGTCCCGGACCGCCAACGGGTCGGCGGGAACAGCGAGTTCTGGGTGTTCTGCGGCCAGAGCTACCGCCGGATCTCGATCGCCGACGGCAGCGGCCACCCGGACCGGCTGGTCGACGGCGACCGCACCTGCGACAACTGGGCCTCGCTCGGCTGAGCCGGACCCACCCTCCGGACCCACCCTCCGGACGCGCGCCCCCGGTGTGCCGACCCGCACCCCGGGGGCGCGCTGTCCGAGCCCTGCTCTACCCTGCGGCCATGGTGACGTTCGATGAGTTCCGCGCGATGGCCCTGGACCTCCCCGAGGCCGCCCAGGAGCCGACCTGGGGCATCGAGACGCTGCGGGTGCGCGGCAAGGTCTTCGCGATGGGCTCGCCCGAGGGGGACAGCATCACCCTCAAAGCCTCCCGCGAGGACCAGCCCGAACTGATCGCGGCCGAGCCCGAGGTGTTCTCCTTCGCCCGGTACGTCGGCCGGCACGGCTGGGTGAGCGTCCGACTGGACCTGGTCGACCGGGAGGAGCTCGACGACCTGGTCACCGAGGCCTGGCGGCGCACGGCACCCAAGCGGGTGGTCGCCGGATTCGACGCCCGGCAGTCCGGCTGACGCCGCACTACCAGCTACTCGGAGACGCTGGAAAGACACCCCCGGTTCATGTGATCCATCCCACAGTTTAGGCGGGTCCGTCACCCTCCCGTGACCTCTACGCTTGCCCAGGGAAAGTTCAGGGAAGTTCAGCAGTCCAATCGCACCCTCCGGGCACCGCCCGAGAAACGGTGACGGGCCCCAAGGGAGTTGGTGCGGTGCGCAACCGTCGACGCTGGAAGCGGGTACTGATCGGGGCGTTCGCGGGTTGTGCCGTGCTCGCCGACGCCGGTGCCTCGGCGGCCGCGGCCGCGGTCTCCTCGGAGCAGCTGGCGATCTCCACGCCCCCGGCCGGCAGCGCCGCCTGGATCCAGGACCACTCCTTCGGCCGCCTGCTGCCCGACCCGGCCACCACCAGCCCCGCCGACGCCGCCGCGTTCTTCGCCTCGCTCGCTCCCACCGAGCTGGACCGGCTGGTCAAGGCGTACCCGCTGGTCGTCGGCAACTACGACGGCGCCCCGCTGGACCTGCGCTACCGCGCCAACCGGATCGCCCTCGCCGACGAGCGCGACGCCGCCCGGGTCCGCGCGGCCGACAAGAAGCTCGACCCGGACACCCGAGCGCTGGCCGTCTCCCGCGCCAACGACGTCGAGCACCTGCTCTCCCCCGACCGGCAGATCCTCGCCTTCGACCCGCGCGGCCGCGGCCTGGTCACCGAGGTCTGGGGCGACCTCGCCGACGCCGAGCGGATCTCCGTCCTCGTCCCCGGCTCGGACGCCGACCTCGGCCACTTCGACCAGACCGCCGACCCGCTGCGCTCCCCGGCCGGCATGGCCCGCGCCCTCCACACCGAGGAGCAGCGCCAGGCCCCGGGCGCCCGGACCGCCGTGATCGCCTGGACCGGGTACGTCACCCCCTCCGGCCTCGGCCCGGACGCGGCCACCTCCCGGCTCGCCGACGTCGCCGCGCCCCGCCTGGAGCGGCTGCTGGCCGGCCTCAAGGAGACCACCCGGCCGGACGCGCCCCCGTCGCTGCTCTGCCACTCGTACGGCTCGGTGGTCTGCGGCACCGCCGCCCCGAGGATCCCGCGCGCGGCCGCCTCGCCCTCCGACACCTCCGGCATCACCGACATGATGGTGTTCGGCAGCCCCGGCATGGGCGTGCAGTCCGCCGGCGACCTGGGCCGCGGCGTGCACGTGTGGGCCACCCGCAACCCCAGCGACTGGATCGGCAACGTCCCGTTCCTGGAGGTCGGCAAGCTCGGCCACGGCGCCGACCCGACCGGCAGCGGCTTCGGCGCCGAGCAGATCTCCTCCGCCCGGGCCTCCGGCCACAACGGCTACTTCACCGACGGCACCGACAGCCTGCACAACTTCGCGGCGATCTCGCTCGGGGACTACCGCGACGTGGTCCGGCCCCAGTCCGACTCCTAGTCGGTCCGGCCCAGTCGGTCCGGCCCAGTCGGTCCGGCCCAGTCGGTCCGAGTCCCCGTCAGGTCGGCTGCTCCTGGTACAGCCGCAGGGCCTCCGCCGCCGCCCGCGCCAGCTCGCGCCGGGCGGCCGGCGGGCCCAGCACCTCGACCTCCGCGCCGAAGGCCAGCAGCGAGCGGACGGCCGCCGCGGCCGGGAAGGCCATCGCCAGCTCGACCCACTCCTCGGCCGGCCCGGTGCCCGCCTCCGGCGGCGCCGCGGTGACCCGGCCGCCGTGGATGCGCAGGAACATGTCCAGCCGTCCGCGCCGGACCCGCACCCGCACCGGCACGTCCTTCGGCAGCCGCTCCACCTGCTCGCGCAGCCCCGCCCACACCTCGCCGAGCGCCACCCCGGCCCGGCGGCGCACCGCCTCCCCGGTGGTCTCGGCGGCCAGCACCCGGTCGGCCCGGAACAGCCGCGGCTCGCCGCCCAGATCGGCCACCAGGTACCAGACCGCGGCCTTGCTCACCAGCCCGTACGGGTCGACGGTGTACTCGACCGGCGCGGGCGTGCCGCTGTGCCGGTAGCGCAGCCGCAGCCGCCGGTCGGCGAACACCGCGTACTGCAACTCCCCCAGGTCGGGCCCGCTCCCGGTGCCCGCCTGGGGGTTCTGCATCCAGCGCGCCGGGTCGACCAGGACGCGCTCGCTGATCCGCTCGGCGGCCGGGCGGTGCGGAGCGGGCAGCGCCGCCATCACCTTGCGCAGCGCCGAGCCGAGCGCGCCGTCCAGCCCGAGATCGCTGTGGGCGCCCTGGGCGGAGAGCACGAACAGCGCCCGGGCCTCGTCCGCGGTCAGCCCGGTGACGTCGGTGCGGTAGCCGGGCAGCAGCTTGATGCCGCCGTGCCGGCCGCGCTCGGTGAACACCGGCACCCCGGCGGCGGAGAGCGACTCCACGTCGCGGTAGATGGTGCGGACGGACACCTCCAGCCGTTCGGCCAGTTCGGTGGCGGGCACCCGGCCCCGGGTCTGGAGCAGCAGCAGGATCGAGAGCAGGCGATCGGCCTTCATGGCACCAGAATCCCAACAAACCTGACGGCGCTTGTCAGGTTTTACTGGGAGATTGCGTTCCGAGCCCGAAAGACCGCACCGCGCAGCACACACCGCACCGCGCAGCACCACACCGTACGAAGGAGCCGAACGCAGATGAGCGCCGTCCAGGACGCCCGCCCGCAGTACCTCACCGCCCTCGGCCAGCTGGCGCAGCTGTTCGCCGCCGTCACCCCCGCCGACCTCGACCGGCCCACCCCGTGCGAGGAGTTCACACTGCGTCAGCTGCTGAACCACGTGGTCGGCGGCGTCCACCGGTTCGCCTACCTGGGCGAGGGCGGCCGGTCCCAGGACATCGTGCCGGCCATCGAGGACCCGTCCGACGAGGGCTGGCCGGCCGCGCTCGCCCGGGCCGCCGCCCGCGCCACCGCCGCCTGGGCGGACGACGCCAAGCTGGGCCGCCCGACCTTCGCCCCCTGGGGCGAGGTGCCCGGCGGCATGGTGGTCGGCGGCTACGTGATGGAGACGGTCACCCACTCCTGGGACATCGCCACCGCCCTCGACAACGGCTTCGTCCTGGACGACGCCCTGGCGCACACCGCGCTGGCCGTCGCCGAGCTGGTCCTGCCGCCCGCGAGCCGGGTCGAGGGCGTCCCGTTCGGCGCGGTGCGGCCGGCCGCGGCGGACGCCGACGTGCACACCCGGCTGGCCGCCTGGATGGGCCGCAAGGCCTGAGCTCCCAAGGGCCCGAAGGCCCGGGGGACGGGGTCCGGGGAGTCGCCGACTCCCCGGACCCCGGCGGGCGTTACTCCCGCCCGACCGAGGTGTTGCGCATGTCCGCGTAACGGTCCCCGGCGACCTGCCCGGCCAGCGGCTCCAGCAGCGCCAGTTCCTCCGCGCTCAGCCGCAGGGTGGCCGCAGCGGTGTTCTCGGCCAGCCGGCTGCGCTTGCGGGTGCCGGGGATCGGCACGACGGTCAGGCCGTGCACCTCGGCCCGCTGGTGCACCCAGGCCAGCGCGACCTGGGCGAGCGTCGCGTCGTGGGCCTCGGCGATCTTCCGCAGCGGGGTGAGCAGTTCGCCGTTGGCGACGGCGTTCTCCCCGGTGTAGCGCGGGTGGGTGCGGCGGAAGTCGTCCGCCGCGAGGTTCGCGGCGTCCTGGAAGGCGCCGGTCAGGAAGCCGCGCCCGAGCGGCGAGTACGGCACGAAGGCGACGCCCAGCTCGGCCGCGGCCGGCACCGCCGAGCGCTCGACGTCACGGGCGAACACCGACCACTCGGACTGCACCGCGGCGATCGGGTGGACGGCGTGCGCCTCGCGCAGCTCGGCCCCGGTCACCTCGGACAGGCCCAGCTGCCGGACCTTGCCTGCCTGCACCAACTCGGCCATGGCACCGACCGATTCGGCCAGCGGCACCTCCGGGTTGCGGCGGTGCATGTAGTAGAGGTCGATCACGTCCACGCCGAGGCGGCGCAGCGAGCCCTCCACGGCGCCGCGGATGTACGCGGGGTCGTTGCGGATGGCGCGCTTGGTCGGGTCGTTCTCGTCGCGCTCGATGGCGAACTTGGTGGCGAGCACCACCCGGTCGCGGTTGGCCCGGACGAAGGGGCCGATGAACTCCTCGTTGCGGCCGGAGCCGTACATGTCGGCGGTGTCGAACAGCGTGACACCGGCCTCCAGCGCGGCGTCCAGCGTGGCGAGCGCCTCGGCGGAGTCGGTCGGGCCGTAGAACTCGCTCATGCCCATGCAGCCGAGGCCCTGGACGCCCACGAGCGGGCCGTCGGTGCCGAGGGGCGCGGTGGGAAGGACGGGGTGAGTCATCTGACGCCTCCAGGGGTGGTCACATATCGTGATTGGTTAGTCACGCCGGGTCGGAACGATAACCAAGTTCCGGCCCGGCCTACCGCCGGACTGGCGGAAAGTCAGGTCTGTGGAGCTGATGTAGGACCGATGGGCGGCACACCGTCCCTTCGCCGGTAGCCCCGGGTCGGCAATCGGCCGCGAAGCAGAAAGCCCGCCCCGCGAGGGTCGGAATCCTCCGGCTTCAACCGGAGGGGGATGTCAAGCGCTCTGCTCTTCCTCTGGTCGGTGGTACTGGCATCGGACGGGGGTGTCGGCACTGTCGGCGATCTTCCCGGCGTAGAGATCGATCTTGTGGTCGAGGACGGCCAGCGTCGCCTGGAGGTCGGTGATCCGCTGCCGGACCTCCTCGCGCTGCGCCTCCAGCAGCTCCCGCCGCTCGGGGTAGGTCTCCTCGCCGCGGCGGGCCATGTCCACGTACTTGAGCATGTCCGCCACCGACATCCCGGTCAGCCGCAGCCGGCCCAGGAAGGCCAGCCGGTGCAGGTCGGCGTCGCAGTAGCGGCGTTGGCCGCCGACCGCGCGGTCGACCGGGTCGAGCAGGCCGATCCGCTCGTACCAGCGCAGGGTGTGGGCGGTCAGCCCGCTGGCCGCGGCGACCTCGCTGATGGTGTGCCGCGGGGTGCGGTCCGGCTCGCCGGCCGGGCCCTGGTACACCTCGGCGCAGCTGCGCAGCCCGGCCCTGGCCCGTACGGGTGTGGCCATGATCGGTTCCCCCTGTCCTGTAGACGGGAACGACGCTACCGAGTTGGAGTGCACTCCAAGCAAGCCGCCCAGCCGGGTGGCCCCACCACCCCGTTCCGGGCCCGGCTAGAGTCGACCGCATGGAGAGCTTGCGGATGATCGACAACTGGCCCGTGCCCCACGCCGCCGCCGCGGTGGTCCGGGGGTCGGACGGCGCGGTGCTGGCCGCCCACGGTCCGCAGCAGCACCTCTTCCCGCTGGCCTCGGTGACCAAGCTGCTCACCTCCTACGCGGCCCTGGTCGCCCTGGAGGAGGGCGTGTTCGAGCTGGACGACCCGGCCGGCCCGCCCGGCTCCACCGTCCGCCACCTGCTGGCCCACACCTCCGGCCTCGGCTTCGACGAGGACCGGCTGTTCGCCGAGCCCGGCAACCGCCGGCTCTACTCGAACGCCGGTTTCGACGTGCTCGCCCGCACCTTGGCCGAGGCCGCCGGGATCGCGTTCCACCAGTACGTCGCCGAGGCGGTGTTCGAGCCGCTGGGCATGCACGACACCCTGATCAACACCGCGATCAAGTCCCCGGCCGGCGCCGGCGGCCTGTCCACGGTGGCCGACCTCACCCGGTTCGCCGCCGAGTTGCAGTCCCCCCAGCTGCTGGACCCGTCCACCGTCCGGCGGGCCACCCGCGAGGTCGCCTTCCCCGGCACCAGCGGCGTGCTGCCCGGCTACGGACACCGCCGCCCGAACGACTGGGGCCTGGGCTTCGAGATCCGCGACGGCAAGAGCCCGCACTGGACCGGCACCGCCAACTCCCCCGAGACCTTCGGCCACTTCGGCCAGTCCGGCACCTTCCTCTGGGTCGACCCGCAGGCCGACGCGGCCTGCATCGCGCTCACCGACCGGGACTTCGGCCCCTGGGCCGTCGAGGCCTGGCCGCCGCTCTCCGACGCCGTCCTCACCGAACTGAAGAACTGAAGGACTGAAGGGCTGAAGGGCTCGCGGACTGGCTGACTGGCTGACTGGCTGACCTCAGCCGTACGAGACCGGCGAGTGCATCTCCCAGAGCAGCAGCTGGGCGCCGGTCTCGCCGGCCGCCGGGTCGGCGAAGGCCTCGCCGGTGATCCGCACGCTGTCGCCGGGCACCATCGACCGGCCGGCGCCCTTGGGCCCCGGGACGGTCCGGTAGCCCAGCGTGCCGGCCGTCAGGTGCGCGTACCGCCAGGGCGCCGCCGGCAGTTGCGGCAGCGGCTGCCACGGACCGGCGGTGGCCAGCCAGAGCGCGGCGTCGCCGCGGCGCAGCCGCAGGGCGTCCGTCCCGGCGTCCCGCTCCAGCCCGGAGGCCAGCAGCGTCAACCCGCCGTCCGCCGGTTCCACCTTGCGCAGCCCGTACGCGGGGGCGGCGTCGAACTCGTCCGGCTGCAGCCACATCTGGACGAAGCGCACCGGGCCGGTGGCGCCGCCGACGTTGCGCTCGGTGTGGGTGACCCCGGAGCCCGCGCTCAGGTGCTGGACCATGCCCGGGCGCACCACCCCGCTGTGGCCGTGCGAGTCCCGGTGGGCGAGCGCGCCCTCCAGCACCCAGGTGAGGATCTCGGTGTCCCGGTGCTTGTGCTCCTCGAACCCGGCGCCGGGGGCGAGGAGTTCCTCGTTGCACGCGAGCAGCGCGCCGAAGTGGGTGTTCTTCGGGTCGTAGTGGCCGGAGAAGGAGAACGCGTGCCGGGTCTCGACGCCCTCGGCGGGGGTGGAGCGGTAGCGCTCGGCGGTGCGGCGCAGGTCGGCACGGGGGCGGGCGGCGGCGTCGGTCACGGGCCCCACCGTACTGTGCCGGGCGGCCCGTCCCCGGGCACGGGCGCGCCCCGCGGCCCGCGGGTGTGACCGGGACCACCGGGCCCCCGCGCCGGGGGGTGTGCACGAGCAGTCACCCGCGTGAGGCAGTCTTGTCCTTGTGCCAGCCGCTTCCGCGAACTCCAAGAGCGATCCCACTCCCGCAGCCGATCCCACCGGGAACAGTCCGGCTCCCCGGGGCGGCCGCGACCGCCCCGGCCGCCCCGCGCCCCGTCTGACGGCCCAGGAGCGCAGAAACGCCGCCGAGCGGGCCGAGCGCCGGGCCGCGACGCTCAAGCGGCTGGAGAAGTCCTCGGGCAAGCTGGCCACCGCCGCGATCGCGCGGATGGACGACCAACTCGGCTGGTACCGGCGGATGCCGCCGGAGCACCGGTCCTGGATCGGCCTGGTCGCCCAGGCCGGCATCGCGGCCTTCACCGAGTGGTACCGCCACCCGGAGGCCGCCCGGGCGATCTCCACCGACGTCTTCGGCACCGCGCCGCGCGAGCTGACCCGGGCGATCACCCTGCGCCAGACCGTGGAGCTGATCCGCACCACGATCGAGGTGATGGAGGAGGCCATCGAGGAGGTGGCCGCCCCCGGCGACGAGGCGGACATGCGCGAGTCCGTGCTGGTCTACGCCCGGGAGATCGCCTTCGCCACCGCCCAGGTGTACGCCCAGGCGGCCGAGGCACGCGGCGCCTGGGACGCCCGGCTGGAGGCGCTGGTGGTGAACTCCCTGCTGTCCGGCGACGCCGACGAGGGGGTGCTCTCCCGCGCCGCCGCGCTGGGCTGGGGCCAGCCCAGCCAGGTCCGGGTGGTGATGGGCAGCGCCCCGGACGGGGACAGCGAGCTGGTGGTCGAGGCGATCCGCCGGGCCGCCCGGTACGCCAAGCTGAACGTGCTGACCGGGGTGTTGGGCAAGCGCCTGGTGGTGGTGGTCGGCGGTGAGAAGGAGCCGGTGCACGCCGCCCGGGCGCTGATCGGCCAGTTCGCGCCGGGCCCGGTGGTGATCGGCCCGACCGTGCCGGACCTGCTGTCGGCGACCCGCTCGGCGCACGCCGCCGCGGCCGGCCTGCGGGCCTGCGCCGCCTGGCCGGACGCCCCCCGCCCGGTGCTCGCGGACGACCTGCTGCCGGAGCGGGCGCTGGCCGGGGACCAGGCCGCCCGCGCCCAGTTGGTGGAGGAGATCTACACACCGCTGGACGAGGCCGGCTCCGCCCTGCTGGAGACGCTGAGTGTCTACCTGGAGCAGGCGTCGTCCCTGGAGGGAGCCGCCCGGATGCTCTTCGTGCACCCCAACACGGTGCGCTACCGGCTACGACGTGTGACCGACGTCACGGGGTACGCCCCCTCCGACGTACGTTCGGCGTTCACTCTGCGGATCGCACTGGCCCTCGGCCGGCTCACCGCCGCCGGGGAGCCCGGCTGAGCCGGAGTGTAGGGACCATACAATCCCGGATGGTTTTCTTCGTTACCGTCGCCTACCCGCCCCTGGGCGCCTGGCGAGAGAGGGTTGAACCGTGCTCGTAATCGTCGCCCCTGGACAGGGTGCCCAGTCCCCCGGTTTCCTCAGCCCCTGGCTGGAGCTCGACGGTGTCGCCGACCGCCTGCGCGGCTGGTCGGAGGTCGCCGGGCTCGACCTGGTGCACGCCGGGACCGAGGCGTCCGCCGAGGACATCAAGGACACCGCCGTCGCCCAGCCGCTGCTGGTCGCGGCCGGTCTGATGACCGCCCGTGAGCTGTTCCCGGACGAGGACGTCGCCCGCAAGCTGGTCGGCGCCGTCGCCGGTCACAGCGTCGGCGAGATCACCGCCGCGGCCGGCGCCGGGGTGCTCAGCGCCCATGACGCCCTGGCCTTCGTCCGCGAGCGCGGCCTGGCCATGGCCGAGGCCGCCACCGTCACCGAGACCGGTATGACCGCCGTGCTCGGCGGCGACCCGGAGGTCGTCGCGGCCAAGCTGGCCGAACACGGCCTGACGGCGGCCAACAACAACGGCGGCGGCCAGATCGTCGCGGCCGGCACGCTGGCCCAGCTGGCGGACCTGAAGGCGGACCCGCCGGCCGGCGCCAAGCTGATCGCCCTCAAGGTGGCCGGCGCCTTCCACACCGAGCACATGGCCCCCGGCGTCGAGCGGCTGGCCGCGCTGGCCCCGAGCCTGACCGTGGCCGACCCGCAGGTCCGCTACGTGTCCAACAAGGACGGCGAGGTCGTCGGCTCCGGCGCCGAGGTGCTGGCCCGCCTGGTGTCGCAGGTCTCCAACCCGGTCCGCTGGGACCTCTGCATGGAGACCCTCGGACAGCTGGGCGCCACCGCCGTCATCGAGCTGTCCCCCGCGGGCACGCTGACCGCGCTGTTCAAGCGCAACCTGAAGGGTGTGGCCACGCTCGCCCTGAAGACCCCCGCCGATCTGGACAAGGCCCGCGAGCTCATCGCGGAGCACGGCGGTCAGGAACAGCAGGACCAGGAGGACCAGGCATGACCAAGCCGCAGATCCGACCCGCCACCGGCGCGCAGTACGCCCGCATCCACGGGGTCGGCGGCTACCGTCCGGTCCGGGTCATCCCCAACTCCGAGGTCCTGGAGTGGATCGACTCCTCCGACGAGTGGATCCGCACCCGCAGCGGGATCGCCGAGCGCCGCTGGGCGGGCCCGGAGGAGAGCGTCGCCGAGATGTCGCTGCAGGCCGCCGGCAAGGCGATCGCGCAGGCCGGCATCGCCCCCGAGCAGATCGGCGGCGTGATCGTCGCGACCGTCTCGCACCTCAAGCAGACCCCCGCGATCGCCACCGAGATCGCCGAGCGGCTCGGCTGCGGCACCGCCCCGGCCTTCGACATCTCGGCCGCCTGCGCCGGCTTCGGCTACGGCCTGGGCCTGGCCGACGGCATGATCCGCGGCGGCAACGCCGAGTACGTGCTGGTGATCGGCGTCGAGCGGCTCAGCGACCTGACCGACAAGTCGGACCGTTCGACCGCCTTCATCTTCGGTGACGGCGCCGGCGCCGCGATCGTCGGCCCGTCCGACACCCCGGGCATCGGCAAGCTGATCTGGGGCTCGGACGGCTCGCAGGCCGACGTCATCACCCAGACCCAGGCCTGGGACACCGCCTTCGCCAAGCCCGACGCGATCAACGGCCAGGCCGAGGACCCGGAGCAGGGCCGCACCTGGCCGGCCCTGCGGATGGACGGCCAGCCGGTGTTCCGCTGGGCGGTCTGGGAGATGGCCAAGGTGGCCCAGCAGGCGCTGGACGCCGCCGGGGTCACCGCCGACCAGCTCGGCGCCTTCATCCCGCACCAGGCCAACATGCGGATCACCGACGCGATGATCAAGGCGCTCAAGCTGCCCGCGTCGGTGCCGGTCGCCCGGGACATCGCCGAGACCGGCAACACCTCCGCCGCCTCCATCCCGCTGGCGATGGAGCGCATGCTGGAGTCCGGCGAGGCCCACAGCGGCGACCTCGCGCTGATCATCGGGTTCGGGGCGGGTCTCGTCTACGCTGCGGCGGTCGTTACGCTCCCCTAGGCGCGTTTCGCCCCATCCATCCACAAGCCCGTGTTCGGCTGACGGTCGGACACGTTCAACACCGAAGAGGAGCAGCCAGTATGGCTACCAAGGACGAGGTCCTGGAAGGTCTCGCCGAGATCGTCAACGAGATCGCCGGCATCCCGGCGGAGGACGTCCAGGAGGACAAGTCCTTCACCGACGACCTGGACGTCGACTCGCTGTCCATGGTCGAGGTCGTCGTGGCCGCCGAGGAGCGCTTCGACGTCAAGATCCCGGACGACGAGGTCAAGAACCTGAAGACCGTCGGCGACGCGGTGAACTACATCCTCACCAACGCCGACGCCTGATCAGCCGACTCGTACGAGTCGCACAGTCCGTCCGGCGTGACGCACGCCTCGGACGGCTGACCCGTCGGCCCGGCTCCCCCGAGCCAGGCCGATCCGCCGGCCGGGACGCCCCACCCGGGCGCCCGGCCGGGCCCTTCTTCGGCTCGCCGCCGACCCCGCACGAACGTGAAAGAAGAGAGACCAGTGACCGCTGAGAACCGAACCGTGGTCGTCACGGGTATCGGCGCCTTCACGCCGCTGGGCGGCGACGCCGCCACGACCTGGGAGAACCTGGTCGCCGGGCGCTCCGGGGTGGCGGCCCTGACCGAGGAGTGGGCCGAGGACCTGCCGGTCCGGATCGCCGCGCGCACCGCGGTCGAGCCTGGCGAGATCCTGCCCCGGCCGCTGGCCCGGAAGCTGGACCGCTCGGCCCAGTTCGCGCTGATCGCCGCCCGCGAGGCCTGGGCCGACGCCGGCTTCGAGACCCCGGCCACCGACGACTCCTCCAAGCTCGCCCCCGAGCGCCTGGGCGCCGTGATCGCCTCCGGCATCGGCGGCGTGACCACCCTGCTCGACCAGTACGACGTGCTGAAGGAGAAGGGCGCCCGCAAGGTCTCCCCGCACACCGTCCCGATGCTGATGCCCAACTCCCCGGCGGCCAACGTCGGTCTGGAGGTCGGCGCCCGCGCGGGTGTGCACACCCCCGTCTCCGCCTGCGCCTCCGGCGCCGAGGCGATCGGCTACGCGATCGAGATGATCCGCAGCGGCCGCGCCGACGTCGTGGTGGCCGGCGGCACCGAGGCGGCGATCCACCCGCTGCCGATCGCCGCGTTCGCCAACATGATGGCGATGTCCAAGCAGAACGACGACCCCGAGCGCGCCTCGCGCCCGTACGACAAGGCCCGTGACGGCTTCGTGCTGGGCGAGGGTGCCGGTGTGGTCGTGCTGGAGTCGCTGGAGCACGCCGAGGCCCGCAACACCCGGATCTACTGCGAGGCGGTCGGCCAGGGTCTGTCCTCGGACGCCCACCACATCGCCCAGCCCGAGCCGACCGGCGCCGGCGTGGCCCGCGCGCTGGCCGACCTGTTCGACCGCAACGAGCTGGACAAGGCCGAGATCGTGCACGTCAACGCGCACGCCACCTCGACCCCGCAGGGCGACACCGCCGAGCTGAAGGCGCTGCGCAAGGAACTGGGCGAGGACCTCGACCACATCCTGGTCTCGGCCACCAAGTCGATGACCGGTCACCTGCTGGGCGGCGCCGGCGGCATCGAGACCGTCGCCACCGTGCTGGCGCTGTACCACCGGATCGCCCCGCCGACCATCAACGTCGAGGAGCTCGACGACGAGGTGGACGCCAGGATCGTGACCGAGGCGACCCCGCTGCCCGAGGGCCGGATCGCCGCGCTGAACAACTCGTTCGGCTTCGGCGGCCACAACGTGGTGCTGGCCTTCCGCACCCGCTGACCCGGTCCGCACCCCGCGGCACCCAGCACGAAGGGGCCGGCGCTCTCCGCGAGCGCCGGCCCCTTCGTCGTGCGTACGGCCTCAGACCACCTGGTGCAGCCAGCGCACCGGCGCGCCCTCGCCCGCGTAGCGGAACGGCTCCAGTTCGTCGTCCCAGGGCTTGCCGAGCAACCGGGAGATCTCGGCCTCCAGGTCGGCGCCCTCGCTGCGGGCCCGCAGCAGGACGGCCCGCAGCCGGTCCTCGGGGATCAGGATGTCTCCGTGGATGCCCGTGACGGCGTGGAAGATGCCGAGCGTGGGCGTGCTGCTGTACCGCTCCCCCTCCGCCGTGGCACAGGGCTCGCTGGTCACCTCGTACCGCATCAGCTGCCAGCCGCGCAGCGCGGAGGCGACCTTGGAGGCGGTGCCGGGCTCCCCCTGCCAGGAGAGTTCGGCGCGCCAATGCCCGGGTGCGGCCGGCTGGCGGATCCAGTCCAGGCTCACCCGCACACCGAGCACCCCCGCGACGGCCCACTCGACGTGCGGGCACAGCGCGCGGGGCGCGGAGTGGATGTAGAGAACTCCACGTGTCGTCACCGGGACCTCCAGGCTGTGGACGAGGGTCGCCTTCCCCAGCTGCCTCGTGCCTGCAGTTGATCCACAGTTACCCACGTTAGCCGACATTAAGCTACTAAATTGAGCAAAACGGACAGGCTTTCGCTCAATGCTAGTCGAATCCTCAACGAGGTCTACCCCTCGGCCGGATCTCTCCCCCGAACGGCCCCATCGCCGGGCGGGACCACCGTACCGCGCGGCGGCGCAGGATGGATGACGCACTTTCGGATCCGGCCGGAATGCGGTAGTGCGGCCGGATCCCCTGCGCCGTGCACGCGAACCGCCCCGCGCGCCCGGTCCGGGGCGGCGGGGCGGTCGGCTCCCTGACGGGACGTCAGCCGTCCAGGCGGACGACCATCTTGCCGGTGTTGGCGCCGCGCAGCAGGTCGATGAAGGCCTCGGCGGCGTTCTCGAAGCCGTCCACCACGGTCTCCTCGGTGCGCAGTTCGCCGGACTTCAGCCAGCCGCCCACCTCGGTGACGAACTGCGGCTGGAGGGCGGCGTGGTCGCCCACCAGCATGCCCTCCAGGCGCAGCCGCTTGCCGATCGCCATCGCCAGGTTGCGCGGGGCGGCGGGCGCGGTGGTGTCGTTGTACTGGGCGATCGCGCCGCAGAGCACCGCCCGGCCGTGCACGCCGAGGGCGCCGATCGCGGCCTCCAGGTGGTCGCCGCCGACGTTGTCGAAGTAGAGGTCGATGCCCTCCGGGGCGGCCTTGGCGAGCTGCTCGGCGACCGGGGCGTCCTTGTAGTTGAAGGCCGCGTCGAAGCCGTACTCGTCGACCAGCTTGGCGACCTTCTCCGCCGAGCCGGCCGAGCCGACCACCAGCGAGGCGCCCTTGAGCCGGGCGATCTGGCCGACCAGCGAGCCGACGGCGCCGGCCGCGCCGGAGACGAAGACCTTGTCGCCCTCCTTGAGGCCGCCGACGGCGAGCAGCCCGGCGTAGGCGGTCAGGCCGGGCATGCCGAGCACGCCGAGGTAGGCGGAGAGCGGGGCGGCGGCCGGGTCGACCTTCACGGCGTGCCTCGCGTCCAGGGTGGCGTACTCGCGCCAGCCGAGCCCGTGCAGCACGGCGTCGCCGGGGGCGAAGCCCTCGGCCTCGGAGGCGACGACATAGCCGACCGCGCCGCCGTCCATGGCCCGGCCGAGCTGGAACGGGGGCACGTACGACTTCACGTCGTTCATCCGGCCGCGCATGTACGGGTCCACCGAGAGGTGGGTGTTGCGGACCAGGATCTCGCCCGGGCCCGGGGTCCGGACCGGGGCCTCGACCAGGGCGAAGTCGGTGGGCACCGGCCAGCCCTGGGGGCGGGCGGCGAGGTGCCATTCACGGGCGGTGGCGGGGGTGGCCTGCTCTGCCATGGAGGTGCTCCTCGAAGGGGGGATTCGGCAGGTGAAAGGTTGAGCAACTGAAGTAACGATGGGCATGAAAGGTTCATGTTGTCAACTTTTCAGGTAGACTCTGAGGCATGGACACTCAGCAGACCGAGGCCGCCACGCCGCAGTCCGACGAGATCACCCGCGAGGTCGTCGACCTGATGGCCAACCTGGTCGCACTGTTCCACCGCGAGTACGAGGAGGCCGCCGCCGCCCGCTCACTCACCGGTGCCCAGGCCAAGGTGCTGGCGCTGCTGCGGCGCGGCCCGCTGCCCATGCGCCACATCGCCCAGACGCTCAGCTGCGAGCCCTCCAACATCACCGGCATCGTCGACCGGCTGGAGGCCCGCGGCTTCGTGACCCGCGAGGCCGACCGGCAGGACCGCCGGGTCAAGCTGGTCGCCGCCACCGAGACCGGCGCCGCCGCCTCCGAGGAACTGCGCGAGTCGCTCAACTTCGCCCGCGAGCCGCTCGCCGCGCTCGACCCGGAGGAGCGGACGGTGCTGCGGGACCTGCTCAGCCGGATGCTGACCGGCGCCGCCGGCCCCGGAGCGTGACGAGCGTCACGGCTCCAGCGGTCGATTCCGCTGCCCTCCAGGGGTAACCGAACAGCCTTCCGGAACGTCTAACGTTCGAACGCCGAACGCGAGACACCTGAAGACGGGGGGCACGGAGGATGAGCAGCAGCACGCGCCGGCGCCGGTACCTGCGGACCGCCATCGGCCTGGCCGCCGTTCTGGTGCTGTCGGTCGTGGGAGCCGGAGCCTGGTTCTACCACCGGCTGGACAGCAACATCACCACCTTCGACGCGGGCGGTGTCGCCACCGAGCGCCCGCCCGCCCCCGTCCCGGCCAGCCCCGGCGCCCAGGTCCCGGTCAACGTGCTGCTGCTCGGCTCGGACACCCGGGATGACGGCAACAACGCGCTGGGCGGCGGCGACGAGGGCGTCGGCAACTCGGACACCGCGATCCTGCTGCACGTCTACGCCGACCACAAGCACGCCGTCGGCGTCTCCATACCCCGCGACACCCTGGTCACCATCCCGTCCTGCAAGCTGGCGAACGGCACCTGGAGCAAGCCGCGCAACGACCAGATGTTCAACTCCGCGTTCAGCCTCGGCGAGCTGCCCAAGGGCAACCCGGCCTGCACCCAGAACACCGTGGAGGCGCTCACCGGGCTGCGGATCGACCACACCATCGTGGTCGACTTCAAGGGCGCCGCCGCGATGACCGACGCGCTCGGCGGCGTGGACGCCTGCGTGCCCAATGACGTCGACCAGTACGGCATCCACCTCAAGAAGGGGCTGCAGAAGCTCTCCGGCAAGACCGCGGTCGACTACCTGCGAGCCCGCCACGGCATCGGCGACAACTCCGACATCGGCCGGATGCGGCGCCAGCAGGCCTTCCTCTCCTCGATGATCAAGAAGGTCCAGGGCGAGGGCTTCTCACTGCCCACCCTGCTGCCGCTGGCCGACGCCGCCACCAAGTCGCTCACCGTGGACGAGGGCCTCGGCACCGCGATGAAGCTGGTGGACTTCGCCCGCTCAATGGAGGACATCAAGCTCTCCGACGTCACCTTCGTCACCGCCCCCTGGCGCTTCGCCGGGGAGCGGGTGCGGCTGGTCCAGCCGGACGCCGACACCCTGTGGAAGCTGCTGAAGGAGGACCGCACCCTGGACGGGCAGGGCACCGCCGGCACCGGCGCGGCCGACGCCTCGGCCTCCGCCGGGGCGAGCGCGAGCCCCACCCCGAACGCGCCGCTCACCGCCGACCAGGCCGCCGCCCCGATCACCGTCGTCAACGGCGTCGGCACCGCCGGGCTGGCCGGCTCCGGCGCCGAGACGCTCAAGGCCCGCGGCTTCCAGAACGTCACCCTCGGCGCCAACAACCCCGGCAAGCAGCACACCGAGGTCTCCTACGACCCCGGCCTGAAGGCCACCGCCGACCAGGTCACCGCCCTGTTCCCCGGCGCCCGCGCGGTCGAGGAAGCGGGCTCGGGCGCGATCACCGTCACCCTCGGAGCGGATTACCAGGCGCCCGGCACCCGGCTCGACTCGGCCACCACGCCCCCGGCCACGCCCACCCCCGGCAGCACCGCGCCCAGCGGGATCCCCACCGGCATAGCGGAGAACACCCGCGGCGCCGACACCGACCCCTGCGCCGATCTGACCTTCGGGTCCTGATCTCCGGGCCCTGATCTCCGGGTCCTGACCTTCGGGTCCTGATCTCCGGGGCCTGGCGGGCTACTCCGGATCCGGCAGGCCGGTGACCACGGCCGTCAGGCGGGTGCCGCGTTCGAAGGCACCCGCCGCGGCCAGGTCGGCCAGCGCGGCGAGCAGCTTGGCGACGTACCGGTGCTCCACCGGGACGCCGTGGCGGCGCTCGAACTCCCCGGCGAAGGCGGCCAGTTCGGCCGGGACCTTGCCGTAGCCGCCGCCGTGGTGGGCGTGGTCGATCCACCAGTTGTCGAACTCGCGGCCGAAGCCCGCCCGGTGCAGCCGGGCCACCTCCGCCTCCAGGTAGCCCTCGCCGCCGCGCAGCACGGCCACCCCGAGCGCCCGGGCGCCGGCCGGCAGCCCCGCCGCGATGCCAGCCAGGGTGCCGCCGGTGCCGACCGGGCAGCAGACCACGTCGCGCCCGTCCAGACCGGGCAGTTCGGCCGGGATCGCGGCCGCGCCGATCGCGGCCAGGGCGTTGGAGCCGCCCTCCGGGAGCACCAGGCAGGGGCCCCAGCGGTGCTGGAGTTCCACGGCGTCCTCGGCACCGGCCCGGCCGGTGGCCTCCCGGTAGGCGGACCGGGTGAGGAACTCCAGCCGCATCCCGGCCCGTTCGGCGGCCCGCAGCGACCAGTTGCGCGGCCGGCCGGCCAGCTCCTCGCCGCGCACCAGTCCGACGCTCTCCAGCCCGAGCGCCCCGGCGGCGACCGCGACCGCCCGCAGATGGGTCGAGTAGGCCCCGCCGAAGGTCAGCAGCCGGGTGTGGCCCTGCTCGACGGCGGCGGCCAGATTGGGCGCGAGCTTGCGCCACTTGTTGCCGGGGACGCCCGGGTGCAGCAGGTCGTCCCGCTTCAGCCGCAGCTCCACCCCGGCCCGGGCGAACACCTCGTCGGTGCAGTCCACCAGCGGGGTCGGCAGCAGGGCGGGTTCGAGCATCCGACCACCCTACGGGGCCGCGGACGGCCGGGAACCGTGCGGTCGGTTCAGCCGCCCGCCCCGCCGTCCACGTGCTGGGCGCTGATGGCCCGGCGCAGGGCACGCGGGACGGGGCCGGCGGCAGGTGCCAGCTTGTCGATCCGGGCCCGGAACTCGCGCCGCTGGCGCCAGGTCAGGGCCGAACCCAGCCGGGCCGCGTCGACCAGGGCGACCAGCGCCGCGTCCGCCGGATCGACCCGGCTGAGCGGGCCGTTCAGCGCCGACGCGATGCTCGCCGTCAGCGCCTTGCGCACACTGGGCTGCGGAAGGACGACCCGGGCGACCGGGAAGAACCCGAGCACCCGTCGCATCTCGACCCGGATCCGGCCGGAGGCCACGAGCCCGTCGCGGACCACCCGCGCCGACCTCCGCTGGCGCCCGATCCAGCTCTTCCAGGTGCGCCGCCGCCCCTGGCGGATCTGCTCCAGCAGCGCGGCGGAGAGCGGGTCGAGCCCGCCGGTCGCACCGTCGACGGCGGCCGGGTGCCGACCGTCGTCACGGATCAGCCCGCGGCGGAGGAGCTCGGTGAGCGCCGCCGCCCGCAGGGCCAGGTCCAGGTTGGTCGTACGGAGCCGCCCGCGCTCGGGGTCGTAGGCGAGCAGGTAGAGCTTCTCGGGCAGATTGTCGGGCAGGTCCATCTCGGTCTCCGAAGGATCTGGAAAGATCTGCGGGTCGCCCGGCCGCTGCGGTCAGTCCTCGGCGGGACCGCCACCCTCCGGGCTCTCCTTGGGCGGTCGGCCGCGCCGGGGAAGCCGGGCCGCACCGCTGGGCATCCGGCCGGCCTCGGTGAGGGCGCGGCGGAGGACGAACTCGATCTGTGCGTTGGTGCTGCGCAGTTCGTCCGCAGCCCACCTGGCCAGCGCGTCGTGAACCGAAGGATCCAGTCGCAGCAGGAGCTTCTTCCGTTCCGTCGCCAACGCCGCGCCCTTTACTGGTAGAGGGAGCCCGTGTTCACGACGGGCTGGGTGCCCCGGTCGCCGCAGAGCACCACCAGGAGGTTGCTCACCATGGCAGCCTTGCGCTCCTCGTCCAACTCCACCACGTCGCGCTCGGCGAGCCGGTCCAGCGCCTCCTCGACCATACCGACGGCGCCCTCGACGATCAGCCGCCGGGCGGCCACCACGGCCCCGGCCTGCTGACGCTGGAGCATCACCTGGGCGACCTCGGGCGCGTAGGCGAGCCGGGTGATCCGGGACTCGATGACCCGCACACCGGCCGAGGCGACCCGGGCGGAGATCTCGGCGGACAGCTTGCGGGCGATCTCCTCCGCGCCGTCGCGCAGTGACAACTGCCCCTCGTGGTGGGCGTCGTACGGGTAGCTGCTGGCGATGTGCCGGACGGCCGTCTCGGTCTGGATGGCGACGAAGTCGACGTAGTCGTCCACCTCGAAGACCGCCATCGCGGTGTCCTCGACCTGCCAGACCACCACGGCGGCCATCTCGATCGGGTTGCCGTCCGCGTCGTTGACCTTGGTGGTCTCGGTCTCGTGGTTGCGGATCCGGGTGGAGATCCGGCGGCGGCTGGTGAACGGGTTCAGCCAGGTCAGGCCCGCCGACCGGATGCTGCCGCGGTAGCGGCCGAGCAGCTGCACCACCCGGGCCTCACCGGGCGAGACGACCGTCAGGCCGCACAGCGTCAGCAGCGAGCCGAACACCAGCAACGGCCCGACGATCACCAGCGGAATGCCCACCCCCTTGCTGCCGCCGCTGATCTGGACCCCTCCGGTGATCAGCACCCCCAACCCGGCGAGCACGCCGAGCAGCGCGGCGCCGAGCACCGGCAGCCCGGCGGCTCCGGTGATGACCCGCTCGGTGATCTTCGGAGCCGGAAGGTCGATGACAGGACCGTCCTCGACGGCGGTGTGCGGTGTGGTCACGGGACCGGATCCCCCCTGTGCGATGTGCGCCGCGCGAGTGCTCGCGTCAGCTGTCAAAGTGATATCACTTTTTTGCGGCAACGCACCAGGGGGAGCGCGGACCGACTCCGCCGGAGCACCGTCGACCGGGGCGCGCCAACCGGCCCGTCGGATCGGGGACTCGGAATCCGCTCCGCGCTCCGGCGGCACAGGACCCGCCCCAGGACCGGGACTTGCACCTTTCGGACCGTCAGCACGACCGCATCGCGGGTGAGTTGCTCGGAGTGACGCCGAAGAAGAGCTCCGGGGGCCTCGGCCGATCCCGGAAGGGCCACGGCTCAGCGCCGAGCACCGGGGGTTCCCCAACGCGGGTGAACCTTGGCGCGTCATCGCCACGGAGGGTGCTTGCGCGCGTACAATCAGTTCTCAACCGCGCCGCAAAGGCCCGTCGGCCGACGGGCCGCACGGGGGTGGGAGAAGTGGGGCGGGTGGGACTCGAACCCACGACCAAGGGATTATGAGTCCCCTGCTCTAACCGGCTGAGCTACCGCCCCGGTTCGCCGCGCGCGCCGGTCGTCGACCCACGGCAGCAGCAGACGGCCCCGCGAGGCCGTCCCGGGCAGCATAGCCGGTCGATCACCCGTGGTGCGCGCCGGGGGCGCAGCCGGGTGCGCGAGGGCGTGCGCCGCCCCGGGCAGCGGAGCCCGGGTGGCGGCGGCGGGCCCCGACAGGGCAGCCTGGGCTGATGACGAAGCGTGGGACGGCAGCGGCGGCGGGGGCACTGGTGCTGGCGCTCGCGGCGGCGGGGTGCACCACCGCGGCACGGCCCGGCAGTGTCGCCCCGACCGTCACCTCCGCACCGCCCACCAACACCACCGCGAACGTCCACGGCTGGAACAAGCAGCGCTTCAAGGGGGCGCTCGGCAGGCACACCGGGGTCACCCGCACCGCCAAGCCCACCGTGTTGAACGGCCTGGTCGGCGCGGTGTTCACGCGCAACGCGGGCGGCGACCACTTCTGCACCGCCAGCGTGGTGGACAGCGCCGGCCTCAATCTGATCGTCACCGCCGCGCACTGCGTCTGGGACCCGAAGATCGGCCAGCGCAGCGACCTGGTCTTCGTCCCCGGCTACCGCAACGGCGACACCCCGAGCGGTGTCTGGCCGCTGCTGGCCGTCACCGTGGACGACGGCTGGAAGGACCACGCCGACCCGGACATGGACGTCGCCTTCGCCGTCGTCCAGGCACAGAACGGGCAGCAGGTCCAACAGGTGCTCGGCGCCAACGAACTGGGCGTCAACCGCGGCTACCGGGTCCCGGTGCGGGTCACCGGCTACCCGGGCAGCAGCGACGTGCCGATCACCTGCTCCAACACCACCTCCGAGCAGAGCGCCACCCAACTGCGGATCGACTGCCCCGACTACACCGGCGGCACCAGCGGAAGCCCCTGGGTCACCGACTTCGACCCGGCCACCCGCACCGGCACCGTGGTCGGCGTGATCGGCGGCTACCAGGAGGGCGGGAACAGCCCGGACACCTCGTACAGCAGTTACTTCGGCGACCGGGTGCAGGCGCTCTACGACCGGGCCACCGGCTGAGCGGGCCGGGAGCGGGCCGGGAGCGGGCCCGGAATCGAACACCCGGCATTGGCGCCGCCGGGCACGGCCTGGTAGATCTTCCTCTCGAACGGCGGAACGCACGGCCCGGATGCCCGCCCCGAGGAAACGAGACGGAGCCCCGATGGCCCCCGGCCCGGTACCGCCCGCGCGCACGGCCGGAGCGACCGCACTGGCCGCCCTGCTGCTGGCCGCCGGCACCGCGTGCGGCGCTGGGCCGGACAAGCCGCCGAGCGCCGAGATCGCCCAGCAGAGCGCGGCCCGCGACCGGATCGGCACCCTGTCCATCCACAACGCCCAGGGGCCCCGCTCCTGCACCGCGAGCGTGGTGCGCAGCCCCGGGCGCAACCTGCTGGTCACCGCCGCGCACTGCGTGCAGAACCAGCGGGTCGGGCTGCTGGACGGCCTGGTGTTCACCCCCGGCTACCGCAACGGGTACTCCCCGTACGGGACTTGGCAGGTGGAGTCGATCACCGTCGACCCGCGCTGGGCCGCCGACGACGACCCGGACTACGACGTGGCCTTCGTCACCCTCCACCCGGCCGACGGCCGGCAGGTCGAGGACGCGGTCGGCGGCAACCCGCTCGGCACCGGCAAGGGCGTCGGGCTGGCGGTCTCGGTGACCGGCTACCCCAACCAGAGCGACGAACCGATCACCTGCTCGGTCCGGACCAGTGCGCAGAGCGCCACCCAGGAGCGCTTCGACTGCGGCGGCTACACCGACGGCACCAGCGGCAGCCCGTGGGTGACCGGCGACGGCACGGTGGTCGGCGTGATCGGCGGCTACCAGGAGGGCGGGGACACCCCGGGCACCTCGTACAGCGTCGCCTTCGACCAGCGGGTCGCCGACCTCTACCGGCGGGCGACCACCTGACCGCGGCCCCGCCCGGGGAGCGGAGTGACGCACCCGACACCGGCGCGGGCAACACGAAGGCCCCCCGGTCGTCCGAGGGGCCTTCGCTCTGAGCAGTCACCGGGCGGACCCGGCGCAGCTCCCCCAATTGGACTCGAACCAATAACCTGCCGATTAACAGTCGGCTGCTCTGCCAATTGAGCTATGGGGGATCGCTGTGCTGAACTTCCTTACCTGACACGGGAGTCGGGCTCCTGGGAGCACTCCTTCCGAGCTCCCCCAATTGGACTCGAACCAATAACCTGCCGATTAACAGTCGGCTGCTCTGCCAATTGAGCTATGGGGGATCGGCTTCCGCTTCGGCTCCCGTTCCCCGGGCTCCTCGGCGCTCGCTGCGGGACATACATTAGCGCACTCGGGGGGGTGGTCCGCCAATCGCTTTCCCCCGGCCGCCCCGGACCGCCGGTCCGGCGTGCCCCGCGCGCGCCCCCGGCGGCGCCCGGGGATGCTGGGGAGCGCGGGACGGTTCACCGTCCCGCGCAACGGGTAGGGCAATGCGGCAGAAGGCCGCCAGGAGAGGGTGGGTCCGATCATGTGGAAGCTGTCGTTGGCCGTGGGATTCGCGGCCGGCTACGTCCTCGGCTCGCGGGCCGGGCGCCAGCGCTACGAACAGATCGCCAAGGTCACCCGGCAGATCGCCCAGAACCCCACCGTGCAGGGGGCGACGGACCGGGCGCGGCAGCAGGCCGGCGCGGTGGCCGGGAAGGCGGCCGGCGCCGTCGCGGACCGGGTCGGCGACCGGCTGCCGAACGCGGTCACCGACCGGGTGCCGTACTTCAGCCGCTCCCGCGCGGAGGACGACGGCTGGGGCACCGTCCGGCCGTGACCGGACGGTAGCGTCCGGGGCCCGTCCGCGGGCGGGCCCCGGGCAAAGGGGATCCCAACGCGCGGTCCCGAACCGGCAACGTCTCACCCGGCCCGGACGCGTCCCGGGCCGGGCTGAGGCATGATCTCGACATGGCCATCGTCGCGGGGATAGACAGCTCGACCAACCGCACCCGGATCGTCGCGTGCGACGCGGACACCGGCGCCGTCCTCCGCTCCGGCAAGGCTCCGCATCCCGTCCCCGAGGACCAGGACCTGCGCCCCGGCGAGGCCGACCCGCAGGTCTGGCTGCACTCGCTCGGCGACGCCGCGGCCGGCGGCCTGCTGGAGAGCGTCCGGGCGATCGGCGTCAGCGCGCAGCAGCACGGCATGATCGGCCTGGACGCCGGCGGGGTACTGGTCCGGCCCGCGATCCTGTGGCACGACCCGCGCGCCGGCGGCGCCGCCGCCAAGCTGCTGGACGCCCTCGGCGGCCCGGCCGCCTGGACCGCCGCGATCGGCGCGGTGCCCGGCCCGACGTACACCATCGCCAAGCTGCGCTGGCTGGCCGAGTTCGAACCGGCCAACGCCCGCCGGGTCGCCGAGGTGCTGCTGCCGCACGACTGGCTGGTCTGGCAGCTGCTCGGCCACCCCAAGCGCCGCACCACCGACCGCGGCGACGCCTCCGGCACCGGCTACTGGTCCCCGATCACCGGCGAGTACCGGCAGGATCTGGTCGAGCTGGCGCTCGGCCACGAACTGCGGCTGCCGGACGTGCTCGGCCCCGCCGAACCCGCCGGGCACACCCCCGAGGGCCTGCTGATCTCGGCCGGCACCGGCGACAACATGGCCGCCGCCCTGGGCCTGGGCCTCGGCCCGGGCGACGCGGTGGTCTCGCTCGGCAGCGCCGGGACGATCTTCGCCGTCCACGACGAGGCCGTGGTGGACGCCACCGGGCTGGTCTCCTCCTTCGCCGACGCCGGCGGCCGACACCTGCCGATGGTCGCCACCCTCAACGCCGCCCAGGTGCTGCGCGCCACCGCCGCCATGCTGGGCCGGGACCTGGAAGGACTGAGCGACCTCGCCCAGCACTCCTCCCCCGGCGCCTACGGCCTGGTGCTGCTCCCCTACCTGGACGGCGAGCGCACCCCCGCGCTGCCGCACGCCGCCGGCACCCTGACCGGCCTGCGGGCCGAGGCGATGACCCCGCAGCACCTGGCCCGGGCCGCCGTCGAGGGCATGCTGTGCAACATCGCCGACGCGCTGGACGTGCTGCGCGCCCAGGGCGTGGCGATCAAGCGGGTGTTCCTGCTCGGCGCGGCCGGCCGACTGCCCGTGGTGCGGCACGTCGCCCCGATGCTGTTCGGCGTCCCGGTCGTGGTGCCGCCGCCGGGCGCGCACGCCGCCCGCGGCGCCGCCCGGCAGGCCGCCTGGGCGCTGGCGGGCACCCCCGAGCCGCCGGAGTGGGCGCTGCCGGACGCCGAGACCATCGCGCCCGAGGACGAGCAGGACCTGGCGATCGGCTCGGCGGTGCGCCAGCAGTACCGGGCCGCCCGGGACCAGATCCACCCGGAGGCCGCCTCGTCGTAGGCGGCGTGGGGCCCCTCCGCGGGGGCGGGAACGGGATTGGCCGGAGTACGCCGACGAAGATGCGTCGCGCCGCCCCCGATGGCAGCGTGGGTCGGGACACGGCCACCGAGGCGAAAGGGCGGCAGGATCCCATGGCCCTGCACAAAGGGACCGGCGGCGACCGCCGGCTGAGCGTCAGTCCGTTCGTCGGCATCACCGATCCGCTGGGCGCGATGGAGCTGGCCCCTCCGGTGCACCGGCTCGGCGAGGGCCCGGTGGCGGCCGACACCGCGTACCAGCTGGTCCACGACGAGCTGATGCTGGACGGCAGCGCCAAGCTCAACCTGGCGACCTTCGTCACCACCTCGATGGAGGTGCAGGCCACCCGGCTGATGACCGAGTGCCTGGACAAGAACATGATCGACAAGGACGAGTACCCGCAGACCGCCGAGCTGGAGCGGCGCTGCGTGGCCATCCTCGCCGACCTCTGGCACGCCCCCGACCCGGACACCGCGGTCGGCTGCTCCACCACCGGCTCCAGCGAGGCCTGCATGCTGGCCGGCATGGCGCTCAAGCGCCGCTGGATGCGCCGCAACCCCGAGCGCTACGCGTCCGGGGCCCGGCCCAACCTGGTGATGGGCATCAACGTCCAGGTGTGCTGGGAGAAGTTCTGCAACTTCTGGGAGATCGAGGCCCGCACCGCGCCGATGGAGGGCGAGCGCTTCCACCTCGGCCCCGAGCAGGCGGTCGCCCTGTGCGACGAGAACACCATCGGCGTGGTCGGCATCCTCGGCTCGACCTTCGACGGGTCGTACGAGCCGATCGCGGAGATCTGCGCGGCCCTGGACGAACTCCAGCAGCGCACCGGCCTGGACGTCCCGGTACACGTCGACGCCGCCTCCGGCGGCATGGTGGCGCCGTTCCTCGACCCGGAGCTGGTCTGGGACTTCCGGCTCCCCCGGGTGCAGTCGATCAACACCTCCGGCCACAAGTACGGCCTGGTCTACCCGGGCGTCGGCTGGGCGCTGTGGCGGGACAAGGAGGCGCTGCCCGAGGAACTGGTCTTCCGGGTCAACTACCTGGGCGGCGAGATGCCGACCTTCGCGCTCAACTTCTCCCGGCCCGGCGCGCAGGTCGCGGCCCAGTACTACGTCTTCCTGCGGCTCGGCCGGGAGGGCTTCCGGGCCGTCCAGGGGGCCTGTCGGGAGGTCGCCACCTACCTGGCCGGGGAGATCGGGAAACTGGGCTGCTTCCGGCTGCTGACCCCCGGAGACCAAGTCCCGGTGTTCGCCTTCACCACCACCGAGGACGTGAACTTCGACGTGTTCGACGTCTCGCGGCGGCTGCGCGAGCGCGGCTGGCAGGTGCCCGCGTACAGCTTCCCGGCGAACCGGGAGGACCTGTCGGTGCTCCGGATCGTCTGCCGCAACGGCTTCTCCCGGGACCTCGCCGACCTGCTGCTGGCCGACCTCAACCGGCTGCTGCCGGAGCTGCGGCGCCAGCCCGCCCCGCTCCGGGAACTGGGGATGCCGGTCCGCGAGGGCTTCCACCACTAGGGCGTGTCTGACAATTCGCGTCGGATCAGCGCGCGGCGTCGGGGTGCGTGCATCGCAAGGCGGAGGAGGGAGTCCATGCGGAGCATCGGCGACTGACGACAACGCGGCGAGGCGCGTGCCCCGGCGTCGCGCGCCCGGCGGGAATTGTCAGACACGCCCCAGGGGGCGTGTTTCGGCCCGGCCGCCACGCGGGCGCCGCGGGCCGGAAACGCCGCAGCGGGAGGGCACTGGGAAGCGCCCTCCCGCCGGGTGGTCCCGGGTCGGTCGGGGCAGCCTCCCCCCGCGAGGCTGCCCCGACCGGTGGGGGTCCGGGACTCCGTGTCGAGCCTGACCCGGCCGACCGGCCGGTGCCCGAACGAAGCGGCCGGGGCGGTGGAAAACGCACCGGCGAGGAGAACTCTGCACGACGAACACATGACTGTTCGAGGGTTCCGAGGTGTTGTGAGACACTTCCGTCCGTCTCAACGCCATGACCTGGAGTTTGGGACACCAGGCCGCTGAGGTTGGAGAAGAGGAGACGCCGGAGGACCGGGCGCGCGCCTCTCGCACCGTCCACCGTTGTCCCGTCCTGGGACTGTCCCGTCCTGCGACTCATGGAGGGCCGCATTGGCTTCCGCCTGGAAGGACCTGCCCGAGGAACTGTCCGAGCCCGCCCGGCTGCTGGCCGAGGAGCTCCGGACGATCAAGGACGCGGCCGGGCTCTCGCTGTCCGAGCTGGCCACCCGGACCCACTACAGCCGGGCCTCCTGGGAGCGCTGGCTGAACGGCAAGCGGGTGGTGACCGCGCAGGCGCTGGAGGCGCTGATCGGGGCGGTGGACTGCGACCCGGCCGCGCTGCGCCGACTGTGGCGGCGGGCGATGGAGCCCGCTGCCGGGGAGGCCGTGGCCGAGGAAACCGCTGAGGAGGCTGCTGAGGAGCCTGCCCAGGCCCCGGCTCAGGCCCCTGTTCACGCCCCCGTTCAGGCCTCTGCCCCGGCCCCTGCCCCGGAGCTCTCCGACGGCCGGCCGGTGGCCGAGGAGCCGGACCAGCCGGACCAGCTGGTGGCCGGGCCGGCGAGCGAGCTGCCCGCGGACCAGGAGCCGGCGCCGACCGCCGGGCAGCCCGCCGCCGAACCCGCCGCCTGGTGGCGGCGCCCGGCGGCGCTGGTCTCCGGCGCGGCCGTGCTGGCGTTGCTGCTGGTGCTGGTCGGCCTGCGGGTCAGCCGGCACGACGACCAGGCCTCGGCCGCCGACGGGCCGGCTCCGACCGCCTCGTCCACCGTCAAGTCCGCCCCGTCGGCCCCGTCCGACCCGTCCGACCCCGCCTGCCGGGCCCTCGGCTGCGCCCACAAGGACCCCAAGACCACCGGCTGCGGCAAGGACGCCCGCACCCTGCGGACCCAGGTGGTCGGCAAGGTCGTCGTCTACCTCCGGTACAGCCGGACCTGCCAGGCCGCCTGGGCGGCGATCACCGAGGGCGAGCCCAAGGACTACGCGGTGATCACCGACAGCACCGGGGACAGCGAGACCGCGATGATCCACTGGGGCTACGACAACTACTCGCAGATGCTGAACGCGGCGGACCCGTCGATCGGCTTCCAGGTCTGCGGCTTCCAGCCCGCCGGGAACGACTGCACCACGACCGTCACCGCCCTGGCCTCGGTGGTGGACTCCACCCCGATCCCGATCGGACCCGCCTCGCCGCCTCCGGGCACCGGGGCCGCGGCGGCGACGCCGACACCGACGCCGACGCCGACGCCGGGCGACTCGGCCCCGGCCGGCCCGGCGCAGCCACCGGCGACCGGCCAGACGTCGCCGAGCCCATCCGCGCCCTGAGGTCAGAGGTCTGAGGCCGGACATCTGAGAGCTGAGGCCTGAGGCCTGACCGGCTAGTCGAGGTAGCCGCGCAGTTGGTCGGCGTAGGCGTGGTCGCGGAGCTTGACCAGGGTCTTGGACTCGATCTGGCGGATCCGCTCCCGGGTCACGCCGAACACCGCACCGATCTCCTCCAGCGTGCGCGGACGCCCGTCGTCCAGCCCGTAGCGGAGCTGGACGACCTGGCGCTCCCGCTCGCCGAGGGTCGCCAGCACCGCGTCCAGGTGCTGTCGCAGCAGCAGGAAGGCCGCGGACTCGGCGGGTGAGGCCGCGTCGGCGTCCTCGATCAGGTCGCCGAGCGCGACGTCGTCCTCCTCCCCGACCGGGGTGTGCAGCGAGATCGGCTCCTGGGCCAGCCGGAGGAGTTCGCGCACCCGCACCTCGGTGAGCTCCAGGGCGGTGGCGATGTCGGCCGCGGTCGGCTCCACTCCGCGCTGCTGGAGCAGGGTGCGCTGCACCCGGACCACCCGGTTGATCAGCTCCACCACATGCACCGGCACCCGGATCGTGCGGGCCTGGTCGGCCAGGGCCCGGCTCATCGCCTGCCGGATCCACCAGGTCGCGTAGGTGGAGAACTTGAAGCCCTTGGCGTAGTCGAACTTCTCGACGGCGCGGATCAGGCCGACGTTGCCCTCCTGGACGAGGTCCAGCAGGGTCAGTCCGCGACCGACGTAGCGCTTGGCGACGGACACCACCAGGCGCAGGTTGGCCTCGATCAGGCGGCGCTTGGCGATCCGGCCGGCGACCACCAGGGAGTCCAGCTCGCGGGCCAGCGGGTCCGGCGGCGGGGGGTCGCCGTCCAGCCGCTCCTCGGCGAACAGGCCGACCTCGATCCGGCGGGCCAGTTCGACCTCCTCGGCCGCGGTGAGGAGCCGGATCCGGCCGATTTCGCGCAGGTACTGGCGCAGCAGATCGGGGGCGGGGGCGGCACCCTCGGCGCGCTCGGGCGGCTCGTCCTCGGGATCCGGCTCGGCCTGCGCCTCCGGGTCCGGGCCGTCCGGGTCCTGGTCCGGGCTGTCGGGGTGGCCCTCCGGCAGTTCCCGGGCGGGCATCAGCTCGCCGGCCGGGGGCGCGGCCCCGGCCCGGCCGTGGTCCGTCTCCTGCTCCCCGTCCGGTGTCCGGGCGGGCTGGGCTCGTCTGGTGGCGGTGGTCGCTGCGGCAAGGCCTCGGTCCACGGGCATCCCTCGGGGCGGGCGCGACTCTGGCGGACCCGCGCTGTACGGAGGTAGGGCGCCCTCCAGTGTGGGGTACGCCACGCTCCGTGGCCGAGACTCGTGCGCCGACTTTCTGCACGGAACTCGCCGGGCTTCCCGGCAGGCTCCTCGCCGGGCTCCTCGCCCGCCTCCCGTGCGGGGCTCACAGAGCCGCGGCGCCCCGGCTCTTGAGCTGGTCGCCGTACTGCTGGAGCTGCCACAGCTCGGTCTGCACCGCGTGCAGCTGCTCGGTGTCCGCCCGGTGGCCCAGCCGCTGGAGGTAGCCGCGGACCTCGGCGATCCGGCGGTCGACGGCCAGCAGGCGCAGCTTGACCAGGAACTCGCCCGCGTAGATCGCGTCGGCCTTGCGCAGCGAGCGCACCGGTTCGACGGTCAGCTCGGTCACCAGCGAACGCACCTGGTCGTCCGGGGACGCCTCGCGCACCGCGCTGGTGAAGTCGGGCACCGTCGCCCCGAACACGGCGCCGCCGGCCTTGGCGATGGCCTGCCGGACGGCGGCGTACGGCGGGGTCGGGAACTCGTCCTCGCCGTAGTGGTCGAAGGCCGGGCTGACCAGGTCCGGGTGCTGGAGCGCCAGCTTGAGCAGCTCGCGCTCGACGAACTGGGCCGGGTCGCGCGGGTTGAGCCGGAAGGCCGGCTGGGCGGGGCGCGGCGCCGCGACCGGCTGCTCGGTGCGCCGCTGCTGGCCGTTGGCGCGGGGGTTCTGCTGCCGCTCCCGCTCCCAGCGGGCCAGCTGGGAGATCCGGCGGACCACGAACTGCTCGTCGCCGGGGTTCACCCCGACCATGCCGGCCAGGCGGATCGCGTAGCCGTGCCGGATCGACGGGTCCTTGATCTTGGCGACGATCAGGGCCGCCTCCTCCAACGCGGCGGCCTGCCCCTCGGGCGTCTCTACCCGGTGCTTGGCCACCGCCGTGTGCAGCGCGAACTCGAACAGCGGGACGGGGTTGTCGATCAGTTGCCGGACCGCGTCGTCGCCCTGGGCCAGGCGCAGCTCGCAGGGGTCCATGCCGCCGGGGCTGACCGCGATGGAGGTCTTGGCGGCGAACTTCTGGTCGTCCTCGAAGGCCCGCAGCGCGGCCTTCTGGCCGGCCGCGTCGCCGTCGAAGGTGAAGACCGTCTCGCCGCGGTACTGCGAGGTGTCCATCAGCAGCCGGCGGATGATCTTGATGTGGTCCTCGGCGAAGGCGGTGCCGCAGGTCGCCACCGCCGAGGTGACCCCGGCCAGGTGGCAGGCCATCACGTCGGTGTAGCCCTCGACCACCACCGCCCGGCCCGACTTGGCGATCTCCTTCTTCGCCAGGTCGATGCCGTACAGCACGTGGGACTTCTTGTAGATCGGCGTCTCGGGGGTGTTCAGGTACTTCGGGCCGTTGTCGTCCTCGCGCAGCCGGCGGGCGCCGAAGCCGATCACCTCGCCCGCGATGTCCCGGATCGGCCACACCAGCCGGCCCCGGAAGCGGTCGATCAGCCCGCCGCGCTGGCCCTGCGAGGCCAGACCGCCCTGGAGGATCTCCTTGTCGGTGAAGCCCTTGCCGCGCAGGTAGCGGACCAGGTGCTCCCACCCCGCGGGGGCGTAGCCGACGCCGAAGGTCCTGGCCGCCTCCTCGTCGAAGCCGCGCTCGGCCAGGAAGCGGCGGCCGATCTCCGCCTCCGGCGAGGCCAGCTGCTCCTGGTACCAGGCGGCGGCCACCTTGTGCGCCTCGACCAGCCGGGTGCGCTCGCCCTGCTGGTGGCGGGGGCTGTAGCCGCCCTCCTCGTAGCGCAGGGTGATGCCGGCCTGGGCGGCCATCCGCTCGACGGCCTCGGCGAAGGTGAAGTGCTCGATCTTCATCAGGAAGGCGATGGTGTCGCCGTTCTCCTGGCAGCCGAAGCAGTGGAAGACGCCCTTGGCGGGGTTGACGTAGAAGGAGGCGGACTTCTCGTCGTGGAAGGGGCAGACGCCCTTGTACTCGCCGCCGCCACCGTTGGTCAGCTGTACGTAGTCGCCGACCACCGCGTCGATCGGCAGTGCGCTGCGCACCGCCTGTACGTCTTCG
The DNA here is from genome assembly GCF_055571335.1 of Kitasatospora sp. NPDC030952. NCBI lineage: Bacteria > Bacillati > Actinomycetota > Actinomycetes > Kitasatosporales > Streptomycetaceae > Kitasatospora > Kitasatospora sp. NPDC030952. The sequence goes on from NZ_JBVIFM010000005.1 coordinate 230,880, forward strand.
TCCCTGATCCGCCCGGCCACCCCGGAAGTCTACTGGGGCGGCCGGGGTTTCGAGCCGGGGTTCCCTGCCGCGGGCGTCACGTCCAGGAGGCGCCGACGAGTTTGGCGTGCAGGGCCAGGGCCGAGGCGTCCGTGAGGGTGGCGATCTGGTCGATGACGGTGCGCAGGGCCGCGCGGTCGTCCTCGGCCTCGTGGTACATCGCGGCGAAGACCGGGTCCAGCCCCTCGGGGGCCCGCTGGTTCAGTACGTACGCCAGCTCGGCGATCACGATCCGCTGCCGGGTCCGCAGCTGGGCCTGCTCGTCGCGCATCATCACGTAGAGGACGGCGACCGCCTTGAGCACCGCGACCTCCAGCCGGACGTCCCGCGGCACCACCAGCTCGGCGGTGTAGCGGGTGAGCCGGCCGGGCCCGTAGCGGGCCCGGGTGGCCTGCTCGGCGGCCAGGCAGAAGCGGCCGATCAGCTGGCTGGTGAAGTCCTTGAGCCCGGCCCGGGCGCGCGCGGTGCCGTCGTAGCCCCGCGGCCAGAAGTCCTGGGCGAGCAGCCGGTCCAGTGCGGCGGCGAGCTCCTCCGGCTCGGCGTCCCGGGCGTAGCGCTCGGCGACCTTGAACAGGTCGGCGCGCTCGCCGGGGGCGCGCAGGGCGGCCGGGTCGATGTGGCCGGCCTGGAGGCCGTCCTCGACGTCGTGGGTGGAGTAGGCGACGTCGTCGGACCAGTCCATGACGGTGGCCTCGAAGCACTTGCGCCCGGCCGGGGAGCCGGCCCGCAGCCAGCGGAAGACCGGCAGGTCGTCGGCGTAGACGCCGTACTTGGGCGAGGCCGGGTCGGTGGGGTGGGCGCCCTTGGTCCACGGGTACTTGGTGGCGGCGTCCAGGGCGGCCCGGGTCAGGTTGAGGCCGACGCTGCGGCCGGGCCAGGGGGCGAGCCGGGCGGCGGGCTGGTCCTCCGGGGGCGCGAAGCGCTTGGGTTCGAGCCGGGTGAGGATGCGCAGCGACTGGGCGTTGCCCTCGAAGCCGCCGCAGTCCTCGGCGGCCTGGTCGAGCGCCTCCTCGCCGGTGTGGCCGAAGGGCGGGTGGCCGATGTCGTGGGCCAGGCAGCCGGCCTCCACGAGGTCCGGGTCGCAGCCGAGGGCGGCGCCGAGCTCCCGCCCGACCTGGGCGCATTCGAGCGAGTGGGTGAGCCGGGTGCGCGGGAAGTCGCTGCGCATGGGGGCGACCACCTGGGTGGTGCCGGCCAGGCGGCGCAGCGCCGCGGAGTGCAGCACCCGGGCGCGGTCGCGCTGGAAGGCGGTGCGGCCGGGGCGCTTGTCCGGTTCGGGGACCCAGCGGGCCTCGGCGGCGTGGTCGTACGGGATCGGGGCGGCGAGGCGGTGCGTGGTGTCGTCCATATGCCCCTCACGGTACGCCGGGCCTCCGACACGCGGGGTGTGCCGCGCACGAAGTGGTGTGGACCGGGGCGTGAACCGTGGGAGGCGCGCCGGTGTCGGGCCCGACGATTCGACCGGACCCGAACGGTCCAGTCCCCGGAGGGCCCGTGAAGGAGCCCGGGAGCCCACGAAGGTAACCCGTGGGCCCGCGGAGGTGCCCGTGCCCGTGCGTCCGGGAGGCCGCGGCGGCGGGTCAGCCCCGGACGGCCTTCAGCACGGCGGCGGCCACCCCCTCCTCCCCCTTCGCGTTGGGGTGGATCGGGGTGAGCCCGTGGGCCGGGAACGGCGGCTCGATCCAGCGGGCGTCCTCCCCCGCGCACATGTCGTGCCCGGCCGAGGGCCCGGCGGTGTCCACGAACACGGCCCCGGCGGCCTCCGCGCGCTGCTTGAGCATCCCGTTGAGTTGCTGCTCCTTCTCGGCGAGGAAGCGCAGGTCCGCCGTCGCGATCGTGGTGCCCAGCACCGGCACGCAGCCGGCCGGGTCGGCCGGGAGCAGCGACGGGTAGCCGATCACGTACACCCGGGCCTGCGGGGAGCGGCGGCCGATCTCCCGCAGGGTCTCGGCGACCTTCTCGCCGGCCGCGTCCACCTTGGCCCGCACCTCGTCGGTACCGCCGGAGGCGTAGCGGTCCCGGCAGGGCGCGGCCGAGCCGTCCTCGCCGACCAGGTCCTTCACCGCGTCCGCCAGGGTGTCCTTGGCGCACTGGGTGACGACCTGCATGAAGCCGGCGTCGTTGCCGCCGATGCCCAGGGTGACCAGCCGGGTGGCCGGGGTCAGGGCGTCCAGCTGGGCCGGGTTGGCGCCGTCGTCGGTCTTCTGCGGGGCCTTCAGGTCGCCGGTACGGGCGCCGCTGCAGCTGACATCCCGGAACCGCTCGGGCTCCAGGGCGAGCGCCTTCGCCAGCAGGGAGGGGTAGTTGACCCCGGAGCGGGCGCACCCACCCGGCTCGCCGACCTGCGGGGCGATCCGGGGCCCGGCGGTGTACGAGTCGCCGAGCGCCACGTACGGGCCGCTCGGCGGCGGGGTCGGGGTCGGCGTCGGGGTCAGGGTCGGGCTCGCGGCGGCCGGGGCGCGGCCGGGCACCGCGCCCGCGAAGCCGCGGTCCGCGGCGGCCGGGCCGTCCGAACCGCCCCCGCCGCCGCATCCGGTCAGTCCCGCCAACAGCAAGGCGGCGAGCCCGGCCGTCGCAACGGCCGTCGGGCGTGTGGTCCTCGGCATGGCATCCCCCCGGGGGTGCGGATCACGGGCAGCTCCGTACGCGGCGGCCCGTCCCCCGGGCACCGCAGACTGCAACGTACGGGCGGCGCCGATGACTCCCGGCGCGAACCACTCCATCCGCTCCGTGCCGCGCTACTCCACGCCGTGCTACTCCGCGTCGCGCTCGTGCTCGGCCAGGAACTGCTCGAAGCGCCGCCCCAGCTCGTCCGCCGACGGCAGGTCGACCGGCTCGGCCAGCAGGCTCTCCCGGCCGTCGGCGCCCGCCACCGCGTCGTACTGGCCCTCCATGCCGCGGATCGCCGAGCGCAACTCGCCGTCCCCCTGGGCCAACTGCTCCTCGATGTCGGCGTACACCTCGCCCATCCGCTCGCGCAGTTTGGTGCCGGGCAGCACCAGGCCGGTGGCCGACTGCACGGCCTCCAGGATCAGCACGGCGGCCGCCGGGTAGGCCGAACGGGCCACGTAGTGCGGGACGTGCACCGCGAAGCCCAGCACGTCGTGCCCGGCCTCGGCCAGCCGGTACTCCAGCAGTGCCTGGGCGCTGCCCGGGACCTGCGCCTGCTCGAACCACTGCGGGTAGCCCGGCGCGAGGTCCAGCCGGTTGCCGTGCGGCGTCAAACCGACCGGGCGGGTGTGCGGCACGCCCATCGGGATGCCGTGGAAGTCCAGGCTGAGCCGGACCTCGAAGCGCTCGACCAGCTCGCGGACGGCGCGCGCGAACCGCTCCCACTCCACGTCCGGCTCCGGGCCGGTGAGCAGCAGGAACGGGGCGCCGGCCGCGTCCCGGACCAGCTGGAGCAGGATCTCCGGCGGGTCGTAGGACGACCAGTGGTCGTGGTCGAAGACCATCGCGGGGCGGCGGGCCCGGTAGTCGACCAGGCGGTCGTGGTCGAAGCGGGCCACCACCTGGGGCGAGCCCGTCTCCAGCAGGTGGGCCACCACCTGGCCGCCGGCCTCGCCGGCGTCCATGAAGCCCTCGAAGTGCTGGAGCAGCACCAGGCCGGCGCCGGTGTCACGCAGCTCCGCGTTGGCCGCGGCCACCGCGGCCACGCCCCGCTCATCCAGCTCGTACAGCGCCTGGAAGTCTCGCACCGCGCACCCAACCCCGTTCTCTGCTCGTCCCGACCCGACCGGCCTCTCGTCCTCTCCAGCGTGCCGGGCCGCGCCGGAATTCCCGTTCCGGCCGACCGCCCGTCCGGCGACCCGCCCGGGGACGCGGCCGGAGACCGTCGTCGACCGCTCCGGACCATGATCGCATCCGAGGGGAAAAGCCCTGGTCACGGGTGTTCAACAGGCTGCTCCGGGGCGTGCGGTGGCGGTCCGCGCCGCCATTCGCGTGCCGCGAAGTGACGCACCGCGTTCTGGCGGGTATCGTCCTCTCGCTGCCTCGCATCGTCGCGTCGTCGTCACGTCGTCCGTAACGCCGTCGATCACGACCCGGATCGCTGCTCGGGCAGACACCCACGACGCATCTTGCCTTCACCTGGCCGCCTGCTTCCCTTCGCGCTCTCGTTTCCTCTTCGGCCATTTCGCGGACGCACACTGTCCGCTCGCCCTTCCCGCCGGACCGGTCCGAGGATCCGTGTCCGTTCCGGCACACCTCGCCGCCCGTTCCGGGCCGCCGCTCCCGCCCCACCCGACCGGAATCCTCCGGCGCGCACGGGTACCCGGAAGCGGAAACCGGGCCGGGGCGACCCCAGTCCACCGCAGCGCGTGCCGCACCCCGGCGCGGACTGCGCCCTACGACCGATGAAGGACCAAGGTTCCGTGCCAGCACCTGTCTTCCTCACCGGCCGCACCGTTCGGTTGGAGCCCCTCGCCGCCCACCACGCCGAGGCCATCGCCGCGGCCGGCGCCGAGGACCGAACGACCTACGCCTTCACCCCCGTCCCGCACGGCCTGGAAGCGGCCCGCGACTACATCGCGCGCGCCCTCGCGGACCAGGCTGCGGGCCGGTCGGTGCCGTTCGCGACGGTGAACGTCGCCGACGGCCGGGTGGTCGGCTCCACCCGATTCCTGGAACTCGACTACTGGCAGGGCCCCATGGTGTGGCCGCCGGTGCCCGGCGTGCCGTTCGGCGATCCGGCGACGGCCGTCCCGGACGCCGCCGAGATCGGCAACACCTGGCTCTCCCCGCGCGCCCAGGGCACCGGCATCAACACCGAGGCCAAGCTGCTGATGCTCCGGCACGCCTTCGAGACCTGGGGCGTGCAGCGGATCTCGCTGCGCGCGGACGCCCGCAACCTGCGCTCGCGGGCCGCGATCGAGCGGCTCGGCGCGACCTCCGAGGGCGTCCGCCGGGCGCACTCGCGCGGGCTGGACGGGGTGGTGCGCTCGACCGCGTTCTACTCGATCCTGGACTCCGAATGGCCGGCGGTCCGGGACATCATCGAGCTGCGGATCGCCGCCGCCACCTCGCCGAGCGCCCCTGATCCGGCGATCAACCAGGAGTGCCTTAGACCGGGCGGCGGCAGCGGGCAGCTGATGATCACGGCCTGAGGGGTCACGGCTGTTCTCAGTCCCCGGCGACCTCGCGAAGAAGGCCTTCGGGGACGGTGCGGTCGCCGTTGTAGCGCCCGGGGAACGCCTCGACCAGCGCGGACACGGGCCGCCAGCCACCGCCCTTGACCGGGGCGACCCGCACCCGCCAGATCTCGAAGCCGGTCCAGCTGCGGTGCAGGTGCAGCACGCCCTCGGCGGTGTAGAACGTCCACCGCCCGTCGATGTCGCCGGGGATCCGCCCGGACCGGACCCGTCGCCACTGCTCCTCGGTCCAGACCAGGTCCGGCACCGGGCAGGGGCGGGGCAGCCGCAGCGGCTTCAGGTACGAGTCGTCGGTGGGCCCGGGCCGGACGCTGCCCGGCCCGGGGAACGCCCAGCCGGGCAGCGGTTCCCGGGCGGCCAGCCAGGCCGCCGGGATGCCCTCGGTGCCGGTGCGGGCGGCCACCACTCCCCCGGTGATCGCGGCCACGGTGTCCATGTCGCCACCGGCCGCGACCGCCTCCCACACGGCGGCCCGGTAGTCGGTGAGGTTCCGGGCGGCGCACCACAGGGCGTACGGGACGGTGTCGGCGGCGGAGGTGCGGCTGCCGTTGCCGAGCAGCCGGGCGACGGCCTGCGGATCCGGTTCGGCGAGCAGCCGGACCGCTTCGGCGAGCGCGTCGTGCACCACTCCGTACGGGGTGAGCTCGACCACCGCCGCCAGGAAGGCCTCCGGCGTCATCGGCTCGGTGCGCGCGCGCACCGCGTAGGCGGCGGCCACCGCGACCGCGATCGCACCGTCGACGGCCTGCGGGTGGGTGTGGGTGATCACGGCGGTGTCCGCGGCGGGCCGGACCACGGCGGCCGGATCCTCCGCGTACGCCGCCCCCAGCGGGGCGACCCGCATCGCGGCGCCGTTGCCGTACGAGCCCTGGCCGTCGAAGAGTTCGGCGGCCAGCACCCTGGCGTCGCCGCCCTCGCGGACCAGCCGGAGCAGCCGGTTGGCGGCCGGGCCGTAGCCGCGGTCGAAGTCGTGGCGGACGGCGAAGGCGTGGGTGAGGTCGAAGGTGTCGATGGTGCCGCGCTCGCGCTGGGCGGCGTACACCGAGCAGGCCATCTCGGTGTCATCGGTCCACGGCCAGGGGCCGGGCGGTTCGGTGCGGGAGGCGTGGTGGGCCCGGGCGGTTTCCGGGACGAAGTACTGGGCACCGAGGGCGTCGCCGACGGAGAGGCCGTTGAGCGCGTCGAGCGCGGGGCCGTGGGGTTCGGTCATCATGGGGGACCAAGCTCAGCCGCTCGACCGCCGTTTCGTCAACACCGTTGCGCGGAAGCCCCTGACGAGGGACGTTTCGCATACCTCCGATCCGGGCGGGCAGCACCCGGGTATGACCCGCGCACACCCGCTCGACCCCGTCGCCCTGCTCGGCGCCGACCAGCAGCACATCGCCACCCGCGCGCAGCTGCGCCGGCTCGGCGTGCCCTCCGGCACGATCGCCCACCGACTACGGCCGGGCGGGCCCTGGCAGCAGGTGCTGCCGCGGGTGATCTGCCTGCAGAACGGACGATTGACGATCCATCAGAAACTACGGGCGGCGCTGGCGTACGCGAGTCCGAAGGGGCAGGTGCCACAGCCCGGGGAGGTGCTGCTGACCGGGCTCGCGGTGCTGGCGGACGCCGGGCTGCCGAGCGCCGGACACCCGGCCGACCTGGCCGAGGTCGATGTCCTGATCCCACATCAGCGACGCATCAGGGAAAGGGAGTTCGTGCGGATCCACCGGGCCTCCGGGGCGATGCCGGGCGGCTTCGAGCGGGACGACGGGCTGTGGAGCGCCACCGTCGCGCGGGCGCTGGCGGACGTCGCGTCGCGGGAGACCGGGCAGCGCCGGTTCCGGGCGCTGTGCGCCGAGGCCGTCCAGCGGCGGCACTGCGAACTCGGCGAACTGCTCGACCAGTTGCTCGCCAGGCCGGGGGCGCTGGCACTGCCGCGGGTGGCCCTGGTGGTGGAGGACCTGACCGCCGGGGTGCGGTCGGTGGTGGAGGGCGAGGCCCGCGAGGTGCTCGCCCACGCGGGCCTGCCGGAACCGCTCTGGAACCCGGTGCTGTTCCTGGACGGCCGCTTCCTCGCGGTGCCGGACGCCTACTGGCCGCACGCCTGCGTCGCCCTGGAGATCGACTCCCGCGCCTACCACCTGCGGCCGGCCGACCACGAACGCGGCCTGGCCCGCGCCAACCGCCTCACCGCCGCCGGCCTCCCGGTGGTCCGCACCACCCCCGTCCAGCTGCGCCGCGACCCCGCCCCGGTCCTGCACGAGCTCACCGCCCTGGTCACCACCGGCCCGCACGGCCCGCACAGCCGGGTCAGTTGGCGCCGGGCCCGGTGAACCCACCCGCGTTTCAGGCGTGTTGGGCGCCGGCGGCCTCGGCGGCGGCCACCAGGCGCTGGAGTTCGGCGAGGTGGGCGGCGAGGGCGGCGCGGCCCTCGCGGGTGGCGGCGAGCCAGGTACGGGGACGCTTGCCGACATAGCCCTTCTTGACCACCAGGTAGCCGGCCTCCTCCAGGGCGGTGGCGGCCTTGCTGAGCACGGAGTCGGAGACCTCGCAGTGGTCCCGGACCGCGGCGAACTCGGCCTCGTGGCAGGCGCCGAGGAAGGCGAGCACGGTGAGCCGGGTGGCGTGCTGGAGCAGCGGGTCGAGCGCGCCGGGCATCAGCCGGCCTCGTACGAGCGCCGGACCCGGCGGTTGAGCCAGTGGATGCCCACCCAGAAGGTCAGGCCCGCCGCGACCCCGGCGACCCCGGCGATCCAGCGCGGGCCGCCGCCGGCCTGCCAGGCGAGCAGCATCCCGGCCGCCGACACGGCGCAGACCGCGAGGACCGCCAGCGCGACCGGGCCGCGGATGCCGTCCGGCACTCCCCGGCGGACGATCCCGTCGCTGCGCACGGCGACCCGGGCGAGGCCACCGGTCAGGGCGGCGAAGCCACCGGCGAAGGCGCCGATCAGGGCGTACTGCCCGGTGGCGACGGCCTGGCCGATCCCGAGGCCGTACGCGGTGAAGGCGAAGGCGAAGGCCGGCCCGTACCAGCGGGGCACCTCGCCCGGCCGCCGGGCGGCCGCGTCGGCTCCGGCGGCCAGGCGCAGCGCCTCGGCGGCGGGCAGCGGGGTGGGAACGGAATTACTCATGACAGCCCCCTCGTCGGTGATGGTGGCTCCAGGATGGCACTTACTTTCCAGATTGGAAAGTATTTTCTGGAGCGCAGACGAAGCGGCCCCCGGTCCGTGCGGCGGAGGCGGGGGCCGGAGGAGTTCGGTCCGGGGTCAGCAGCGCGGGTCGATCTCCTGGAAGGTCCCGTAGTGGTCCGGGGACCAGTACTGCTCGCCGGAGCCGCCGGTGACGACCCGGCGGGTGCCGCGGTCGTTGGAGCCCGGGGTGACCACGGTGAACTCGTGGTAGTAGCCGTTGCCCTTCTTCGGCAGCCGGCTCTCGCGGTTCTCGAAGACGATGCCGTCCCGGTTGTACGGGTAGGGGCCGCCCTTGGCGATCAGGCCGAGGGTGTCCTGGGCCTGGCTGGGGAGCTTGGTGCGGCAGACGTCGGCCAGGGCCGGGTCGGCGGGCACCCAGCCGCCGCTCGGGGCGGAGGCGCCGCCGGCCGGCGGGGACGGCTTGGGGGCCGAGGGCTTGGGGGCCGAGGGCTTGGGGGCCGAGGTGCCCGCGGTGGCGGTGGCGCTCGCGGCGGCCTTGGGGTGGCTGCCGCCGCCCTTGCCGGCGAGCAGGTACCCGACCCCGGCGAGCACGGCCAGGATCAGGACGGCCACCACGACGAGCGGGCTCTTGCTTCTGGTCATGCCGTCCAGCTTGGCAGCCGGCGGCGTCCGGCCCGGCCAGTCACACACATGACGGACGCCACAGATACGTACGGCCGGGCGGGAACGGACGCCGTTGTCCGTTCCCGCCCGGCCGTGTCACGTACGCCGGTTCTCCTGCGCCGAGCTCCGGTGTACGCCCTCCCGACGGGAGGGTGGAGCGGTCAGTCGTACCCGCGCGTGAGTAGGGGATGCCTACCCTCTCAGCGCGAGTCGCTGCCCGCCGTCTCGATGGCGGCGCGGCCTGCCTCCAGGCGCGCCACCGGGATCCGGAAGGGGGAGCAGGAGACGTAGTCCAGCCCCACCTCGTGGAAGAAGTGGACCGACTCCGGGTCGCCGCCGTGCTCGCCGCAGACGCCGAGCTTGAGGTCGGGGCGGGTGGCCCGGCCGGCCTCGACGGCGTGCTTGACGAGCGAGCCGACGCCGTCGCGGTCGATGGTCTCGAACGGGGAGACCCCGAAGATGCCCTTCTCCAGGTAGGCGGTGAAGAACGAGGCCTCCACGTCGTCCCGGGAGAAGCCCCAGACCGTCTGGGTCAGGTCGTTGGTGCCGAAGGAGAAGAACTCGGCGGCCTCGGCGATCTGACCGGCGGTCACCGCGGCGCGCGGCAGCTCGATCATGGTGCCGAGCTTGATGTCCAGCGTGACGCCGGTGGACTGGGCGACCTCGGCGAGCACCCGCTCGCACTCGTCGCGGACCAGCTCCAGCTCCTGGACGGTGCCGACCAGCGGGATCATCACCTCGGGGCGCGGGTCCCCGCCGGCCAGCTTGCGCTCGGCGGCGGCCTCGGCGATGGCCCGGACCTGCATGCCGAACAGGCCGGGGATGACCAGGCCGAGGCGCACCCCGCGCAGGCCCAGCATCGGGTTCTGCTCGTGCAGCTTGTGCACCGCCTGGAGCAGGCGCAGGTCGTTCTCGTTCGGGTCCTTGCGGGCCTCGGCGAGGGCGACGCGCACCGACAGCTCGGTGATGTCGGGCAGGAACTCGTGCAGCGGCGGGTCGAGCAGGCGGACGGTGACGGGCAGTCCGTCCATCGCCTGGAAGAGCTCCAGGAAGTCGCCCTTCTGCAGCGGCAGCAGGGTGGAGAGGGCGAGCTCGCGGTCCTTGTCGTTGTCCGCGAGGATCAGGTGCTCAACCTCCTTGCGGCGCTCCTCACCGAGGAACATGTGCTCGGTGCGGCACAGGCCGATGCCCTGGGCGCCGTAGCGGCGGGCGCGCGAGCCGTCCTCGGCGTTGTCGGCGTTGGCGCGCACGGCGAGCCGGCGGCGGCCGTCGGCGTGCGACATCAGCCGGTGGACGGCCTGGACCAGCCCGCCCTGGACGTCGGCGCCGGCGTGCAGGGTGCCCTCGAAGTACTCGACCACGGGGGACGGCAGGACCGGTACCTCGCCGAGGTAGACCTTGCCGCTGGCGCCGTCGATGGAGACGACGTCGCCCTCGTGGACCACCAGGCCGTCGGCGGTGGTGAACTTGCGGGACTTGGTGTCGACCTCCAGCTCCTCGGCGCCGCAGACACAGGTCTTGCCCATGCCGCGGGCGACGACGGCGGCGTGCGAGGTCTTGCCGCCGCGCGAGGTGAGGATGCCCTCGGCGGCGATCATGCCGTCCAGGTCGTCCGGGTTGGTCTCCCGGCGGACCAGGATGACCTTCTCGCCGGAGCGGGACCACTTGACTGCGGTGTAGGAGTCGAAGACGACCTTGCCGATCGCGGCGCCGGGCGAGGCGGCCAGGCCCCAGCCGATCTGCTTGGACTCGGGGGTCGGGGCGAAGCGCGGGAACATCAGCTGGGCCAGCTGGCCGCCGGTGACCCGCATCAGGGCCTCGTCCAGGTCGATCAGGCCCTGGTCGACCAGCTGGACGGCGATCCGGAAGGCGGCCGCGGCGGTGCGCTTGCCGACCCGGGTCTGCAGCATCCAGAGCTTGCCGCGCTCGATGGTGAACTCGATGTCGCAGAGGTCGCGGTAGTGGTTCTCCAGCGTCTGCATGATCGCCATCAGCTCGTCGTACGACTTCTTGTCGAGCTTCTCCAGCTCGGACAGCTGCAGCGTGTTGCGGATGCCGGCGACGACGTCCTCGCCCTGGGCGTTGGACAGGTAGTCGCCGTAGACGCCCTGGGCGCCGGTGGAGGGGTCGCGGGTGAAGGCGACGCCGGTGCCGGAGTCCTCGCCGAGGTTGCCGAAGACCATGGTGCAGACGTTGACCGCGGTGCCGAGGTCGTTCGGGATGCGCTCCTGGCGGCGGTACAGCCGGGCGCGGTCGCCGTTCCAGGAGTGGAAGACGGCGTGGACGGCGAGGTCCATCTGCTCGCGCGGGTCCTGCGGGAAGGCCCGGCCGGTCTCGCGCTCGACGATGCCCTTGAACACCTCGACGAGGTCCCGGAGGTCGGAAGCGTCCAGGTCCAGGTCGTTGACGGTGCCCTTGGCGTGCTTGGCCTCGTCCAGGGCCTCCTCGAACAGCTCGCCGTCGACGCCCAGCACGGTCTTGCCGAACATCTGGACCAGGCGGCGGTAGGAGTCCCAGGCGAAGCGCTCGTTGCCGGACTGGGCGACGAGGCCGACCACCGAGGCGTCGGAGAGGCCGATGTTCAGGACGGTGTCCATCATGCCGGGCATGGAGAACTTGGCACCGGAGCGGACGGAGACCAGGAGCGGGTTGTCGGCCTGGCCGAGCTTCTTGCCCATCTCCTGCTCGAGCGCGTCCAGGTGGGCGCTGATCTCCTCGTGCAGCGAGGAGGGCTCGCTACCGGTCTCCAGGAAGACCTTGCAGGCCTCGGTGGTGATGGTGAACCCCGGAGGGACGGGGAGCCCCAGGTTGGTCATCTCGGCCAGGTTCGCGCCCTTGCCGCCGAGAAGGTCCTTGAGGTCCTTGTTTCCTTCGGTGAAGGAGTAAACAAACTTCTGCTGGGACGGCACGGGTCGGTCTCCTCGTACGCGGTTGCCCTGACGCCGGAGAACATACCCATTTCGAAGGCACTTCTCTGCCCTGAATAGGCCACACGAGGCCGGTACCGAGGGGTAACCCGCTAGATCGAATGCGCATAAAGGCGTTCACCTCTGTTGGTGAAATCGTCCCCCTGACGCTAGCCCGCGTTCAAGACTTGAAGGCGGGGAAACGGAAGATCGCTCGATTCGGACGCTGGGTAGCGGCCGCGGGTCGGTCGCGTTGCCCCGGCTTGATTTCCTGCAGCCGGATCGGCCGATCGGCGTCGAACCGGCTTCGGGAAGCGATTCACGGTCGACCTGTCCATTTCGTCCACTGACCGGGCGTCAGTCGCCACCGCGTGTGGCAAGCGTCACCAGTCCGTCTCGCGGCTCGAACGTAGAACGCCTGCGCCAATCGTCGCACTCCGTCCAGGAACGTGCTCGTTCCGTGATGGCCGGCCGCCGAAAAGGAGCCCTCTTGGCCAGAATGGACAAGAGGGCTGGGACCGGGTGGCCAGCCTCCCGGAGGGGCCGACTTCGCCGGATCGGCTAGATCATCCGCCGGAGGTGTCCGATTCGGCATCCTCGCCCGGCCGGGCGCAGTCGTACGGATCGTCCAACCAGCCCTCCGGCAGGACCACCCGGCCGTTGCCGCTGGTGCGGCCGCGCGGGCCGTCCGCGCCGATCGGCCAGGTCTGGGTCTGCTCCACCTGGGCGAGGGTTCCGGCCAGTTCGGCCAGCGAGGAGGAGTTGGCGAGCCGCACCCGCAGCTCGGAGCCGACCGAGAAGCCCTTGGTGTACCAGGCGACGTGCTTGCGGAAGTCGATCACGCCGCGCGTCTCGTCCCCCAGCCACTCGCCGAGCAGCTGGGCGTGGCGCACCATCGCCCGGGCCACGTAGCCGAAGTCCGGACGGGCGTAGTCGACGTCGCCCTCGAAGATCGACACGAGGTCCCGGAACAGCCACGGCCGGCCCAGGCAGCCGCGGCCCACCACCACGCCGTCGCAGCCGGTCTCGCGCATCATCCGCAGCGCGTCGTCGGCCGACCAGATGTCCCCGTTGCCCAGCACCGGCACGTGCGCCGGGACGGCCTCGCGCAGCCGGGCGATCGCCGACCAGTCGGCCGTCCCGCCGTAGTGCTGGGCGGCGGTGCGCCCGTGCAGGGCGATCGCGGCCACGCCCTCCTCGGCGCCGATCCGGCCGGCGTCCAGGAAGGTGAGGTGGTCGTCGTCGATGCCCTTGCGCATCTTCATGGTCACCGGGAGGTCTCCGGCGTTGGCCACGGCCTCGCGCAGGATCTCCCGCAGCAGGTTGCGCTTGTACGGCAGCGCCGAGCCGCCGCCCTTGCGGGTCACCTTGGGGACGGGGCAGCCGAAGTTGAGGTCGATGTGGTCGGCCAGGCCCTCGTCCGAGATCATCCGGGCCGCCTTGCCGACGGTCACCGGGTCCACCCCGTACAGCTGGATCGAGCGCGGCTTCTCGCTCGGGTCGAACTTGATCAGCTGCATGGTCTTGGCATTGCGCTCGACCAGCGCCCGGGTGGTGATCATCTCCGAGACGTACAGGCCCTTGCCACCGCTCTGCTCGCGGCACAGGGTGCGGAACGGGGCGTTGGTGATCCCGGCCATCGGCGCCAGCACGACGGGCGGCCAGACCCGGATCGGGCCGATGTCCAGCGGCGCGAACTCGGTCGCGGTCCCGGTCTCGGACACGGTCGCCGTCTCCGGCGCGGTCGCGGTCGCCGTCTCCGGCGCGGTCGCGGTCGCCGTCTCGGGCGCGGTGGGTGCGGGCGTGGCTGTCATGCGCGGCTGACCTCGGATAGGGGGACGGGACTCTCCATTGTCCCCCACCCGGATCACCCACCCGGCCTACCTACCGGGCCGCCGGTGCGGACGGTGCCTCCGACGCGGACGGTGCCTCCGTGGCGGCGGTCCCGTAGCGGACCTCCAGCGAGCCCGAGCCGACCTCGGCGGTCAGGCTGTTCGGGCTGGTGACATCGCCCAGGGCCGGGTCGATCGAGCTGCCGCCGGAGCCCGTCTTCCCGCTGATCTGGTAGTGGCTGCCCCGCGGCAGGGTCATCGTCGCCGAGCCCGAGCCGGTCCTCATGGTGGCGTCCCTGGGCGCGGCGGCGAAGTCCAGGTCCACCTCGCCGGATCCGCTGCTCACCTCCACCGTGCCGGACCGCAGCTTCGTACCCTGGACCATGCCGGAGCCCGTACGGGCGTGGATCTCGCCGGAGAGGCGCCTCAGGTAGATCGCCCCCGAGGCGCCCTGCAGCTCGACGGGGCCGGAGAGGCCGTCCACCGTGACGCTGCCCGAGGTCACCAGACCGGCGACCTCGGTGCCGGGCGGCACCGACAGCTCGATCTGCGCACCGCAGTTGAAGAAGGGGATCTGCCGCCGGCACTGGACGTCGATGCTCATCACGCCGGAGTCGCTGATCTCGGCCCTCACCTTCGGCTCGCTCACCGTCCAGTCCAGGGTCTTGGTCAGCACCACCCGGCCCGGCAGGCCCGCCTTGACGATCACGGAGGAACTGCCCGTCGCCAGTTGGAGCTTGTGGACGTCGGTGGTGTACACCTTGTCCTCCACGCTCCGCTGCTTGGCCACCAGGGCGAGGGTCTGCCCCGCGCCCATGAACAGCACGAACACCAGGGTGACCACGCCGGTGATCTTCCAGGCCCGGGCGCTCCTCACGTTCCCACCTCCAGGAAGCGCAGCACCGCCATCACCCGGCGGTGGCTGTCGTCGGCCGGCGGGAGGTCCAGCTTGGTGAAGATCGAGTTGATGTGCTTGGCCACCGCGCTGTCGCTGACCACCAGCGAGGCGGCGATCGCCGCGTTGGACCGGCCCTCCGCCATCAGCGAGAGCACGTCCCGCTCGCGCGGGGTCAGCTTCTCCAGCGGATCCCGGTGGCGGCGCACCAGCAGTTGGGCCACCACCTCCGGGTCCAGCGCGGTGCCGCCCTCGGCCACCCGCTGCAGCGCGTCCACGAAGTCGTCCACATTGGCCACCCGCTGCTTCAGCAGGTAGCCGACCCCGCTGGTGTTGGTCGCCAGAAGGTCCGCGGCGTAGCGCTCCTCCACGAACTGGGAGAGCAGCAGCACGGCGGTGTCCGGCCACTGCTGCCGGATCACCATCGCGGCCTTCACGCCCTCGTCGTGGAAGCCCGGCGGCATCCGGACGTCCGCGACCACCACCCCCGGGCGGTGCTCCTCGACGGCGGCCAGCAGCTCGACGGCGTCCCCGACCGCGGCCACCACCTCGAACCCCACCGCCTCCAGGACCTTCACCAGGCCGACCCTCAGCAGGACCGAGTCCTCGGCGATCACAGCACGCACGGCAACTCCACGGTGATGGTGGTGGGGCCCCCGAGGGGGCTGAGAACGGACAGCGTTCCGTCGACCGAGGCCGCGCGCTTGCGCAGACCGGTGAGCCCGGTGCCGCGCGACGGGTCCGCGCCGCCCACGCCGTCGTCGCTGATGACCAGGCGCAGCCGGCCGCCGGCCGTCCGCACCGAGACGTCGACCTGCTCGGCCCGGGCGTGCTTGGCCACGTTGGTGAGCGCCTCGGAGACGGTGAAGTAGGCGACCGCCTCGACGGTCGGGGCGATCCGGTCGGACAGCTCGACGTCCAGGCGCACCGGCAGCGGGGCCCGGGCCGCGATGCCGGACAGCGCCGCGTCCAGCCCGCGGTCCTCCAGGACCGCCGGGTGCAGCCCCCGGACCAGGTCGCGCAGCTCGTCGATGGCCGCCTGGGCCTCCTCGTGCGCGGCGACGATCACCTCCATGGCGTCGGGCGGGCAGTCCTTGAGGGTGCGCCGGGCCAGGCCCAGGTTCATCGCGAGGGAGGTGAGGCGCTGCTGGGCGCCGTCGTGCAGGTCCCGCTCGATCCGGCGGCGCTCGGCGTCCACCGCGTCCACCAGGCCGGCCCGGGACTCGGTGATCTCCTCGACCCGCTGCTCCAGCCGCTCCGCCCGGTTCGGGCCGAGCAGCAGCTGCGCCGCCCGCACCTCCAGCCAGCCGGCCAGCGTGGTCAGCCAGGGCGTCACCACCAGCAGCAGCACGCCGAGCACCGTGAGCGCCACGTCCAGGCCGGCCAGCTCGCTGCGCAGCCCCGTCCCGAGCGGCAGCAGCCAGACCCAGCCGTACAGGGTGGTCAGCACCAGGGCGACGCCCCAGAGGTAGACGGCGGCCAGCGCGCCGAGCGCCAGGACCGGACCGACCAGCAGGTGGTAGGTGGTCTGACGCCAGGCCAGGCCGAACCGCAGCCGGCCCAGCCGCAGGGTCGTGGACCCGCCGGGAGGCGGCACCTCCACGCCGCGCAGGGCGCGCAGCCGGCCGCGCTGGACGCCGGTGAGCCAGCGCGCGCAGACCAGGACGACCGCGAGGACCGGGAGGAGCAGGCCGGAGTCGGTCACGGCCAGCCAGACCGGCGCGGCCATGGGTATTCCGGCGGCTATGAAGCGGGTCTCCCGCCAGGCCTCGGCCGACCACGGTGGTCGTCCGAGGCTCCTGACGAGCGCTCGGCGCAACGTGGTGGAGGGCATGCCGGACAGCGTAGGGCCCGGTGATCAACGGCCACCATGAAGGGGGGTGCCGGACAGGGGTGTAGCTAGATACACCCCCGATTCGGTGTGCGGCACCACCGACAACGGGCCCCCGCGACGGAAGGCTTGGGGGCATGACGAGCACCGCATCGCACTCCGCCACCCCGCCGCACGGGCGGCCCGTCCCCGGGGACCACGGGGGTGTTCCCGGGGGCGCGCTCCGCCCGGCGCCCGGGCCGGAGGGGACGCTGCCCGCCGGGGCCGGTCCCTGGTCGGTCCGCAGCGTCGGCACCGGCCGCGGCCGGGCCGCGCTGGAGCTCTACCAGCACGGCGAGTTGGCCGACGTCCTGGTCGCCGCCCGGCTCGCACCGCAACTGGTGCGCGGCGCCCGGCGCAGCCCCGCCACCGGGCGGCGCTCGCACGTGCTCGCCTGGGGTCGGCTGCCGGCCGACGGCACGGCGCCCTCGGTGGTGTTCACCGGCGGGCGGCGGCTGTTCCGCGCCGTCCGGGCGGCGGCGGTCGCCGAGGTGGTCACGGTCGCCGGGTCGTTCTGGCTCGCGCTGGCCGAGGGGCCGTTCGACACCGTGCTGGTCGAGCACCCGGCGGGCGGACCGGCCGAGCGGCTGCCGCTGCAGCGGGTGCGGGCGCGGGCGGAGGCCGGAGCATGAGCACCGCCGTCATCGCGGGCGCACCCGGGTACGCCCTGCCGGAGCGCTTCCGGAAGCTGCCGCGGCTGGCCGCCCTCGGGCTGCTGCCCTGGCTGATGGTGCTGGCCGTCAACCACGAGACCCCGTGGGTGGTGCTGGACCTCGCGGAGTTCGCCGCCCTGCTCTCGCTGGACGCGCTGCTGCGCCGGCGCAGTACCGCCGCCCCGTGGCCGGGCGGGGCGGCGGCCCTGCTGCTGGCCGGTGACGCGCTGGCCGACATCTCCTGCGCCGGGCCGGGGCACGCGGTGCTGGCGGCGCTGGTGATGGCGTGCTGCGTCGAACTGCCGCTGGCGGCGGTGTGCCTGCTGCTCGGGAGCGAGTCGATACGCGGCCAGGGCACGGCCTAGGCCCGGGGCAGCTTGCTCATCAGGGCGCGGGTCTCCTCGTCCAGCGGGGTGTAGCTGATCATCCGCGTCCCGAGCCGGGGGCTGAGCCAGAAGTTGGTGTACTCGCAGCGCAGCAGGCCCACGCCCGGCACCTGGAAGCGCTTGATCCCGTTGCCCGGCCGCATCACCTCGTGCCGCTGCCACTCCTCCGCGAAGTCCGGCGAAGCCTTCAACAGCCGGGTCAGCAGCGCCTTCCAGGCCGGCTCGGCGGAGTGGTCGGCCATCGAGGCGCGGAACCGGGCCACCATGCCGAGGCGCTCCGTCCGGTAGTCGATCAGCACCTCGCGGAAGCGCGAAGGGGTGAACGCCAGCCACATCAGGTTCCGCTCCTCCAGCGGCAGTTCACCGAGCTCGCCGACGATGGCGGTGTACGGCGCGTTGTGCGCCAGGATGTCGTAGCGGGAGTTGACCAGCGCGGCCGGGTACGGCGCCATCTGCTCCAGCACCAGGCGCACGCTCGGGGTCACCGAGGGGCACTCCGTCACCGGCGCCGGATCGTCCGCGCCGGCCAGGGTGAACAGGTGCGCCCGCTCGCTCGGGTCCAGCAGCAGCGCCCGGGCCACCGCGTCCAGCACCTGCGCGGACACCTGGATGTCCCGCCCCTGCTCCAGCCACGTGTACCAGGTCACCCCGACCGCGGCCAGCTGCGCCACCTCCTCCCGGCGCAGCCCCGGGGTACGGCGGCGGCCGGTCATCGGCAGGCCCACCTGCTCGGGCGCGATGCGCTCGCGGCGGCTGCGCAGGAACGCCGCCAGGTCGTGCCGGCGGGCCTCGTCAGGACTGCCGCGGTGCGGCCCGGCGGAACCGGGACGGGCTTGCGTGGCCGGGGTCATCAGGCTCATGCTCCCCAGCATGCGGCACGCCGGAGCCTGTTGCCAGGTACTTCTTATACCTGGATAACCACACTCTGGTACCAGGGTACGAAGCGGCGGATCGTATGACCCGTGACTCAACGACTCGCCGTCGCCCCGGCCCCGGTACGGACCGCTCCCGCTCCCCACTCCCCTTCCTCCTCCCCGTCCTCCTCCCCCTCGCTCGGCACCGCCGGGCTGGTCACCGTCCTGCTCGGGGCCTTCCTGCCGATGCTGGACTTCTTCATCGTCAACGTCGCCCTGCCCACCATCGACGAGGACCTGGCCGCCGGACCGGCCGTCCTGGAACTCGTCGCGGCCGGCTACGGCATCGCCTTCGCCGTCCTGCTCGTCCTCGGCGGACGACTCGGCGACATCTTCGGCCGCCGCCGGCTGTTCGTCGTCGGCGCCGCCGCCTTCGCCCTCACCTCGCTGGCCTGCGGACTCGCCCCCGACGCGTGGTCCCTGGTCGCCGCCCGGGCCGCCCAGGGCGCCTCGGCCGCCCTGCTCATCCCCCAGGTGCTCGGCACCATCACCGCCGCCACCGACGGCGCCCGGCGCGGCCGCGCCCTCAGCGTCTACGGCGCGGTCGGCGGAATCTCGGTGGTGATCGGGCAGGTGCTCGGCGGGATGCTGGTCGCCGCCGACCTGTTCGGCACCGGCTGGCGCTCCGTCTTCCTGCTGAACGTCCCGTTCGCGCTGCTCGCCGTGGTCCTCGCCGTCCGGTACGTGCCGGAGAGCCGGGCCAGCCAGGCCGCCGCGGTCGACGTGCCCGGCACCGCCCTGCTCACCGCCACCCTGCTCTCGCTGCTCATCCCGCTGATGGAGGGCCGCGCGGCCGGCTGGCCGCTCTGGTCCTGGGTGCTGCTCGCCCTGTTCCCGGTCTTCGCCGTCACCTTCGCGCTGGTCGAGCGCCGCGCCGAGCAGCGCGGCGGCACCCCGCTGGTGCCGCCGTCCCTGCTGCGGATCCCCGAGATGCGCCGCGGCCTCGGCATCGCGCTCCCCTACTTCGCCGGCTTCGGCGGGTTCATGTTCGTCATCGCCGTCGCCCTCCAGCAGGGTCTGCGGCTCGGCGTGGTCGCGGCCGGCTGGGCGCTCGTCCCGATGGCCGTCGGCTACTTCACCGCCTCGCTCTCCGGCCCGCGGCTGATCGGCCGCTGGGGCAGCCGGGTGCTCAGCGCCGGCGCCGTCGTCCAGGCCCTCGGCCTGGTCACCATCGCGCTGACCGTCCTCGCCGACGCCGACCACTTCTCCCCGCTGCGGATGGCGCCCGGCGTCGCCCTCGCGGGCATCGGCCAGGGCCTGATCGGCACCCCGCTGTTCCGGGTCGTGCTCGCCAAGGTGCCCGCCGCCCGGGCCGGTGTCGGCAGCGGCGTGCTCGCCACCGGCCAGCAGTCCAGCCTCGCCCTCGGCGTCGCCACCCTCGGCACCCTCTACCTGTCCCTCTCCCCCAGCTTCGGCATGGGCCGCGCGCTCGCGATCTGCCTCGGCATCCAGCTGCTGGGCTCCTTCACCGTGCTGTACCTGACCACCCGTCTGCCGCGCTCCATCGGCTGAGCCGCCCGGGCCTACGGGCCCAGGGCGACGGCGCAACGGCCCCGCGACCGGATTCCTCCCGGTCGCGGGGCCCTTGTCGTCGAGGTCGGGCGATCGCCGGAGCGGCCCGGGGGAGGTTCCCATGGCCGTCGAGCCGCAGGCGCACGTCGGTTCGAGTGATGTGCGTGATGGGTGTCCTGGGGGCCGGGCTCGGCGTCACCCCCTGTCTGGCCCGTCTGGCCCGTCTGGCCTGTCTGACCCGTCTGGCCCGTCTGGCCCGTCTGGCCTTCGATGGCGGCCGGCGGTGGTCGGCGCTCAAGCGGCCTGCGCTCAGGTGGTCAGCGCGGCGATGAAGGTGTCCAGGCGGGCGACGACCGTCCGCAGGTGGTCGAGCGACCCGAGGGGGTCGTTCGGCAGTTCGAGGCTGTGGTCGGCGGCGGGCAGCTCCAGGACGGGGTGGCCGGTGGAGTCGGCGACCGCGCGGTCCCAGAGCCGGTCGGCGCCGCCGCCGACCAGGAGCGTCGGGGCCGTGGCCCGGTGGAGGGCGCGGGCCACGTGGTCGAGGGTCAGTACGGGGGTGAGCCAGGCGGCCGCGAGTTCGCGGTCGGCGGTGAGGCCGGCGGCGAAGGAGGCCAGTGACTTGCCGACCAGCAGCCGGCAGGCGCCGCCCTCGGCGTCGACCGCTTCGGCGACCTGGCGCTCGACCCAGGCGATCCGCCGCTCCCTTGTGAACTCGACGAATTCGTCCGGGAGTCGCCACCACAGCTCGTGGACCGTCCAGCCGTGCCGCAGCAGCACCGAGCGGGCGAAGTGGAGCAGCGGCCGGGCGGGCGTGTATCCGGTGCCGGGGACGATCAGTGCGACCCGGTCCGGGTCGCCGTCGAAGCGGGTGGGGAGGGTGAGCGCGGCGGGAGTGGGCATGGTCCGGAGGCTACCTGCCGAACCGCCCTACCGAACGGGGCCGTTGGCGCGTCACGCCGGGCTCTCCCCGGTCAGCACCGGCCGGGGCCGGGTGGTGACCACGGCCAGGGTGCCGGCCAGGGCGATCGAGGCGAACACGGCCAGCGCCCCGGTGGTGCCGACCGCGCCGGCCAGCGTGCCGCCCAGCAACGCGCCGACCGGCATGACGAGTTGGCCGATCGAGCGGGACAGGCCGAGCACCCGGCCCAACTGCTCGGGCGGGGAAAGCTGTTGCTGGAGGGTCACCCAACTGACGCCCCAGACCGTCGCGCAGAAGCCGAACACCGCCTGGTAGGCGATCAGCACCGGGAGCGCGGCACCGAGCGAGGCCAGCGGGATCAGGAACAGCGCGCCGGCGGCGAGCGGGCCGAAGACCGGGATCACCCTGGTCAGGCCGATCCGCCGGATCACCCGCCGGGCGGTGAGCACGGCCGTCACCGCGGCGATGCTGTAGACGGCCTGGGTCAGCCCGAGTTCACCGGGGCCCAAGTCCACGACCTGGTAGGCGAAGTAGGCGAACAGTCCGGCCAGTCCGGCCCCGCCGAGGTTGAGCGCGGCCGCGGCGACGGCGAGCCGGGTCAGCAGCGGCTGGTCGCGCAGCACGCCGATCCCCTCCCGCAGCGACGCCACGATCCCGGGGCGCGCGGCGGGCTGCTCCGGTTCCGCGGCGGGCTGCTCCGGTTCCGCGGCGGGCTGCTCCGGTTCCGCGCCGCGCCGCAGCCGGGGCAGGCTCAGGGCCAGTGCGGACAGCCCGTAACTGACCGCGTCCGCGACCATCGCGGTCGCCGCCCCCACCGCCTGCACCAGGGTGGCCGCCAGTCCGGGGCCGGCGATCTGGCCGACCGAACGGGCCCCGGCCAGCTTCGCGTTGACCGCCACCAGGCCGTCCTTGGGCACGAAGTCGGCCACCACCGTCGGCACCGCGATGGCGGAGACCCCGCCCAGCGCCCCGGAGACGGCCGCGACCGCGTAGAGGTGGCCCAGGGTCAGCGCGCCGGCGGCGTGCGCCAGCGGGACGGTGGCGATCAGCAGCAGTTGGAGGACGTCCACCGCGACCAGCAGCCGCCGTCGGGAGGCGACCCGGTCCACCAGCACCCCGGCGAACGGCCCGGTCAGCCCCTGCACCCCGTACTCCAGCGCGAAGAGCAGCGAGGCCGCCAGCGGACCGGCGTCCAGGAGCAGGATCGCCAGCGCGGGCAGCGCCAGCGCCGTGACCTGGGTGCCCGCCACGCTGACGCCCTGCGAGAACATCAGCGCGGGCACCGCACTGCGCGCGGGTGGCGGAACGGCCGCTGGGGTGCCACCTGAACCATCATCTGCCATACATCTCAAGCTACTTCACGCTATAGCCGGTCAGCGGCCCGTTCCGCCATACTTGATTCGCACAATGATCGAGTCCGAAGGAAGGGGGAGCTCATGAGCTTCGTTCTCGTGTTCCTGGCCGCCCTGGCGGCCGTCGTCGGAGGCATCACCCTGCACCTGGCCCGCCGCGAGCGGGCCCACCGGCAGTGGGCGGGCGGCGCGGAGGGCCTGCTGATCGAACGGCAGCGGACCTCCCAGGCCGCCCGGATCCGCTCCACCTACTCCAGCTTCGCCACCCACCACGGCAACGGCCTGCTCCCGGACGACCTGTACCCGCAGTACTCCTGACCCCGCCCCGGGGGCCTCACGGCGCGAGCGGGGCCAGCGCCGCGGGCCTCGCCGCGCCGGCGGCGGACGAGCCGGCCAGCAGGCTCGCCAGGTCGTGCGGCGGCGCCGGTTCTCCGGTCGGGGTCGCCGCCGTGATCCGGTCCAGCCGGAAGCCGCGGCCGGCCTGCCGGGTGCGGCACCAGGCGATCAGGTACCACTTGCCCTCGGCGGTGAGCAGCCCGGCCGGTTCCACCGCACGGTCGCTCTCGCGGCCCGCCGCGTCGACGTAGGACAGCCGCAGCACCGTGCCGCCGCTGAGGGCCTGCTCGACGGCGCCGCGCACCGACTCGGCGGTGCGGGCCGGCAGGGCGACGATGCGGGCGGCGAGCTGCTGGGCCGCCGTCGAGGCGGGGCCGCTCATGGTGGCCGCGATTTTCTGCGAGGCCGTGCGGGCCGCGCCGGCGTACGGGGCCGAGGCGTCGGCGGCGGCGAGCGCGGCGACCAGGGCCGAGGCCTCCTCCGGGGTGAAGCGGATCGGCGGGAGGGTCATCGCCGGGTCGATCGACCAGCCGCCGCCCCGCCCGGTCGTGGTGCGCACCGGCACGCCCGCCGCCATCAGCGCCTGGAGGTCGCGCTGCACGGTACGGGTGCTCACCTCGAAGCGGGCGGCGAGCGCGGCGACGGTCCGGGATCGGGGCGCCGCCGCGCGCAGCTCCTCCACCAGTGCGTAGAGCCGGGGGGTGCGGTCCATGCGGGCGACGCTACCGCCCCGCGCCGGCCAGGTAGTCCCGCTCCCTCCGCTGTTCGCGCTCGGTGACGGTCAGCGGGAACAGCGTGAAGCCGTGCATCGCGCCGGCCACCACGTCGAGCCGGACGGGCACCCCGGTCGCCCGCCACCGCTGGGCGAGGAACAGCGAGTCGTCCAGCAGGGGGTCCTCGGTGCCGACGACCAGCCGGGCGGGCGGCAGTCCGGCCAGGTCGGCGTACAGCGGGGAGACCTCCGGGGAGCGGCGCTGCTCGGGGGTCATCCCGGGCGTGAAGAGCTGGTAACTCCCCTGGATCGCCTCGGTGTTGCTGAGCAACCGCCGGGAGCCGAAGAGCCGCTGACTGGGCGTCATCGACAGGTCGTACGCGCCGAAGGCGAGGTGGGCGGCCCGGAACACGCCGGTGATGCCGTGCCGGTCGCGCAGCCGGAGCAGGGTGAGGACGGCGAGGTGGGCCCCGGCCGACTCGCCGCCGGCCAGCAGCCGCCGGGTGCCGAACTCGGCCTCGGCGTGGTCCACCAGCCAGCGGGCGGCCGCTTCGCAGTCGTCCGGGCCGGCCGGGAAGGGGTGTTCGGGCGCCAGGCGGTAGTCCACGCTCACCACGGCGAGCCGTGCCTCGGTGGCGAGGCGCCACAGCTTCTCGTCCTGCCCGGCGGCCGAGCCGAAGGCCCAGCCGCCACCGTGGATGTGCAGGTACACGCCGTCGACCTGCTCGGGCACGAAGGTGCGGACCGTCACCCCGCCGGCCACGACGCGGTCACGGCCCTGCGGCAGTCGCACGGGGGGCGTGTCGGCGCCGAGGCGGTTGGTCCGCAGGCGGGTCAGGGTGGCGGCGTCCGGGGTTCCGGTGCGGGCCGGGCGGAGTGCGGCGGCGGCCTCGAACCGCTCGTTGAAGGCCAGGGTCTCGGCGAGGCGGTCCTCGTCTGTGATCGTCATGGGTCGATCTTCGCGACCGTCCGCGACAGCCTGGCGTCACCCTTTCCAGGTGGCCTGCGTCACATCGATCCGTCGATCCCGGCCGCCTGAACGGCCCGCCGTCATCGCCGAAGCCTTCCGCCGCCACGACCACCCCGGAGAGAAAACCGGTTGGTCCGACGCCCCCGCCGACCGACAATCGCCGGATGACCGATGATCAGATCGACTGGGCACGCCTGCGCGCGGCTCGCCGGGCCTGCACCCGCTTCCTCTCCGGCAGCCGTCCCCTCACCATGCGCGAGCGACTGGCCGCCCTCACCGCCGCCGTCGACCCGGACGCCCACCCCGACATCTACGGCAACGGGGGCCCGGTCGGGGAGTTGGAGGAGCGTACGGCCGCGCTCCTCGGCACGGAGGACGCGGTCTTCTTCCCCAGCGGGACGATGGCCCAGCAGGTCGCCCTGCGCCACCACGCCGAGCAGACCGGCAACCGGGCCGTCGCCCTCCACCCGCAGAGCCACCTCGAACGGCACGAGCGCCACGCCTACACCCAGCTCACCGGCCTGCGCGGTCTCTGGCCCACCACCGAGCCGCGCCACCCGACCGCCGATGAACTCCGTCTGCTCGGCGAGCCCTTCGGCACCCTGGCGGTGGAACTCCCGCTCCGCGACCCGGGTTTCCTGCTCCCCAGCTGGGACGAACTGACCGAACTCACCGCCGCCGCCCGCGAGGCCGGCGCCCGGGTGCACTTCGACGGCGCCCGGCTCTGGAACACCACCGCCCACTTCGGCAGGCCGCTCCATGAGATCGCCGCGCTGGCCGACAGCGTCTACGTCTCCTTCTACAAGGACCTCGGCGGGATCAGCGGCGCCGCCCTGGCCGGCGACAAGGCCTTCACCGCCTACGCCCGCACCTGGCGCCACCGCTACGGCGGGCAGCTGTACCAGCAGTGGCCGGCCGCCCTCGCCGCGCTCACCGGTCTGGACACCGTGCTCCCCCGGATCCCCGACCGAATCCGGCACGCCGCCGCCCTCGCCCCGGCGCTGGCGGCCCTCCCCGGCGCCAGGCTGTTCCCGGAAGTCCCGCCGACCCATGAGTTCCAGCTCTGGCTGCCCCACTCGGCGAGCGCCCTGAACGCCGCCGTCCTCGCGCTCGCCGAGCGGGAGGGGACCTGGTTCGTCCCGAAGTGGACGGACGCCGCCCCCGGCCTCGCCATGGCCGAGGTGAGCCTGGACGGCCCGGCCCAGGACTGGACGGCGCAGGAGGTCACCGAACTCGGGTTGCACTTCCTGGAGTTGGTCGCGGAAGCCGAGCGGCGGACCGCCGCGGGCGACCAGGGCTGAGCCGGCGGCGCCCGGCCCTCCGACCCGGGGCCGAGAGCCGGGCGCCGCCGCACCCGTCAGGCGAGCGCGTCGATCGGCCGACCGAAGTGCCGGGCGAAGAAGCGCACCGCGCTGTCCGCCTCGAACCTCGGCAGTTCCTTGTGCCGGCCGGCATTGGCGTGCAGCGTCTTCTCCGTCGAGGCGAAGGCGTCGAACAGCGCGAGACCGTCCTCGCGGGATATGTGCTCGTCGTCCCACTGCAGGTCGTACTCGATCGGGATGGTGATCCGCCGCGCCTGCTCGGCCAGGACGTCGGGCCAGTGCTGGCCGAAGACCGCGGCCTTGATCCTGGGTTCGCCCGCGACCAGCGGGACGCCGATCGCGGTGCCCATGTTGAGGCCGAACCAGCCGACCGGCCCGTCGGTGCCGATCTCCGGCAGTTCCTGGAGCGCGTCCAGGGCCGCCACCCACTCGGGCAGCGAGAGTGCGGCGAGGTGGGCGTTGTAGCGGACGACGATCGGGCCCTCCGGCTCGCCGGCCGCCCGGGCCCGGAAGAGCTCGGCGATCTCGGCCTCGTCGTGCGCCGACCGCGGCCGGTCGCCGTGACCGGGCGCGTCGAGGACGGCGACGTGGAAGCCGCAGCCGGCCACCAGGCGCTGGGCCCGACCCGCCATCGCGGGGTGCTTCTTGTGGTTGCCGCCGCCGTGGCCCATCAGGATCAGGGGCGCGGTGCCGGCGGACGCCCGGTCGGTGCCGGACACCGGCGACCAGAGGACTCCGGGGACGCCGTCGACGGTGAACTCGCGCTCGCGCATGCCGTTCACCGGCGCGTCGGAGCTGAACTTCAGAGAAGAAGGAGAAGAAGACATGGCTATGGCCTTTCGGGAGTGCCGTGTTGTCGAGGCGCTCCCGGCGAGACCTGTGTCAGTCGCCCGACCGTGACGAGAGGGGGAGCACCCATGGGTTTATGGCGTTCACGGGGTCTCACCTCCTTGCGCGGTTTCGCGGTCGAGAGGATCTTGCCGCCCGATCACCCCCACCGCAAGTGATTTTTCTTCGCCCCGCCCGGCCCACGAGCACGCCGTCGGCAAACCGTTGGCGACCCCCGAACCCTTCGTGTCAGAATGACGATTATGAGCGAGCAGCAGGTGCGGCCCTTCGCCGACGTCCGGGACCGCGAGGAGCTGGCGGCCCTGATGGCCACCGGGGAGCGGCCGAAGTGGGTGATGTTCTGGGGGCACACCGCACGCAAGGGCGGTGCGGCGCGACAGGAGTGCCTGAGCCAGTGGTGGCCCGGGCGGTTCACCGTCGACGGGGTGGCGTACGCCTCCGCCGAGCACTGGATGATGGCCGGGAAGGCCCGGATGTTCGGGGACGAGGCGATCGAGCGGCAGGTGCTGGAGGCCCGGACGCCCGCCGAGGCGAAGAAGCTGGGCCGACTGGTCAAGGACTTCGACCAGGACGTCTGGGCGGCGGGCCGGTTCGAGCTGGTGGTCGAGGGGAACGTCGCCAAGTTCGGTCAGGACGAGGCGCTGCGGGAGTACCTGCTGGGCACCGGCGGCCGCGTCCTGGTGGAGGCCAGCCCGCTGGACCGGATCTGGGGCATCGGGCTCGCCGCGGACGACATCCGGGCCGAACGCCCCCTGGAGTGGCGGGGGTTGAACCTGCTCGGGTTCGCCCTGATGGAGGCGCGGGCGCGACTCGGCGGCTGACGCCGGGCAGGACCCGCCGGACCGGCCCCGGGAGCCGACCCCCGACCCGGAGCGCGACCGGCGCACTTCTCGCAACGACCGCCCTCTGCGCGCTCCTTGACACCACTCGGGCACGACTGGTCGCGCTCTCGTAACTCCATCGCCACATTCCGACGCCAGGATGTCCCGCAGTCAGGGTACAGATGGACAGGTTGGGGCGATCATGCGCATGCGGTCGACGGAAGAATCCGCAGGCCAGCAACCGGAGGGCGAGCAACGGGCCGCCGAACTCCGGTCAGAACTGGACGAGTTGCTCCGCGCGAGCCGCTACGCGGGCCAACGCGAGCGACGACTGAACGAGGCGGTACGGGCGAGCCCGGGCCGCCAGCGCCCGGACGGCGAGCTGCTGCGGCAGCTCGCCCAGGCCCGCACCCTCCGCGAGGGCCTGGGCGCACGCTGCCTCCAACTGAGCGACCGGTTACAGGAGTTGGAGCTCAACCTCAGACGCCGGCAGCACCCCCCGGAGCCCCCGCACTCGGAACCCCCACACTCCGGCCCTCGACACTCCGGCCCTCGACACTCCGAACCGCCGCACCCCGGGCCCCCGCACCCCGAGCTCCACCCCCACCAGGCCCCGGCGCCCCCACCGCCACCACCGCCACCACCGCCCATCCGACCCGACCTCGGCGCCCTCACCGAGCGGATCACCGGACTCCACCGCGGCGGCGCCCTCGCCGAGGCCCAGGACCTGCTGGACCAGGCCGCCGCCCGCCTCGCCCCCGCCGACGCCGCCCTGCTGGTCGGGATGCTCGCCCAGCGCGGCCCGACCGGCGCCTCGCTGCACCTCGCCCGGACCGCCGCCCGGGGCACCCCGGACCACGCCGTCGCCGTACTGGCGCAGCTGCGCGAACTGGGCCTGGCCGAGGAGGCCGCCGAACTGTTCCACGCCTTCTGGGCCTACCCGGCCACCGCCGTCCCAGCCCTGCTCGCCGCCCTGGAGCGGGCCGGGCAGCACGCCGACGGCGCCACCCTGCTCTGGGAGTGGGGCTCGGCCCCGACGCCCGAACTGACCTCCCTGGCCGCCTGCCTCCAGCAGCACGGCCGCCCCGCCGACGTACGGACCCTGCTGCGCCAGGCGGCCGGCCGCCCGACCGCCGACCTCGCCGACCTCGCGACCGAACTGCCGCCCGCGCTCGCCACCCTGCTGCTGCACGAGCTGGCCGCGCTGCGCCCGCCCGTCGAACTGGTGCGCCTGGCGGCCGCGTTGGACGGCCACCCCGGGCTCTACGGCCGACTGCTGGACGCGCTGCTGGCGGACCCCACCCACCACCGCAGCACCATCGCCGCCCTCCGCGCGGCCGGTCTGCCGACCGCCCCGCCGACCGCCCCGCGCCCCCGCTGGGGCCGGCGCTGACCGGCCCGAGGTCGATCGGAGTGATCGGAGCGACCGGAGTGATCGGAGCGTCCGGAGAACGGCGGAGCCCCCGGCCGTCCTCACCAAGGAGGACGGCCGGGGGCTCCCCGAAGCACCGGACTCAGCAGCCGATCAGGCGCGCCGCCAGGTAGCCCTTCACCTGGTCCAGCGACACGCGCTCCTGCGACATGGTGTCGCGGTCGCGCACGGTCACGGCGTTGTCCTCGAGGGTGTCGAAGTCGACCGTCACGCAGAACGGCGTGCCGATCTCGTCCTGGCGGCGGTAGCGCTTGCCGATCGCGCCCGCGTCGTCGAACTCGACGTTCCACGCGGTGCGCAGGTCGGCGGCCAGGCCGCGGGCCTTCGGGGACAGCTCGGCGTTGCGCGACAGCGGCAGCACGGCGACCTTGACCGGGGCCAGGCGCGGGTCGAGCCGCATGCCGACGCGCTTCTCCATGACGCCCTTGGCGTTGGGCGCCTCGTCCTCGAAGTAGGCGTCGATCAGGAAGGCCAGCATGGCGCGGTTGAGGCCGGCCGCCGGCTCGATGACGTACGGGAAGTACCGCTCGCCGCTCTCCTGGTCGAAGTACCGGAGGTCCTTGCCGGAGGCCTCGCTGTGCACCCGCAGGTCGTAGTCGGTGCGGTTGGCGACGCCCTCGAGCTCGGAGAACTCACTGCCACCGAAGTTGAAGCGGTACTCGATGTCCACCGTGCGCTTGGCGTAGTGGGACAGCTTCTCCTTCGGGTGCTCGAAGAAGCGCATGTTCTCGGTCCGCATGCCGAGGTCGACGTACCAGTCCCAGCGCTGCTGGAGCCAGTACTCGTGCCACTGCTCGTCCTCGCCCGGCTTGACGAAGAACTCCATCTCCATCTGCTCGAACTCGCGGGTGCGGAAGATGAAGTTGCCGGGGGTGATCTCGTTGCGGAAGCTCTTGCCGGTCTGGGCGATGCCGAACGGCGGCTTCTTGCGCGAAGTGGTCTGGACGGCACTGAAGTTGGTGAAGATGCCCTGGGCGGTCTCGGGGCGCAGGAAGGCCAGGCCGCTCGCCTCCTCGGTGACACCGAGGTGGGTCTTCAGCATGCCCGAGAAGTCCTTGGGCTCGGTGAACTGGCCCTTGGTGCCGCAGTCGGGGCAGTTGACGTCCTTGAGGCCGTTCGGCGGCGGGAAGCCGTGCTTGGCCTCGTACTTCTCCTCCAGGTGGTCGGCCCGGTGGCGCTTGTGGCAGGAGAGGCACTCGGTCAGCGGGTCATTGAAGGTCGCGACGTGGCCGGAGGCCTCCCAGACCTCGCGGGCAAGGATGACCGACGAGTCGAGGCCGACGACGTCCTCGCGGGCCTGGACCATCGTGCGCCACCACTGGCGCTTGATGTTCTCCTTGAGTTCGACGCCCAGCGGCCCGTAGTCCCAGGCGGCACGCGTGCCGCCGTAGATCTCGCTGCAGGGGTAGACGAAGCCACGGCGCTTGCTCAGGCTGACGATCGTGTCGATCTTGTCGGCGGCCACAGTGCTCTCTTCAGTACGTACGGCACGGTCAGGGCACGGCTGGTTGCTCGTACCCGAGTACCTCAGGTTACCGGCCAGACGGGTACGGGGTTCAAATCGGTATCGTCCGGCTCCCCCCACCCATCGACACCTCCCGTTCACCCTTCCGAGTGAGTTGACAATCATTTCCACTTCAGATGAGAATGATTGTCATGATGATCGGACTGCTCAGCCGCCGGACCCGCAAGACCGCCGCCCTCGCCGTTGCCGCCCTCGCCTCCTCACTGGCCCTCACGGCCTGCGGCGGCAGCAGCAGCGCCAAGGGCTCGGACGGCAAGCTGAGCGTCGTCGCCTCCTTCTACCCGATGGAGTTCCTGGCCCGGCAGATCGGCGGGGACCACGTCTCGGTCACCGACCTCACCGCGCCCGGCGTCGAGCCGCACGACCTGGAGCTCACCGCCAAGCAGGTCGCCGGCGTCCAGAAGGCCGACGCGATCATCTACCTCAAGGGCCTCCAGCCCACCGTCGACCAGGCCGTCGACCAGTCGTCCAGCAAGCACCGGATCGACGCCACCGCGGCCAGCCCGCTGGTCGACCACCACCTCGACGAGGGCACCTCCGAGGCCGGCGGCCACCAGCACGAGGGCCCGGCCGGCGACCCGCACATCTGGCTCGACCCGACCCGCTACGCCGCGATCGCCAAGAGCGTCGGCGCCGAGTTCGCCGAGGCCGACCCGTCGCACGCCGACGACTACCGGAAGAACACCGACGCGCTGGTCGACAAGCTCACCGCGCTGGACCAGGAGTTCCAGGCCGGGCTGAAGGACGCCAAGACCAAGACCTTCGTCACCAGCCACGCCGCCTTCGGCTACCTCGCCGACCACTACGGCCTCACCCAGGTCGCCATCAACGGCGTCGACCCGGAGTCCGAGCCCACCCCGGCCCGCCTCGCCGAGGTGCAGAAGGCCGCCAAGGACAACGGCGTCACCACGATCTTCTTCGAGACCCTGGTCAGCCCCAAGCTCGCCGACACCGTCGCCAAGGACCTCGGCCTCAAGACCGCCGTCCTGGACCCGCTGGAGGGCGTCAAGGACCCTGCCAAGGACGACTACCTGAGCGTCATGAAGCAGAACCTGGCCAACCTCCAGGCCGCCCTCGGCGCCCCCGCCGCCACCCCCGCGAGCTGACGGGACACCACACCATGACCCACCCGATACCCCCGGCCGTCCGCCTCCGTGACGCGGTCGCCGCGCGCGGCGGCCGGCCGGTGCTGCGCGGCGTCGACCTCACCGTCCGACCGGGCGAGGTCGTCGCCCTGCTCGGCGCCAACGGCTCCGGCAAGTCGACCACCGTCAAGGCCGTGATCGGCTCCGTGCCGCTGGAGCGGGGCACCCTGGAGCTGTTCGGCACCCCGTACGGCTCCTTCCGCGCCTGGCACCGGATCGGGTACGTCCCGCAGCGCACCACCGCCGCCTCCGGCGTCCCGGCCACCGTGCGCGAGGTGGTCTCCACCGGACGGCTGCCGCAGCACCGGCTGCTGCCCTTCCGCCGCCGGGACCGCGCCGCGGTGGACGGCGCGCTGGCCGCCGTCGGCATGCTGGACCGGGCCGGGGACGGCGTCGCCGACCTGTCCGGCGGCCAGCAGCAGCGGGTGCTGATCGCCCGCGCCCTGGTCGGCACCCCCGACCTGCTGATCATGGACGAGCCGATGGCCGGCGTGGACGCCGCCAGCCAGCAGGTGCTCGCCGACACCCTGCGCGCCGAGGTCGGACGCGGCGCCTCCGTCCTCCTGGTGCTGCACGAACTCGGGCCGCTGGAGCCGCTGATCGACCGCGCCGTGGTGCTGCGGGACGGCTGCGTCGCGCACGACGGCCCGCCCGTGCCCAACACCGGTCTGCACGCGCTGCCCGGCCACGACCACGTCCACCCGCACGCCGACCCCACCCCGCCGAGGCTGCTCGCATGACCGAGATGCTCTCCTACGACTTCATGCAGCGCGCCCTGCTGGCCGCCGTGCTGGTCGGGATCACCGCCCCCGCCGTCGGCATCTACCTGGTGCAGCGCCGCCAGGCCCTGATGGGCGACGGCATGGGGCACGTCGCGATGACCGGCGTCGGCCTCGGCTTCATCTTCCAGACCAGCCCGGTCTGGATGGCCGTGCTGGTCTGCGTGCTGGGCGCGGTCACCATGGAGCTGGTCCGCTCGCGCGGCAACCAGCGCGGCGACATCGCCCTCGCGATGCTCTTCTACGGCGGCATGGCCTGCGGCAAGCTGCTGGTCTCGATGTCCGCCCAGGCCGGGGCCGGCTCGCTGGAGAGCTACCTGTGGGGCTCGATCCTCACCGTCGCCCCCGCCGACCTGGCCACCATCGCGGTGCTCGGCGCGGTGGTCATCGCGGTCACCGTCGGCCTGCGCCGCCAGCTCTTCGCGATCTGCCAGGACGAGGACTTCGCCCGGGTCACCGGGGTGCCGGTGCGCACCCTGAACCTGCTGCTCGCGGTGATGGCCGCGGTCACCGTCACGGTCGCCATGCGGGTGGTCGGACTGCTGCTGGTGAGCGCCCTGATGGTGGTCCCGGTGGTCGCCGCCCAGCAGCTCACCCGCTCCTTCGCCGCCACCCAGGCCGCCTCGATCGCGCTCGGCGTGGTGGTCGCCCTGGCCGGTGTCACCAGCTCCTACCAGCTGAACGTGCCCTCCGGCCCGGCCATCGTGCTGCTGGCCATCGCGGTCTTCGCGGTGTTCAGCGTGATCGCCGCCCCGCTCGCCCGCCGCCGCCACCGGCGCCGCGGCGACGCCGAGCGGGGACCGCGGGTCTGCGACGTCCGGCTGCCCGGTCACATCGCCGGTCAAATCCCCGGCCAAGACCCGGGAAAGAGTTCCTCCGCCGTGACCACTCCGGAGGAGCGGGCCGGGCTGGCACAATGAGGTGCGTGACGCCCACGACCCCAGGAGGACCCACGGTGACCACCGCAGGCCCGTCGCCGCGCGCCCGATCGACCCGGCAGCGTGCCGCCGTCTCGTCGGCCCTGGACGAGATCGCGGACTTCCGCAGCGCGCAGGAGCTCCACGACCTGCTCAAGCACCGCGGGGACTCCGTCGGTCTGACCACGGTCTACCGCACCCTGCAGTCGCTCGCCGACGCCGGTGAGGTGGACGTGCTGCGCACCGCCGACGGCGAAGCCGTCTACCGCCGGTGCAGCAGCGGACACCACCACCACCTGGTCTGCCGGCACTGCGGCGCCACCGTCGAGGTCGAGGGCCCCGCGGTGGAGCGCTGGGCCAACTCGGTCGCCGCCGAGCACGGGTTCAGCGACATCGCCCACACCCTGGAGATCTTCGGCACCTGCGCGGACTGCGCGAAGAAGGGCTGACGACCGTACGGGGGCAGCCCGCACGGACGGACCGCGAAGGGCCCGCAGGAGCGCATCCTGCGGGCCCTTCGTCGTGCACCGGTCGGCGGTCAGCGCTGGGTCGGCAGCTCCAGCGGCTCGGGCAGCTCGTTCGGGATCGCCCCGCCGAAGCGGCGGTCGCGCATCGCGAACTGCTCGCAGGCGCGCCACAGGTCGCGGCGGTCGAAGTCCGGCCAGAGCACGTCCTGGAACACGAACTCGGCGTACGCGGACTGCCAGAGCAGGAAGTTGGAGGTGCGCTGCTCGCCGCTGGGGCGCAGGAACAGGTCCACGTCCGGCATGTCCGGGTGGTACATGTACTTGGCGAGGGTCTTCTCGTTGACCTTCTTCGGGTCCAGCCGGCCGGCCGCCACGTCCAGCGCGAGCGCCTGGGCCGCGTCGGCGAGTTCGGCCCGGCCGCCGTAGTTGACGCACATGTAGAGCGTCACCGCGTCGTTGCCCTTGGTCTGCTCCTCGGCGACCTGCAGCTCCTGGACGACGCTCTTCCACAGCTTGGGCATCCGGCCGGCCCAGCGGATCCGCACGCCCATCGCGTCCATCTCGTCGCGGCGGCGGCGGATGACGTCCCGGTTGAAGTTCATCAGGAACTTCACCTCGTCGGGGGAGCGCTTCCAGTTCTCGGTGGAGAACGCGTACAGCGAGATGTTCTTGACGCCGAGCTCGATCGCGCCCTTGAGGACGTCCAGCACGACGGACTCGCCGATCTTGTGGCCCTCGGTGCGGGGCAGCCCGCGCTCCTTGGCCCAACGGCCGTTGCCGTCCATCACGATGGCGACGTGGTCGGGGACCAGCTCGCCGGGGATCTTCGGGGGCTTGGCGCCGCTGGGGTGCGGGGTCGGGGGAACGTAGTCCCGCTGCTTGCCGCCGCCGAAGAGCCGTCGCGCTGCCATGTGCTCACTTCTCCACGTATCTCATCGAGCGGATGCCCCGCTCCAGGTGCCACTGCAGATAGGCCGCGACCAGGCCGCTGCCCTCCCGCCAGTACCGCGGCTCGCAGGCGTCGGCCGTCCGCCAGTCCCCTGACAGCAGCGCCCCGAGCAGTACCAGTGTCTCAGGGGAGGGTACGGCACATCCGGGCACTCGGCAGTCCGCGCAGAGCACCCCTCCGGCCTGCAGCGAGAAGAAACGGTTCGGCCCGTCCAGGCCGCACTTGGCGCAGTCGGTGAAGCTCGCGCCGTACCCGTTCACCGCGAGCGAGCGCAGCAGGAAGGCGTCCAGCACCAGGTGCGACTCGTGCGTCCCGGCCGCCAGGGTGCGCAGCCCGCCCACCAGCAGCAGGTACTGCTGGACGGCCGGCTCGCCCTCGTTCTCGGCGAAGCGCTCGGCCGTCTCCAGCATCGCCGTGCCGGCGGTGTAGCGGCCGTAGTCGGTGACGATCGAACCGCCGAACGGGGCGATGGTCTCCACCTGGGTGCAGAGCGGCAGCCCGCGCCCGATCAGCTCGCTCCCCCGGCTGAAGAACTGGACGTCCACGTGCGAGAACGGCTCCAGTCGGGCGCCGAACTTGGACTTGGTCTTCCGCACCCCGCGCGCCACCGCCCGCACCTTGCCGTGCTGGCGGGTCAGCAGGGTGATGATCCGATCGGCCTCGCCGAGCTTCTGCGCCCGCAACACGACGCCGTCGTCCCGGAAAAGACTCATGCCGACCATTGTCCCCCACCGCCGGGCCCGGCCGCGGACAGCCGTGTTGCCCGCACCGGGGGCCGTGGGGGAGGACCACCGCAGTGCGGGTCACGGCGGGCCCGGAGTGGGGGGTCCCCCCGGCCGAAGCCGGGGAGGATCGGGCCCGTTTGTGGGGGATACGGGAGGTCCGTCGCGGACGGGTCCGCCGGGCCGGGGCCGGAAAGGCCTACAGGTTCTCGTACGGCGTCCGGGTCGCCGCCTCCAGCAGCGCCGGCACCTGGCTCTGCGGCAGGTCCAGACAACTCCCCACCGCGGCCAGCGCCTCGCGCTCCTGCGGGAGGTAGCGCCCGTCGGCCAGGGCGATCGCGGCCCCTTGCAGCAGCAGCCGCTCCCGGCCCTGTCGGGCCAGGTGCGGGGCGAGCGGTTCGAGCACCGCGCGCAGTTCCACGGCCAGGCCCCCGGCCATCCCGTGGGCGTCGTGGAGTTCGCCGCCGAGCCCGGACAGCGCGGCGAGCGCGGCCAGCACCTGGGCCTCGCCGCAGTCCTCGAACCCGGCCTCGCGCACCGCCGTGCAGGCCGCCTCGCGGGCCGCCCGGTGGGCGGTGCCGCCGGCCGCGAGCAGGGCCAGCGCGATCGTGTACTGGGCGTCCCGCAGCATCGCGCCGAGGCGCACGCTGGTGGGCTGCTCCAGGACCTCGACGCCGTAGCGCCCGTGGCAGGTGGTGCACTGGACGCTGCCGATCACCGACCCGAGCGGAACGACGGGCGTGCCCAGCAGTCGCAGCCACGGCCGGCCGTGCTGCCGGCGGTAGTTGCGGTCCCCGCCGCAGCCCGGGCAGAAGAAGTCACCGAGAACATCGGTCCGCCACCTCGGGCGAACACCCCACAACCTGGTCACGGCGCCACTCCCCAGACATGGCAGGCGGCCTGCACAACTATGGGCAGGTCACGCGACCGGACACCGAGGCCGTCCCACCGGCCCGGCTTTCCGGTGGATCGATGTTGCCACGGTTACCGGCACGTGTCAGTACCTCGAACGGCTTCCGATCCGAAAAAATGTGGCGCAGGCCACAACGGGCGGCGCACAGGGCGAAGGGCCGCCCGTGGGACGGCCCTTCGCGTACCACCCGTACGAATTAGCCGCGCTGCGAGCGGTTGACGGCACTGATCATCGCCTTCAGCGAGGCCAGCACGGTGTTGCCGTCGATGCCCACGCCCCACAGCACCTTGCCGTCCACCGCGCACTCCACGTACGCGGCGGCCTGGGCGTCGCCGCCCTCGCTCAGCGCGTGCTCGGCGTAGTCCAGCACCCGTACGTCCACGCCGATCCGGGCCAGCGCGTCCGCGAAGGCCGAGACCGGGCCGTTGCCGGTGCCGGACAGGGTCACCGGGGTGCCGTCCACCACGGCCTGCGCGGTCAGCGCGTCCCGGCCGTCCTCGGTGGTCAGGGTGCGCGAACCGGCCAGCGACAGCCGGCCCCACGGGTTGCCGGTGGTCGGCAGGTACTCGTCCTCGAAGACCCGCCAGATCTCCGCCGGGCTGACCTCGCCGCCCTCGGCGTCGGTCTTGGCCTGGATGATCCGGGAGAACTCGATCTGCATCCGGCGCGGCAGGTCCAGCTTGTGGTCGTTCTTCAGGACGTACGCCACCCCGCCCTTGCCGGACTGGCTGTTGACCCGGATGACCGCCTCGTAGGTGCGGCCGACGTCCTTCGGGTCGATCGGCAGGTACGGCACGCCCCAGGTGTGCTCCTCCACCGGCACTCCGGCGGCCTTCGCGTCCGCCTCCAGGACCTCGAAGCCCTTCTTGATGGCGTCCTGGTGCGAGCCGGAGAAGGAGGTGTACACCAGGTCGCCGGCGTACGGGTGGCGCGGGTGCACCTCCATCTGGTTGCAGTACTCGGCGGTGCGGCGCACCTCGTCGATGTCGGAGAAGTCGATCTGCGGGTCGATGCCCTGCGAGAACAGGTTCATCCCCAGCGTCACCAGGTCGACGTTGCCGGTCCGCTCGCCCTGCCCGAACAGGCAGCCCTCGATCCGGTCCGCACCCGCCATGTAGGCCAGTTCGGCGGAGGCCACCGCGGTGCCCCGGTCGTTGTGGGGGTGCACCGACAGGCAGACGAACTCACGGCGGGACAGCCGGCGCGACATCCACTCGAACTGGTCGGCCTGGACGTTGGGGGTGGCCCGCTCGATGGTGGCCGGCAGGTTCAGGATGATCTCGCGGCCCTCGCCCGGCTGCCAGACGTCCATCACCGCCTCGCAGACCTCCAGCGCGAAGTCCAGCTCGGTGTCCACGAAGATCTCCGGCGAGTACTGGTAGCCGAAGACGGTGTCGTCGCCCAGCAGCTTCTCCGCGTACTCCATCACCAGCCGGGTGCCGTCGACGGCGATCGCCTTGGTGGCGGCCTTGTCGTTGCGGAACACCACCCGGCGGAACAGCGGCGCGGTCGCGTTGTACAGGTGGACGGTCGCCCGCGGGGCGCCGACCAGCGACTCCACGGTCTTCTCGATCAGCTCCTCGCGGGCCTGGGTCAGCACCGAGATGGTGACGTCCTCCGGGATCGCCCCCTCCTCGATCAGCGACCGCACGAAGGCGTGGTCGGTGGCCCCGGAGGACGGGAAGCCGACCTCGATCTCCTTGTAGCCCATGGCGACCAGCAGGTCGAACATCTTCCGCTTGCGGGCCGGGGACATCGGGTCGATCAGCGCCTGGTTGCCGTCCCGCAGGTCGGTGGAGAGCCAGCGCGGCGCCTTGGTGATCACCTGGTCCGGCCAGGTGCGGTCCGGCAGGTCGACGGTGCCGAA
Source organism: Kitasatospora sp. NPDC030952 (assembly GCF_055571335.1). Taxonomy (NCBI): domain Bacteria; kingdom Bacillati; phylum Actinomycetota; class Actinomycetes; order Kitasatosporales; family Streptomycetaceae; genus Kitasatospora; species Kitasatospora sp. NPDC030952. The sequence goes on from NZ_JBVIFM010000005.1 coordinate 268,834, forward strand.
CGGCAGGTAGCGCCCGGTGCGCATGCCCGAGGGCCGCTGGCGCACCGAGGCGGCGGTGATCGGGGTCGGCCGGTCGACGAAGGCGCGAGCGGCGGGGACGGACGCGGCGGAGGTCTGCTCGGTCATGGAGGGGACTCTCGGCTTCCTGTGGATGCGTGGTGCGGGCGGGTCGGGAGGGATCAACACCGACTGGCCGGCCTCTGCTGCGCCGCGCGATACACCGTTGGATCGCCGATTCCGCGCACAGCTCGTTCCCCGCGGCGAGGGAGCCGGCCCCAGTGGACTACAGGCCCTCGACGCGGCAGCTAAGAAGAAGCAGCCCGTTGCGCATGATGTGGCCCAGCGTAACCCAGGCCCGCGCGCCCCCGAAGTGATCCGGGCTCCCGTTCCACTCCTTGAGACGGTGGCCGGTTCGACCCGAGCTGGTGACAACCGGTCATCGAAGCCTCACTCTGGGCCACATGACTGCAGCAGTACCGATCTGCGCGATCGTCCCGCCGTACGTCCTGGACCGCCTCGCCGAGGCCGGTCACCAGCCCGCCGTCCACTCCCTCGCCCTCGACGCCGCGCACCGCGCGGCCCGCCTCGCCGCTCCCCCGCCGGCCGCCGCCGACCCCGGCCTCAGCCGGGTGATCGCCGACGCCGGGCACGGCCAGCGCCTGCCCGGGCGCACCGTCCGCACCGAGGGCCAGTCCCCGGTCACCGACGCCTCCGTCAACCACGCCTACGACGGCCTCGGCGCCACCTTCGCCCTCTACTCCGAGGCCTTCGGGCGCGACTCGATCGACGGCCGGGGGCTGCGGCTGGACGCCAGCGTCCACTACGGCCGCAACTACGACAACGCCTTCTGGAACGGCTCCCAGATGGTCTTCGGCGACGGCGACGGGCGGATCTTCGGCGACTTCACCGCCTGCATCGACGTCATCGGCCACGAACTCACCCACGGCGTCACCCAGTTCACCGCCGGCCTGGACTACCAGGACCAGCCCGGCGCGCTCAACGAGTCGGTCTCCGACGTCTTCGGCTCGCTGGTCAAGCAGTACGCGCTGCACCAGGACGCCGCCGGCGCCGACTGGTTGATCGGCGCCGGACTGCTCGCCCCCGGCGTCCAGGGCGTCGCGCTGCGCTCGATGAAGGCCCCCGGCACCGCGTACGACGACCCCCAACTCGGCAAGGACCCGCAGCCCGCGCACATGCGGGACTACGTGGACACCACCGAGGACAACGGCGGGGTGCACATCAACTCCGGCATCCCCAACCACGCGTTCTACCTGCTGGCCACCTCCCTCGGCGGCCGGTCCTGGGAGCGCGCCGGGCGGATCTGGTACGACACCCTGACCGGCGGCAGCCTGCCCGCCGACGCCGACTTCACCGCCTTCGCGCGCGCCACCGTGGCCGCCGCCAAGGCCCGTTACCCCGACCAGGCCTCGGTCGCGGACACCGTGACGGCCTCCTGGGCGCAGGTCGGCGTCAGCCCCGGCTGACGGGGCGGCGGCCCGGCGGCCCGGCGGCCGACCGGGGACGAACCGGGGGCGGCCGGTTCGCCGCCGGTCGGGAGCGGATCGAGACCGGCCGGACGGGGCCCAAGGTCACGGTCGGGGAAAAGTGCCGCAAAAGCCTTCCCTGGGTAGCACCATGGACACCATGCGTATCCAGGTGACCCGGACCGGCGGCCTCGCCGGAATCGTCCGCCACGCGGAGCTCGACACCGTCGACCGCACGGACGCCCCGCACGTCCACGCGCTCGCCCGCGAAGCCGTCGCGGGCGGGCTGCGCGCGCCCTCGTACGGGGTGCCGGACGGCTTCCACTACGAGATCACCGTCGACGGACGGACGGTGTACTGCGCCGACCCCAAACTCACCGACTCCCAGCGGGAGCTGCTGTCCCTGGTGCTGCGCGAGGGGGCGTGACCCCTCGCGCAGCCCGCTCGGACTCCCTGGTCAGAGGCCGAGGGTCAGAAGCCGAGCTTGCGCAGCTGCTTGGGGTCGCGCTGCCAGTCCTTGGCCACCTTGACGTGCAGGTCCAGGTAGACCGGCGTGCCCAGCAGCGCCTCGATGTGCTTGCGGGCGGTGGTGCCGACGTGCTTGAGCCGCGCGCCCTTGGCGCCGATCACGATCGCCTTCTGGCTCTGCCGCTCGATGTAGACGTTGGCGTGGATGTCCAGCAGCGGGCGGTCGGCCGGCCGGCCCTCGCGCGGCAGCATCTCCTCGACCACGACGGCCAGCGAGTGCGGCAGTTCGTCCCGCACGCCCTCCAGGGCGGCCTCGCGGATCAGTTCGGCGACCATGATCTGCTCGGGCTCGTCGGTGAGGTCGCCCGCCGGGTAGAGCTGGTCGCCCTCCGGCAGCAGCTTGGTGAGCAGGTCGGCGACCAGCTCCACCTGCTTGTCGCCCACCGCGGAGACCGGGATGATCTCGGCCCACTCGAAGCCCAGCTCGATCCCGAGCTGGTGGATGGCGATGAGCTGCTCGGCCAGCCGCTTGGAGTCGACCAGGTCGGTCTTGGTGACGATGGCGACCTTGGGGGTCTTCTTGATCCCGGCGATCTCCTTGGCGATGAACTTGTCGCCGGGGCCGATCTTCTGGTCGGCGGGCAGGCAGAAACCGATCACGTCGACCTCGGCCCAGGTGGTGCGGACCAGGTCGTTGAGGCGCTCGCCGAGCAGGGTGCGCGGCTTGTGCAGGCCGGGGGTGTCGACCAGCACGAGCTGGGCGTCCGGGCGGTGCACGATGCCGCGCACGGTGTGCCGGGTGGTCTGCGGGCGGTCGGAGGTGATCGCGACCTTCGTCCCCACCAGGGCGTTGGTCAGGGTCGACTTGCCCGCGTTGGGACGGCCGACGAAGCACGCGAACCCGGAGCGGTACGAGGAGGAAGGGGCATTCATGGGCTCCATTCTCCCTGATCACCGGAGCCCCGCCGTCCGGGGTCGGCTGACCCCCGCGGTCAGCCCTTGCCGCCGCCCCGTCCGACCAGTGAGAACACCACCAGCAGCAGCAGGAAGGCGAGTGAACCCCAGAGCCAGTAGACCGTGCCGGTCTCCTGCCACTTGCCCATCCCCATCACGAACAGCACCAGCCCGGCGACGAACGCCAACGCCCCCATGCCCCAGCCCCTCACCGAGTCCACTCCCCCGGTGAGATTATCGGCTGAATGCATGGGGGCAGGGCCCGCCAGGGCCTCTCAGCGGGCCTGGGCGGACACCCGCAGCGCCCCGTCCGGGCCGGCCAGCAGCACCGGCGTCCCGGCCCCGCCGAGGTCCCGCACCGCCGCCAGATCGGCCTCGGCCGGCTGCTCCGCCTCGCTCACCACGGCCGCCGCCTCCAGCGACTTCGCACCGCTGGCCGCCGCCATCGCCACCGCCACCTGCAGCGCGCTCAGCCGCAGCGACTCCAACGCGACCGTCCCGGCGACATAGGTGCGGCCGGTCTCGTCACGCACCGCGGCCCCCTCGGCCACGCCGTTGCGGGCGCGGGCCGAGCGGGCCAGGGTGATGATCTTCTTGTCTTCGGGGTCGAGCTCGACGATGTCACTCATGCCGCCGAGCATAGGCGGCCCCCTACCCGCGCCACAGCTCAGTGGCCGACCGGGCGGGTGCGCCCCGGGTTGGGGTTGAGGACCTTGACGAAGGTCTTCGCGGCGCCGGACGGCAGCGGCTCCTCGTGCGAGGTCCGCTCCCGCCAGAACGGGTTGTCGTGCGGCAGATGGCTGCTGACCCGGCCGTACATCCCGAAGGTGGTCACGACGATCCCGAAGACGAACGCGAACAGCACGTTCGACATCCGGAAGTTGAGGATGTTCGCGTCCGGCCGGCCGAGCACCGTCAGCCCGTAGAAACCGGACAGGACGAACAGCACCCCGACCACCATGTTGAGGTTGGACGCGAAGTTCCCGCCGATCACCGCGCCGGCCACCAGGACCGCGCCCGCCACGATGGACAGGATGCTCAGCGCCCCGTTCGTCGACAGCCCGGCGATCCGGTCACCGTGGGTGGCCAGGAAGCCGGGGTGGTCGGTCAGCCCCAGGATCCCGAACACGATCAGGAAGATCCCCCCGAGCCCCGCCCCGACCCGCCACACCAGGGCGAGCCGGCGATCGACGGTCGGCAGTTCGTCTTGCAGCTTCATGGCGACCTCCAGAGCTCGGCCATGACCGAAAGGCACGTCTAGCTGTACGGGTGGCTCCCCTGCATGTGCGGCGTCTCGTGCATGTAGAGCGAGCCGCACTGCTGGCAGCAACGCAGCCCGGTGCCCCAGTCCTGTTCGGGCCGCGTCTCGGCGTCGTCGGGCATGGTCCGGCCGCAGAGCGCGACCGACGGGTCCTCGTCCCGCACCACGTGCCAGGACTTGACTCCGCCGGCCGCCCCCTGCGGGCCGTACTCCGCGCGAAGTTTGTGCGTCATGCCCTCCATGTTCGCGCGGCGACCGCCCACCCGCTACTCGCCCGCGGCCTGCGCCGTCTCCCCCGCCCGGCGCACCGGCGAGGCGACCATCGAGCCGATCCGGTTGCGGCGCCCGGCCGAGGACTCGGCGGTCAGCAGGATGCCGGTCAGGCCGTCCACGGCCGGCTCGGGCAGCGGGATCTCGCAGGCCGAGCCGGGGATCGGCACCCGGCCGAGGTGCTTGGCCAGCAGCCCGCCGACGGTCTCGACGTCCTCGTCCTCCAGCTCGATGCCGAACAGCTCGCCCAGGTCCTCCACCAGGAGGCGGGCGGTGATCCGGTACGAGCCGTCACCGAGGTCCTCGATCGGCGCGATCTCCCGGTCGTACTCGTCGGTGATCTCGCCGACGATCTCCTCCAGCACGTCCTCGATGGTGACCAGGCCGGCCGTGCCGCCGTACTCGTCGATCACGATCGCGACGTGCGAGCGGCGCTGCTGCATCTCGCGCAGCAGGTCCCCGGCCGGCTTGGAGTCCGGGACGAACACGGCCGGGCGCATCACCGCGCCGACCTCCTCGGCCTCCGCCTCGCGGTTGATGTGGGTGCGGCGCACCAGGTCCTTGAGGTAGACGATGCCGACCACGTCGTCCTCGTTGTCGCCGACCACCGGGATCCGCGAGAAGCCCGAGCGCAGCGCCAGGGTGAGCGCCTGCCGGACGGTCTTGTGCCGCTCGATCATCACCAGGTCGGTGCGCGGCACCATCACCTCGCGCACGATGGTGTCGCCCAGTTCGAAGACCGAGTGCACCATCCGGCGCTCCTCGTCCTCGATCAGGTCGTCCTTCTCGGCCAGGTCGACCAGCGCGCGCAGCTCCGCCTCGGAGGCGAACGGCCCCTCCCGGTAGCCCTTGCCCGGGGTCAGCGCGTTGCCGAGCAGGATCAGCAGCCGTGGGATCGGGCCGAGCACCGCGGCCAGCGGCAGCAGCACGAAGGAGGCCGCGGTCGCGGTGGAGATCGGGTGCTGGCGCCCGATCGTGCGCGGCGAGACGCCCACCGCGACGAAGGACACCAGCACCATCACCCCGAAGGCCAGCAGCACGGCCTGCCAGGTCGGGTGGATGTTGCGCACGCACACCGCGGTGACCAGCACCGCGGCCGCCATCTCGCTGGCGACCCGGATCAGGGTCGCCAGGTTGAGGTAGCGGAACGGGTCGGAGGCGACGGCCAGCAGCCGCGCGGAGCCGCGCCGCCCGTTGCGCACGGCCTCCTCCGCCCGGAACCGGGAGACCCGGGAGACGCCCGCCTCGGCGCACGCGGCCAGCCAGCCGAGCACGACCAGGGCCACGGCGCCGAGGATGAAGCTCGTACTCTCACCACTCACAGGGGTTCGGGCTCCGCGCTCAGTGGGTGGTGGGGGCCGGGGAGATGCCGCCGAGGCCGCGGCCCGCCCGCCAGTCGTCCAGGATGCGCTTCTGGAGGGCGAACATCTCTTCCTCCTCCTCCGGCTCCTCGTGGTCGTAGCCGAGGACGTGCAGCACCCCGTGGACGGTGAGCAGCTGGAGCTCCTCGTCCATCGAGTGCTTGGAGGGGGCCGCCTTGCCCTGCTGCTCGGCGACCTCGGGGCAGAGCACGATGTCGCCGAGCAGGCCCTGCGGCAGCTCCTCGCCCTCCTTGCCGGGACGCAGCTCGTCCATCGGGAACGACATCACGTCGGTCGGTCCGGGCAGGTCCATCCACTGGATGTGCAGCTCCTCCATCGCCGCACCGTCCACCAGGATCACGGACAGTTCGGACTGCGGGTGGATCCGCATCTTGTCCAGGGCGAAGCGGGCGACGTCGAGGATGGCTTCCTCATCGGCGTCCCAACCGGACTCGTTGGCGATGTCGATCGACATGACGGGCTGTGTGCTCAGCTTTCGGTGCGATGGGACTGTCGGGGTGCGCGCGCCGCGGCGGTCTTGCCGGGGCGCCGCTGGGCGGGCTTGCGGGGGGCCGGGGTGTTCTCCTCGGCCTCCTGCAGCGCGTCCCAGCGCTCGTAGGCGTCCACGATCCGGCCGACCAGCTTGTGGCGGACCACGTCGGTGCTGGTGAGGACGGAGAAGTGGATGTCCGGAACGCCGGCCAGGATCTCCTGGACGACCTTGAGGCCGCTGCGGGTGCCGCCCGGGAGGTCGATCTGGCTGGTGTCGCCGGTGACCACCACCCGGGAGTTGAACCCGAGGCGGGTGAGGAACATCTTCATCTGCTCGGGCGAGGTGTTCTGGGCCTCGTCCAGGATGATGAAGGCGTCGTTGAGGGTGCGGCCGCGCATGTACGCGAGCGGGGCGACCTCGATGGTGCCGGCCGCCATCAGGCGCGGGATGGAGTCCGGGTCCATCATGTCGTGCAGCGCGTCGTACAGCGGGCGCAGGTACGGGTCGATCTTCTCGTAGAGGGTGCCGGGCAGGAAGCCCAGCCGCTCCCCCGCCTCGACCGCCGGGCGGGTCAGGATGATCCGGTTGACCTCCTTGGCCTGGAGGGCCTGGACGGCCTTGGCCATCGCCAGGTAGGTCTTGCCGGTGCCGGCCGGGCCGAGGCCGAAGACGATCGTGTGCTTGTCGATCGCGTCGACGTAGCGCTGCTGGTTGAGCGTCTTGGGGCGGATCGTGCGGCCCCGGTTGGACAGGATGTTCGCGGTGAACACCTGGGACGGCGCCGGGCTGTCCGGGCCCTCCTCGCGGAGCATGGCGATGGAGCGCTCCACGGAGTCCTCCGTCAGGGGCTGGCCGGTGCGCAGCACCAGCATCATCTCGTTGAAGAGCTTCTGCACGAGGGCGACCTCGGCACGCTCCCCGGTGGCGGTCACCTCGTTGCCGCGGACGTGGATGTCGGCGGCGGGGAAGCCCTGCTCGATCACGCGCAGCAGCGAGTCCGCCGTGCCGAGCAGGGTGACCATCGGGTGCTTCTCGGGGATGACGATCCGGGCGCTCACACGGGCGTCGTCCGCCGGTTCGGGGCGCGACTGTCCGTCGGTACGGGTCTGCGATGTGTCACTCATGGGTCGGCGCTGGGCCTGCCTCATCCCATCCGTGGTGTCGTGTGCCGCTCGGTCTCTCCGGGGCACCAGGGTACGCCGCGAGCGTGATCGCCGCGGCGGGCGGCGGGGCCGCACCCGACGATGCTGCGGCAGATCGCGGGGCGGCGCGAGCCCTTTTCCCGAGGAGGCCGTGCACCGTTCACCGGTGGCGGCGGGCGGGGACGGGCACCCGGGCGAGGTCCTCGGCGAGCACCAGCTCCCCGTCGAAGTGCTTGCGGGCGTCGGCCAGGTGCTGGCCGAGGTCCGGGTAGCGCTGGGAGAAGTGGGTCAGCACCAGGGTGCGCGCGCCGGCTTCGGCGGCGACCTTGGCGGCCTGTCCGGCGGTGAGGTGGCCGTGGTCTTCGGCGAGCTGGGCGTCGGCGTCGGTGAAGGTCGCCTCGACCACCAACAGGTCGGTGCCCTCGGCGAGTTGGTGCACCCCTTCGCAGAGCCGGGTGTCCATCACGAAGGCGAACCGCTGGCCCGGCCGGGGCTCGCTGACCTCGTCCAGGGTGACGGTACGGCCGTCCACCTCGACCGCGCCCTCGTGCTGGAGCCGGCCCACGGCCGGGCCGTGCACGCCGGCGGCGGCGAGCCGCTCGGGCACCAGGCGGCGGCCGTCCGGCTCGGACAGCCGGTAGCCGAAGGACTCCACCGGGTGGTCCAGCCGGACGGCGTCCAGCGCGAACCGGGCGCCGGGCGCGGGCAGCGGGCCGGACTCGTCGATCGGCCGGGGCCGCAGCACCGCGGTCTCGTGGTAGGCGGTGGCGTAGCGCAGCCGCTCGAAGTAGACCTCGCCGGAGGCCGGGAAGTAGACGTCCACCGGGTGCGGGACCCGGTCAAGGTTGATCCGCTGGATCACCCCGGCGAGTCCCAGCGAGTGGTCGCCGTGGAAGTGGGTCACGGCGATCCGGTTGATCTGGGTCGCCGAGACCCCGGCCCGCAGCATCTGCCGCTGGGTGCCCTCACCGGGGTCGAACAGCAGGCCCTCGCCGTCCCAGCGGAGCAGGTAGCCGTTGTGGTTGCGGTGCCGGGTGGGCACCTGGCTGGCGGTGCCGAGGACGACGAGTTCGCGCTGCGACACCTGGGATCAGACCATGCTCTCGGACATCCGCGTCCCGCCGAGCACGTGCACGTGGGCGTGGAAGACGGTCTGCCCGGCGCCCGCACCGGTGTTGAAGATCAGCCGGTAGTCCTCGATGCCCTCGTCCCGCGCCACCGCGCCCGCCTCGGCGATCAGTTCGGCGGTGATCCCCGGCTCGGCGGCGGCCAGCGCCGCGGCGTTCGGGTAGTGGACGTGCGGGATGACCAGGACGTGCACGGGGGCCTTGGGCGCGATGTCACGGAAGGCGAGCACGCGCTCGGTCTTGCGCACCACGGTCGCCGGGATCTCGCCCGCCACGATCTTGCAGAACACACAGTCGGACTGCGGCTCGCCGGCCATCGGATTCTCCTCGGGTCACTGGGTCTTCGCTGACGTGGGGCCGTACGGGCGCAGCCTAGCCGAGCCGCGCGACGGCCTGCTGGTACTCCCGCAGGTGCTTCCAGCGCACCGAGCGCATGCCGACGACGTCCCCCTCGGAGATGTCGAAGTCCTCGGAGATGATCACCACCGCCAGGAAGACGAAGCCGAGCAGCCAGCGCCGGGTCAGCCGCCAGGTGTTGGGTCGCATCACCCGCTTGCGGCGCACCACCCGCATGGCCAGGATCCCCTTGCCCACGCTGAAACCGGTCAGCCGGGCGAGCACCACCTGGTTGAGGAACGAGGTCAGCAGGCTGACGCCCAGGAACGCCACCCAGAACGGCACCACCGGGTTGTGGACGGCGGCGTGGCCGGCCGCGTGCACGACGGGCTTGGCGTGCTCCGCGGTCTTGTCGTCGGCGACGGCGGCGGCGAAGCCGACGCTCAGGGCGAGGACGAAGTCGAGCACGATCGCCAGGAACCGCCGCCCGCCGCCCGCCTCCCTGGGGCACGGCGGCAGCGCGGGCCGCGCGTACGGCTGCTGGTACGGCTCCTGCTGGTACGGCTCTTGCTGGTACGGCTGCGGCGGGTACGGCTGCTGGTGCGGCTGCTGCTGGTACCCCTGCGGGTACGGCTGCGGCGGCGCCTGCTGGTACCCCTGCTGCTGCGGGTACGGCTGCTGGTACCCCTGCGGCGGCTGCTGCCCGTACGGCCCCTGGCCGTACGGGTTCGGCCCGTACCCCTGCTGCGGGTACTGCGGCGGCGGATAGCCCTGAGCCATGGTGTGCTCCCCCGTGAGCTGTCGATCAGATCATGATCGCGATCAAGAACAGCCCCGCATCCTACCCACGCCCGCGGCGGCGGGAGGCCGGCCCCCGCCTCCCGCCGCCGCCCCCGGCTACGCCCAGGGCAGCGGAGGCGCGGTGCGGGCCGGGGTGGCGGCCAGGCCGTCGAGGGCGATCCGCACGCCCTCGTCCAGCTGGGGGTCCTCGCCGGCCGCCCAGTGGTGCGGGGCGAACGGCACCTCGACGTCCGGGTCGACGCCGTGGTTCTCCAGGCCCCAGCCGTAGTTCTCCAGCCACATCGCGTACTTGGGCTGGGTGACCAGGGTGCCGTCGACCAGCTGGTACCTGCTGTCGATGCCGATCACCCCGCCCCAGGTGCGGGTGCCGACGACCGGGCCGATCCCGAGCGCCTGGATGGCGGCGTTGACGATGTCGCCGTCCGAGCCGGACAGCTCGTTGGCGAGCGCGACCACCGGCCCGCGCGGGGCGTCCATCGGGTAGGGCACCCGGCTGTCGGTGTCCCGGATGGCGTACCAGCCGATGATCCGCCGGGCCAGCTTCTCTATCACCAGCTGCGAGGTGTGGCCGCCGCGGTTCTCCCGGACGTCCACGATCAGGCCCTCCTTGGCCATCTCGGTGCTCAGGTCGCGGTGCAGCTGGGCCCAGCCGGCCGTCTGCATGTCGGGGATGTGCAGGTAGCCGAGCCGCCCGCCGGACAGCTCCCGCACCTCGGCCCGCCGACCGGCCACCCAGTCGTGGTAGCGCAGCGCCGTCTCGTCCGCGAGCGGGACGACCACGGGGTGGCGCCGGTCGGTGCCGTCCTTGCCGGCCACGGTCAGCTCGACCGGCTGCCCGGCGGTGCCGGCCAGCAGCGGGGCCGGGCCGGTGACCGGATCCACCGGGCGGCCGTTGACGGCCAGCAGGGCGTCCCCCGGGCGGATCGCGGCGCCGGGCGCGGCCAGCGGCGAGCGGGCCCGGGGGTCGGAGGACTCGCCGGGCAGGATCCGGCCGATCCGCCACTGCTCGCCGTCCCGGACCAGGTCGGCGCCGAGCAGGCCCTGGCGCCGGGCCGGCTCGGTGTAGCGCCCGTACGGGACGACGTAGGCGTGCGAGGTGCCGAGTTCGCCGTGCACCTCCCAGAGCAGGTCGACCAGTTCGTCGTGCGAGCCGACCCGCTCGACCAGTGGCCGGTAGCGGTCCCGGATCCCCGCCCAGTCGAGGCCGCCGAGGTCGGGGCGCCAGAAGTTGTCCCGCATCAGCCGGCCGTTCTCGGCGTACATCTGCCGCCACTCGGCGGCCGGGTCGACGGTCACCCGCAGCCGGGCGAGGTCGACGGCGGTCTCGTCGTCCTCGCCGGAGGCCTTGCGGTCGGACGGGACGATCCGCAGGGCGCCCTCGTCCAGCACGGCCACCCGGGCGCCGTCCCCGCTGACCGCGAACCCGTCGAGCCCGTGCACCAGTTGCTCCACCCGGCGCTTCCCGAGGTCGAAGCACTCCAGCACCGGCCGGGGCCGCTCGTCGTCCAGGGAGGCCGCCTCGTCGCCGAGTTCGCCGAGCAGCGGCGCCCTGGTCCACAGCACCCCGTCCTTGGCGGCGCGCAGCGCGTGGAACCGGCCACCCTCGACCGGGAAGGGGACGATCCGGTCGGCGATGCCGTCCAGGTCCACCCTGGTGGCCGGCGCGGCCCCGTCCGTCGCCTCCTCGCCGTCCGCCTTCCGGGCCTTCGGTTCGTCCTCCTCCCCACCGAGCGGGCGCCCGGCCCGCTGCGGGCCGAACGGGGACGGCGTGTCGGCGGCGAGGGTGACCAGGTACGGGCGGCAGCCGTTCGGGAAGGACAGGTCGAAGGCGTGCGCGTCGTAGACCGGGTCGAAGTTGCGCACCGACAGGAAGGCCAGGTAGCGGCCGTCCGCGGTGAAGGCCGGCGAGGTGTCGACGAAGCGCTGCTGGGTGAGCTCGCCGACGGTGCGGGTGGCCAGGTTCGCCAGCACGATCTGGCGCAGCGAGTACGGGCCCATCCGGTGCACCGGGCGGGACCACGCCAGCCAGGCCGAGTCCGGGCTGAACGCCAGCCCGCTGACCTCGCCGTCGGTGCTGCGGTCCAGCTCGTGCACGGCGCCGTCGGCCAGCCCGACCAGCAGCACCCGGCCGTCGTGCACGCCCAGCGCGGCCTGCTTGCCGTCCGGGGAGACCACCAGCGAGTTGACCCGGCCCAGCCGCCCGGCGGCCAGCCGGCGCCGCTCGGGGTCGTGGACGGCGGGGGCGTACTCCAGGGCGTCCTCGCCCTCGGCGTCGGACACCCAGAGCACGCCCTGGGCGCCGTCCTCGCCCGGCACCACCCGGACCAGCCGGGCCCGCACGCCCGGGGTCTCGTCCAGCACCCGGGCCGGGCCCTCCCGGTGGGTCAGCCAGTGCACGCTGCCGCGCACCACCACGGCGCTGGCCCGGCCGGTGCGGTCCGGGGCGACGGAGTCCAGCCAGTACGCGGCGGGTACCGGGTGGGGGCGGCGGCCGGCCCGCGACCCGGCCGGCCGGACGTCCAGGCGGCGCGGGACGGCGGTGTCCAGGTCGTCCAGCAGCCAGAGGTCGCCGGCCCGGTGGAAGACCACCCGGGTGCCGTCGGTGGTGGCGTTGCGGGCGTAGAAGCCGTCCGGGTCGGTGCTGTGGCGGCGCAGGTCCGAGCCGTCCGGGCGGCTGGACCACAGCTCGCCGACGCCCTCGTGGTCGGACAGGAAGGCGATCCGCCCGCCCACCCACAGCGGGGAGTCGAGCTGCCCGTCCAACTCCTCGTGGATCCGGGTGAAGCGGTCCTGCCCGATCCACAACTTGCCCGCCCGGCCGCCCCGGTAGCGCTTCCACCAGGCCGGCTCGCGATTGTTGACGGTCACCAGCAGCACCTGGTCGCCGTCCGGCTCGAAGGCCAGACCGCCGACCGGCCCGTAGGGCAGCCGGGCCGGCTCGCCGCCGTCCAGCGGCACCGCGTGCGCCCAGCAGCGCCGCGCCCCGGACTCGCCCGCGCCGGTGGTGGCGATCGGGCGCCCGTCGGCCGTCCAGCCCTGCACCCTGGTCTCGGCGTCGCCCCAGTACGTCAGCCGCCGGGACGGCCCGCCGTCCACCGGCACCACGTGCACCTCGGGGGCGCCGTCCCGGGTGGAGGTGAAGGCGATGTGCCGCCCGTCCGGGGAGAACCGCGGGTGGTGCACCGGCAGGTGGTCGGCCGTCAGCCGCCAGGCCCGGCCGCCGTCCAGCGGGGCGAGCCACAGGTCGTCCTCGGCGACGAAGGCGGCCAGGTCACCGTGCAGATGGGGGTGGCGCAGATAGGCGCCGGCGGAGGTGCTCAGGGAGTCCGTCACCCGGTCAGCGTAGGCAGACGCGGGTACGGGCCGCTCCGTTTTCCGCAGACTCCCGCCGGGCGCACGGGAGTTGCGGGTGGGGTCAGGCCCAGCGGCCGGTGCGCCCCAGCAGCAGCGCCCCGGCGGCCACCCCGGCGGTCGAGGTGCGCAGCACCGACGGGCCCAGCCGGTACGGCTTGGCCCCCGCCTCGGCGAACGCGGCCAGCTCCTCCGGGGAGACCCCGCCCTCCGGGCCGACCACCAGCACGATGTCCCCGCCGGCCGGCAGCGCGGCCTGCGCCAGCGGCTCGGCGCCCTCCTCGTGCAGCACGGCGGCCAGGGCGGCCCCGGCCAGCAACGGCGCCAGCTGCCGGGTGGTCATCGCCTCGCGCACCTCAGGGAAGCGCAGCCGGCGGGACTGCTTGCCCGCCTCCCGGGCGGTGGCCCGCCACTTGGCGAGCGCCTTGGCGCCGCGCTCGCCCTTCCACTGGGTGATGCAGCGCGAGGCGGCCCAGGGGACCACCACGTCCACGCCGACCTCGGTCATGGTCTCCACGGCCAGTTCGCCGCGGTCGCCCTTGGGCAGCGCCTGGACGACGACGATCCGCGGCGACGGCTCCGGCTCCCGCCGCACCGCGGCCACCGTGACCTCGATCGCGTCCTTGCCGAGCACCTGGGCGACCGTGCCGTCCACGCCGAGTCCCAGCCCGTCCGCCAGGGTCACCGCCTCGCCGACCGCCAGCCGCTTCACCGCCGCCGCGTGCCGCCCCTCCGCCCCGTCGAGCCGCACCACGGCCCCGGGCACGGCGGCGGCGATCCGCTCGGTCTCGACGACGAAGACGGGCGCGGTCATGACGGGAACCTCCGGGGTTGGAACGGAACACACGGAAGGGGTGCCGGGGACCAGCCCCCGGCACCCCTCCGCTGACGACTACCGGCCGTTGAAGGCGTCCTTCAGGCGCGAGAACAGGCCCTGCTGGCCCGGCGCGAACTGGCCGGACGGCCGCTCCTCGCCGCGCAGCACGGCGAGCCGGCGCAGCAGCTCCTCCTGCTCGGCGTCGAGCTTGCCGGGCGTCTGCACCTCGACGTGCACTATCAGGTCGCCCCGGCCGCCGCCGCGCAGGTGGGTGATGCCCCGCCCGTGCAGCGGGATCGACTGGCCGGACTGGGTGCCGGGCCGGATGTCGACCTCCTCCAGCCCGTCCAGGGTCTGCAGCGGCACCTGGGTGCCGAGCGCGGCGGCCGTCATCGGGATGGTGACGGTGCAGTGCAGGTCGTCCCCGCGCCGCTGGAAGACCGTGTGGGTGGTCTCGGCGATCTCGACGTACAGGTCGCCGGCCGGGCCGCCGCCGGGGCCGACCTCGCCCTCGCCGGCCAGCTGGATCCGGGTGCCGTTGTCCACACCGGCCGGGATCTTGACCGTCAGGGTGCGGCGGGCCCGCACCCGGCCGTCGCCGGCGCACTCGGGGCACGGGGTCGGCACGACGGTGCCGAAGCCCTGGCACTGCGGGCACGGGCGGGAGGTCATGACCTGCCCCAGGAAGGAGCGGGTCACCTGGGAGACCTCGCCCTTGCCGCGGCACATGTCGCAGGTCTGCGCGGAGGTGCCGGGGGCCGCGCCCTCGCCGCTGCAGGTGGTGCAGGTGACGGCGGTGTCGACCTGGAGTTCCTTGGTGGTGCCGAAGGCGGCCTCCTCCAGGGTGATCTCCAGCCGGATCATGGCGTCCTGGCCGCGGCGGGTGCGCGAGCGCGGGCCGCGCTGGCCGGCCGCGGCGCCGAAGAAGGCGTCCATGATGTCGGAGAAGCCGAAGCCCGCCGCGCCGGCGCCGAAACCGCCCGCGCCACCGCCGCCGGGCGACAGCGGGTCGCCGCCGAGGTCGTAGACCTGGCGCTTCTGCGGGTCGGAGAGCACCTCGTAGGCGGCGTTGATCTCCTTGAACCGCTCCTGCGTCTTCGGGTCCGGGTTGACGTCCGGGTGCAGTTCGCGTGCGAGGCGCCGGAACGCCTTCTTGATCTCGTCCTGCCCCGCATCCCGTCGGACGCCGAGTACCGCGTAGTAGTCCGTGGCCACCAAATGCTCCGCTTGTTCCGCCTGTAGAAGTGCGACTGGGACACCGCCGCCGGGTTTTCCGACGGCGGCTGCTTGCTACGACTCGGCCAGGATCTGACCCACGTACCGTGCCACCGCTCGCACCGCCCCCATTGTGCCCGGGTAGTCCATCCGGGTCGGACCGATCACACCCAGTTTGGCCACGCTCTCGTCGCCCGAACCGTAGCCGACCGAGACGACCGAGGTGGAATTCAGCCCCTCGTACGCGTTCTCCCGCCCGATCCGGACCGTCATCGCGGCGTCCGTGGTCTCACCCAGGAGGCGGAGCAGGACGACCTGCTCCTCCAGGGCCTCCAGCACCGGCTGGATGGTGAGCGGGAAGTCGTGTCCGAAGCGGGTCAGGTTGGCCGTGCCGGCCAGCATGATCCGCTCCTCGTTCTGTTCGGCGAGCGCCTCGAACAGCGTCGCCAGGACGGTGCTGACGGTCGGCCGGTCGACCTGTTCGAAGGCCGCCGGGAGTTCCTCCAGCAGCCCGGGGACGTCCGGCAGCCGCTGGCCGGCCGCCCGCGCGTTGATCCGCGCGCGCAGGTCCGCCAGGACCGTCTCGCCGACCGTGCCCGGGCAGTCGACCATCCGCTGCTCGACCCGGCCGGTGTTGGTGATCAGCACCAGCATCACCTTGGCCGGGGCCAGCGCCACCAGTTCGATGTGCCGGACGGTGGAGCGGGTGAGCGAGGGGTACTGCACCACCGCGACCTGCCGGGTCAGCTGCGCGAGCAGCCGCACCGTGCGGGTGACCACGTCGTCCAGGTCGACGGCGCCGTCCAGGAAGTGCCGGATCGCCCGGCGCTCCGGGGAGCTCATCGGCTTGATCTCGGCGAGCTTGTCGACGAACAGCCGGTAGCCCTTGTCGGTGGGGATCCGCCCGGCGCTGGTGTGCGGCTGGTGGATGTACCCCTCCTCCTCCAGCGCCGCCATGTCGTTGCGCACCGTGGCCGGGGACACCCCGAGGTTGTGCCGTTCCACCAGGGCCTTGGAGCCGACCGGCTCCTCCGTCCCGACGTAGTCCTGGACGATCGCGCGCAGCACGGCGAGCTTGCGGTCGTCCAGCTGGCGGACCTCACCGGCCATGGGGCACGCACCTCCGTCTTCGCACGTTGTCGGTCTGTGATGCTGCGAGCCGCTCCGAGAAGGGCCCCGACCCTGGCACTCTGCACACCCGAGTGCCAAAACCGTACCTGCCAGTGTACGGCCCGGGTCCTACCGCAGGAACGGCCCGGCCGGGGTGATCCTGCCCGCAGTTCCGGACGGCCGCGCGACACTCCGCGTGCGCGGGTGGTGCTCCGGGGCCGTCCGGGTGGCAGCATCGAAAGCGACGGCGAACGGAGGAGCAAGCAATGTCGAGCTCGGGCCAGCACACCCGTTTCGCGCCCGACCGCGGCCTGACCGGCCGCATGGTCGCGACGATGTTCGTGATCGGGCTGCTGTACGTCGGTTTCACGGGCCTGCTGATCGCGCTGCTGCGCGGGGCCTGGCCGCTGATCGTGCTGATCTCCGGCGGGCTGTTCGTGGCCCAGTTCTGGTTCAGCGACAAGATCACCGAGCGGGCCATGGGCGCCCACCAGGTGACCGAGGAGCAGTACCCCCAGCTGCACGGCACCATCGACCGGCTCTGCGCCCTGGCCGACATGCCCAAGCCCCGCGTGGCGGTCGCCGACAACGACATGCCGAACGCCTTCGCCACCGGCCGCAACCCGCAGAACGCCGTGGTGTGCGTCACCACCGGCCTGCTGCGCCGGCTCGAACCCGAGGAGCTGGAGGGCGTCCTCGCCCACGAGCTCTCGCACGTCGCCCACCGGGACGTCGCGGTGATGACCATCGCCGGCTTCCTCGGCGTGCTCGCCGGCGCGATGACCCGGATCGCCATGTACGGCGGGTTCATGGGCGGCAACCGCAACAGCAACGACCAGAACGCGGCCATCGCGGCGCTGATCATCCCGCTGGTGTCGATCGTCGTCTACGCGATCAGCTTCCTGCTCACCCGGCTGCTGTCCCGCTACCGCGAACTGGCCGCCGACCGGGCCGCCGCCCAGCTCACCGGCCGGCCCAGCGCGCTGGCCTCGGCCCTCACCAAGGTCACCGGGCAGATCGCGGCCATCCCCACCGAGGACCTGCGCAAGTCGCAGCCCTACAACGCCTTCTACTTCGCCCCCGCGCTGAGCGCCAGGGAGACCGCCTCCCAGCTGTTCTCCACCCACCCGACGCTGGAGAAGCGACTGGCCCAGCTGGCGAGGATCTCCGAGCAGCTCGGCCGCTGACCCCGTTCCGACCCGGAAGGACCGCCGTGGGATTCCTGGACGCCCTGTTCGGCCGCACCAAGCCCGTCAAGCCCGACCTGGACCAGCTGTTCGGCGTGCCGTCCGCCGCGCTCACCCTGGAGGCCGGGGCCGGGTTCCTCCCCACCGGGCTCGGCTCGGTCTGCTTCGCGGCCGTCGAGGGCGCGGCCTTCGTCCAGGTGGAGCAGCAGGTCCGGGCCCTGCTGGACGCCGACACCGAGCGCGGCGGCGTCCCGGTGGAGGCCTCCAAGGACGGCTACGGCTACTCCTGGCTGCTCACCCGGCACACCTCCGAGGAGCTGCCGGAACTGGTGAACGACCTGCACGCGGTCAACAGCGAGCTGGAGGCGAACGGCTTCGGGCCGCAGCTGCTCTGCTCGCTGGTCGCCTTCCGCAACGCGGAGGGGCAGTCGCTGGCCCTGGTCTACCTCTACAAGCGCGGCACCTTCTACCCCTTCGCCCCGATGCCCGGCGGGGGCGAGCGGCGCAACAGCCCGCTGGAGCTCCAGGTCAACGCGATGCTGGGGAACGACCTGCGGCTGGAGAAGGACCTCAGCCGCTGGTTCCCGGTCTGGGGCGCGCCGGGCCTCTGACGGGCCGTCCGTAGACTCGCCGGTATGCGCAGCCACCAGTACGGACCCGACCTCACCCCGCCGTGGAAGAAGCAGCAACCGGCGCCCGAGGTGCCCGCCGAGCGGGACCTGGTGGTCGAGGAGGCGGCCACCGGCTACTGCGGGGCGGTGGTGCGCTGCGAGAAGACCGCCGAGGGGTTCACCGTCACCCTGGAGGACCGCTTCGGCAAGCACCGGGTCTTCCCGATGGTGCCGCGCGGCTTCCTGCTGGAGGGCCGGGTGGTCACCCTGATCCGCCCGAGCGCCCCGGCCGCCCCCCGCACCCCCGCCCGCACCGCCTCCGGCTCCCTCGCCGTCCCCGGCGCCCGGGCCCGGGTCGCCCGCGAGTCCCGGATCTACGTGGAGGGCCGGCACGACGCCGAGCTGGTCGAGCGGGTGTGGGGCGACGACCTGCGTATCGAGGGCGTGGTCGTCGAGTACCTCCAGGGCATCGACGACCTCCCCGCGATCGTCGCCGACTTCGCCCCCGGCCCCGGCCGCCGCCTCGGCGTCCTGGTCGACCACCTGCTCCCGGGCACCAAGGAACACCGCATCGCGGCCCAGGTCACCGGCGACTCGGTACTGGTCGTCGGCCACCCCTACATCGACATCTGGCAGGCCGTGAAGCCGTCCAGCGTCGGCATCCCCGCCTGGCCCGCCGTCCCCCGCGGAGAGGACTGGAAGGAGGGCACCTGCCGCCGCCTCGGCTGGCCGGTGGACACCCCGGCCGCCTGGAAGCGGATCCTCTCGAAGGTGAACTCCTACAAGGACCTGGAGCCCGAACTCCTGGCGAAGGTCGAGGAGTTGATCGACTTCACCGCCCTGCCGGGCCAGCAGTAGGACCCTCGGCGCTCGCGCACTCGAGGTGGTCGCGCGAACACGACAGGCCCTCGATCAGTCCACCAGGTCCCGCACGACGGCGTCCGCCAGCAGCCTCCCCTGGAGGGTGAGGGTGGCGCGGCCCTGCCGGTACGGCTCCTCGGCCAGGAGGCCGTCGACGAGGTGGCGGTCGGCGGCCTTCAGGCCGGTGGCGGTGAGGAGGTCCAGCGGGATGCCCTCGGCGAGGCGCAGTTCCAGCAGGATGCGCTCGACCCGGCGGTCCTCCTCGGTCAGGACCTCGCGGCCCAGGGCCGGGGTGCGGTCCTCGGCGAGGGCCTGGGCGTAGGCGGCGGGGTGCTTGGCGTTCCACCAGCGGACGCCGCCGACGTGGCTGTGGGCGCCGGGGCCGGCGCCCCACCAGTCGGCGCCGGTCCAGTAGAGCTCGTTGTGGCGGCAGCGGCCCTCGGGGGTGGTGGCCCAGTTGGAGACCTCGTACCAGGAGTAGCCGGCCGCGCTCAGCGCCTGCTCGGCGATGAGGTAGCGGTCGGCGTGCACGTCGTCGTCGATCATCGGCAGTTCGCCGCGCTTGACCCGGGCGGCCAGCTTGGTGCCGTCCTCGACGATCAGCGAGTAGGCGGAGACGTGGTCCGGCCCGGCGCCGATCGCGGCGTCCAGGGAGGCCCGCCAGTCGTCGTCGGACTCGCCGGGGGTGCCGTAGATCAGGTCGAGGTTGACGTGCTCGAAGCCGGCTTCGCGGGCCTCGGCCACGCAGGCCTCGGGGCGGCCGGGGGTGTGGTGGCGGTCGAGCAGCCGGAGGACGTGCGGGCGGGCGCTCTGCATGCCGAAGGAGATCCGGTTGTAGCCGCCCTCGCGCAGTTCCGCGAGGTAGGCCGGGTCGACGGACTCCGGGTTGGCCTCGGTGGTGACCTCGGCGTCCGGGGCGAGCCCGAACTCCTCGCGCAGGGCGGCGAGCATCTTCACCAGGTCGCGGGCCGGCAGCAGGGTCGGGGTGCCGCCGCCGAGGAACACCGTCCGCACCGGGAGGTCCGCGGAGCCCAGGATGCGGCGGGCCAGCCGGATCTCGGCGACCACGTTGTCCGCGTAGGTCTCCTGCGAGGCGACCGCCCCGGAGGAGCGCAGCTCGGTGGCGGTGTAGGTGTTGAAGTCGCAGTAGCCGCAGCGGCTGGCGCAGTACGGCACGTGCAGGTAGAAGCCGAACGGCCGGTCGCCCAGCCCGGTGAGGGCGTGCGCGGGCAGGGAACCGTCGGACGGCACCGGATCACCGTCGGGGAGTGCGGAGGGCATGACCCCATTGTCCCGTACGACTCACCCGACCACGTGAGCCGTACGGGAGCGGGGGCTCAGGCCTCGTTGGCGCCCGCGTACATGGCGGTCACCGCGTCCGCGTAGGTCCGCTCGACCACCGGGCGCTTGATCTTCAGGCTCGGGGTGAGCTCGCCGTGCTCGATGTCGAGGTCGCGCGGCAGCAGGTGGAACTTCTTGATCGTCTGCCAGCGCTGGAGGTCGGCGTTGACCCGCTTGACGAAGCCCTCGATCAGCTGGTGCACGGCCGGGTCGGCGGCCAGCTCGGCGTAGCTCTTGCCGGCCAGGCCGCGCTCGGCGGCCCACGGCATCAGCACCGCCTCGTCCAGGCCGATCAGCGCGGTGCAGTAGTTGCGGCCGTTGCCGATCACCAGGATGTTGCTGACGAACGGGCAGACCGCCTTGAACTTGCCCTCGACCTCGCTGGGCGCCACGTACTTGCCGCCGGAGGTCTTGAACAGGTCCTTCTTGCGGTCGGTGATCCGCAGGAAGCCGTCGGGGCTGAGCTCGCCGATGTCCTCGGTGTGGAACCAGCCGTCCGGCTCCAGCACCTCGGCGGTCTTCTCCGGCAGGTTGTGGTAGCCGCGCATGACGCCGGGGCCGCGCAGCAGGATCTCGCCGTCCTCGGCGATCCGCACCTCGGTGCCAGGCAGCGGGCGGCCGACCGTGCCGATCCGCACGTCCTCCTTGCGGTTGACGCAGGAGCCGGCGCTGGTCTCGCTCAGCCCGTAGCCCTCCAGGATCGGCACCCCGGCGCCGAGGAAGAAGTAGCCGATCTCGGGGGCGAGCGCGGCGCTGCCGGAGACCGCGCCGCGCAGCCGGCCGCCGAAGGCCGCCCGGATCTTCGCGTACACCAGCTTGTCGGCCAGGGCGTGCTGCAGCCGCAGGCCCAGCGGGGCGCTCTCGACGCCGGTGGCGATCCGGCTCTCCTGGACCGCCCGGGCGTGCTCGCGGGCGACCTTGGCGGCCCACAGGAAGATCTTGTACTTGGCGCCGCCCTCGGCCCGGGCCCGGCCGGCGATGCCGTTGTAGACCTTCTCGAAGATGCGCGGCGCCGAGGCCATCGTGGTCGGCCGGATGACCGGCAGGTTGTGGATGATCCGGTCGACCCGGCCGTCCACCGCCATCACGTGGCCGGTGGCGATCTGGCCGGAGATCAGCGTCTTGCCGAAGACGTGCGACAGCGGCAGCCACATGAACTGGACGTCGTCGGGGCCGAGCAGACCGCTGGCCTCCTGGGCCCGGCCCTCGTACGCCCAGCAGTCGTGCACCAGGCGCACGCCCTTGGGGCGGCCGGTGGTGCCGGAGGTGTAGATGAGGGTGGCCAGCTGCTCCTTGTCGAGCGCGGCCACCGCCTTCTCGACCGCGTCCGGGTGCTGCTCCAGGTACTCGGTGCCGCGCCGTTCCAGCTCGGCGAGGGTGATCAGCTCCAGCCCGCCCGCCTCGGGCGTCTCGGCGGGGGCGTCGAAGAGGATCACGGTGCGCAGCTCGGGCAGCTGGTCGATGTGCTCGACGGCCTTGGCCAGCTGGGCGGCGTTCTCGGCGAACAGGGCCCGGGAGCCGGAGTTGGAGAGGATGAAGGCCGTCTCGTCCCCGTTGGTGCTCGGGTAGACGGTGGTGATCGCGGCGCCCGCGCACATCGCGCCGAGGTCGGTGAGGATCCACTCGACCCGGGTGGAGGAGGCCAGCGCGACCCTGTCCTCGGGCTGGATGCCGAGCGCCATCAGGCCGGCGGCCACCGCCTTGACCCGGACCGCGGTCTGCGCCCAGGTCAGCGAGCGCCACTGCTCGGCGCCCGGGGCGCCGTCCGCGGCGTGCTCGTCGACCGAGGCCGGGTAGCGGTAGGCCTCGGCGTTCGGGGTCAGGGCGACCCGCTCCAGGAACAGGTGGGCGACGGAGGCGGGACGCCCGGCGACGATGTCGGCACTGCCGGAGTCGATCAGGGACTGCGCGGAACTCAACGAGGACCTCCGGGGGCGGGTGGCCGTCTGAGGGATTGTCGCGGCGTCCGTGGGGGGCGGCCGCCGGGGCCCCGGTTAACTCGGTTGGTACCGGTCAGTAACAAGGGCGTAGTCAGCAGCCTAGGGGGAAACCGGTCATTCCGTAAGGGGGCGGATCCAGCTGGCACGCCCCCGCGGCGCCGGTGACCGGCCCGCGCGGCCGGTGACCTGGGCCGTCGGCCCGGCAGCCGGCCCGGCGATGGCAAAGGCCAGGCAAACCTCCGCCGGACAGCCCCCGAATGGCCTGTACGACGCCCTGGAACAACGAGAATTGGGGTGCGAACCCGACCGGCGACGACAAGAGTGTGCCAGTGCTGATCAGACTGCTCCGGGCGTACCTGCGCCCATATTCCCGACCGATCACCCTGCTGGTGCTCCTCCAGCTGGTGTCCACCCTCGCCGCGCTGTACCTGCCCACGCTCAACGCCGACATCATCGACCAGGGCGTGGTCAAGGGCGACACCGGCTACATCCTGCGCGTGGGCGCCGTGATGATCGGTGTCACCCTCGTCCAGGCAGTGTGCTCGATCGGCGCCGTCTACTACGGCGCCCGCACCGCGATGGCCTTCGGCCGCGACGTCCGCACCGCCGTCTTCGACCGGGTGCAGAGCTTCTCCTCCCGGGAGGTCGGCCAGTTCGGCGCGCCCTCCCTGATCACCCGCACCACCAACGACGTCCAGCAGGTCCAGATGCTGGCCCTGATGAGCTTCACGCTGATGGTCGCCGCGCCGATCATGTGCGTCGGCGGCATCATCATGGCGCTCAACCAGGACGTCCCGCTGTCCGGGCTGCTGCTCGCCGTCATCCCCCTGCTCGGCGTCGTCGTCACCCTGCTGGTCCGGGCACTGCGCCCGAAGTTCCGCAGCATGCAGGTGAAGATCGACACCGTGAACCGGGTGCTGCGCGAGCAGATCACCGGCATCCGGGTCATCCGCGCCTTCGTCAAGGACGGCCACGAGCAGCACCGCTTCGGCGAGGCCAACGAGGACCTCACCCAGGTCGCCCGGCAGGTCGGCCGGCTGATGTCCATGATGTTCCCGGCCGTGATGCTGGTCGTGAACGTCTCCAGCATCGCGGTGCTCTGGTTCGGCGCCCACCGCATCGACAGCGGCGACATGCAGATCGGCGCGCTCACCGCCTTCCTGTCCTACCTGATGCAGATCCTGATGAGCGTCATGATGGCCACCTTCATGTTCATGATGGTGCCGCGCGCCGAGGTCTGCGCCGAGCGCGTCCAGGAGGTCCTGGCCACCTCCTCCAGCGTCGTCCCGCCCGCCGCCCCGGTCACCGAACTGCTGCGCCGCGGCCACCTGGAACTGCGCGACGTCGACTTCCGCTACCCCGGTGCCGAGGCCTCGGTGCTGCGCGGCATCGAGCTCACCGCCCGCCCCGGCGAGACCACCGCCATCATCGGCTCCACCGGCAGCGGCAAGTCCACCCTGCTCGGCCTCGTCCCCCGGCTCTTCGACGCCACCTCCGGCCAGGTCCTGCTCGACGGCGTGGACGTGCGCGAGCTCTCCGCCGACGCCATCGCCGACAGCGTCGGCATCGTCCCGCAGAAGCCCTACCTGTTCACCGGCACCGTCGCCAGCAACCTCCGCTACGGCCGGCCCGACGCCACCGACGAGGAACTCTGGCACGCCCTGGAGATCGCCCAGGCCAAGGAGTTCGTCGAGAAGCTGACCGAGGGCCTGGACGCCCCGATCGCCCAGGGCGGCAGCAACGTCTCCGGCGGCCAGCGCCAGCGCCTGGCCATCGCCCGGGCCCTCGTCCGCCGCCCCGACGTCTACCTCTTCGACGACTCCTTCTCCGCGCTCGACTACGCCACCGACGCCAAGCTGCGCAAGGCCCTCGCCCGCGAGACCGCCGACGCCACCGTCCTGATCGTCGCCCAGCGCGTGTCCACCATCCGCGACGCCGACCGGATCATCGTCCTGGACGAGGGCGCCGTCGTCGGCACCGGAACCCACCACGAACTGATGGCCGACAACCCGACGTACCGGGAGATCGTGCTCTCCCAGCTCACCGAGCAGGAGGCGGCGTGACCACCCCCAAGAAGGACGCGGGCGGCATGACACCCCCCACGAAGGACGCGGGCGGCATGACACCCCCCGAGACGGACGCGGGCGCCGACAAGCTCCCCAGCGACTCCCAGGCCGCCGCCGCCCGCCGCGGCCCGGCCGGACCGGGCCGCTTCATGGGCGGCCAGGGCACCGAGAAGTCCATGGACTTCAAGGGCTCCGGCAAGCGCGTGCTCGGCCTGCTGCGCCCCGAACGCAAGCTGCTGCTCGGCGTCCTGGCGCTGGGCCTGCTCGGCATCGGCTGCGCCGTCACCGGCCCCAAGATCCTCGGCGACGCCACCGACCTGATCTTCGCCGGCGTCATCGGCGCCCGCTTCCAGCCCGGCGCCTCCAAGGCCGAGGTCATCGCCGGGCTCCGCG
Source organism: Kitasatospora sp. NPDC030952 (assembly GCF_055571335.1). Taxonomy (NCBI): domain Bacteria; kingdom Bacillati; phylum Actinomycetota; class Actinomycetes; order Kitasatosporales; family Streptomycetaceae; genus Kitasatospora; species Kitasatospora sp. NPDC030952. Next base: position 293,423 of record NZ_JBVIFM010000005.1, read on the forward strand.
CCCACGGCGACGGCGGCATCGCCGACCTGCTCTCCGCGGTCGACTTCACCCCCGGCCACGGCATGGACTTCGGCGCCATCGGCTCCATCCTGCTCTGGGTGCTCGGCATCTACCTCGCCGCCGCCCTGTTCGGCATCGTCCAGGGCCGCCTGGCCACCAAGGCCATCCAGTCCGCCAGCTACCGGCTGCGCCAGGACGTCGAGGCCAAGCTCGCCCGGCTGCCGCTGAGTTACTTCGACAAGCAGCCGCGCGGCGAGGTGCTCAGCCGGGTCACCAACGACATCGACAACATCGGCCAGTCGATGCAGCAGACCATGGGACAGATCGTCAACTCGCTGCTCACCGTGGTCGGTGTGCTGGGGTTCATGTTCTGGATCTCCCCGCTGCTCGCCGCGATCGCCCTGGTCTCGGTGCCGCTGTCGGTGGTCGTCGCCGCCAAGGTCGGCAAGCGGGCCCAGCCGCAGTTCGTCCAGCAGTGGAAGTCCACCGGCCAACTCAACGCCCACATCGAGGAGATGTACACCGGCCACACCCTGGTCAAGGTGTTCGGCCGGCAGCGCGAGTCCGCCGAGACCTTCCGCGAGCACAACGACGCGCTGTTCCACGCCAGCTTCCGCGCCCAGTTCATCTCCGGGATCATCCAGCCCGCGATGATGCTGATCGGCAACCTCCAGTACGTGCTGGTCGCGGTGGTCGGCGGCCTGCGGGTGGCCAGCGGCTCGCTGTCCATCGGCGACGTCCAGGCCTTCATCCAGTACTCCCGGCAGTTCAGCCAGCCGCTCACCCAGGTCGCCAGCATGGCCAACCTGGTGCAGTCCGGAGTCGCCTCCGCCGAGCGCGTCTTCGAACTGCTCGACGCCCCCGAGCAGAGCCCCGAGCCGGCCATGCCCGAGAAGCCCGACACCGTCCACGGCCGGGTCGCCTTCCAGGACGTGGCCTTCCGCTACGACCCCGACAAGCCCCTCATCGAGGACCTCTCGCTCAAGGTCGAACCCGGCCAGACCGTGGCCATCGTCGGCCCCACCGGCGCCGGCAAGACCACCCTGGTCAACCTGCTGATGCGGTTCTACGAGGTCAGCTCCGGCCGGATCACCCTCGACGGCACCGACATCGCCGCGATGTCCCGCGAGGACCTGCGCTCCGGCATCGGCATGGTCCTCCAGGACACCTGGCTGTTCGGCGGCACCATCGCCGACAACATCGCCTACGGCGCCGGCTCCGCCACCCGCGAACAGGTCGTCGAAGCCGCCAAGGCCGCCCACGTCGACCGCTTCGTCCGCACCCTCCCCGACGGCTACGACACCGTCATCGACGACGAGGGCACCGGCGTCAGCGCCGGCGAGAAGCAGCTGATCACCATCGCCCGGGCCTTCCTCGCCCAGCCGTCGATCCTCGTCCTCGACGAGGCCACCAGCTCGGTCGACACCCGCACCGAAGTCCTCATCCAGCGGGCCATGGCCCAACTGCGCACCGGCCGCACCAGCTTCGTCATCGCCCACCGCCTCTCCACCATCCGCGACGCCGACGTCATCCTGGTGATGGAGAACGGCTCCATCGTGGAACAGGGCTCCCACGACGAGCTGATCGCCGCCGACGGCGCCTACGCCCGGCTCTACCAGGCGCAGTTCGCGGAGGCCGTGGCCGAGGTGGACTGATCCGTCCTCACGTGACGAGCGATCCGTCATCACGTGACGAGCCGGGACGGACCCCTCCGTCCCGGCTCTTCGCTTTCCCCTCCACGGGCGCTACCTTGGCCCCCGTGACCGCACAGCCCGCCACCCCGGCCCAGGCCCCGGACGCCTTCGAGGCGAACCGCCGCTACCTCGGCTCGGTGGCCTACCGGCTGCTCGGCTCCCACGCCGACGCCGAGGACGTCCTCCAGGACGCCTGGCTGCGCTGGCGCGGCGCCGACCGCGGCGCCGTCGACGACCCGCGCGCCTTCCTCACCACCGTGGTCACCCGGCTCTGCTACGACCAGCTGGGCTCCGCCCGGGCCCGCCGCGAGGCCTACTACGGCGAGTGGCTGCCCGAGCCGTCCGTCTCCTACGCGGACGGCCCCGACTCCCCCGCCGACCTGGCCGAACGCGGCGAGTCCGTCTCGCTCGCCCTGCTCGCCGTCCTGGAACGGCTCACGCCGGCCGAACGGGCCGCCCTCGTCCTGCACGACGTCTTCGCGGTCGGCTTCGACGACATCGCCGCCTCCCTGGACCGCACCCCGGACGCCACCCGCCAGCTCGCCTCCCGGGCCCGCCGCCGGATCAAGGACGGCGGCCGGCCCACCGGCGGCACCGGCCCGGCCGCACACCGCCGGGCCGTCGAGGCGTTCGCCTCCGCCAGCACCAGGGGCGACATCCTCGGCCTGATGGAGATCCTCGACCCGGACGTGGTCTGGCACGCCGACGGCGGCGGCATCGTCCGCGCCGCCGCCCGCCCGGTGCACGGCGCCGACAAGGTGGCCCGCCTGGTGGCCGGCCTGGTCGAGAAGTGGTTCACCCCCGAGTTCGCCCTCGGCCCCGCGACGGTCAACGGCGAGCCCGGCCTGGTCTGGTACGAGAAGGCCACCGGCACCGTCGGCGGCGTGGTGGCCTTCGCCCTGGCCGGCGGGCGGATCGCCGAGGCGTACGTCGTGGTCAACCCCGAGAAGCTCACCCGGATCACCCCCGTCCGGGTGTGACGCAGGACACCGTCACACCCCGGCCGGCCACGTCGTCCCCTTCCCGAACAGCGCTCCACCGGAGCGCCCTCGCAAGGAGGCGGACGAGATGAGCAGCACCACCAGCACCGACCGGCGGATCGTCGTCCTGGGCGCCGGGTACGCCGGCCTCACCGCGGCCAAGGGCGCCGGACGGCACCGCGCCGTCACCCTGGTCGCCCCCGAGGAGCGGCTCCAGCACCGCGTCCGCCAGCACGAGACGGCAGCCGGCCGCGGCCGCGACTGGCCCGCCCTCGGCGACCTCGCCCGCGGCCGCCGGATCGAGCACCACCGGGCCCGGGCCGTCGAACTCGACCCGGCCGGGCACCAGGTCCTGCTGGACGACGGCGCCACCCTCGGCTACGACACCCTGGTCTACGCCCTCGGCAGCCGCACCGCCTGGCACGGCGTCCCCGGCGCCGCCGAGTACGCCCACCCCGTGGAGCGCGCCCACGAGGTGCGGCGCCTGATCGACGGGGCCGAGCACCCCGGCACCCTCGCCGTCGTCGGCGGCGGCGCCACCGGCATCGAACTGGCGGCCGAACTCGCCGAGGCCCACCCCGGCCGGCGGGTGCGGATCGTCTCGGCCGGACAGGTCGGCGGCTGGCTCTCGCCGCGCGGCCGGGCCCACGTCCGGCGCGTCCTCGACCGGCTCGGCGTCGCCGTCCACGAGAACGCCACCGTCACCGAGGTCACCCCCGACGGGCTGCGCACCGACGCCGGACCGATCGACGCCGAGCTCACCGTGTGGGCCGCCTCGATGGAACCCCACCCGCTGGCCGCCCGAGCCGGACTGGCCGTCGACGACCGCGGCCGCGCCCTGGTGGACGACCACCTGCGCTCGCTCTCGCACCCCGACATCCACGTGGTCGGCGACGCCGCCGCCGTCACCGTCCCCGGCGTCGGCACCCTGCGGATGGGCTGCGCCACCGCGCTGCCGCAGGGCAGGTACGTGGGCCGGCTGCTCGACGGGCGCGCCTCGGAGCCGTTCTCGTTCCGGTACGTCGCGCAGTGCCTCAGCCTCGGCCGGCGGGACGGGCTGCTCCAACTGGTCCGCCCGGACGACGCCATGAAGCCCACCGTGTTCACCGGCACCGCGGGGCGGCTGGCCAAGGCCGGGATCGTCACCGGCGTGCTGGCCGCACTGAAGTAGGCCCGGACACGCGGAAGGGCCCGGACACGCGGAAGGGCCCGGACACGCGGAAGGGCCCGGGCGGATGCCCGGGCCCCTCGCCGCATGCCGCTCGCGGCTACTTCTTGTCCTTCGGCCCCTCGGCGTCGGTGGACAGCGCGGCGATGAAGGCCTCCTGCGGGACCTCCACGCTGCCGACCATCTTCATCCGCTTCTTGCCTTCCTTCTGCTTCTCCAGCAGCTTCCGCTTGCGGGAGATGTCACCGCCGTAGCACTTGGCGAGGACGTCCTTGCGGATGGCGCGGACCGTCTCACGGGCGATCACCCGGGAGCCGATGGCGGCCTGGATCGGCACCTCGAACTGCTGGCGCGGGATCAGCTTCTGCAGCTTGCCGGCCATCATCACGCCGTAGCTGTAGGCCTTGTCCTTGTGCACGATCGCGGAGAACGCGTCCACCGGGTCACCGTGCAGCAGGATGTCGACCTTGACCAGCTGGGCGCTCTGCTCGCCGATGGGCTCGTAGTCGAGCGAGGCGTAGCCGCGGGTCTTGGACTTCAGCTGGTCGAAGAAGTCGAAGACGATCTCGGCGAGCGGCAGGGTGTAGCGCAGCTCGACCCGGTCCTCGGACAGGTAGTCCATGCCCTGGAGGTTGCCGCGACGCGACTGGCAGAGCTCCATGATCGCGCCGACGAACTCGTTCGGCGCCAGGATGGTGCCGCGCACGACCGGCTCGTAGACCTCGGAGATCTTGCCGGACGGGAACTCGCTCGGGTTGGTGACGGTGTGCTCGGTGCCGTCCTCCATCACCACCCGGTAGACCACGTTCGGGGCGGTGGAGATCAGGTCGAGGTTGAACTCGCGCTCCAGGCGTTCCCGGATGATCTCCAGGTGCAGCAGGCCGAGGAAGCCGCAGCGGTAGCCGAAGCCGAGCGCGACCGAGGTCTCCGGCTCGTACACCAGGGCGGCGTCGTTGAGGCGCAGCTTGTCCAGGGCGTCGCGCAGCAGCGGGTAGTCCGAACCGTCCAGCGGGTACAGGCCGGAGAACACCATCGGGCGCGGGTCCTTGTAGCCGCCGAGCGGCTCGGTGGCGCCCTTGTGCATCGAGGTGATCGTGTCACCGACCTTGGACTGCCGGACGTCCTTCACACCGGTGATGATGTAGCCCACCTCGCCGACGCCGAGGCCGTCGGCGACCTTCGGCTCCGGCGAGATGACGCCGATCTCCAGCAGCTCGTGAGTGGCGCCGGTCGACATCATCGCGATGCGCTCGCGCTTGGTGAGCTGACCGTCCACCACACGGACGTAGGTGACCACGCCGCGGTAGGAGTCGTACACCGAGTCGAAGATCATCGCGCGGGCCGGGGCGTCCTTGACGCCGACCGGGGCCGGGACGGTGTTGACGATGTGGTCCAGCAGGTCCTCGACGCCGAGACCGGTCTTGGCGCTGACCTGGAGCACGTCGGAGGGGTCGCAGCCGATGATGTGGGCGATCTCGGCCGCGTACTTCTCCGGCTGGGCGGCCGGCAGGTCGATCTTGTTGAGGACCGGGACGATCGTGAGGTCGTTCTCCAGCGCCAGGTACAGGTTGGCGAGGGTCTGCGCCTCGATGCCCTGGGCCGCGTCGACCACCAGGATGGTGCCCTCGCAGGCCGCGAGGGAGCGGGACACCTCGTACGTGAAGTCCACGTGGCCGGGGGTGTCGATCATGTTGAGGATGTGCGTCGTCCCGGCGTCCGGCCCGGTCTTGGGGGCCCACGGCAGACGGACCGCCTGCGACTTGATGGTGATGCCGCGCTCACGCTCGATGTCCATGCGGTCGAGGTACTGGGCGCGCATCTGCCGCGGGTCGACCACGCCGGTGATCTGCAGCATCCGGTCTGCGAGCGTCGACTTGCCGTGGTCGATGTGGGCGATGATGCAGAAGTTGCGGATCAGCGCCGGGTCGGTACGGCTGGGCTCTGGCACATTGCTGGGGGTCGCGGGCACCTTGGTCCGATTCTCCGTTGGTCCGGGGCCGGGGGTGTCCGGATCATCGCTGACCGGCTATCCCGGGGACCGGACAGTCTCGTCCGATCGAAATAGTTCCTCCCATCCTCCCACGACTGCGACCCGGGACGCCGTTCGGGCACCTCACAGCCTTCCGCGACCCCGGTGCGGGGCGGCAGGATGGCCCGTCATGATCCTCGAAAGCGCCCTGCTCGACGTCCTGCCAGGCCGGGAGGACGAGTTCCTCACCGCCTTCGCCGAGGCCCGCCCGCTGATCGCCGTCCAGCGCGGCTTCCGCTCCCTGGAACTGCGCCGCTGCCTGGACGAGGGGCGCGGCTCGCGCTTCCTGCTCCAGGTGGAGTGGGAGACCCTCGCCGACCACACCGAGGGCTTCCGCGGCTCGGCCGAGTACCTGCGGTGGCGCGAGCTGCTGCACCGGTTCTACCGGCCGTTCCCGGAGGTCGAGCACTACGGGGAGCCGGTGCTGAGCGCCTAGCCGGGCCCGGCCCGCGGCCGGTCCGGCGGTCGGTGCCGCGGGCGGTCCGGCGGTCGGTCCGGCGGTTAGTGCCGCGGGCGGTCCGGCGGCCGGTCCGGCGGCCGGTTTGGGGCGGGTGGCGGGCCCCTGGTAGCGTGGGCTGCTGCACCTGGCCCCGGCATGCCCTCTCAGCTGGTCCGGCGGCCACCCGGGTGCAGACCTCCCCAGCCTCCGGCCGGGGGGAACCCAGAACCCGTTCAGACAAGACTGAGGCTCTTTCGTGGCGAACATCAAGTCCCAGATCAAGCGCAACAAGACCAACGAGAAGGCGCGCCTGCGCAACAAGGCCGTCAAGTCCTCGCTGAAGACCGCCCTGCGCAAGGCCCGCGAGGCCGCTGCCGCCGGTGAGACCGAGAAGGCCGCCGTGCTGGCCCGCGCCGCCTCCAAGGCGCTGGACAAGGCCGTGAGCAAGGGCGTCATCCACGCCAACCAGGCCGCCAACAAGAAGTCGGCCATCACCAAGCGCGTCAACACCGCCGTCCAGGCCTGACGCCCCCGGGGGCTGCACGCCCCCACCGCCCCGGAGCGACCCGGCCCTCTACCCGGAACTCCGAGGCGTGCGAGACTCGCACCGTACGCGGCCTGCGTTCGCCACGCGGGTGCGGTGCACAACAGCTTCAGCTGTACGACAGGCGCCGTGATCGGCCTCCTCCGGGAGGCGGACCACGGCGCCTGTCGCGTTCCACGCGCCGGCCGCTATGGTCGATCACGCGCGACCGTGGGTGCGGGGAGCACCCGCGGCGCCGGTCCACAGGGGGGACTTCCATGACGACGCCACCACCACCACCGCCGCCGCCCTCGGCACCGAGCGGGCCGGGGCCGGGGCCCGGGTACGGGTTCCCGCAGCAGCCGGGTGCGCCGGGGGCTGGGACTCCCGTACCGGGGGTGGCGGGGCCGGTCACGAGCGGGTTCGGGCCGCCGACCGGGCTGCCGGGTGCACCGGGGCTGCCGAGCGCGCCGAGCGCGCCGGGTGCACCAGGTGCGCCGGGTGGCGGCGCGGTGCCGCGGAAGGGCGGGAACCTGCGCCGCAACGCCGTCTGGGCCTTCGTCGGCGCGCTCCTCGCCTCGGCCGGCTGGACCACCGCCGTGCTGGCCGTCCCGGACCTGGTCAGCAGCGACTCCTCGCCGCGCAGCCTCGGCAACTACCACCTCTCCGACGACTTCTGCGCCACCGCGAAGCCCTCCCGGCTGCTGGAGACGTACTCCGTCACCACCGACGCCAACTCGCCGTCCCACCACACCGACCGGAACCCGGCGCTGGACAGCATGAACTGCTCGATGTCGCTCAAGCGGACCGGCGGCAACAGCGACAGCGAGTTCGCCTCCGTCTACATCCGCGCCGACCTGCACAAGGCCGTCAACCCCGGGCCCGAGCTCGAGGCCAACAAGGAGCTCTACCGGGCCCGGGGCTACCAGGTCACCGACATCACCGGGATCGGCGACGAGGCCTACTTCCTGTACAAGGACGACGGCTCGTCGACGTACCACAGCCTCTACGCCGAGATGGACATCCGCGACGGCGGGATGACCTTCTACCTCACGTACAACGCCAGTTACACCCAGGGGAAGAGCACCCCGCCGTCCATGACCGAACTCCGCAACGACCTGCAGACCGACGCGGACAACGCCGTACGGGCCATGCGGAAGTAGCGGCCGTAGCGGCCTGGGGCCGGGGGTCGGGGGCCGGGGTTCGGAGACGGTCAGTAGGACGGGCGGGAGCCGGCCCGGGCGGCCTTGGCGACGGCGACCACCGCGCGCTCCAGGGCGTAGGCCGGGTCGGCCGAACCGCCCTTGACGTCGGCGTCGGCCCGGGCGATGGCGGTCAGCGCGGTGGCCACCGCGTCGCCCGTCCAGCCGCGCATCTGCTGGCGGACCCGATCCACCTTCCACGGCGGCATGCCCAGCTCGCGGGCCAGGTCGGCCGGGCGCATGTTCCGCCCGGTCGTCGCCAGCCGCCCGATGCTGCGCACACCGGAGGCCAGCGCATAGGTGATGCCGGTCGGCGGCTGGCCGACGGCCAGCGCCCAGCGCAGCCGCTCCAGCGCCTCCGCCGCCCGGCCGGTGACGGCCAGGTCGGCCACCTCGAACCCGGTCGCCTCGGCCCTGCCGCTGTAGTAGCGGGCCACCACCGTGTCGTCGATCGCGCCCTCGACGTCCGAGGTCAACTGACTGCAGGCGGCAGCGAGTTCGCGCAGGTCGCTGCCGAGCGAGTCCAGCAGCGCCTGGCAGGCCTCCGGGGTCGCGGAGCGGCCCAGGGTACGGAACTCGCCCTTGACGAAGGCCAGTCGCTCACTCGCCTTGGCCAGCTTGGCGCAGGCCACCTCGCGCCCGCCCGCCTTGCGGCCGGCGTCCAGCAGGCCCTTGCCCTTGGCCCCGCCGGCGTGCACCAGCACCATGATCACTTCTTCGGCCGGGGCCTCGATGTACGCCTTGACCTCCTTCACGGAGTCGGCGGAGAGGTCCTGCGCGGCCCGGACCACGATCACCTTGCGCTCGGCGAACAAGGAGGGCGTGGTCAGCTCGGCCAGGCTGCCGGGCTGCAGCGCGCCGGGCGGCAGGTCCCGCACGTCGGTGTCCGGGTCCGCCGCCTTCGCCGCGGCCACCACCTGGGCGACCGCGCGGTCCAGCAGCAGCTCCTCCTGGCCGACCGCGAGGGTCAGCGGGGCGAGCAGGTCGTCGGGTGCACTCTTCCTGGCCATCGCCTACCAGCATCCCACGCGCCGCGGACACTCCCGCCCGACGACCGAGGCCGACCGGTCCGGGGCGCGACGGGGGCGGGGCGCGGCCGGTCCGGGGCGCGACGGGCGCTGGGCGCGACGGGGCGCGGCCGGGGCGGGGCGCGTCGGGGGGACCCGACTGCCCGGCCCCTACCGCCCGACCACCGGGGCCGCCCTGGAGAATGACCCGGTGACCGAGAACCACACCACCGACCTCCCGGACGTCGGCGACCCGTTCGCCCGCCAGCTGCTCGTCCTGCCCGACCGCGACACCGCCGACGACGCCGCCGAGGAACTCTCCGCCGCCCACCCCGACCTCGGCGACCTGGAGATCGTCCGCGACGCCCTGGCCGGCGAGGACGACGCCGAGGACGCCCAGTGGCTGGTCGTCCTCGACCCGCCGTCCGACGGCTGGACCCCGGCCCTCCTGCACGCCCTCGACACCCTGGCCACCTCGTACGAGGGCTGGCGCGAGGAGGCCTGACCTGGCTCGCCGCCCGCCCACGGAGCCGGCGTATCCGGAGTCGGGATGCCCGGGGTCGGAGTGTCCGGAGTCGGGGTGTCCGGAGTCGGGGTGTCCGGGGTCGGGGTGTTCAGCGCGGGAGTCAGCGGGGGAGCACCCAGTCCGGCCGCCACGTCCCGGCGGCGTCATGGGCGGGCGTCGCCGCGGCCAGGTAGGCGCGGAGGGTGACCAGGGCCGGGTGGGGGTTGTCCCGGTGCCACAGCAGCGAGTGCGGGTAGACGAGCGTCGGGTCCGTCACCGGGATGCGGCGCAGACCGTACCCGGCCGGCCAGACCAGGCGGGTGTGCTCGCTCATGAAGGTCGCCAGGGCCGGGGTGTCGGCGACGGTGTCCAGGAGCGCGTCGGAGCCGAAGTTCGGGCCGGTCGCCTCGATGGTGAGGCCGAACTCGGCGACGAGGTCGTCGTAGTAGGCGGCCCACTCGGTGCCCGGAGCGATGCCGGGCATCCAGATCCGGTGCCCGGCGAGCTGGGCGACGGTCACCGAACGGGCACCCGCCAGCGCGTGGGCCGGCCCGGTGAGGAGCTGCAGCGGCTCGTCGAGCACCCGGACGGACTCGACGTCCTCCGGGAACGGCCGGCCGGGCGCGGCCACCGCGCGGAAGGACGCGTCGATCGCCCCCGAGCGGATCGCGGTGACGGCCGCCTCGACGTCGAACAGCATCACCACGTCCAGATCGACCTCGGGGTGCGCGCGGTGGAAGTCCCGCATCAGCCCCGAGCCCGCGCCGCGCGAGGCGATGATGTCGACCCGCAGCGGCCGGCGGCCGGTGCGCACCGAGGCCACCGCGCGCTCGGCGGCCCGCAGCAGCTCCCGGGCGTGCGGCAGGAACGCCTGCCCGTCGATGGTGAGTTCGGCACCGCGCGGGGTGCGGGTGAACAGCCGCACCCCGAGATCCCGCTCCAGCGTGGCGATGCGCTTGGAGACGGCCTGCTGGGTGATCGACAGGTCGGCGGCGGCCTTCTGGAACTGGCCGGCGTCCGCGGCGGCGGCGAAGGTGCGTACGGCTTCGAGGTCCACGTCGGCCCACCTTAGTGAACAACGAATGGTTGTGTGGGGACCGGAAGGCGGTTGTTTGACCTGCGGTCGCGCAGCTCGGTTAGCTCTCACCGGTCAACGTCGGATTGTGCGGATGAGTTACCGAGGGAGCGCGCCGGACATGCGGGGTGTAGTGGGCAGGAGACCGCTCGGGCAGGGGTTCGGCTGGCTGTGGGCGGCGTACGCGGTGAGCGCGTACGGCTCCGGGCTGGGATTCGGGGCGCTCCCGCTGCTGGCCGTCCTGGTGCTGCACGCCGGGCCGGCCGAGGTCTCCGCGCTCTCCGCGGTGGGGCCCGCGATGGGCGCGCTGATCGCGGTACCGCTCGCGCCCTGGGTGGAGTTCCGGCGCAAGCGCCCGGTGATGATCGCCATGGACCTCGCCCGCTTCGCCGCCATGGCGACGATCCCCCTCGCCTACGCCCTCGGACGGCTCGGCTTCGTCCAACTGCTCGTCGTCTCGGCCGTGGTCGCCGCCGCCAAGATCGCGTTCAACGCCGCCAGCGGCGCCCACCTCAAGGCCCTCGTCCGGCCCGAGGACCTGCTGGTGGCCAACGCCCGCTTCGAATCCACCAACTGGAGCTCCATCGCGATCGGCCCCCCACTGGGCGGCGCGGCCATCGGCCTCTTCGGGCCCGTCACCACCGTGATCGCCGACGCGCTCAGCTACCTGCTCTCCGCCCTGGGCATCACCGCCATCCGCGGCCGGGAGGAACCTCCCCGACCGGCCGCCATCAGCCCGACACAGGCGGGCGGCGAAAGCCCGGCACGGGCCGGCGACGAAAGCCCGGCACGGGCGGGCGCGCTGCTCGACGGCTGGCGGCACATCCTCGGCGACCCCGCCCTGCGGGCGCTCTACCTCAACAACCTGCTCGTCGGCGGGCTGATCATGGCCACCGAACCGGTGCTGGCCCTCCTCATGCTGCGCCAACTCCACTTCCCGCCCTGGCAGTACGGCCTCGCCTTCGCCGCCCCCTGCCTCGGCGGACTCATCGGCTCCCGACTGGCCCGGCGCGTCGTGGCCCGCCACGGCCGGCACCGGGTCTTCCGGACCATCGGCACCCTGCGCGCCGTCTGGCTGATCGGCCTGGTCCTCGTCCGCCCCGGCATCGTCGGCCTGCTCACCGTGATGGCCGTCGAGCTGGCGATCATCGTCAACATGAGCCTCTACAACCCGGTGCTCGCCACCTACCGGCTCGAACGCACCCCCAAACACCTCCTCGCCCGCACCCTCTCCGCCTGGTCCATCGGCCAACAGGCCGCCATCGCCACCTGCACCGCCCTCGGTGGCCTCCTCGCCGCCACCACCGACCCACGCACCGCCCTCGCCGTCGCCGGCCTGCTCATCCTCGCCACCCCGCTCCTCCTCCCCCGCCACACCCACTCACCGAGCCCGCAACCCTCGCACGCCACCTCCTGACCGCCCTTCCGCCCCACCACGTCGTCGATGCCGCCCTCCACGGCCTTCAACCGCGACGTGCAGTCGGGAACGCTGCTCCACCCGGTGCGGAAGGGGAACCCTCTTGCGGCGGGGTCCAGGAAGGGCCCAAGAAGGGCCCCACCCCCTTCCCCCGAGTCCCCCCCCCCCCCCCCCCCCCCCCCCCCCCCCCCCCCCCCCCCCCCCCCCCCCCACGT
>NZ_JBVIFM010000005.1:305682-394203 GCF_055571335.1 Kitasatospora sp. NPDC030952
CCCATGTTCTTAAAACGAGAGGGGGGGTGGGAAACGTTTCTCCACGTGGTGGGGAAGGGAAACCTTTTTGCGGCGCGCTCTGGGCCGGCCCGGAGCGCGCCGCAATCACTTTCCCCGGGGCCCCCGCCCCCGCCCCCTCCCACCCTCCCTCCACCTCCACCTCCCCCACCCCTACCCCCTGCCCACCCCACCTCGTGGAGGGAAGAGGAGAGCGGGGGTCACGAGGGCGGGGCGCGGGACTTGCGAGTGGAGCTCCCGGAGGAGGAGTGCCCCGAGCGGGTCGCGTGGGCGGGCTGGGGGTGGACGGCAACGGCGAGGGTGGACGGGGAGTCACCCGTCACGGCGATGTCCCCCGCCCGGTCGGTACGCAGGACGGTGGCACCCAGCGCGCGCAGGCGGTCGACCGTACGGGGTGACGGATGCCCGTACGCGTTGCCCTCGCCGCAGGAGATCAGGGCGAGCCGGGGCCTCAGGGCACCGGTCAGGTCCCAGTCCTGATGCGCCGAGCCGTGGTGCGCCACCTTCAGGACGTCGACCCGGCCCAAATGCCCCAACAAGGCAGCCTGGGCAGGCGGTTCGAGATCACCGAGCAACGCCATCCGCAGACCGCCGGCCAGCGACACCACCAGCGCCACACTCGCGTTGTTCGCACCTGGCGCGTCAACGACCGCCCCGGGAACGGGCCACACCACGTCCCAGGCCAGCCCCGGACCGACCGAGCGCCGCTCACCACGGCCCGCCCGCAGCAGCGGAACGGCGGCCCCGGTCGCCCAGGCCGTCACCCTGGCCGCCTCGCCCGGCGGATCGTCCAGCACCGTGCCCTCGACCGCGCCAACCTGGCGCCCCCGCAGCACTCCTGGCACGCCCTCGACATGGTCCGCATGGAAGTGGGTCAGCAGCAGGAGCGGCACCCTGGTGACACCGAGCTCGCGCAGGCACCGATCGGCGGCGTCCGGATCCGGCCCGGTGTCGACCACCACCGCACTGTCCGGAACACCGGTGGCAAGGGCCAACATGTCTCCCTGGCCGACGTCACACATCGCCAGCCGCCACCCCGGCGGCGGCCAGCCCGTGGCGATCCGGGCCAGCTGCGGCGGGCGCAGCAGCACGGCGAGCAGCACCACCAGCAGCACACCCGTCACCACGGCCCGGGCCCAGCACCGCCGGACACGCACCGGCCGGCCGGGTTCCGTCCGCCGGGGCAGCAGCAGCGGCGCCGCCCAGCAGGCGGCCAGGGTCACCAGGGCGACCGTGACCACCCCGAACCAGCCGCCGGGCCAGGACAGTTGGCCGCCGGGCAGCTCGGCCCCGCGCCGTCCGACGAAGGCCAGCCAACTGGCCGGCACCCCGGCCGGCTCGGCCAGCAGCCGGGCCAGGGACGGGAAGAGCGGCTGCAGGGCGAGCACCCCGAAGCCGAGCAGTGTCGCCGGGGCCACCGCCAGTTCGGCCAGCAGGTTGCACGGGACCGCGACCAGGCTGATGTGCCCGGACAGCACCACCGTCACCGGCGCGCACAGCGCCTGCGCCGCCGCCGTGGCCGCCAGCGCACCCGCCAGGTGGTGTGGCCAGCGCCGGGCCCGCAGGGACTCGGCCCAGGGCGGACCGAGCACCAGCAGCCCGGCGGTGGCGAGCACCGAGAGCAGGAAGCCGTAGGAGCGGGCCAGGAACGGGTCCAGCAGGACGAGGACCAGTACGGCCCCGGCGAGCGCGGGTACGGCCTGGCGGGGGCGGCCGGTGGCCAGGGCCAGCATGCCGATCAGTCCCGTCCCGGCTGCCCTCAGCACACTGGGCTCGGGTCGGCAGACGGTCACGAAGGCCAGCACCAGTCCCGTGCCGAGCAGCGCGCTGGTGCGCAGCGACAGCCCCAGCAGCGCGGCCAGTCCACGCCGTTCCGCGGTGCCGGCCTGGCCGGGTGCGCCCAGCAGTACACCGAGGACGATTGCCAGGTTGGCCCCGCTGACCGCCACCAGGTGCACCAGGTCGGTGGCCCGGAAGGCGTCCACCAGGTCGTCGGGCAGCCGCGAGGTGTCGCCGACGACCAGCCCCGGGAGCAGTCCGCGCGCGTCCGGCGGAAGCCCGTCGCTGGCCGTGCGCAGTCCCTCGCGCAGCCGCCCGGCGATCCGCTGCGGCAGGCTCGGCGGCGCGAGCTGCCGGAGCGGGCCGTGGGCGACCAGCAGTGCTGCGGACTCGGTGTCGTGGCCCTCCCCCGCCGGGCGCACTTCGGCCTCGACGGCCAGCCGCTCGGACGGCAGCAGCCGCAGCCAGGGCTCGGTCTCCGGACCGCGGACCATGACGGTCACCGGGGTGTGGGTACGGGTGGGCCGCCCGTCCGGGAGGACGGTGGCACGGTCGGCCACGGCCTCGACGGTGAGCAGGGTCTGTCCGCCGGTGGTACCGCCCCGGGAGGTGTGGACCTTCGGGTCGCCCTCGACGGTCAGCTCCACCTCCACCGCCGGGGCGGGCTCGCCCGGGGAGCGCGGGGGCGCCTGCTCGGCCGCGCGGGCGAGTTCCGGCAGGGGCCCCCGGTGCAGGTCGGCGGTGTGCAGCGGGGTCGCGATCGCGGCCGCCGCGCCGGAGAGCAGCACGGCCGCCAGCGCCACCGCGGCACCGCGCCGACGCGGCGGGCCCGGCCGGGCCAGCAGCAGGGCGGCCGCGAGCACGGCGCCGCCGGCCAGCGCGAAGAGCGCCGGCTCGGCTCCCGGCCCGAGGGGCAGGAGTACCGCCGTGACCAGCCAGGCCGAGACGGCGGGCAGCAGCAGCCGGAAGTCGGGACCCGAGGAACGGGGGCGCGGGAGCGAAGCGGTGGTGGCGGACAAGGCGGTACCTCCCTTCGGGGGCGGCGCGGCGGAAGAGGGAACAGGCGTCAGAGGGTGAGCAGCGGACGGAGTTCCGCGAATGTTCGGGTGCCGATCCCGCTGACCTGCCGGAGCTGGTCGATCGAGCGGAACGAGCCGTGCGAGGTGCGGTAGGCGAGGATGCGCTGGGCGAGGGTCGGGCCGACGCCGGGAAGGGAGTCGAGCTGTTCGAGGGTGGCGCGGTTGAGGCTGACGGGTGATCGGGGCGTACCGGCGCCGGACGTTCCGCCCGGGCCGGCGGGGACCGGGACGGGCACGGGGGCCGGCACCTGCTCGCCGACCAGAATCTGCTCACCATCCGTCAGGACGCGGGCCAGGTTGAGGCCCCGGGTGTCCGTCTCCGGCAGTGGGCCGCCGGCCGCCCGCAGGGCGTCGGCCACCCGTGATCCGCCGGGCAGGGTGTGCAGGCCCGGCACGTGGACCCGGCCGCCGATGTCGATGACCACGGCGGCCTCGGCCCCCGGGCCCGCGGCAGCCGCCGGCGGACCGGCCCCGCTGCCGGGCGGGCCGTCGGCCGGAGCCGGGCCCGGCTCCGGCGGCACCGAGGCCGCGGCCAGCGCCGGTACGGCCACGGCCTCCGGCCTGGCCAGCCAGAAGTGCTGCACGGCGTAACCCACCGCGAAGAGCAGCAGGATCGTCAGCCCGGCCACCGCCCGCCGGTCGAGCGCCAGCACCGAGGCGAACCGCAGGCGCGCCCCGGCCCCCGGCGGATCGGGAAGGACCGCCGCTCCCGGAGGCAGCGCCGCCGGCTCCCCCGCCACTACGGGAGGCGCCGGAGCGGGTGACGGCGGCACGGCAGCGGCCCGATCGGCACCCACCGGCTCGTCGTCCGTCGGCAGCAGCGCCGCCATCCGCAGCCGCACCGTCTCGTTGATCGCTTGGCGCTTCGCCGCGCCCAGGCCCAAGGTCGTCATGGCGAGGACGCTAGGAGCCCTCCGGCGGGCGTGCAGGAATTACCGAAACCCTGTGGATAACCCGGGGGTTGTGGATAAAAACGGTCACTCACACGAGTGACTGCCCCACCCTAAAGTTGACCGGCGCACGATGCCCCACCCCACCCCACCCCACCCCACCCCACCCCACCCCACCCCACCACCCCACCCCACCGCCCCGCATCAGCGCGGCGCGACCACCACCGCCAGCAGCCCCGGCCCGACGTGCGCACCGATCACCGCCCCCACCTCGCCCACGTACAGCTCCCGCAGCCCCGGCACCCGCGCCCGCAGCCGCTCCGCGAGCGGCTCGGCCCGCTCCTCGGCCGCCAGATGGTGCACGGTGATGTCCACCTCGCCCTCCCCCGAGCGCTCGACCGCGATCTCCTCCAGCCGGGCGATCGCCCGCGACGCCGTCCGCACCTTCTCCAGCGGCTCGATCCGCCCCCCGTCCAGGTGCAGCAGCGGCTTGACCGCCAGCGCCGACCCGAGCAGTGCCCGCGCCGCCCCGATCCGCCCGCCCCGACGCAGGTGCTCCAGGGTGTCCACGTAGAAGAAGCCGCTGGTCCCGGCCGCCCGCCGGGTCGCGGCCTCGGCCGCCTCCGCCAGTCCCCGGCCGTCCGCGATGGCCTCGGCCGCCGCCAGCACCCCGTAGCCGAGGGCCATGCCGACCAGCCGGCTGTCCACCACCCGCACCGGTACGGGCGCCTCGGCGGCCGCCAGCCGGGCGGCCTCGACCGTGCCGGAGAGCTCGCCGGAGATGTGCACCGAGACGATCCCCTTCGCCCCGGCCTCGGCGGCCGCCCGGTAGGTGGCGGCGAAGGTCTCCGGGTTGGGCCGGGAGGTGGTCACCCGCTGTTTCGAGCGCAGCGCCTCGGCGACGTCCTTCGGGGAGATCTCGACCCCCTCGCAGAGGACCGAGTCACCGACCGCGACGCTCAGCGGAACCACCGTGATCCCGTACCGGTCGAGGGAGTCCTGCGGCAGATAGGCCGTGGAATCGGTGACAAGTGCGAGGTCGGAGGGCATGAGGCGGAGATTACTCCCCGTTCGTCCGGGAGAACAGCGCCCGCACGCGCTCCCCCGCAGGCCGGACGCGCACCACCCGGCAGGCCCGGATACGCACCGCCCGGCAGGTCCGGACGCGGACCGGGCTCAGCCCGCCGACGGCCCCGCCGAGGTGCCCGTCGACGGCTTCCGCAGCCGCTGCGCCAGCTTAGCCAGCGGGTCGGCCAGCCCGAGCAGGTCCTCGGCGCTCGGCCGCCCCTTCCCGTCCGTCAGCCCCGCCCGAGCGGCCCCACCGCTCCCCGACGCACCCACTCCGGAAGCCCCGGAAGTGCCGGAGGAACCAGCAGAACCGGCAGAACCGGCACCCCCCGAGTCCCAGTGCCGCAGCGCCCCCGCCTCGCTCTCGCACTCCTGGCTCAGCCGGCTCAGCTCGTCGTCCGCGAACCGGTGCATCCGGTCCTGAGCCGCCCACCGCATGGTCTCCGCCGCGTGGGTGATCCGCTCCGCCCGTTCCCGCAGCTCCGGCAGCTTGGCCGCGATCCGGGCGGTGTCCGGCTCGCGCTCCAGCACCCGCAGTTCGCCGTCCAGCTCGGCCGCGTGCGCGTCCAGCCGGGTCAGCAGCGCGAGGGACTCGCCGAGCTGGCTGTCGTCCGCCAGCCCGCCCTCCAGCACCTGCCGGGTGCCGTCCAGCGCGGTGCGCAGCTTGAGGCGGACGGTGGCGATCTGCGCGGGCGGGCCGACCTTGGTGTAGGTCTTCGCCTTGAGGGTGGCGGTCTCGACGGCGCGCCGCGCGTTGGCCTCGTGCTTCTCGACCTTCGCGGCGACGGCCTTGGCCGCCTTCACCGTGCCGACCACGGCCAGGACGAGCGTCGCGATCCCGAAGAGCAGGACCAAGCCGATCATCACGCCGAACACGTCCATCGCGCGCCACCTTCCGCCACCGTTCCGGCCCCCAACGGGCCCAACGCGGGCCGCAATGCCGTGGGTTCCACCGTAGCCGTGGCACCGGGCCGGAGGGCAGTGCGAAGGGGTCCGACGGGCGGAGATCAGGGACAGATCGGGGATCTCCCCGAGGGCCCCGCCCGCCCGAGCCCCCGCCCATCCGCCACGACGGCCCGAAGCACCGCCACGCCCACACAGTGCACCGCCACGCCGCCCCAAAGCACCGGGCGGGCGCCCCGAAGGACACCCGCCCGATCAGCCACCGACCCCGAACCGGCCTCAGCCGGTCACGATGTTCACCAGCTTCGGCGCCCGGGCGATCACCTTGCGCACCGCCGCGTCCCCGATCGCCGCGACGACCGCCGGGTCCGCCAGCGCCAGCGCCTCCAGCTCGGCGTCGGTGATGCCGGGCGCGACCTCCAGCCGGGCCTTGACCTTGCCCTTGATCTGGACGACGCAGGTCACCGTCTCGTCGACCACGTACGCCGGGTCCGCGACCGGGTAGTCGGCGTGCGCCAGCGACTCGCCGTGGCCCAGGCGGCGCCACAGCTCCTCGGCGATGTGCGGGGCCAGCGGCGCGACCATCAGCACCAGCTGCTCGGCCACGGCCCGCGGCGTGGAGCCGCGCTTGACCAGGAAGTTGTTCAGCTCGATCGCCTTGGCGACGGCCGTGTTGAAGCGCAGCCCGGCCATGTCGCCGCGGATGCCGTCGATCGCCTTGTGCAGGGCGCGCAGCGTCGCGTCGTCCGGCGCCTCGTCGGTGACGACCAGCTCGCCGGTGGTCTCGGAGACGACGTTGCGCCACAGCCGCTGCAGGAAGCGGTACGAGCCGACGACGGCCCGGGTGTCCCAGGGGCGGGAGACGTCCAGCGGGCCCATCGACATCTCGTACAGGCGCAGGGTGTCGGCGCCGTACTCGTCGGCGATCTCGTCCGGGGCGACGGCGTTCTTCAGGGACTTGCCCATCTTGCCGGCCTCGCGCTTAACCGGCTCGCCCTGCCAGAAGTACTTGCCGTCGCGCTCCTCGATCTCGGCGGCGGGCACCGGGAAGCCGCGCTCGTCGCGGTAGACGTCCGCGGTGATCATGCCCTGGTTGAACAGCTTGTGGAACGGCTCGACGGAGGAGACGTGGCCCAGGTCGTGCAGCACCTTGTGCCAGAAGCGGGCGTACAGCAGGTGCAGCACGGCGTGCTCGGCGCCGCCGACGTACAGGTCGGCGCCGCCGGCCGGCTTGGCCTCGGTGGGGCCCAGCCAGTAGCGCTCGTTGGCCGGGTCGACCACGGCGTCGGCGTTCGTCGGGTCGACGTAGCGCAGGTCGTACCAGCAGGAGCCGGCCCAGTTGGGCATGGTGTTGGTCTCGCGGCGGTACGTCTTGACGCCGTCGCCCAGGTCCAGTTCGACGTTGACCCAGTCCTCGTTGCGGGACAGCGGGGTCTCCGGCGAGGAGGCGGAGTCGTAGGCGTCGTAGGTGCGCGGCGAGTAGTCCTCGACCTCGGGGACCTCGACCGGCAGCATCGACTCGGGCAGCGCGTGCATCACGCCGTCCTCGTCGTAGACGATCGGGAAGGGCTCGCCCCAGTACCGCTGACGGCTGAACAGCCAGTCGCGCAGGCGGTAGTTGACGGTGCCCTCGCCGATGCCGCGCTCGGCCAGCCACTCGGTGACCCGGGCCTTGGCGTCCACGACGCTCAGCCCGTCCAGGGACGGACCGCCTTCGGGGCGCGCCGAGTTGACGATGACCGAGTCGTAGGTGTCGAAGGCGTCGTCCCACTCGGCCGGGTCGGATCCCCGCCCGTCGGTGGGCTCGACGACGCAGCGCATCGGCAGCGCGAAGGCGCGGGCGAAGGCGAAGTCGCGGTGGTCGTGGGCCGGGACGGCCATGATGGCACCGGTGCCGTAGCCCATCAGCACGTAGTCGGCGATGAACACCGGGACGGACTCGCCGCTGACCGGGTTGACGGCGTAGGCGCCGGTGAAGACGCCGGTCTTGACCTTGGCCTCGACCTGGCGCTCGACATCCGACTTGGCGGCGGCCGTGGCGCGGTAGGCGGCGACGGCCTCGGCGGGGGTGGCGGCGCCGCCGGTCCACTCGGCGGGGACGCCCTCGGGCCAGGCGGCGGGGACGATCGAGTCGACCAGGCCGTGCTCGGGCGCCAGCACCATGTAGGTGGCGCCGAACAGGGTGTCGGGCCGGGTGGTGAAGACGGTGATCTTCCGGTCGCCGGGGGCCGCGAAGTCGACCCGGGCACCCTCGGAGCGGCCGATCCAGTTGCGCTGCTGCAGCTTGATGGCCTCGGGCCAGTCCAGCAGGTCCAGGTCGGCGATCAGGCGGTCGGAGTACGCGGTGATGCGCATCATCCACTGCCGCAGGTTGGACTTGAACACCGGGAAGTTGCCGCGCTCGGAGCGGCCGTCCGCGGTGACCTCCTCGTTGGCCAGTACGGTGCCCAGGCCGGGGCACCAGTTGACCGGCACCTCCTTGGCGTACGCCAGGCGGTACTCGCCCAGCACCTCGTCGCGCTCGCCGGCGGACAGCTCGGCCCAGGCGCGGCCGCCCGGCACCTCGCGCGCGCCGGACTCGAACGCGGCGACCAGTTCGGCGATCGGACGGGCCTTGCCCGCCTCCTGGTCGTACCAGGAGTTGAAGATCTGCAGGAAGATCCACTGCGTCCAGCGGTAGTAGTCCGGGTCGATCGTGGAGATCGAGCGGCGCGGGTCGTGGCCCAGGCCCAGCCGGCGCAGCTGGTGGCGCATGTTGGCGATGTTGGCCTCGGTGGAGACCCGCGGGTGGGTGCCGGTCTGCACGGCGTACTGCTCGGCGGGCAGGCCGAAGGCGTCGTAGCCCAGCGTGTGCAGCACGTTGTGGCCGGTCATCCGCTGGTAGCGGGCGAAGACGTCGGTGGCGATGTAGCCCAGCGGGTGGCCGACGTGCAGGCCCGCGCCCGAGGGGTACGGGAACATGTCCATGATGAAGCTGTGCGGCTTCGCGGCGACGTCCCCGGCGGACGGGTCGGCGAGCTCACCGGTGGGGTTGGGGGCGTGGAAGGTGCCCTCCTTCTCCCAGATGTCCTGCCAGCGGGACTCGATCTCCGCCGCCAGCGCGGCGCTGTACCGGAACGGCTCGGTCGCGGTCGCGGTCTCGGCCGCGCCGGACGCAGGGGTCGTCTCGCTCATCGTCCTTCAAGCTCCATCGGTGTCAGTTGGCGAACCGCGCGACGCGGCCGACCGTGGACCCGTCCCACGAAGCGGGCGGGGGCGGAAAACAAAAAATCCCCTCGCAGGAGGGGACGCCACGCCGACTCCGGCACCGCCCGAGGGCGCGGCCGGTCCTGGTCAGCGCGGCCGGCTAAGGAGCAGGCGCACGGTTCGCATGGGCTCAGGGTACCGCAAGCAGGTCAAGGCACTCCGGGCCGTCCCACCCACGGCACCCCGGAGTGCCCGGAACGCCCCGGAGCCCCGGGGGCGCCAGAACGGCACTCCAGAAGGCACTCCAGAACGCCTCGGAACGCCCAGGACCACCCAGGACCACCCAGGAACGCTCAGGACCCCCCAGGAACGCTCAGGAACGCTCAGGAACGCCCCGGGAGCCTCACCCCGCCGCGGTCCGCCCCGCCGCCTCGAAGTCCCGCAGCGCCCTGGCCAGCCGCTCCGACTGCATCCCCGCCGCCAGCGAGCGCGCCAGTCCGGCCGTCCGGGCGGCCTCCCGCTGGTCGCCGAGCTGCCGGTGGGCGTCGGCGAGACGGACCATCAGCAGCGCCTTGGCGCGGGCCCGCCCCGGTCCGAGCCCGGCGACGGCCTCGGCGAGCAGCGGCTTGGCCATCCGGTGCCGGCCGAGCGCCAGCCGCCCCTCCCCCACCATCCCGGCGAGGCCGGCCCGGGCCTCCTCCGCGCCGGGCACACCGTCGAGTTCGGCGAAGGCCCGGGCGGCGAACTCCTCGACCTGTTCGGCCTCGCCGCGACGGCCGTAGGCGCGGGCGATCCGGCCGAGCTGGCGGGCCCGGGAGGTGGGGCTGAGCGCGGGGCCGTGGGTCTCCAGGGCGGTGCGCAGCGCGGTGACGGCGTCCAAGCCGCGGCCGCCGCCGCCCTGGGTGGCGATCACGACCAGCGCGCCGAGCCCGGCGACCCCGAGCCGGGGGTCGCCGCTGACGTGGGCGGCGCGCAGCGCGGCGACGAAGGCCCGTTGGGCGGCCGCGTCGTGGCCGAGGTCGTACGCGGCCCAGCCGGCCAGCCGGGCGAGCCTGCTGGCGGTGCCGTACAGCTCGCGACCGAGCCGTTCGTCGTACGCGCCGAGTTCCAACAGCTTGGCCAGCATGGCGAGTTCGGCCCTGGTGGGGCCGAGGACGAGGCCGCCGCCGCAGGAACGTTCGAGGCGCTGCTTGCTGCGGTAGGACAGGCCGAGTTCGCCGGCCAGGGTGGGGTCCACGCGCAGCGCGCCCTCGCCGCCGCCGACGGGTGGCGGCGGGGAGGAGAGCCGTTCGGCGGCGTGGTCGAGGTCGGCGCTGCGGAACAGGTCGGTGAGGCGGACCGGTCCGGCGTCGGTGGCGGCCTCGCGCAGGGCGGTCTGGGCGTTGTCGGCGGTCCACGGGTCGGTGAGCAGCCGGGGCGAGAGGATCTTGGCGCCGCGGTGGCCGCCCATCCGGCCCCAGAGCTGCTCGTAGGTGACGGCCATGCCGAGGGTGCGGCTGAGCACTTCGCAGACCGTCTGGTCGTGCGGGCTGCGCGGCACCATGCCGCGGTCGCGCCACTTGTACGGGGCGGTGGAGCTGATCGCCAGTCCGGGCGGCAGGGCGAGGCTCACCTCACGGGCGAGCCGTTCCGGACTCCAGCCGAGCTGGTGCAGTATCCGGGCCAGCTCCTCGTTCCGCCTTCGCTGCAGATCGGCCATGGCACGACGGTAGCGGTCTTTCCACCCCGCCCGCCGGTGGCATGCACACAACGGCGAAGAGCCGCCCCCCGTTACCGGGTGGCGGCTCTCGACCACTGTGGAGCTACGGGGAATTGAACCCCGGACCTCTTGCATGCCATGCAAGCGCTCTACCAACTGAGCTACAGCCCCTCGACCTGCGATGTCACCGGGTTTCCCGTCGTTTCCGTCCGGTTTCCCTCGGCGACATCGACTACTTTACACGGTCCGGGGCGTGCTCCTGAAATCCGTTTCCCGAGGCAGCCGCGGGTAGCGCGGCGATCGCTCGCGAAGCGGCCACAGCCCTCCGGCGACGCGAAGCGGCCGGCCCCGTCGATCGGTCACCGCGACGAGCACCCCGCCCCGCGAGAGCGGTCAGCGCACCACCCGCCGGCTGCGCTCCGCGAAGCCCGCGCCGACGAGCACCAGCACCGCGTTGGCCGCCAGCGTGACCAGCAGCGCGTGCCCCGAGTCGGCGGCGGGCGCCGGCAGGTCCACCTGCCCGAGGAACACCGAGCCGAGCACCGCCACCCCGACCACCTGCCCGAGCTGGAGGACGGTCACCGTCATCCCGCTGGCGTCGGCCGCGTCCTCGGGCGCCACCCCCGCGAGCGCCCGGGCGAACAGCGGCGCGTACGCGCAGCCGGCGGCCAGGCCGAGCGCGGCCGTCTCCGCCAGCACCACCGCCCCGCTCCCGGCACCGCCGCCGAGCAGCACCCCCAGCAGCAGGTACCCGCCGCCGAGCAGCACCGCGGCGAGCACCGGCAGCACCGGGTGCAGCCGGCCCGGCAGCCGGTGCCAGCGCAGACTGGCCAGGCCGAAGCCGATCGCGACGGGTGCCGAGCAGAGCCCGGCCCGCAGCGCGCTGTGCCCGAGGGCCGCCTGCTGGTGCAGGGCGAAGGCGAACATGAAGCCCGCGTAGGCCGCCATGATCGTGAACAGTCCGGCCGCCGCAGGCCGCAGCCCGGGGGCGCGCAGCACCCGTCCGGGGATCAGCGGGTGCCCGCCGCGCCGAGCGACCCCGCGCTCGACCACCACGAACAGGCCGAACACCAGCACGCCGCCGGCGAGCATCGCCCAGCCCCAGAGCGGCCAGCCGAGTTGGTCGCCGAGCACCAGCGGCACCACCAGCAGGCCGAGCGCCGTGCCCAGCACCACCAGGCCGGGGAGGTCGAAGCCGCGCGAGGGGTCGCCGGGCAGCCGCGGCAGCAGCCGGGCGCCGGCCGCCAGCAGCACCAGCCCGATCGGCACATTGACCAGGAACACCGGCCGCCATCCGGTGCCGAACAGGTCGGCGCTGACCAGCACCCCGCCGAGCACCTGCCCGAGCGCGACGCCGACGGCCAGCACCGCCGAGTAGAGGCCGATCGCCCGGGTGCGGGCGGTGCCGGTGAAGGTGCGCTGGAGCAGGCTCATCACCTGCGGCACCATCAGTGCCGCGCCGGCGCCCTGGAGCAGCCGGAAGCCGATCAGCCAGCCGGTGGTCGGGGCGAGGCCGCAGGCCAGCGAGGTGGCGGTGAAGACGGCCAGGCCCAGCTGGAACAGCCGGCTGAAGCCGTACCGGGCGCCGAGCCGGGCGCCGGTGATGAGCAGCACCGCGTAGGCGATGGCGTAGCCGGCGATCACGAGTTGCAGGGCGGCGCCGGAGGCGCCCAGGTCGGTGCGGATGGTGGGCACCGCGACGTTGACGATGGAGGAGTCGAGCACGGCCATGAACTGCCCGCACAGGACGAGCGCGAGGAGCAGTCCGGGCCGTACGGCCGGGTCCCCGGTGGTGCGTCCGGCCGCGCGGGGCCGGGTCTGAAGATCCGTCATGGCCACCAGCCTGGGGCGGGCCCGGTACCAGTGGTTAGAGCCTGCCGATCCTGGTACCGGCAGCACCTGTATCGCCCGTCCGCGCTGCGGCACGATGGACGCCATGACCGTGCTGGACGAACCCCCCGTCGCGACGGGCGGCCGCGAACGCCGCCGGACCGAGCTGGCCCGCTTCCTGAAGGCCTGCCGGGCACGGGTCACCCCCGAGGACGTCGGCCTGCCGCCGGGGCTGCGGCGCCGCACCCCGGGCCTGCGCCGCGAGGAGGTCGCGCAGCTCGCCGGGGTCGGGGTCACCTGGTACACGTGGCTGGAGCAGGGACGGCCGATCAACGCGAGCGAGCAGGTGCTGCTGGCGGTGGCCCGGGCGCTGCGGCTGGACGGCACCGAGCGCCAACACCTGTTCCGGCTGGCCGGGATGGCGCCGTCGGCGCTCGCCCAGCCGGCCCCGCCGGAGCTGAGCCCGGCGATCCAGGTGATCCTGGACTCGCTCGCCCCGCTGCCCGCGGCGGTCTCCAACACCCGCTTCGACGTGCTGAGTTTCAACCGGCCGTACCGCTCGCTGTTCGGCACCGAGCGGCTCCGTCCGTCGCACGGGGTGTTCTTCAACAGCCTCTGGTGCATGCTGACGGCGCCGGAGTGCTGCAACCCGTGCGAGAACCCGGAGGAGAGCCTGCCGCGGATGGTGGCGGTGCTGCGCTCGGCGTACGGCAGGCACGTCGGCGAGCCGGTCTGGGAGGAGCACGTACGGCAGTTGTCGGCCCGCAGCGAGCTGTTCCGGGAGCTGTGGGCCCGCCAGGAGGTGGCGCCGCCGAAGACCCTGCTGCGGATCTTCCGCCACCCCGAGCTGGGCGTGCTGCGGTTGAACGCCACCTATCTGACGATGCCGGGCGTGCCGGAGTGCTACATCGTGGTGTACGTCCCGGAGGACCCGGCCGACCGGGAGCTGGTCGAGCGGCTCGACTCCCTGCCGCCGGGCGGCTGGCGGCACACCTGCGCGCCGTGAGCCCCCTGCCGCCGGGCGGTACACCTGCGCGCCGTGAGCCGCACGCCACGCGCCATCAGCCGCCCCGGAACGGCCGAGAGGCCGCCTCCCGTTCCCGGGTGGCGGCCTCTCGAACTGCTGTGGAGCTACGGGGAATTGAACCCCGGACCTCTTGCATGCCATGCAAGCGCTCTACCAACTGAGCTACAGCCCCGCGACACTGGCGACCCTGGCTCCGGAACTCCGATTTCCACGACCGCTGATGCGGAGTGGAGCTATGGGGAATTGAACCCCAGACCTCTTGCATGCCATGCAAGCGCTCTACCAACTGAGCTATAGCCCCGCACTCACCGGATCTCCCGCTTCCCTTCCGGGCCGCGTTCCTTCCCTGCGAACGAGGAAGACTCTAGCTGGTCAGGCCCGGAACTGCGAAATCCGCCCCCTCCGGGCCCCCGTGAAGCCTCCGTGAATCCCCCGCCGAAGCCCCGCCGCCCAGTGCCGACCGGTGGGGATCAGGTGTCGTCGCCGATGACCGGCTGCGGGAGCGTGCCCGCGTTGTGCTCCAGCAGCCGCCAGCCGCGCGCCCCCTGGCCGAGCACCGACCAGCAGCAGTTGGACAGCCCGCCGAAGCACTCCCAGAGGGGCGGCTCCAGACCCAGCAGCTGCCCGAGCATGGTCCGGATGGTGCCGCCGTGGCTGACCACGACCAGCGTGCCGTTCTCCGGCAGCTTGGCGACGGCCTCCAGCACCACCGGCACCGAGCGCTCGGCGACCTCGACGGACAGCTCGCCGCCGCCGCGGCGCACCGGCTCGCCGGCCGCCCAGGCCGCGTACTCCTCCGGGTGGCGCTCACGGATCTCGGCGTTGGTCAGCCCCTGCCAGGAGCCCGCGTACGTCTCCCGCAGGCCCTCGTGGTGCTGGACGTCCAGCCCGGTGACCTTGGCCAGCTCCTCGGCGGTGCGCCGGGCGCGCTTGAGGTCCGAGGAGATCAGCAGGTCGGGGTGGAGGCCGGAGAGCAGCCGGGCCGCCCGCTGCGCCTGCAGGACGCCCTGGCCGGTCAGCTCGATGTCCGTGGTGCCCTGGAAGCGCGATTCGAGGTTCCAGGAGGTCTGGCCGTGCCGCCAGAAGACGATGCGCGGGCCCCGCGCGTCGCGGCTCAGTGCAGGTCCTCGGGCTTGCCGAAGTCGTCGGCCGGGGCGACGGCGTTGCCGGCGTCGTCGGTGACGGCGTCGGGGCGGTTGCGCGACTCCATGGCGTCGGCGGGCAGCGGCAGCTCGGGGCAGTCCTTCCAGAGGCGGTCCAGCGAGTAGAAGGAGCGCTCCTCGGAGTGCTGGACGTGCACGACGATGTCCAGGTAGTCGAGCAGGATCCAGCGGCCGTCGCGCTCGCCCTCGCGGCGCACCGGCTTGATGTCCAGCTGCTCGCGCAGCTGGTCCTCGATCTCCTCGGCGATCGAGCGGACCTGGCGGTCGTTGTTCGCGGAGGCGATCAGGAAGGCGTCGGTGATCGACAGCACCTCGCTGACGTCGAAGGCGATGATGTTGTGCGCGAGCTTGTCGGCCGCCGCCTGTGCGGCGACGGTGATGAGCTGCTGGCTGTGGTCGGTGACGGTCACGGTGATCTTCCGGCTCGGCGGCTTGGGAGTCCCCGGCACGGTGGCCGGGGTCGCCTTCCAGGATCTCACGCCGCTCCCGCGGCCTCGGAACGCATTTCCGGGGCCGCGGGGGCGGGCACGAGCGGGGGCGCCGCCGCCTACTGGTTCTTCGGCGGCTGGTAGTCCTTGCCGAGGACGACCACCAGGTCCGCGTTCTGGGCGTCGCCGACCTTCTTCACCGCCGTGTCCGGCAGCCCCAGGCTGCTCGCCAGGGACTTCGCGGCGGCCTGCCGGGCGTCGTCGGTGTAGCGGATCTCACTGGTGGCCTGCGGTGCGGTCTTGGCTCCGCCCGGGATGAACGTCAGGCCCGAGTTGACGATCTGGACCTGCGCGGCGGCGCCCGCCGCGTCGTTGCCGGAGGCGTCCTGCAGCGCGACCCGGGCGGGGGCGTCGCCGGCCGCCGCGGACTTCACGGTGCCGCCGAGCACGTCCTTGACCTGCTTGCCGGCGGTCGCCTCGTCCAGGGTGCCGTCCGGCTTGACGGTCAGCGCGGTGGTGCCGAAGTGGCCGTCCTTCGCCTGCTGGGCGAGCTGGGCGAGCACCCCGGCCAGGGCGTCCTCGGGCAGCGAGGGGTCGAGCACCGCGTTCATCCGGTGCACGTCGTCCTTGGCGTCCTTGAACTCGGTCGGCATGGTGCGCACCACCGCGTCCATCACCTGCCCGAACCGGGCCAGCTGGGCGTCCCGGTTCTCGCCGGGCCCCTGCAGGGTGGCGTAGGCGACCGCGGCCTTGCCGCTGAGCAGGGTGTTCTTGCCCGCCGCGGAGAGCAGCTTGCCGTCCGGCTTGCCGCCCTCGTGGGTCTCGGCGTTGGTGTCCACCCGGACGCCGCCGAGCTGGGAGACCAGCAGTTCCAGGTACGGGGTGTCCAGCCGCCAGGTGCCGGCCACCGGGGCGCCGAGCACGGTGGACAGGCCGTCGCGGGTGGCCGAGGCGCCGATCGCGTCCATGGCCTGGCCGACCGTGGTCACCGGCGGGTCGCCGGGGCCGGGCAGCCGCAGCACGTCGGGCAGCAGCAGCACCGTGCCCTTGTGCCCGGAGGCGTCGTCGACCAGCAGCGCGCTGGACACCTTGCCCTGCAGGTCGCGCAGGTGGACGACGTTGACCTGCCGCCCGCCGGCCGCGGCGGCCGCGGTCGGCTTGTCCCCGGTGAACCACAGGTAGCCGCCGACACCGCCGGCCGCGAGCGCCAGCACCACGCCCAGGCCGATCAGCCGGTTCTTCAGCTTGCGGCGCCGCTCGGCGCGCACCTCGCTGCGGGACTCGGCGAACTTCAGCCAGTCGATGACGTCCTCGGACTCCTCCGCCTCCTCGTCGACGAAGGTGAACTCGCCCGTGCTGTAACTGTCCTTGGGCGCCCGGGCCTTGCCCGGCCGGGCCCCGGCGACCTGCTCCGAGGGCGCCGCCGGCTCGGCCGGGGCCGCCGCCTCGGCCGGCTTGGGCGTGCGCCGGCGCGGCGGCGGCACGACGGCGGGCGCGGCGGGCGCAGCGGGCGCAGCGGGCGCCGCGGGCGCCGCGGGCCCGGCCGACGGCTCGGGCTGCGACTGCGGCTGCGGCTCGGCGATCACCGGGGCGACCGGCGCGGCCTGGTACGACTGCTGGTACCCCTGGTACCCCTGCTGCTGGTAGCCGTACGGGTCCTGCGCGTACACCGGCTGCCCGTACTGGTCGTACGTCTGCGGCTCGTACGGCTGCTCGTACCCCTGCTGCTGCGGGAACTGCCCGGTCCGCCCGTACCCCTGCTGCTGGTACCCCTGGGCCTGCTGCCCGCCGCCGTAGGTGCCCTGCCCGTACACCGGCTGCCCGTACTGGTCGTACGCCGACTGCTCGTACTGCTGCCCGTACCCCTGCTGCCCCTGCTGTCCCTGCTGGTACCCGTGGCCGTGGCCGTGGCCGTGGCCCTGCCCCTGCTCCTGATACGGCTCCTGGTACGGCTGCTGGTACTGCCCGGTGGACCACTCCTCCGGCTGCTGCCCGCCGTTGCCGCTGCCGTTACCGCTGCGATCGGTCACGCCCGCTCCTGGCTCAGGTCCCGTGCGGCGTCGCGTACAGCGCCCGCTTGTCGATGTAGCGGACCACGCCGTCCGGGACGAGGTACCAGACCGGCTCGCCCTTGGCGACCCGGTTGCGGCAGTCCGTGGAGGAGATGGCCAGCGCCGGGACCTCCACCAGGGAGACCCCGCCCACCGGAAGTCCGGCGTCCGACAGAGTGTGCCCCGGCCGGGTGCATCCGATGAAGTGGGCCAGCGAGAAGAGTTCGTCCGAGTCGTGCCAGGACAGGATCTGGGCCAGCGCGTCGGCGCCGGTGATGAAGAAGAGGTCCGCGTCCGGGTGGAGGGCGTGCAGGTCGCGCAGGGTGTCGACGGTGTACGTCGGGCCCTCGCGGTCGATGTCGATCCGGCTCACCGAGAACTGCGGGTTCTCGGCGGTCGCGATGACCGTCATCAGGTAGCGGTCCTCGGCCGGCGTGACGTGCCGGTCGCTCTTCTGCCAGGGTTCCCCGGTCGGGACGAAGATCACCTCGTCCAGGTGGAACGCGCTCGCCACCTCACTGGCGGCGACCAGGTGGCCGTGGTGGATCGGGTCGAAGGTGCCGCCCATCACGCCGAGGCGCTTCTTCACCGGTTCCGGTCCGCCGGGAATCCCGGCCTGCTCTCCCATGCCGCCACACCTTACGCGACGCCCGTTGCGGTGCGGGAACGGCCGTGTGGGGGTTGTCCGCAGATGCGTGAGGGAGCGGCCGGCCCTCTGGCCGGACGCTCCCCGAGCGGTCCCAGGACCCGGCTCAGCGGTCCCGGTTGAAGCGGGTCGTGATGAAGAGCAGGAGCACCAGGATGAACAGCGCGGAGCCACCCGTCAGCAGCGGGTTCAGGCTGTCGTGGTTGCCCCCCTCGCCCTCGGCGAGGAGGTTCAGAACGGGGAGTGCGGCAGCAGTGCTCATGGTCGGCGGGACCTTCTCGGCTCGGTGAACGGACCTGGGGGTGGTTCCGGGCCGGTGAGGGCCCACCCGTCATCGTACGGGGGGTTACACGGCAACCGCTCGGCGGCCCACCGCCGCTGACCGGGCGTGAGGGGGTGCGGCCGGGAGCGGGGTCTACTGGCCCCGGAAGGCGCGGGCCATGATCCAGACCAGCAGGCCGATCCCGACGAAGGACGCGACCACGATGATCCGCAGGAACAGGCCCGGGCCGGCCTCGTCGGAGATGGGGGCGGCCAGGCTGACCAGCGCTTCGGTGGACATCTGAGGGGCTCCTCGAACTGCTCGTACCGCGGCCGGATCCGGTCCCGGTTCTCCAGGGCATTCAGGGTAAACCCGCCTCACACCGGCGCCACCCACCGGCCCCCGTGACCCGCCGACCCGCCCGTGACCGCGGCCGTGCCCGCGCCCGTGACCGCACCCCGGGGACGAGTACGCAACCGCGGACGTTGCACAGGCAGTCGTTGCAGACGAGCAGTCGAGCAGACGAGTCGTTGCAGGCGAAGACCAGCGGGGGGCCGGGCGCTGCGCCGGGCCGCCGTCGACCAGGAGGTACGCAGACCATGACCGACACGACCGCGAAGACCCCGAGCCGCCGCCGCCGGCGCTTCCCCGAGATCTCCACCCGGGCCTGGGAACACCCCGCGGACCGCTCCGCGCTGGTGGCCCTGCGCAAGCTGTCCGGCTTCGACGACATCCTGAAGAAGCTCGCCGGACTGGTCTCCGAGCGCGCGATCCGACTGATGTTCCTGGCAACCGCCGTGAAGACCTCCGAGCGCCAGTTCCCCGAACTGCACGACATGGTGCGGGACGCCGCCTACGTGCTCGACCTGGAGCAGGTCCCGGACCTCTACGTCACCCAGGACCCGTCGGTCAACGCCTTCACCATCGGCATCGACACCCCGATCATCGTGATCACCAGCGGCCTGGTCGAGCTGATGGACGAGGAGGAGCTGCGCTCCGTCATCGGCCACGAGGTCGGCCACGCGATGTCCGGCCACGCCGTCTACCGGACGATGCTGATGATCCTCACCAACATCGCCACCCGGATCGCCTGGGTGCCGCTCGGCAACCTGGCGATCACGGCGGTCATCACCGCGCTCAAGGAGTGGTTCCGCAAGGCCGAGCTGTCCAGCGACCGGGCCGGCCTGCTCGCCGGGCAGGACCTCCAGGCGTCCATGCGGGCCCTGATGAAGCTGGCCGGCGGGCACAACCTGGCCGAGATGAACGTCGACGCCTTCCTGGAGCAGGCCGAGGAGTACGAGAAGGCCGGGGACCTGCGCGACGGCGTGCTCAAGCTGCTCCAGCTGCTGCCGCAGACCCACCCGTTCGCGGTGGTCCGGGTCGCCCAGCTGAAGAAGTGGGCGGAGAGCGACGAGTACCGCTCGATCCTGGCCGGCGCCTACCCGCGCCGCACGGACGACCGGGAGGCCTCGGTCGGCGAGCAGTGGAAGGCCGCGGCCGAGCACTACTCGACCTCGGTGAAGGAGAGCAAGGACCCGCTGATGGGCCTGCTGCGGGACGTGGCCGGCGGCGCCGCGACGGTCGGCGGCAAGCTGCGCGACACCTTCACCGGCGGCAGCGGCAGCCGCGGCGGCTCCACCCCGGGGGACCAGGCGGGCGGCTCCTCGGACCGCGCCGAGGGCTGAACCGGCGCCCCCACCCTGCGCCGCGGACGGCCGGTGACCCACCCGGGCCACCGGCCGTCCGCCGCTCCCGACCGCCGGCTACCGACCGCCGACCGCCGGCCACCGACTGCCGACTGCTGGCCACCGACCACCGGCCACCGGCCACCGACCGCCGACCGCCGACCGCCGACCACCGACCACCGACCACCCGCTCAGCTCCCCGCCAGCACCCCGCACACCTGCCAGGCCGGCCGCGCGTGGTTGCCCGGGTCGACCGGCGTCGGCGGCGCCACCGCGGTGCCCTGGCCGGTGGCCAGCACCGGCTGCAGGAAGCCCGCCATCGAGGCGGCGCACGGCTCCGGCCCGGCCTGCAGCACCGCGTCCACCAGCCGCAGCTGCGCCTGCCCCAGGTCGACCCGGTCGAACTGGAAGGTCAGCTCGCGCCGCACGGTCTCCAGGGTGACCGGCGCTCCGGCCGGGGCCCCGGCGGGCTTCAGCGCGTAGACGAAGGTGTGGTCGGTGGTGATCTGCAGGGTGCTGCCGTCCGCCTCGTCGACCCGCATCGCGCCGACCGTCTTCACGGTGTCGGAGGCGAGCGCGACCTGTGCCGGGTCGAAGCGGACGATCCAGCCGGTCACCGCGTGGTGCCGGTCGTCCACCGGCTGGGCGGCGGAGGCGTCGAACTGGGCCTGCTCACCGGGCGTGACGTAGGCCCGCACGTCCGTGGTGACGCCCTGGACCAGCGCCGCGGGGGACAGCGAGGAGGCGACCAGGTAGCGCTGCACGGTGTCGAGCGCCTTGGTCACCTCGACCTTGCTGAAGTGCTCGGTGGCGGCCCCGGCGGGGGTGTTCAGCCCGGCCGTCCCGTCCCCGTACCCGGGGGGCAGCGCGGCGAACGGATGCGCCGGGTCGGCGACCGGCCGTACGGTCGAAGCCGGGCTCAACGCGACCAGGCTGACGGTGAGTTGACTGCCCTCCGGCCGCAGCGGGATGCCTTTGGGCGAGTTCACTCCGAAGTACACCGCGGCCCCGAAGGCCAGCAGGATCAGCAGCAGCAGGGCCAGCGCCTGGCGCGGCACGGAGCCCAGCGGGCCCAGCCGCACCCGGGCCCGGGTGGCCTTGCCGAAGGAGCCCGCGAGCCGTTCCCGGGCGGAGAGCTCCTGGATCCGGGCAGCGCGGACGAACGACTCGTCGAAGACGACGGACCGGAACTCGTCCTCATTGCCGGAACCGCCCTCGGGCGTACCCTCAGGAGGCTCGCGCGGGTCACCCATAGCACCAGGGTAGGCGCACCCGGGGCCCGCCACGAGGGTCCCGGCGCAGATTGCCGGGAACGCTCCGTGACCGGCCGCCCCGGGCGCACGCCCCCCGGTCAGCCGGCCGGTGCGGTGACCACCGGTAGCGGCTCGGCGGGCGCGGACCGCGGGTCCGCCCCCGGGCTGCTGTTGCCGGACTCCGGGCGCCGGGGAGCGCCCGAGGTGCCGCCCACGCCCTGGTAGATCGCCGCGACCGCCACCGCCACCAGGCTCACGCCCATGATCACGGCGAGCACCCAGGCCACCGGCCGGTGCCAGCGCTGCTGGGCCACGTACCGGCCGCGGGTCCGCACCGGGTCGTAGCGCCGTCCCCAGCGCCGTCCCGGATGCCCGCCCGCCCGGCCCGGGCCCGACCACGGGTCGGGGTAGAGGTGATCGTCGTCGAGTCCGCTCGGGTGCGGGCGCAGCTCCAACGGCAGCCCGTCCCCGACCGGAACGTCATAGCTCCAGCCCGGTCCCGCGGCGTCCGGCTCGAACCGGGCCTCGGCGGCGGCGAGCTGCCGCTCCTTGGCCGTCGGCTCGTGCACGGCGGCGGACCGGACGAAGGCCTCATCGAAGACCACGGTGGCGAACTCGTCGTCCGCACCACCGTGGTCGGCGCCGTCGGGGTACGGCAAGCCCCCCACATCCTCAGCCACGGATTCAGCGTATTACCGGCCGGGCGATTTGTCTGTGGCTCCCGGCAGTTGGTCCGTCACACGTGTGACGGCCACCCCTCAGCGGGCGTCCGCGCCCCCGCCCACGGTCTGCGTCGCCCAAGGCCTGTCACCTGGATCCTGGCCCGATCCGACCGAATCCAGGAGACAGGCCTAACCGCGGACATGCCCGTCACCAGTGACGATGTACTTGGTGCTGGTCAGCTCCGGCAGGCCCATCGGGCCGCGGGCGTGCAGCTTCTGGGTGGAGATGCCGATCTCCGCGCCGAAGCCGAACTCACCGCCGTCGGTGAACCGGGTGGAGGCGTTGACGGCCACCGTGGTCGAGTCCACCAGCTGGGTGAAGCGGCGGGCGGCGGCCTGCGAGGTGGTGACGATCGCCTCGGTGTGGCCGGAGGACCACCGGCGGATGTGCGCGACGGCGGCGTCCAGCGAGGGCACCACGGCCGCGGCCAGGTCGTACGAGAGGTACTCGGCGCCCCAGTCCTCGTCGGTGGCCGGCACCACGGTGGCGCCGGTGCCCTCGGCCGCCTTGAGCACCGCCTCGTCGCCGTGCACCGTCACCCCGGCCTCCGCCAGGGCGGCCAGGGCGAGCGGCAGGAACTCGTCCGCGACGTCCTGGTGCACCAGCAGCGTCTCGGCGGAGTTGCAGACGCTGACCCGCTGTGCCTTGGAGTTCAGCAGGATCGCGACGGCCATCGCCAGGTCGGTCCGCGCGTCCACGTACACGTGGCAGTTGCCGGTGCCGGTCTCGATCACCGGAACGGTCGAGCCCTCGACCACGGTGCGGATCAGCGAGGCCCCGCCGCGCGGGATCAGCACGTCGACCAGGCCGCGGGCGCGCATCAGCTCCTGCACCGACTCCCGGCTCTCCCCCGGCACCAGCTGGATCACGTCGGCCGGCAGCCCGGCCGCGACCACGGCGTCCCGCAGGACGGCGACCAGCGCGGTGTTGGAGCGGTAGGCGGAGGCGGAGCCGCGCAGCAGCACCGCGTTGCCGGACTTCAGGCAGAGCGCGGCCGCGTCGACGGTGACGTTCGGCCGGGCCTCGTAGATGATGCCGACCACGCCCAGCGGCACCCGGACCTGGCGCACGTCCAGGCCGTTCGGCAGCGTGTAGCCGCGCACCACCTCGCCGACCGGGTCGGCCAGGCCGGCCACGTCCCGCACGTCGGAGGCGATCGCGGCGATCCGCTCGTCGGTCAGGCTCAGCCGGTCGATCACCGACTCGGCCGTCCCCGCCGCGCGGGCCCGCTCCACGTCCTCGGCGTTGGCCGCGACGATCTCGGCACCGCGGGCGACCAGCGCGTCCGCGATCGCCAGCAGCGCGGCGTCCTTGGCCCGGCGCGGCAGCGGGGCGAGCGCGGCGGCGGCCTCCCGGGCTCGGCGCGCTACGGCGAGGACGGGGCTGTCGGCGGTGGCGAGATCGCTGGTCATGCCGCCAAGGGTAGCGACTGGCCCGTGCCCCCCGACCGTCATTTCGCCCGGTGAGACACCGGCCGGACCGCCGGTCAGTACGGGTGCACCCCGCCCAGGTGCGGCGGCGGCGTGCCGAAGCCCTCCGCGACCCGCTTGTGGTACGTCGCCCGGTCCACCACCTCCAGCCCGACGATCTCCCACGGCGGCAGCTTGGCGGTCACCTTGTGCTCGCCCCACAGGCGCAGCGCGATCGCCGCCGCGTCGTGCAGGTCCCGGGCCTGTTCCCAGTACCGGATCTCGGCGTGGTCGGCCGCGTAGCGGGCGGTCAGGAAGAACGAGTGGTCGTGCGCCAGCTGCTCCAGTGAGGCCCGCAGCGAGGACAACGGGGTGGTCTGCCCGGCCACGCTCAGCACCACGTGCCACAGCCGCGCCTGCTCCGGCACGCTGGGCGGGTCCGCGGCCTGGGCGCGCTGCGGCCGCACCCTGCGCGCCCCGCCGGGCCTCTGCGGCGACGGACCGGCCGGCTCGGCGGGGGCGTCCCCGCGTCCGCCGTCGATACTGGTCAGCCGCCGGCCCGCCGTCCCTCCGGTCAGCGCTGCCTCGCGCCTGCGTTCCACCGGCGGCCTCCTGTTCGGCGATCTCGTGTCGTCCCCCCGGCCCGCCGGCCCTCGGCCGACCGGTACGGCTGCGCCCCTCCTCGCCCGCGGCCGGACCGCTCCCGGTTCGGAGCGGCCCGCCGACCGCACTGCGCCGCTCGGCCGGTGCCGGCCGGACGGCCGGTCAGCCGTGCAGAACGACCAGGTCGTCGCGGTGGACGACCTCGCGCTCGTACCCGGCGCCGAACTCCTGGGCCAGGTCGCGGGTGGACCGGCCGAGCAGGCGGGGCAACTCCCTCGCATCAAAGTTGACCAGTCCGCGGGCCACGATGTGGCCGTTTTCGGCAAGAAGGTCCACCGGATCACCCGCGGCGAACTCCCCGTCGACCTTGGTCACCCCGGCCGGCAGCAGCGAGGCACCGCCGGAGACGACCGCCTCGACCGCGCCCGCGTCCAGGTGCAGGGCGCCGCGCGGGCTGCTCGCATGGGCCAGCCAGAGCATCCGGTCGGAGGTGCGGCTGCCGGTGCGCCGGAAGAGCGTGCCGGTGGGCCGTCCGGCCAGCGCGTCCGCGGCGTGGCTGGCCGCGGTGAGCACCACCGGGATGCCCGCGCCGGTGGCGATCCGGGCCGCCTCGACCTTGGTGACCATGCCGCCGGTGCCGACGCCCGCCTTGCCGGCGCTGCCGATCTGGATGCCGTCGAGGTCGTGCGGGCCGCCCACCTCGGCGATCCGGCTGGTGCCGGGCCGGGACGGGTCGCCGTCATAGAGGCCGTCCACGTCGGAGAGCAGCACCAGCAGGTCGGCCCGGACCAAGTGGGCGACCAGCGCGGCCAGCCGGTCGTTGTCCCCGAACTTGATTTCGGCGGTGGCGACGGTGTCGTTCTCGTTGACGACCGGCATCGCGCCCATCGCCAGCAGCTGGTCCAGCGTCCGGTAGGCGTTGCGGTAGTGGGCGCGCCGGCTGGCGTCCTCGGCGGTGAGCAGCACCTGGCCGACCCGGATGCCGTACCGGGCGAAGGAGGCGGTGTACCGGGCGACCAGCAGTCCCTGGCCGACACTGGCGGCGGCCTGCTGACGGGCCAGGTCCTTTGGCCGCTTGTCCAGGCCGAGCGGGGCGAGCCCGGCGGCGATGGCACCGGAGGAGACGAGGACGACCTCGGGCGCGTCCGGACGGCTGCGCACCTTGGCGAGCGCGTCCACCAGGGCGTCGACCCGGTCGGCGTCCAGGCCGCCGGCCGCCGTGGTGAGTGAGGAGGAGCCGACCTTGACCACGATCCGCCGTGCGGTCAGCACCTCCTCCCGCAGTGAGTCCTCGCTCATCTCGCTGTACGCCCTTCCGGTGTGGTGCTGGTGCGGCGGGGCCCTGCCCGGCCGTCATGCCCGAAATCTACGCGATCCGCGCAGGTCACCCCCAGGGTGTTTCACCGGCTGGACCCGCCCTGGTCACCGGCCCGCCACAGCCCGGCCGCCCATCCGGATGGCTGGTATGGTCCCTGACCAAAAGCCAGATCGGGGGACGGCTTCCTGCCCGCTGTGCCCACTCGTCTTCGACCTTCCTGTGACACGGGGGCGGCACCGCGCTGGGCAGACCGGCAACGGGTTCGCGGTCGCGCGCCAGGAGAAAAGCACACCATGCGTTCGCACACCACGAAGCTGACCGTCGCCGCCCTGGCGGCGGCCACCGCCCTCTCGCTCGCCGCGTGCGGCCCGGACAACTCGGACTCCCCGACCGGCAAGGGCGGCGCCACCGGAGCGGCTCCGGCCCAGACCGGCGCGGCCACCGGCGGTGCGGCCGGCGGTTCGACCGCCGCCCCGTCGGGCGCGGCCACCGGCGGTGCCACCGCGGGCGGTGCGGCCACCGGCGGCGCCGCGACCGGTGGCGCCGGTACGGCCGGTTCGGCGGGCGGCGGCGCCGGTGGCGCGGCCGGCGGCAAGGTCCCGCAGGCCGCCACCGCGGTGAAGGTCGGTCAGCCGGCCACCGTCGACTTCGCCGACAAGACCTCCAACGTCTCCACCAAGCTGCAGATCACCGTCACCGGCATCGAGGTCGGCTCGCTGCAGGACCTCACCGCCGCCAAGGTCCCGACCACCGGCCTGGACGGCCGCACCCCGGTCTACGTCAGCTACACCGTCAAGAACCTCGGCGACGCCAGCCTGTCCTTCACCGCCCCGGACTCGAAGTTCGTCCTCTTCGACGCCGCCGGCAACAAGGGCCTGCCCGTCCTGAACGCCACCAACCCGCTGCCCAAGTGCACCGGGGCGAAGTTCCAGGGCGTCGCCAAGGGCGCCGAGACCAAGGGCTGCGACATCATCTCGATCACCGGCACCAGCCCGGTCGCGGTCGGCTACACGGACCTGAACGACCTGCTCAAGCTCCAGGCCTCCTGGTCGAAGTGACGCCGCGTCACCCCTGAGCACGGGAAAGGCCCCCGCCACCGGTCGAGGTGGCGGGGGCCTTTCCGGAGACCGACCGGACCCTACTGGTCCTCGTCGTCCTCGATGGCGGCCTGCCGGCCGCCGGAGAGCGCCTCGAAGGCGAGGAACTCGGCCTCGGCCGCGTCCCGGCCCTTCTGCTTCTCGCGCCGGCGGTCGACGGCCGGGCGCTGGGTCTCCATCCGGTGGTCCTCACCGCGGCGGCCGAGCATCTCGGCGCCGGCGGCCATGGTCGGCTCCCAGTCGAAGACGACGGCGTTCTCCTCCGGGCCGATGATGACGGTGTCGCCCTCGTGCGCCCCGATCTTCCACAGCCGGTCCTCGATGCCGAGGCGGGCCAGCCGGTCGGCGAGGTAGCCGACGGCCTCGTCGTTGCTGAAGTCGGTCTGGCGGACCCAGCGCTCCGGCTTGACGCCGCGGATGCGGTAGGCGCCGTCCTCCTCCTCGATGGTGAAGCCCTCGTCGTCCACGGCGGTGGGCCGCAGCACGATCCGGGTGGACTCCTCCACCGGCTTGGCGGCGCGCGCCTCGGCGACGATCTTCGCCACCGCGAAGCTCAGCTCGCGCAGGCCCTTGCGGGAGGCGGCGGAGACCTCGAACACCTGGAAGCCGCGCTCCTCCAGCGAGGCGCGGGTCAGGTCGGCGATGTCCTGGCCGTCCGGGACGTCGACCTTGTTGAGCGCGACCAGGCGCGGCCGGTCCTCCAGGCCGCCGTACTCGGCGAGCTCGGCCTCGATGGTCTCCAGGTCGCTCAGCGGGTCGCGGCCGGGCTCCAGGGTGGCGCAGTCCAGCACGTGCACCAGCACCGAGCAGCGCTCGACGTGCCGCAGGAACTCCAGGCCCAGGCCGCGGCCCTGGCTGGCGCCGGGGATCAGGCCGGGCACGTCGGCGATGGTGTAGACGGTGTCGCCGGCGGTGACCACGCCGAGGTTGGGGATCAGGGTGGTGAACGGGTAGTCCGCGATCTTCGGCTTGGCGGCGGAGAGCACCGAGATCAGCGAGGACTTGCCGGCGCTCGGGTAGCCGACCAGGGCCACGTCGGCGACGGACTTGAGCTCCATCACGATGTCGCGGGCGTCGCCCGGCTCGCCGAGCAGCGCGAAGCCGGGGGCCTTGCGGCGGGCCGAGGCGAGCGCGGCGTTGCCGAGGCCGCCGCGGCCGCCCTGGGCGGCGACGAAGCTGGTGCCGTGGCCGACCAGGTCGGCGAGCACGTTGCCCTTGCGGTCCAGCACCACGGTGCCGTCCGGCACCAGCAGGACGAGGTCGTCGCCGTCGGCGCCGGTCCGGTGGCCGCCCGCGCCGGGCTTGCCGTTGGTGGCCTTGCGCTTGGGAGAGTGGTGGTACTCGAGCAGGGTGGTGACCTGCGCGTCCACGGTGAGGATGACACTGCCGCCCTCCCCGCCGTTGCCGCCGTCCGGCCCGCCGAGCGGCTTGAACTTCTCCCGGTGCACGGAGGCGCAGCCGTGGCCCCCGTTACCCGCGGCGACGTGGAGTTCGACGCGGTCCACGAAGGTGGTCATGAGGTGTGCCTCCAGTGCGGATTTGTCTGCTTGCTGTCTGCGTAAAGCCGAAGGGTGGACCGGAACATTCCGGCCCACCCTTCAGTGTGAGTCTGGAGAGACTCGAGAGTCCGCGGGGACTCAGGCCTCGACGGCCACGATGTTGACGACCTTGCGGCCGCGACGGTTGCCGAACTGCACCGCACCGGCGGTCAGCGCGAACAGGGTGTCGTCGCCACCACGGCCGACACCGGCACCCGGGTGGAAGTGGGTGCCACGCTGGCGGACGATGATCTCGCCGGCGGAGACGACCTGGCCACCGAAGCGCTTCACGC
Source organism: Kitasatospora sp. NPDC030952 (assembly GCF_055571335.1). Classification (NCBI taxonomy): domain Bacteria; kingdom Bacillati; phylum Actinomycetota; class Actinomycetes; order Kitasatosporales; family Streptomycetaceae; genus Kitasatospora; species Kitasatospora sp. NPDC030952. The sequence goes on from NZ_JBVIFM010000005.1 coordinate 333,631, forward strand.
CGAGGCGCTGGGCGTTCGAGTCACGGCCGTTACGAGTAGAGCTTGCGCCCTTCTTGTGTGCCATTTTCCGCTATCCCCTTACTTGCTGACCGAGTCGATGCTGGTGATGCGCACCGCGGTGTGCTTCTGACGGTGACCCTGACGACGGCGGTAACCGGTCTTGTTCTTGTAGCGCAGGATGACGATCTTGTCGCCCTTGGTCTGGTCGACCACCTCGGCGTGAGCCTTCACGCCGGCCAGGACCCACGGGTCGGAGGTGACGGCTTCACCGTCGACGACCAGGATGGTCGAGAGCTCCACCGAGTCACCCGGCTTGGCCTCGATACGGTCGATCTCCAGCACGTCGCCGACGGCGACCTTGTGCTGGCGGCCGCCTGCGCGAACGATCGCGTACATGCGGTACCTACTTTCCCAACTCGGTCGGAACTCCCGACGCCAGCCGCCTGGGTACGGACACAGGAGCCTCTCCCCGTTCGCCCCGCGCTGGGCGCGGTGCTCTCGGGAAGGTGATGTGCTCGGGAGCGCGGCGTAGACACGCCGAAGGTCAAGAATACGGACCGGCCGCCCCGGGGGCAAACCGGCCCGTACGGCCCGGGGCGGGAAGGACTCCCGCCCCGGGCGCGGGCACTACTCGGCCGCCGTATCACCCTCGGCGGCCGCGGCCTTCTTGGCCGCCGCGCTCGTCCGCTTGGTCGCGGTCTTGCGGGCGGTGGTCTTCTTGGCCGCCGTGGTGGTCTTCTTGGCGGCGGTCTTCTTCGCGGCGGTCTTGCGGGCGGCCCGCTTCTTGGGGGCCGGGGCCTCCTCGGCGGACTCCTCCTCCACCGCGGGGGCCTCCGCGGCCTCCACGACGGCGGGCTCGGCGGCGGCCTCGGGCGCCGCCTCCGCGGCGACCTCGACGACGGCCTCCGCGGTCTCGACGGCCGGAGCGGCGGCGGCCAGGGCCGCCTCCAGGGCCGCGTCGGCCTTCGCCTGCAGCACCACGATCTCGGCGGCCTGCGGCGCACCCGCCGGAGCCGTCGCCTTGCGCACCGCGCGGCGGCGCGGACGGCCGGCCGGAGCGGCGGCGGGGGCCTCGGCCACCGGCGCCTCGACCACGGCGGTCTCGGCCGCCGGGGCCTCCTCCGTCACCTCGACGCCCGGGACCTCCAGGGCCAGCTGGCCCTCGATCTCCTCGCGCACCGGCTCGGCCGGCTCCACGTCGGCCTCGGCGAAGGCCTCGGCCACCGTCGACCCGGCCTCGACGGCCTGCGGCTCCTCGTGGCCCGCGCCGCCCTTGCCCCGGCGACGGCGCTTGCCGCTGCCGACCTCGACGGCGGTGGCCGCCGAGGTGTGGACGTGGGCGCTCGGCTGCTCCATGTGGACGATCACACCGCGGCCGTTGCAGTGCACGCAGGCCTCGGAGAAGGACTCCAGCAGGCCCTGGCCGACCCGCTTGCGGGTCATCTGGACCAGGCCCAGCGAGGTGACCTCGGCCACCTGGTGCTTGGTCCGGTCCCGGCCCAGGCACTCCAGCAGCCGACGCAGCACCAGGTCGCGGTTGGACTCCAGGACCATGTCGATGAAGTCGATCACGATGATGCCGCCGAGGTCGCGCAGCCGCAGCTGGCGCACGATCTCCTCTGCCGCCTCGATGTTGTTCCGGGTGACCGTCTCCTCCAGGTTGCCGCCCTGGCCGACGAACTTCCCGGTGTTGACGTCGACGACGACCATCGCCTCGGTGCGGTCGATCACCAGCGAACCGCCGCTGGGCAGCCAGACCTTGCGGTCCAGCGCCTTCATCAGCTGCTCGTCGATCCGGTAGGTGGCGAACACGTCCACCTCGGAGGTCCACCGCTGGAGCCGCTCGGCGAGGTCCGGGGCCACGTTGGAGACGTACTCGTGGATGGTCGTCCACGCCTCGTCGCCGGAGACGATGACCTTGGTGAAGTCCTCGTTGAAGATGTCGCGGACGACCCGGACGGTCATGTCCGGCTCGCCGTACAGCAGCGCCGGGGCGTTGCCGGTCGCGGCCTTCTTCTGGATGTCCTCCCACTGCTGCTGGAGGCGCTGGACGTCGCGGGTCAGCTCCTCCTCGGAGGCGCCCTCGGCGGCGGTGCGCACGATGACGCCCGCGTCGTCCGGGACGATCTTCTTCAGGATCTGCTTCAGCCGGGCGCGCTCGTTCTCGGGCAGCTTGCGCGAGATGCCGGTCATCGAGCCCTCGGGCACGTACACCAGGTAGCGGCCGGGCAGCGAGATCTGGCTGGTCAGGCGGGCGCCCTTGTGGCCGATCGGGTCCTTGGAGACCTGCACCAGCACGGACTGGCCGGACTTCAGCACCGACTCGATCCGGCGCGGGCCGCCGTGGCCCAGCGCGCCGAAGTTGACCTCACCGGCGTACAGCACCGCGTTGCGGCCCTTGCCGATGTCGACGAAGGCGGCCTCCATCGACGGCAGCACGTTCTGGACCTTGCCCAGGTAGACGTTGCCGACGTACGAGGTGGCCTGCTCCTTGTTGACGTAGTGCTCGACCAGCACGCCGTCCTCGAGCACACCGATCTGGGTGCGCTGGCCGTTCTGGCGCACCACCATGACGCGCTCGACCGACTCCCGGCGGGCCAGGAACTCGGCCTCGGTGATGATCGGCACCCGGCGGCGGCCCAGCTCGCGACCCTCGCGGCGGCGCTGCTTCTTCGCCTCCAGACGGGTCGAGCCCTTGATGGACTGCACCTCGTCCGGGTCGAAGGACGGCTCGGTGGAGCGGCGGCGCGGCTCGCGCACCTTCACCACCGTGCGGACGCCGTCCTCGGTGGTCTCGGCGGTCTCGACGGCGCCGGCCTCACCGCTGCGGCGGCGACGGCGGCGGCGACGGCGGGACGAGGACAGGCCGGAGGCCAGGTCGTCCTCGTCCTCGTCCTCCTCCTCGGCGAGGTGGGCCGGCTCCTCGACGACGGCGACGGGCTGCTCGGTCTCGGCGGCCTCGAACTCCTCGGCCTCACCACGGCGACGACGGCGGCCGCCCCGACGGCGACGGCGCGACGGACGGCCGTCCTCCCACTCGTCCTCGGTCTCCGGACCGGCGGCGGGGGCCTCCACGGCGGGCGTCTCGACGACCGGGGCCTCCACCACGGGGGCCTTGGCGGCGGCCTTCGCGGGGGCGGCCTTGGCGGGGGCAGCCTTGGCAGGTGCCTTGGCCGGCGCCTCGGCGGCCGCCCTGCGGCGGCCCGGCTCGACCCGGGTGCGGACCCGGCGACGGCGGCCGACGCCGCTGTACTCGTACTCGTCCTCTTCCGAGCGCTCGGCGGCGGCCGGGGCCTCGACCGGCACCGGGGCCGGAGCCGCGGCGGCGGCGGCCGGCTGCTGCGGCGCGGCGGGCGCGACGTAGGGGGCGGGCTCCTGGAAGACCGGGGCCTGGAACACCGCGGTGGCCGGGCGGACCGCACGGCGGCGCACCCGGTGGTGCGGCTCGGCCTCGGCGACCGGCGCGGGCGCGGCGGCGGGAGCCTCGGCGGCGGCCTCGACGGCCTCCTCCGCGACGGGCTCCTCCTCGACGGCGGGCTCCTCGGCCACCGGCTCCTCGACCGGGGCCTCGACCACCGGCGCGGCCTCGACCACGCGACGGCGGCGGGGGCGGCGCGCCGGAGCGGCCGGGGCCTCCTCGGCCACCGGCTCGGCGACGGGGGCCGCGACCGGGGCGGCGGTCTCGACCGCGGGCTCCTCGGCGGCGACGGTCTCGACGGGCGCCTCGACGGGCGCCTCGGCCCGCTTGCGGGTACGGCGGGCCCGAACGGGCTTCTCCGCCTTCTCCTCGGCCTTGGTCTCTTCGGCCTTGGTCTGCGTGGCCTTGGTCTGCGCGGCCTTGCTCTCCGCCGCCTCGGCCTCCGGAGCGGTGACCACGATCGCGGTCTCCTCCGGAGCACCGGCCGGAGCCTCGGCCCGCTTGCGGGTCCGGCGGGCCCGGACCGGCTTCTCGGCGGCCGGGGCCGCCTCGGCGGCAGGCGCCTCGGCCGGGGTGACCGTCGTCTCAACCGGGACGACCGTCTCGGCCGCCTCGGTGGCCGCCCCCTGCGGGGTGCCCGCCGGGCGGGACACCGCCCGGCGACGACGGCGCGGCGGCGCGGCGGACGCGCCCTCACCACCGGTCGCGGCGGTTTCGTTCTGTTCCGTGGCCGCGTTCTGCTGCGGATCGGTGTTATCGAGCATGCGGGTGGATCTCCCGTCAGGCCCCCGGGCTCCGCATCCGGGCACGGCGCGGCACCAGTGGGCGGCCGGCATCGCGACGATGCTCGGGCCGGACCCTTTGACGGTGCCGCCGCGCGGACGCGAGGCCGCACAGGGGCTCGTAGTCTCGCTCGGCGCCCCGCGTGGCGCGGGGTGTCGAAAGTCTTCTGGTCTGACCAGTCTTCTGTGGTTTTCCCAAGCTGAGCCGTCCCCCAACCCCGGGTGGCTCCCGGACGGGGTCCCGGGCCCATCGACCGTCCTGGTCGACGGGCCCCGAGTGGCCGGCCTGTGCTGCGACGACGCTCGCTCCCCTGGGGAGCCGCGGGAACCCTGGAGGACCGTCGGATCCAGTGAGGCACTGGACCCGGCCTCCGCCCACTAGGCGGACGCGGTAGCGTGCGGCCCGGCGGCCGTTTCTCAGCCTGCCGGGGCCGCAGCGCGGTCGAGCGCCAGCGGGTCGGTCACCGTGCCGGACTCCTCGTCGAGCGGCCCCTGCGCCAGCCTGGTCACCTCTGCGGGGACCGGCGGCGCCAGGTCGGCCGTCGCACGGAGACCGGACAATACGTCGTCGGGTCGTACGGCGGGTGTCGCGTGTCGTACTACCAGGCGCAGTATCGCACAGGGACGGCCGGTCCGAACATCGCGGTCGATTCCGGCCGCCGTGTCCGCACCACCGTCGACCTGCGGCTCGACGGCTTCGAGCGCCGCCACCGCACCGCGCGCGTCGAAGACCCGCACGCCGTTCTTGGTCCGGCGCTCGACCTCGACCTTCTCCTCGGCGAGGAACTTCCGGACCGCCCGCACCGCCTCGTCCGGCTCCACGCCGTCCAGGCGCATCAGCCACTCGGAGGCCTCCAGGCGCTCCACGAAGTTCGGCGTCCGGACCTCGACCGCGTCGATCACGTCCAGGCCGGGCGGCAGCGAGCCGTCCAGCTGCGCCCGCAGCTCCTCCGGGTCACGCGCGGCGGCCAGCCCGATCTCCAGGTACTCCGCCTCGCTCGCGACCCCGGTCGGGGCGGCGTTCGCGTAGGAGACCTTCGGGTGCGGGGTGAAGCCGGCCGAGTAGGCCATCGGAACGGCGGACCGGCGCAGGGCGCGCTCGAAGGCGCGCTGGAAGTCACGGTGGCTGGTGAAGCGGAGCCGGCCGCGCTTGGTGTAGCGGAGACGAATCCGCTGCACCGTCGGCGCGGGCGGCGGACCGTCGGGCGTACGGCGTGCCAGGGTCGCTCAGTCCTTAGTCAGTTCTCCCCGTCCGGCGCGGCGCAAACCCGCCACTGTCCGGACGCTGTCACCTCAAAGGGTACGCGCCCCGCCACCCCCCTCGCTCCGCCCCTGGTCAGCCGCCCACGACCGACCCCCGCCCGGAACACTCCGGACGGGGGTCGAAGGACGTACGCCGCCTACTTGTTGACGACCGTCAACGGCAGCAGCTTCTTGCCGGTGGGGCCGATCTGGATGGCCGTGTCCATCTGCGGGCACACGCCGCAGTCGAAGCACGGCGTCCAGCGGCAGTCGTCGACCTCGACCTCCTCCAGGGCGTCCTGCCAGTCCTCCCACAGCCAGTCCTTGTCGAGGCCGCTGTCCAGGTGGTCCCAGGGCAGCACCTCCTCGTAGGAGCGCTCGCGGGTGGTGTACCAGTCGACGTCGACGCCGGTGCCGGCCAGGCCCTTCTCGGCGGAGGCCATCCAGCGGTCGTACGAGAAGTACTCGCGCCAGCCGTCGAAGCGGCCGCCGTCCTCGTAGACGGCGCGGATGACGGCGCCGATCCGGCGGTCGCCGCGGGAGAGCAGGCCCTCGACGATGCCGGGCTTGCCGTCGTGGTAGCGGTAGCCGATGTTCTTGCCGTACTTGCGGTCGCCGCGGATGGAGTCGCGCAGCTTGGCGAGGCGGGCATCGGTGGCCTCGGCGGACAGCTGCGGGGCCCACTGGAACGGGGTGTGCGGCTTGGGCACGAACCCGCCGATGGAGACGGTGCAGCGGATGTCGTTCTGGCCGGTGACCTCGCGGCCCTTCTGGATGACGTTCTTCGCCATCTCGCCGATCTGGAGCACGTCCTCGTCGGTCTCGGTGGGCAGGCCGCACATGAAGTACAGCTTCACCTGGCGCCAGCCGTTGCCGTAGGCGGTGGCGACGGTGCGGATCAGGTCCTCCTCCGACACCATCTTGTTGATCACCTTGCGCATGCGCTCGCTACCGCCCTCGGGGGCGAAGGTGAGGCCCGAGCGGCGTCCGTTGCGGGACAGCTCGTTGGCGAGGTCGATGTTGAAGGCGTCGACGCGGGTGGACGGCAGCGACAGGCCGATCTTGTCCTCGGTGTAGCGGTCGGCCAGGCCCTTGGCGATGTCGCCGATCTCGGTGTGGTCGGCGCTGGACAGCGACAGCAGGCCGACCTCCTCGAAGCCGGTCGCCTTGAGCCCGCGCTCGACCATCTCGCCGATGCCGGTGATGCTTCGCTCCCGCACGGGGCGCGTGATCATGCCGGCCTGGCAGAAGCGGCAGCCGCGGGTGCAGCCGCGGAAGATCTCCACGGACATCCGCTCGTGGACGGTCTCCGCGAGCGGGACGAGCGGCTGCTTGGGGTACGGCCACTCGTCGAGGTCCATCACGGTGTGCTTGGACACCCGCCACGGCACGCCCGGGGCGTTCGGCACGACGCGGCCGATCCGGCCGTCGGCCAGGTACTCCACGTCGTAGAACTTCGGCACGTACACCCCGCCGGTGCGCGCCAGGCGCAGCAGCAGTTCGTCGCGCCCGCCCGGGCGGCCCTCGGCCTTCCAGGCGCGGATGATCTCGGTGATGTCGAGGACGGCCTGCTCGCCGTCGCCGATCACCGCGCAGTCGAGGAAGTCCGCGATCGGCTCGGGGTTGAAGGCCGCGTGGCCGCCGGCCAGGACGATCGGGTCCTCGTCGGTGCGGTCCTTGGCCTCCAGCGGGATGCCGGCCAGGTCGAGCGCGGTCAGCATGTTGGTGTAGCCGAGCTCGGTGGAGAACGACAGCCCGAACACGTCGAAGGCCTTGACCGGGCGGTGGGCGTCCACCGTGAACTGCGGGACGCCCTGCTCGCGCATCAGCGCCTCGAGGTCCGGCCAGACGCTGTAGGTGCGCTCGGCGAGCACGCCCTCGCGCTCGTTCAGCACCTCGTAGAGGATCATGACGCCCTGGTTGGGGAGCCCGACCTCGTAGGCGTCGGGGTACATCAGCGCCCAACGGACGTCGCAGGCGTCCCAGTCCTTGACGGTCGAGTTGAGCTCGCCGCCGACGTACTGGATCGGCTTCTGGACGTGCGGGAGGAGGGCCTCCAGGCGTGGGAAGACCGATTCGACAGTCATGTACTAGGAACCCTTACGACGTGATTCGGTGCCGCGATCCGGCACGGGAGGGGTGACCCTCAAGGGTAGCCCAATCCGGGGAACGGCCCGTCCGGGCCGGTCCCCGCCCGTGCGCCCCGGCGCGATCCGCGCCCGCCGGTGACCGCCCCGGCACGCGCGGTGCGCGCCCGCCGCCCGGCGCCGTCCGCCGTTGACACGCCCGGAGGGCCCGTGCGGTACTGACAGGGCCCTGCTCAAGGCCCTGCACCCCTTCCCGAGACGGGAGTTGGGTCGTACGCTCGGCCAACGCCGACTCCCCCCGGCGGCCCGCTCACCCCAGCACGCCCTCCCCCGTCCCCGCGCGGCCCCCTCCCCCGGCCCCGCAGAGCCCGTCCCCGGTCCGCAGGCCGCGTCCGGCGGCGCGGCATGCCCGCGCCCCGGCGGCCGTACGACCGGTCGCAAGGAGAACCATGACCGACACCGGTCGGCGGGTCCGGCCCCTGACCCTGCGGACCCCCGACGCCCGGCCGGCCCGCTACCCCACCCCGGCCCAGGCCGAGTGCGCGGCCCGGCGGCTCGCCCTGCGCCACCCCGACCGCTGCCGGCTGCGCGAGGTGGGCCGCTCCCGGGCCGGCCGCCCGCTGCTGCTGCTCTCGGTGGACCGCGGGCCGCGCGCCGCCCTGGTGGTCGGCGGCCCGCACCCGAACGAGCCGATCGGCACCGCCGCCGCCGTCCGGCTGGCCGAGGTGCTGCTGGAGCGCCCCGCCCGGCCGGGCCTGTCCTGGCACCTGCTGCTGTGCCTGGACCCGGACGGCGCCGCGCTCAACGCCGGCTGGCTGGACGGCCCGCTCACCATGCGCCGCCACTACGAGCACTTCTTCCGCCCCGCCTTCGAGGAGCAGCCCGAGCTGCTGCCCGCCCCGGGTTCCGGCCGCCGGCCGATGCCGGAGAGCCTGGCGCTGACCGGGCTGATCGACGAGCTGCGCCCCTTCCTGCAGTGCTCGCTGCACGGGGTGGACTTCGGGGGCGCCTTCGTCCAGCTGACCGGCCCGGTGCGCGGTCTGGCCGAGCGCTTCGCCCGCTCCGCCGAGCGGGCCGGCATCCCGCTCGACGTGGACTCCTACGACGCCATCGGCTGGTCCAGCCCCGCCCCCGGCACCTATCTGATGCCGGCGCCCGGCGGAGCCGGTGCCTCCCGGGCGCTGCCGGACGAGCCGGAGCTGTCCACCTGGTCGTACGCGGCCCGGCACGGCGCGGTGACCGCCGTCCTGGAGGTCCCGATGTGGGCCGTGGACACGGTCGGCGACGGCCGCACCCACCCGGCGGGGCCGCGGGCCGTCGGCGAGGCCGCCCGCGACCTCACCCGCCGCACCGAGCAGCTCACCGCGCTGCTCGCCCGCGTTCCGGCGCAGGCCCGGGAGGCGTACGGCCCGCTGGTGCGCACCGTCGAGTTCAACCTGGCAGTGGCGCCGCGGGTGGCCGCCGAGTGGCTGGAGCTGTGGTGCCCCGGTCCGGTGAGCGCCTCCCGGGCGACCACCACCGGGCTGGTCGCGGCCCGGCTGCCGCTGCGGGTCGCCTCGATCCTGCTGCGGCTGCTCGCCGACGTCCGCGGCCCGGCGGCGGAGGCCGCCCGCGAGCGCGCCCGCGCCGTGGTCACGGACAGCCTGGAGCGGCTGCGCCACCGCTTCGGCGCCCGCTGGGTGCCGGTCCAGGAGCAGCTCGCCCACCAGACCCGGGCGGTCCTCACCGCCGCCGACTGCCTGCTTCAGCCTGCCTGACGCTCCGTCAAGCCCCCAGTGCCGCACGACAGAAGGACCGGCCCGGGAGTCCCCGGACCGGCCCTTTCCTGTCCTGCCCTGTCCTGTCCGGCCCTTTCCTGCCCTGTCCTGTCCTGTCCTGTCCTGTCCTGCCGCTCGAACGCTCAGGCCGCTATCGGCCGCTGGCTGCGCACCGCCTGGAGCAGCCCGATCCCTATCCAGACCGCGAACATCGAGGAGCCGCCGTACGAGACGAACGGCAGCGGGATGCCCGCGACCGGCATGATCCCCAGGCACATCCCGATGTTCTCGAAGGCCTGGAAGGAGAACCAGGCGATGATCCCGGCCGCCACGATCGTCCCGTACAGGTCGGTCGCCTGGCGGGCGATCCGGCAGGCCCGCCAGAGGATCACGCCGACCAGCGCGATGATCGCCAGCGCCCCGACGAAGCCCAGTTCCTCACCGGCGACGGTGAACACGAAGTCGGTCTGCTGCTCCGGCACGAACTGGCCGATGGTCTGCGTCCCGTGGAACAGCCCCTTGCCGGTCAGCCCGCCCGAGCCGATGGCGATCCGGGCCTGGGCGGTGTTGTAGCCGACGCCGTTGGGGTCGAGCTGGGGGTTGGCGAAGGCGGCGAAGCGGTCGATCTGGTACTGGCTCAGCAGCCCGAGCTTCCAGATCGCGATGCTTCCGCCGACGCCGAGCGCGAGGATGCCGAGCACCCAGCGGTTGGCGGCGCCGGAGCCGAGCAGGATGCCCAGCACGATCGCCGACATCACCATGACCGACCCGGCGTCCGGCATCAGCAGGACCAGGCCCATCGGCAGGGCGGCCCAGATCAGGCCCCGGAACACCGCCCGGTGCGAGGGGAACTCCCGCTCCCCGGCGTCCACCTGGTCCGACAGCACGACGGCCATCGCCAGCAGGATGGCGACCTTCGCGAACTCGGCCGGCTGGACGGAGAAGCCGCCGCCGAGCTGGATCCACGAGTGGGCGCCGTTGACGGTCGAGCCGATCGGACTGAGCGTCGCCAGCAGCAGCAGGAGCACGCCGATGTAGACGAAGGGCACCAGGGTGCGGACCCGCCGGGCTCCTATCGCTATCACCACGGCGCACAGCACCAGGCCGATCACGAAGTTCGTCAGGTGCCGGTAGAGGAAGTACTGCGGGTCCCCGTGGGTGAGGTTGTCGCGCCCGCGGGTGGCCGACCACACCAGTAGCGAGCCGCCGAGCGAGAGGGCCAGTCCGGCCAGCAGCAGTATCCAGTCCAGCCGCCAGAGCGGGGAGTCCTTGGCCAGGGCCTTGGAGACCCCGCTGCGCTGTGGGGTCAGCCTCAGCTGCCGGTACGAGCCGTAGGAGGTCATGCCCGTCCCCTTCCCTGGCGGTTCGGTTCGAGGGCGGTGTCGGTCGCGGTGTACGACGCCGGACTGTCGGCGGGCGGCGCCGGGTCGAGGAAGGTCGCCCCCGGGTCGTAGTGGGCCGCGCCGTAGTCCGCCGTGCCGTAGTCGGCCGGTGCGGCCACCCCCGGCGGGGCCGAGGCGGTGTCCAGCAGCACCGGAGCCGGAGCCGGAGCCGCGACCGGAGCGCCCTGCGCCGGGGCGGCCGGCCCCTGCACCGCGCCGGTGCCGTACGAGGCCGGCTTGATGATCGCGGTGCCGTCCGGGTTGAACTTCGGCAGCTCGCCCTGCGGCGCGGGCAGCAGCGCCTTGCTGTTGTCGATGTTGCCCTTGTCGTCCACGCCGTACAGCGCCTGGTAGATCCGGCGCACGGCGTCGCCGGAGCCGCCGGAGCCGGTGCCGCCCTGGCTTATCGTCATGACGACGGCGTAGTCCTTGCTGTACGTGGTCAGCCAGGAGGTGGTCTGCTTGCCCTCGACCTCGGCGGTGCCGGTCTTGGCGTGCAGCTCGATCTTGTTCTGCGGCCAGCCGGCCCCCGAGAACTTCCAGGCGGCGGTACCGCTGGTGATGACGCCCGCGGTGGCCTGGTCGATGTAGCTGAGCAGCTTCTGGTCGCCGGGGAACTTGGCGTCCTCGTGCGGGGCGATCTCGCGGACGAGGTCTCCGCTCGGGCTTATCACGGCCTTGGCGATGGTCGGCCGGTAGAAGGTGCCGCCGTTGGCCAGGGCCGAGTAGATCCTGGCCATCTGGACCGGGGTGACGAGGGTGTCGCCCTGGCCGATCGCGAAGTTGACGGCGTCACCGGCGCGCATCTGGTAGCCGTCGACGCAGTTCTCCCGGGCGATCTGGTCCGAGAAGCTGTTGCCGCCCTTCTGCGCCTGCGCGCACCAGGCGTCCTTGTTGTTGTCGTAGAAGGACTGCTTCCACTGCCGGTCCGGCACCCGGCCGGGGACCTCGGCCGGCAGGTCGATGCCGGTCTTGGCCCCGAGGCCGAACTCGTGGGCGGTCTTGAAGAACCAGTCGCCCGGGTCCTTCTTCGGCTTGATGCCGCCGTCCTTGGTCCACTGGTCGTACGCCAGGCCGTAGAAGACGGTGTCGCAGGAGACCTCCAGCGCCTTCTCCAGGGAGATGGCGCCGAAGTTCTCGCTCTCGAAGTTCTTGAACTCGCGGCCGCCGATGGTCAGGCTCTTGGGGCAGGGGTAGTTGCCGTCCAGCGAGTAGCCGGCCTGCACTGCGGCGGTGGTGGAGACGACCTTGAAGGTCGAGCCGGGGGCGGACTGACCCTGTATGGCCCGGTTCAGCAGCGGGAAGTTGGAGTCCTTGCTGGTCAGCGACTGGTAGTCCTTGCCGCTGATGCCGCCCACCCACAGGTTGGGGTCGTAGGTCGGGGCGCTGGCCATGGCGACGATCCGCCCGGTGTGCACGTCCATCACGACGGCGGCGCCGGAGTCGGCCTCGTAGTTGCGGTTGGTGACCTTGTCGAAGGTGTTCCGGGCGTCGGCCATGGCCTGCGCCAGGTTGTCCTCGACGACCTTCTGGACCCGGGCGTCGATGCTGGTGACCAGGTTGTTGCCGGTCTGCGGGGCGACGGTGCCGGCGGTGCCGATCACCCGGCCGAGGTTGTCGACCTCCAGCTTGGTGATGCCGGCGGTGCCGCGCAGGTCGCGGTCGTACACCGACTCCAGGCCGGCCCGGCCGATCTGGTCGGCCGGCAGGTAGCGGTCCAGGCCGGTCTTGTCGGCGGTCTTGCTGACCTCGTCGTCGGTGACCGGCGAGAGGTAGCCGAGCACCTGGGCCATGTTGGCGCCCTCGGCGCCGGTGTAGCGGCGTACGGCGGTGGGCTGCGCGGTGACCCCGGGGAAGTCCTCGCGGCGCTCCATTATCTGCATCGCCTGCTGGGTGGTCGCCTCCTTGGTGACCGGGATCGGCTGGTAGGGAGAGCCGTTCCAGCAGGGCTGCGGGGTCTTGGCGTCGCAGAGCCGGACCTTCTCCTGCACGTCCTTGGCGGGCATGCCCAGCACGTCGGCCAGCCGGCCGAGGACGCCCTTGCCGCCGTCCTTCTGCTGGAGCAGCGAGGTACGGCTCACGGAGACCACCAGCCGGGTCTCGTTGCCGGCCAGGATCCGCCCGGAGGCGTCCAGGATCTCGCCGCGGACGGCCGGATCGACCACCTCGCGGATGTGGTTGCCGGTCGCCTTGGCGGTGTACTCCTTGGCGTTGCGGATCTGCAGGTACCACAGCCGTCCGCCGAGGGTGGCGAGCAGCGACAGCACCAGGATCTGCAGCACCACCAGACGGATCGTCACCCGACGGGTACGGCCGGTCTCGGGGATGTTGCTCACGTCTCGTGCGCTCCAGGGGTGCGGGAGGGTCAGGAGGTCCGGGGGCGGGCCCGGACCGGACGGTTACGGGCGCCGGGCGAAGCCGGGCATGCGCCGCTTCTTGTAGGACGGCCCGCTCGAGACCTCACGCGTGGTGCGGTAGCGGGCCAGCGAGCCCAGGCCGGGGCCGCCCTCGTCGTCGTCGCTGGCGGCCGTCACCGGGTCGCGGCCGAAGCGGCGGCCGAGCAGCATCACCAGCGGCACCACGAAGGGCGCCAGCAGCAGGTCGTACAGCAGCGCGCTGATCACCAGTCCGACGAGGCCGACGTGCCGGGCCGCGGTGTCGCCGACCAGGGCGCCGACCAGGGCGTACAGCAGGGTGGAGGCGATCGCCGCGGCGCCGACGACCAGCAGCGCGCTGGAGACGGAGCGCTGGCGGCCGTGCTCGGGGCGCAGCAGCCCGGCGGCGTAGCCCATCAGGCAGAGCACCAGCGCGTAGCGGCCGATCGCGTGGTCGGAGGGCGGCGCGAGGTCGGCCAGCAGGCCGGCCGAGAAGCCGACCAGGCAGCCGCCGGTCGGACCGTAGACCATGGCCAGGCCGACCACGACGAGCAGCAGTATGTCCGGGGTGGCTCCCGGCAGCTGGAGCCGTCCGAACACGCTGACCTGGAGGATCAGGCCGAACAGGATCAGGACGGCGGAGACGGGGATGCGGGCGAGGCGCATGGCTCAGTTCCCCCCAGTGGGCTTGGCGGGCGGGGCGGCGGACGCGGCCGGGGCCTGGCTCTGCCCCGGGGTGGGGGCGGGCGGCAGCACGGCGTCGCGCGGGTCGGTGCGCGGCGGCACGACGACCACGCCGACCAGGTCCAGCCGGGTGAACTGGACGAACGGCTCGACCAGGACGGTCTTGGTCAGCTGGCCGGCGTTGGCCTGGACCTCGGTGACCTTGCCGACCGGGACGCCGGGCACGAAGGGGCGGCCGCTCTGCGAGCCGAAGGTGACCAGCCGGTCGCCGGCCTTGACCTGGGCCTTGCCGTTGAGCAGGGAGACCTTCATCGGGCTGTCGCCACCGCCGGAGGCGAAGCCGATCTCGCCGCTGCCCTCCAGCCGGGTGCCGGCCGAGAAGCCGGGGTCGGAGGCGAGCAGCACGGTGGCGGTGGTCGGGGCGACGGTGGTGATCCGGCCGACCAGGCCCTGGCCGTTGATGACCGTCATGTCGCGGGTGAGGCCGTCGTCGCTGCCGGCGTCGATGGTGATGGTCCAGGAGAAGCCCTGGGCCGGGCCGATCGCGATGACCTGGGCGGCCTTGACGGTGTAGCCGCCGGCGCCGGCGGTGCGCAGCAGGTCGTCCAGCTGCTTGGTGCGCCCGGTGGCCATGTCGGAGGAGGCGAGCTTCTGCCGCAGCTCGGTGTTCTCGCGGGCGAGTTGGTCGGTGCGGCCGTTGTCGGTGGCGGCGTCGCGGAAGGCGCGGACGGTGTTGGCGACCGGGTCCACCACGGTGGCGGCGCCGCGTTCGACCGGGCCCAGGGCGCTGGCGGCCGCGTGCCGGGCCGGTCCGAGCGGGGAGTCCTCACCGCCCTTGATGTCCACGGTGATCAGCGCGAAGGCGACGGCCACCAGCAGGATGAGCAGCAGCCGACTCTCTCGTGTGTCCCTCACGGTGCTGGTACTGCCCCTTCGTACCTGGCGGCCGCCCGGGGCTGTGGGGCCCGGGCGGCCGCCCGTTCAGTTGAGTGTCGGAATGTGTCGTCGTGGTGCTAACGGCGCGGTGAGGCGTCCAGTACCTGCTGGAGCGCCTCGAACTCCTCGACGCACTTGCCGGAGCCGAGCGCGACGGAGTCGAGCGGGTTCTCGGCGATGTGGATCGGCATGCCGGTCTCACGGCGCAGCCGCTCGTCCAGGCCGCGCAGCAGGGCGCCGCCGCCGGTGAGCACGATGCCGCGGTCCATGACGTCGCCGGCCAGCTCGGGCGGGCACTGGTCGAGGGTGGTCTTGACCGCGTCGATGATCGAGTTGACCGGCTCGTCGATGGCGGCGCGGACCTCGGCGGCGGAGATGACCACGGTCTTGGGCAGACCGCTGACCAGGTCGCGGCCGCGGATCTCGGCGTGCTCGTCCTTCTCGCCCTCCATGCCGAAGGCGCTGCCGATGCTCATCTTGATCTGCTCGGCGCTGCGCTCGCCGAGGAGGAGGGAGTACTCCTTCTTGATGTGCTGGACGATCGCGTTGTCCAGCTCGTCGCCGGCCACCCGGATGGACTGGGCGGTGACGATGCCGCCGAGGGAGATGACGGCGACCTCGGTGGTGCCGCCGCCGATGTCGACGACCATGTTGCCGGTGGCCTCGTGGACGGGCAGGCCGGCGCCGATCGCGGCGGCCATCGGCTCCTCGATGATGTGCACCTGGCGGGCGCCCGCCTGCGAGGAGGCCTCGATCACGGCGCGGCGCTCGACGCCGGTGATGCCGGAGGGCACGCAGACCACGACGCGCGGGCGGGCGAGGTAGCGGCGGCGGTGGATCTTCAGGATGAAGTAGCGCAGCATCCGCTCGGTGATCTCGAAGTCGGCGATCACGCCGTCCTTGAGCGGGCGGATGGCGACGATGTTGCCCGGCGTGCGGCCGATCATCTTCTTGGCCTCGGCGCCGACCGCGAGGATGCCGCCGGTGTTGGTGTTGACCGCGACGACGGACGGCTCGTTGAGGACGATCCCCTTGCCCCTGACGTACACCAGCGTGTTGGCTGTTCCGAGGTCGATCGCCAAGTCTCGGCCGATGAACGACAGGTTGCTCGCCATGGGGTGTGGGTGCCTTCCCGGGCTCGGAGTTCTTGGGGTGGACGGATGCGCGCCCACGCTTGGGCGGAGACCAGCTGAGCTGCCGTACCGGGCCCTTGAGTCGCGTCCATCGTAGTCACGCCGCTCGGTACGGACATCGACGCGGGGCATACCGTCCATTGTCCGGAGCGTGTTCGCTTCTCCGAGCATTGGGACGCCGTGTCGGCGTCCCCAGTTCCCTATTTCACGATAAGAATGCCCCGGCCGGGCCAATGGTCCCGACCGGGGCGGTACGAACGTCCTGCCGGGTGCGTCGCCCTGACGATCCGGCTGCGGGATCAGGCGTTCGCGGGGAAGAAGATCTTGATCTCGCGCTCGGCGGACTCCGGGGAGTCGGAGGCGTGGATCAGGTTCTCGCGGGTGATGGTCGCGTAGTCGCCGCGGATGGTGCCGGAGCCGGCCTCCAGCGGGTTGGTGGCGCCGGCCAGCATCCGGATGCCCTTCACGACCTCCTCGCCCTCGACGATCATCGCGATCGACGGGCCGGAGGTCATGAACTCCAGCAGCGGCTCGTAGAACGGGCGGCCGACGTGCTCGGCGTAGTGCGTCTCCAGGGTCTCCCGGTCGAAGGTGCGCAGCTCGACCGCGGCCAGCCGCCAGCCGGCCTTGCGCTCGATGCGGCTGATGATCTCGCCAGCCAGGCCGCGGCGGACGGCGTCGGGCTTGAGCAGGACGAGAGTGCGCTGGGACACGGTGCGTCTCCTGGGGATTTGGTACGGCATGCGGTATGGGGCAGAGGTTACCTTGCGTGAACGACCGGTCGGTTACCCCCGCCCGAGCGTCAGGCGGCCTGGGCCTCGGCGGCCGCGCGGGCGGCCTTGAACTCGTCGACCTTGCGGCCGTAGTGCACCGAGCACCACCACAGGCCGGCGAAGACCACGCCGAGGCCGAACATGGTCGGCAGCACGAAGCCGCTGGCGATCAGGCCGATCTGCAGTGCCCAGCCGATCTGCACCGCGCCGGTGCGGTTGATCATGCCGCAGAGCGCGATGCACAGCGCCATCGCGATCCCGCTGACGATCCACACGGTGGCCGTCGAGACGCTGGACAGCTGCATCGCGACCAGCGCCGCGAACATGATCAGCAGCGCCTCGCCGATCAGCGTCGAGGAGCAGAGCGTCCTCATGTCACTTCCTCCCGAGCAGCAGGCGGGCCTCGCCCACCGTGATGACCGAACCGGTGACCAGCACCCCGGCGCCGCCGAGGTCGCCCTCCTCCTCGGCCAGGGTGACGGCCGCGGCGATGGCGTCGTCGAGCCGGGGCTCGACCTGCACCCGGTCGTCGCCGAAGACCTCGACGGCGAGGGCCGCGAGCTCGTCCACGTCCATCGCGCGGTGGGTGGAGTTCTGGGTGATGACGACCTCGGCCAGGATCGGCTCGAAGGCCTCCAGCACGCCGGCCACGTCCTTGTCGCCCGAGGTCCCGATCACGCCGACCAGGCGGGTGAAGCCGAAGGACTCGGAGAGCGCGGCGACGGTGGCCCGGGCGCCGTGCGGATTGTGCGCGGCGTCCAGGACGATCGTGGGGCTGCGGCGGACGACCTCCAGGCGGCCCGGCGAGGAGACGCCGGAGAAGGCCTGGCGGATCTTGTCCACGTCCAGCTGTCCGCCGCGGGCGCCGCCGACGCCGAAGAAGGCCTCGACCGCGGCCAGCGCCAGCGCCGCGTTGTGCGCCTGGTGCTCGCCGTGCAGCGGGATGAAGACGTCCTCGTACTCCTCGCCGCCGAGCCCGCGCAGCGTCACCAGCTGGCCGCCGACGGCGAGCTCACGGCGGATCACGCCGAACTCCATGCCCTCGCGGGCGACCGTGGCGTCCACCTCGACGGCCCGGCGCAGGATGACCTGGGCGGCGTCCAGCTGCTGCTGGGCGACCACGGCGACGGCGCCGGACTTGATGATCCCGGACTTCTCGACCGCGATCTCGCCGGTGGTCTCGCCGAGCTTGTCGGTGTGGTCCAGTCCGATCGGGGTGATCACCGACACCACGGAGTCGATGACGTTGGTGGCGTCCCAGGAGCCGCCCATGCCGACCTCGACCACCGCGACGTCCACCGGGGTGTCGGCGAAGGCCGCGTAGGCCATGCCGGTCAGCACCTCGAAGAAGGACATCGGGACGGGCTGCGCCGCATCGACCATCTGCACGTAGGGCTCGATGTCGCGGTAGACCTCGACGAACCGCTCCGGGCTGATCGGGGCGCCGTCCAGGGTGATCCGCTCGGTGACGGACTCCACGTGCGGGCTGGTGTAGCGGCCGGTGCGCAGCTCGAAGGCGCTGAGCAGCTGCTCGATCATCCGGGCGGTGGAGGTCTTGCCGTTGGTGCCGGTGATGTGGATGGACGGGAAGGACCGCTGGGGCTGGCCCAGGATGTCCATCAGCGCCTCGATCCGGTCGAGCGAGGGCTCCAGCTTGTTCTCCGGCCAGCGCTTGGAGAGTTCCACTTCGACGTCGCGCAGGGCGTCGCCGGTGCTGCCGTCGGCGGGGCGGAGGGTGTACGGATTCGGGTCGGCCTTGTCGCTCACGACCACAGTCTACGGAGCGGTGGCGGCCCGTCCTCACAGGGCGAGGGCGACGGCGCCGGCGGTGATCGCGGCACGGCGGGCGGCGGGGTGAGAACGGCCACTTTGCCCCGTCTTTGCCCTGATTCTGAAGTTTTCTCCCTTTACTATCGATTCAGCGAGTTTGGACGGCAATGAAGCATCGATTCGCAACCAACAGGAGCTGACAGCCTTTGATCACGAGGAGCACTGCACCATGCCCGACGCCCTGCACGACTGGATCGTGCTCCGCCAGGACGCCGTCGTCTGGTTCGCCGGACTGATCTCCCTGGCGCTCGTCGGCTACATGGCCTTCGTCTTCGGACGCTTCCTCGTGTACTGGGCCGGCTCCCGCCACGCCTTCAAGCACAACCGGCCGGCCGCCCCCGGCGACCCCGCCGCCTTCCAGTGGCACCTGGTCGTCCCCTGCCGCGACGAGGAGGCCGTGGTCACCCAGACCCTGGCCGGCCTGCGGGCCGTCGCCCCCGAGGCCCACCTGTGGGTGATCGACGACGACAGCGAGGACGCCACCCGCGACCTCGTCCTCGCCGCCGCCGCCCGCGACCCGCGGATCCACCTCGTCCAGCGCCGCCGCCCGCACGCCCGGATCGGCAAGGGCGCCGCGCTCAACGCCGCCTACCGCGAGATCTCCGCCCGGCTGCCCGAGTCCACCGACCGCTCCCGGGTGGTGATCGGCGTGGTCGACGCCGACGGACAGCTCGACCCGGGCACCCTCGGCCAGGTCTGCAACCCCAAGGCCCTCGGCCGCCCCGACACCGGCGCCGTGCAGATCGGCGTACGGATGCGCAACGCCGACGACGAGCGCCCGCTGCCCGGCCGCGGCCGCACCGCCAACGCCGTCGCCCGCGCCCTGGTCCGGATGCAGGACGTCGAGTTCCAGGCCAACAACGCCGGCATGCAGCTGCTGCGCCGCCGCACCGGCAGCGTCGGCCTCGGCGGCAACGGCCAGTTCGTCCGGCTGACCGCCCTCGACACCCTCACCGCCGAGGAGGGCCGGGCCGGCCGCCCCTGGCCCGAGCGCGCCCTGCTGGAGGACTACGAGTCCGGCCTCGACCTGCGGCTGGCCGGCTGGCGACTCACCCATGTCACCGAGGCCCAGGTCTCCCAGGAGGGCCTGATCTCGCTGCGCCGCTTCCTCACCCAGCGCACCCGCTGGGCCCAGGGCAACATGCAGTGCCTGCGCTACACCGGCCGGGTGCTGCGCTCACCGCACTACACGGCCGCCGGCAAGGCCGAGGTGCTGTACACCTTCCTGCAGCCGGTGGTCTGCGTGCTGCTGGTAATGCTGTTCCCGCTCTCGCTGGCCATCACCACCGCCGGGCTGGTGCTCTTCCCGGCCGGGACCGCCGAGTTCCAGCTCCGGTTCGGCCCGTGGATGCTGCTCGCCTTCGCACTCGCCACGCTGCCGATGGTGTGCTGGGGCCTCGCCTACCGCAGGCTCGTCCACCCGGACCGCAGCCGGCTCACCGGGCTGCTCTGGGGAATCCTGGTCTGGCTCTACGCCTACCACCTCTTCGTGGTCGCCCTGCGGGCCGCCGTACGGCTGGTGCTCGGCCGCAACGGCTGGGCCAAGACCCGGCGCAACGCCGAGAAGGTCGCCGTCGGCGCCCCCACCGCGCTCGAGTCCTGAGCCCCGGCCACCGAGCCGCCCCCACGCCGCCGCCTCCCCACGTCATCCCCACGCCCCGGAGCACCCATGAGCATGTGCCTGCCCCCGAACAGCGTCGCCGTCGTCCTCGGCACCCGCCCCGAGCTGGTCAAGCTCGCCCCGCTGATCCACGAGCTCGGCGACGCCACCCGGCTGGTGCACACCGGCCAGCACTGGGACGAGGCGATGTCCGGCCGCTTCCTGCGCGACCTCGACCTGCCGGAGCCGGAGGTGCTCACCGGCGTCGGCGGCCGCCCCCGGGCCGGCCAGATCGCCCAGTCGCTCGGCCAGCTGGACGCCGCCTTCGCCGAGGACCGCCCCGCCGCCGTCGTGGTCCAGGGCGACACCAACGCCACCCTCGCCGGCGCGCTGGCCGCCAACGCCCGGGAGATCCCGCTGGTGCACGTCGAGGCCGGGCTGCGCAGCTACGACCGGGCGATGCCCGAGGAGCACAACCGGGTGATGGTCGACCACGTCTCCGACCTGCTCTGCGCCGCCACCGAGGACAACGTCGCCAACCTGCGCGCCGAGTCGCTCGACCGCGGCCGGATCGAGCTCACCGGCAACACCGTGGTCGAGGTGGTCCGCCGTCAGCTGCCGGACGAGGGCGACCGCGCCGCGCTGCTCGCCGCCCACGGGCTGCGCCCGGACGGCTACGTGCTGGCCACCGTGCACCGCCCGGAGAACACCGACACCGCCGAGGCGCTCGGCGCCGTGCTCGCCGAGCTGGACCGGATCGCCCGGGCCGGCACCCCGGTGCTGTTCCCGATGCACCCGCGCACCCGGGCCGCCGTCGAGCGCTTCGGGCTGGACACCCTGCTGGCGCGGCTGGCCGTCACCGAGCCGGTCGGCTACGGCGACTTCCTCGGCCTGGCGAGCCACGCCGCGCTGCTGGTCTCCGACTCCGGCGGCGTGCAGGAGGAGTGCACCGTGCTCGGCCGTCCACTGCTGGTGGTGCGCCGCTCCACCGAGCGCCCGGAGGCGGTGGAGGCCGGTTTCGCCGCGCTGGTGCGGCCCGGCCAGGAGCTGGGCGAGCTGGCCCGCGCCTGGCTGTCCGACACCCCCGAGCGGCTGGCCCGCCTCGCCGCCACCCCGAGCCCGTACGGCGATGGCCGCGCCTCGGCCCGGATCGCCGCGCTGACCGCCGCACTGGCCGACGCGAACGCCTGGACCGTCGGCGGCAGCGCCCTCGCGACGGCCGCCTAGACTCCTGCGCGCCGTGCCGTCACCGGTCCACCGGGACCGGGGGCGGAGGCGTCAGACCCCGGCCCGGGCCTCCGGGACGTGCACGGCGCCACCGTGCCGCCGGCGCAACTCGGCGGTGATCTCGGCCAGTTCGCCCTCGGGCAGCAGCGGCAGCATCATCGCCATGCCCTGCAGCAGACCGCCGAGCAGGTAGGTGGTGTCCGCCGTCGCGGCGACCAGGCCGCGGACCTCGGCCACCCGGCCGTCCGCGACCGCCTCGATCAGCTGGGCCGCGTTAGCGGTCTCCTCGTCCACCTCGACCGCGGCGGTGTCCTCCGGGGCCCGCCGGGCCATCGCCCGCAGCACCCGGTCACCGACCTCGGCGGCGTAGGCCTTGCGGACGGCCTCGGCGGCGATCCAGGCGAGCAGGGTGGTCACCTCCCGCTCGGCGTTCTCCGCGAGCAGCAGGTCCAGCTCGTGGTCGAACGCGAGCTGGTTCCCGTGCCGGAAGGCGAGCAGCAGCGTCGCCGCCCTGGCCTTGGCCTCCTCGACCGCCTCGGCAGGCAGTTCCTGGGCCAACTCCTCGGTCACCACCACGCCATGCCCTCCCGTCCGTCGCTCAGCAGGAACGCTCAGCAGAAAACTCCTTCGGAAACTCCGTGCACACCGTACACATCCGACCTGGAAACTTCCGCGAACGCGCGCGGGCAAGACCGGAATCAATTCGCTCGGAATAGGACCTCACCCGGTCCAGGATGAATATTCGCCGGAAGGGAGCAATGTTGCTGCTCTATTAGGCGTAGCGGCTGCCGTATTAGCCGAAGGAGCCGAAGAGGTCGAAGGAACCGGCGGGCCGGAAAACGCCGAGGGGCCGCACTCCGCGCGTCGCGGGTGCGGCCCCTCGGGGGGCGATCCGGGCTCAGCCCTGCGGCAGCGCCGCGAGCTGGGCGGTGATCCGGGCGATGTCGGCCTCGGCGGCCTCCTGGCGGCCCCGGATCTTGGCGACCACCTCGTCCGGCGCCTTGGCCAGGAAGGCCTCGTTGCCGAGCTTGGCGGTGGTCTGGGCCTTCTCCTTCTCGGCGGCCGCGAGGTCCTTGGCGAGGCGCTTGCGCTCCGCCGCGACGTCGATGGTGCCGGAGAGGTCCAGCGCGACGGTGGCACCGGCCACCGGCAGCGAGGCGGTGGCCGCGAAGCCGTCGTCCGGGAGGGTCAACCGCAGCAGCGAGCGGATGGCGTCCTCGTGGACGGCCAGCACGGTGCCGGCCAGCTCCAGCCGGGCCGGGACGCGCTGCGCGGGCTGCAGGCCCTGGTCCGAACGGAACCGGCGGACCTCGGTGACCACCTGCTGCAGCGTGGCGATCTCCGACTCGGCTGCCGCGTCGCGGTAGCCGCTGTCCTTCGGCCACTCGATCACGACCAGCGACTCGCCGCCCGTGAGCGCCGTCCAGAGCGCCTCGGTGACGAACGGGACGATCGGGTGCAGCAGCCGCAGGGTGACGTCCAGCACCTCGCCCAGCACCCGGCGCGAGGCGTCGGCCTGCGGGCCGCCCTTGGCCAGGGTGGTCTTGGAGAGTTCGACGTACCAGTCGAAGACCTCGTCCCAGGCGAAGTGGTACAGCGTGTCCGAGACCTTGGCGAACTCGTAGTCGTCGTACAGCGCGTCCACCTTGGCCACGGTCTCGTTCAGCCGCGACAGGATCCAGCGGTCGACCGCGGTCAGCTCCTCCGGCGCGGGCAGCGGGCCCTCGACGGTGGCGCCGTTCATCAGCGCGAAGCGGGTGGCGTTCCAGATCTTGTTGCAGAAGTTGCGCGAGCCCTTGACCCAGTCCTCGCCGATCGGCACGTCGGCGCCCGGGTTGGCGCCGCCGGCCAGGGTGAAGCGGACGGCGTCGGCGCCGTAGGCGTCCATCCAGTCCAGCGGGTCCACGGCGGTGCCGGAGGACTTCGACATCTTCTTGCCGAATTCGTCGCGCACCAGGCCGGTCAGCGCGACGGTCTTGAACGGCGCCTCGCCGTCCATCGCGTACAGGCCGAACATCATCATCCGGGCGACCCAGAAGAAGATGATGTCGTGGCCCGTGACCAGGACGTCGGTCGGATAGAACTTCTCCAGGTCGGCGGTCTTCTCCGGCCAGCCGAGCGTGGAGAACGGCCACAGGCCGGAGGAGAACCAGGTGTCCAGGACGTCCGGGTCCTGGACCCAGCCCTCGCCGGTCGGCGGCTGCTCGTCCGGTCCGACGCAGACGACCTCGCCCTCGGGGCCGTACCAGACCGGGATCCGGTGGCCCCACCAGAGCTGGCGCGAGATGCACCAGTCGTACATGTTGTCGACCCAGTCGAAGTAGCGGCGCTCCAGCTCCTTCGGGTGGATCTCCACCTTGCCGTCGCGGACGGCGTCGCCGGCGGCCTTGGCCAGCGGCTCGACCTTGACCCACCACTGCAGCGACAGCCGCGGTTCGACCACCGTGTGGCAGCGCGAACAGTGGCCGACGGCGTGCATGTACGGGCGCTTCTCGGCGACGATCCGGCCCTGCTCGCGCAGCGCGCCGACGACGGCCGAGCGGGCCTCCATCCGGTCCAGGCCGAGGAAGGGGCCGTGCACGGTGATCGTGCCGCGCTCGTCCATCACGGTCAGGTTCGGCAGGCCGTGGCGCTGGCCGATGGCGAAGTCGTTGGGGTCGTGCGCGGGCGTCACCTTGACGGCGCCGGTGCCGAACTCCGGGTCGACGTGCTCGTCCGCCACGACCGGGATCTCCCGGTCGGTCAGCGGCAGCTTGATGGTCCGGCCGACCAGGTGCTTGTACCGCTCGTCCTCCGGGTGGACGGCCACGGCGGTGTCGCCCAGCATCGTCTCGGCCCGGGTGGTGGCCACGACGATCGAGTCCTCGCCGTCGCCGTAGCGGATCGAGACCAGCTCGCCCGGGGTCTCCTCGTGCTCCACCTCGATGTCGGACAGCGCGGTGAGGCAGCGCGGGCACCAGTTGATGATGCGCTCGGCGCGGTAGATCAGGCCGTCGTCGAACAGCCGCTTGAAGATGGTCTGGACGGACTGGGACAGGCCCTCGTCCATGGTGAAGCGCTCGCGCGACCAGTCCACGCCGTCGCCGAGCCGGCGCATCTGGCCGAGGATGCGGCCGCCGTAGCTCTTCTTCCACTCCCAGACCTTCTCGACGAAGGCCTCACGGCCCAGGTCGTGGCGGGAGAGGCCGGCCTCGGCGAGCTGCTGCTCGACCTTGTTCTGGGTCGCGATGCCGGCGTGGTCCATGCCGGGCAGCCAGAGCGTCTCGAAGCCCTGCATGCGCTTGCGGCGGGTCAGCGCGTCCATCAGCGTGTGCTGGAAGGCGTGGCCCAGGTGCAGGACGCCGGTGACGTTCGGCGGGGGGATGACGATCGTGTACGCGGGCTTGTCGCTCTTCGCGTCCGCGGTGAAGTACCCACGCTCCACCCAGCGCTCGTACAGCTCGCCCTCTACGTCCGCGGGGGTGTAGGTCGTCGGGAGGGTTGCCGCATCGTCCCCGGCAAAGGTGCTCACGGGGCGCTGGTTCGTCGTGTCGGTCACGACGCACAGTTTACGTAACCGGGGGCGCTGGTCACGAACCGCTTTCGGTCCGCGGACTCGGCCCGTCCGAACGCTCCCGCGATGGGCGGTGTGCGGTAGCGTGCCCGGGCACTCGTCCGGGTGACCGGACGTGTACGGAGCCAGCCAAACGCAGATCGGCCGCAGGTGCGGCGGGGGAGCACGAGGGACAGATGTACGGCCAGGGACAGCAGTATCCGCAGGGTCAGTCGTATCCGCAGGGACAGCCCTACGGGGGCCAGCCGCCCTACGGCGGACCCCCGCCGCAGCAGCCGTACGGCGCGCCGCAGCCCCAGTACGGCTACCCGCCCCAGCAGCAGCCCTACGGCACCCCGCAGCCCCAGTACGGCGTGCCGCCGCAGGGCCCGTACGGCCAGCCCGGCTACCCGACCACGCCGCAGAAGGGCAAGGGCGGGCTGGTGATCGGCCTGGTCATCGGCGCCCTGGTGCTCGGCGGCGGTGGTTTCGCCGCGTGGAAGTTCCTCGGCGGCAGCGACGCGGGCGGTCAGTACAAGCTCTCCGCCCCGCAGACGCTGCTGGACGGCTACGTCCAGAAGTCGGCGAAGGAGGAGGCCGCCGACATGAGCAAGCCCGACGTCGCCAAGCTCGGCAAGGACCTGCACGCGCTGGTGGCCAGCTACAGCAAGGGCACCGACGTCAAGAACATGGACTCGCTGTCGGTCATCGGCATCTACGGGTCCATCAACGACCCGGACCAGATCATCTCGGACAGCAAGAAGGACAGCGGCGGCCTCACCTGGACCACGCCGATGACCGACTACCCCGCGAAGGACAGCCACGCCTCCTCGGGCAAGCTCAGCTGCGGTGTGGCCAGCGTCATCGCCGGCAAGCCCGGCCCGACGGTCTGCGTGTGGGCCGACAAGTCCACCTTCGGCCGGGTCACCTTCACCCACCTCAGCCTGAGCACCACCGGCGGCGACAGCACCCAGGGCGTCACCCCGGACCAGGCGGCGGAGAAGACCCGGGCCATCCGCGACGCCATGAAGGTCGCCAAGTAGTCCGGGCACACGCCCGGGGCCTCCTGCAGCACCACCAGACCGCCGGAGCATCCGGCGGCATCCACGCGTGACGTCCCAGAAAGGGCCTCGCATGTCCGATCAGAACCCGTACGGGCCCCCGTCACAGCCCGGGTACCCGGCGACGCCGCCGCCGGCCGCCCCCGGCTACGGCGGTGTCCCCCCGCAGGCCCCGCCGCCCGGCTACCCCGCGGCCGGCGGCCCGGAGGCCGGGGGCTACCCGGGCTACGGCGGGTACGCGCCGGTGCCGCCGCCGCACAAGTCGCGCCGGACGCTGTGGATCGTGCTCGGGACCGTCGCCGCCGTGATCCTGCTGGGCGGCGGCACGCTGGCCTACTTCGTCTGGAACGCGACCAGCAACGCGGGCACCCAGAAGATCGTCCTGCCGGCCACCTTCCAGGACCTCAGCCGCAACGACGACAGCGAGGTCACCTCCGCCATGGAGAAGGCGATGACCGACAGCCTCGGTCAGGGTGACGGCAACTGGAAGCCGACCGGCGTGGCCGGCATGTACCAGAACGCCCAGTCGGAGCCGCAGATACTCGTCGCGGGGGCCTACGGCAAGGTCCTGCTGCCCAAGCAGGAGCTGGACCAGGCCTTCAACGGGGTCGGCGGCAAGGGCGGCGCCACGGTCACCGACCGCCACGCGGTGGACGCGGGCCCCAAGGGCGGCACCATGGAGTGCGGCGTGATGACCGAGAGCGACAGCAAGGTCGGCCTGTGCGCCTGGGCCGACAACAGCAGCCTGGTCATCGTGATGCGGATGCCCGGCGACGACGGCAGCAGCCAGCCCGACCTGGACAAGCTCGCCTCCGACGCCCGCGACCTGCGCGCGGTCGCCGAGGTGGCCAAGTAGCCCCACCCGGCCCCACGGACACGGAAGGGGCCCCGCACCGATCCGGTGCGGGGCCCCTTCCGTACGTCCGGTACGGCCGTCGGGTCAGGCGCTCTTCTCGCGGCGCTCGCGCTTGATCATGTCGCGCGGCACGAGGGTCGGGATGGCGTGCTTGGAGACGACGTCCCCGGTGACCACCACGCGGGCGACGTCCTGACGCGAGGGGACCTCGTACATCACGGACATCAGCACCTCCTCCATGATGGCCCGCAGACCACGCGCGCCGGTGCCGCGCAGGATCGCCTGGTCGGCGATCGCCTCCAGCGCGTCCCGGGAGAACTCCAGCTCCACGCCGTCCAGTTCGAACAGCTTGCGGTACTGCTTCACCAGCGCGTTCTTCGGCTCGGTGAGGATCTGCAGCAGCGCCTCGCGGTCGAGGTTGTGCACGCTGGTGATCACCGGCAGCCGGCCGATGAACTCGGGGATCATGCCGAACTTCACCAGGTCCTCGGGCATCACCTGGCGGAAGTGGTCGCTGGCGTCCGACTCGCGCTTGGAGCGGATGTTGGCGCCGAAGCCGATGCCCTTGGCACCCGCGCGGCCCTCGATGATCCGCTCCAGGCCGGCGAACGCGCCACCGACGATGAACAGCACGTTGGTGGTGTCGATCTGGATGAACTCCTGGTGCGGGTGCTTGCGCCCGCCCTGCGGCGGCACCGAGGCGGTGGTGCCCTCCAGGATCTTCAGCAGCGCCTGCTGCACGCCCTCGCCGGAGACGTCGCGGGTGATCGACGGGTTCTCGCTCTTGCGCGCGACCTTGTCGATCTCGTCGATGTAGATGATCCCGGTCTCGGCCTTCTTGACGTCGTAGTCGGCCGCCTGGATCAGCTTGAGCAGGATGTTCTCGACGTCCTCGCCGACGTAGCCGGCCTCGGTCAGCGCGGTGGCGTCCGCGATCGCGAAGGGGACGTTCAGCATCCGGGCCAGGGTCTGCGCCAGCAGGGTCTTGCCGGAGCCGGTGGGGCCCAGCAGCAGGATGTTCGACTTGGCCAGCTCGATCGCGTCCTCGCGGCCGTTGCCGCCACTACGACCGGCCTCGCCCGCCTGGACCCGCTTGTAGTGGTTGTAGACCGCGACCGACAGCGCCTTCTTGGCGAGGTCCTGGCCGACCACGTACTGGTCCAGGAACTCGTAGATCTCGCGCGGCTTCGGGAGCTCCTCGAAACGGACCTCGGAGGTCTCGGCGAGTTCCTCCTCGATGATCTCGTTGCACAGGTCGATGCACTCGTCGCAGATGTACACGCCTGGGCCGGCGATCAGCTTCTTCACCTGCTTCTGCGACTTGCCGCAGAACGAGCACTTGAGCAGGTCGCCACCGTCTCCGATGCGTGCCACGAGGTGCTTCCCCTTCGCCAGGGGCCCCGCAGGGGTTCCGGGGCCTGGTGCTGTGGACCGTCCGCGCCGACGGCGCTCGGTCTCGCTATCCGACGGTACTCTGCCGGGCCCGTGATTCCGTCCTCTTCGCCGGGTCTGCCCTACGCCCTGGGCGAATTGATACCGAACAGATGCCGTGACAGCGCCCGCCGACGGGCCGGGGCGGGGCGCGCAACCGGGTGCGCGCCCCGCCCCGACGGTGCCGTCCTCAGGAGGTCAGCGAGGTCTTGCGGGTGGAGATGATCTGGTCGACCAGGCCGTACTCGGCGGCCTCCTCGGCGGTCAGGATCTTGTCGCGCTCGATGTCCTCGCGCACCTGCTCCACCGACTTGTTGGAGTGCTTGGAGAGCATCTGCTCCAGCTGCTCGCGCATCCGGAAGATCTCCTTGGCCTGGATCTCCAGGTCGGACACCTGGCCGCGGCCGGTCTCGGTGTACGGCTGGTGGATCAGGATGCGGGCGTTCGGCAGCGCCATCCGCTTGCCGGGGGTGCCGGCGGCGAGCAGCACGGCCGCGGCGGAGGCCGCCTGGCCCATGCAGACCGTGGTGATGTCCGGCTTGACGTACTGCATGGTGTCGTAGATGGCCGTCAGGGCGGTGAACGAGCCGCCGGGCGAGTTGATGTACATCTGGATCTCGCGGTCCGGGTCCATCGACTCCAGGCACAGCAGCTGCGCCATGATGTCGTTCGCCGAGACGTCGTCGACCTGCGAGCCGAGGAAGATGATGCGCTCCTCGAACAGCTTGGCGTACGGGTCGTACTCGCGGATGCCCTGCGTGGTGCGCTCGACGAACCGCGGGACGATGTAGCGGCCCTCGGCGCGCATGTCCTCGACGCGGGCCTGGGCGGCCGACAGGCTGGGGATGTTCATGTGGGTTCTAGTCCTCCGGGGCGTTGTGGCTGTGGTCTCGTGGGCCGGGCCGAGGCTCAGGCGCCCGTGCCGCCGCCGCCGGGGACGTCCGCGGCGCTGTGCATGATCGCGTCGATGAGGCCGTACTCCAGGGCCTCCTCCGGGGTGAACCAGCGGTCGCGGTCGGAGTCCCGGGTGATCTGCTCGAAGGACTGGCCGCTGTGGAAGGCGATCAGCTCGGACATCCGCTTCTTGGTGCGGAGCAGCTGCTCGGCCTGGATGCGGATGTCGGTGGCGGAGCCGCCGAGGCCCGCGGAGGGCTGGTGCATCAGGATGTTGGCGTTCGGCAGCGAGAAGCGCTTGCCCTTGGCGCCGGCGGTCAGCAGGAACTGGCCCATCGAGGCGGCCATGCCCATCGCGATGGTGACGACGTCGTTCTTGATGTACTGCATGGTGTCGTAGATCGCCATGCCCGCCGAGATCGAGCCGCCCGGGGAGTTGATGTAGAGGAAGATGTCCTTCTCGGGGTCCGCGGCCAGCAGCAGCAGCTGCGCGGTGATCTTGTTGGCGATGTCGTCGTCGACCTGCTGGCCGAGGAAGATGATCCGCTCGTTGAGCAGTCGGTTGTAGACCTGGTCGCCAAGGCCCCCGAGCACGTCACCAGCGGCGGCGTGCGGCGCCATCGGGCCAGGCATCTGCATCTGCGGGAACGTCACTTAGCCACCTGCTCAGTCGATTTGGACGGTCGATCGACGGCCGTCACGGTGTCGCACAGCTTCCGGGTATCACGTTGTGATTGTTGCTGTCCAAGGACCCTAACGCGCAGGCCCGGCCGCAGAATCCCTCACGCAGAACTGTTCGCTGTGAGCGCAGGGTCGCGCGGGGCCGCGGTGGGACGACAGCGGGCCCGGACACCGTACGGCGTCCGGGCCCGCTGCAGCGCCTCAGGGGGCTACCGGGGCACTCAGGCCTCGGTGCTCTCCTCGGCCTTCTCGTCGGCGGCGGCCTCGACGGTCTCGGCCGTCTCGTCCTCGTCGTCGAAGTTGATCTCGTTGCCCTCGGTGTCGACGACCTTGGCGGCCTCGACCACGGTGGCCAGCGCCTTGCCGCGGGCGACCTCGCCGACCAGCAGCGGAACCTGGCCGCCCTGGACGACCTGCTGGGCGAACTGGTCCGGGGTGAGGCCCGAGCCGGCGGCACGACGGATGAGGTGCTCGGTGAGCTCCTCCTGGTTGACCCCCAGCTCCTCGTTGGCGACGATCTGGTCCAGGACGAACTGGGTCTTGATGCCCTTCTTCGCCTGCTCCTCGATCTCCGCCTCCCACTCCTCGCGGGTCTTGCCCTGGGTCTCCAGGTAGGTCTCGATGTTCAGACCCATCGGCTCGAGCTGGTGGTGCTCGAGGTTGTGCTTGCGGGTCTCGATCTCGTCCTTCAGGAGCTTCTCGGGGTACTCGATCTCAACCAGCGCGAGCAGGGCGTCGAGGACCTTCTCCTGGGCCTGGGTGGCCTGGTCGTACTCCTTCATGCGCTCCAGGCGCTTGCGGGAGTCGGCACGCAGGTCCTCCAGGGTGTCGAACTCGCTGGCCAGCTGGGCGAACTCGTCGTCCAGCTCCGGCAGCTCCTTCTCCTGGACGGCCGTGACGGTGACGGTGACCTCGGAGGTCTGGCCGGCCTGGGTGCCGCCCTTGAGCTCGGTCTCGAAGGTCTTCTCCTCGCCGGCCGACAGGCCGAGCACGGCCTCGTCGATGCCGTCGATGAGGCGGCCCGAGCCGATCTCGTAGCTGACACCGCTGGCGGTGCCGTCCTCCGGCACCTCGCCGTCGACCTTGGCGATCAGGTCGACGACCACGATGTCGCCCTCGGCGGCGGCGCGCTCGACGTCCTTGACCGACGAGAAGCGCTCGCGCAGCTGCTCCAGCGACTTCTCGATGTCCTCGTCGGAGACGGCGATCGGGTCGACGGTCACCTCGATGGAGGAGAACTCCGGCAGGGTGATCTCCGGACGGATGTCCACCTCGGCGGTGAACTTCAGGTCACCGCCGTCGGCGATCTTCTCGACACCCTCGATGTTGGTGATGTCGGGCTGGCCGAGGACCTCGATCTTGCCCTCGTCGACGGCCTGCGTGTAGAAGCGCGGCAGGGCGTCGTTGACGGCCTCCTCCAGCACGGCACCGCGGCCGAAACGCTGGTCGATGACGCGAGCCGGGATCTTGCCCTTGCGGAAGCCCGGAACCGTGACCTGCTGGTTGATCTTCTTGTACGCCGCGTCGAGGCTGGGCTTGAGCTCCTCGAAGGGCACCTCGACGGTGAGTCGAACCCGGGTCGGGTTCAGAGTCTCGACGGCGCTCTTCACGGTTAGGTCTCCTAGGGGCTTGCGGTCAGGTTGTCTCCGCCCGGCCCGCACGCCCGGCCGGAGCCGGTACGGGTGGGTCGGACGAGACGGGCGATGGGCGGTTGGAGCTGCATCTCCCGTGTGGGTGGACGGTGAGCTTGACTCCTCGCCCTCGTGCGGTTGACCTGGGTTGACGCCACAGGGACTACCGCCAGCGCCCCATCCTACCGGTACCACGAAAGGCGGACGCCAGACGTCACCGTACCGCCCAACAGAACAGGGCCCCGCCCCGGTGGGCGAGACCCTGCCGCACTGTCGGGGTGACCGGATTCGAACCGACGGCCTTCCGCTCCCAAAGCGGACGCGCTACCAAACTGCGCCACACCCCGTGGTGCCGAGAGGAAGCGTACACGCCGGGCCTGTACGGCTCGTCGAGTTATTCGGGGCACGACGGGAGCACGGCGGAAGGGGGTGCGCGGGGAATGCGGTGTGCACGGGAGGGACCGGACCAGGTACGCTGTCTCCCGAACTTCCGGCCGGCAACGGTCGGCGGGTTCGCGCGGGTGTAGCTCAATGGTAGAGCCCTAGTCTTCCAAACTAGTCACGCGAGTTCGATTCTCGTCACCCGCTCTTCCGGTCCGGCCCCGGTGCGCCCAGCGCACCGGGGCCGTCGGCGTTCCGGGGCCCGGTGCGGCGCTTCAGAGGCCCGGTTGTTCAGCGGCCCGGCACTTCAGAGGCCCAGCCGGGCGGCCCGGGCGGCGGCCCGGTCGAGCAGCTGGTGGACGTCGCCCTCCCGGGTGGTGGGGCGGTCGTTGAACTCGTCCGGGGAGCGCGCCGGGCGGCCCGTGGCGTGCAGCACCTCCATCAGCTGGACCCGGCCGGTGCGCACGGTCGCCGGGGTGCCGTAGCCGTACGCCAGGACGGCGGCCTGGGCCCCGAGCAGGCAGACCCGGCCGGCGCCGTCCCACATCGCGCCCTGCAGCCAGCCGTGGGCGCCGATGTAGCGCGAGGCCAGCCGCAGGTGGTCGGCGGCGGTGACCGGGACTGGCCGCGCCGGGCGGCGCAGCGCCCGGTCGAGCAGGGTGGCCCGGGGCTCGGGGTGGCCGGCCTGCCAGGGGCGCAGGGTGCTGCCGTACCGGCAGACGTACGGCCCGGGGGTGCGCGCGGGCGCGGGCAGCGAGGCGAGGTAGGCCTCGATCTCGGCGACCAGGCCGGAGCCGTCCGGGCCGGCCGGCAGCCCGGGGAGCAGGAGCGGGCGCGGCGGTGGGGTCAGGTCGGTGCGGGGCATGCGGCGTCTCCGGGCGGGCGGCCTTCAGGGTCGCTCCCCAAAGTGGGGCATTCAGGACAATTCCGCGACCGCAGGACCGGGGCGTCCGCACGGTTTCCCGCACGGCGGTCGGGCCGATAGCCTCGGCGGCGTTCGAGCGCAGTTCGAGCGCGACCCGACGCGCCGCGCTCCCTAGGTGGAGGAGTCCCGGTGCGTCCGCAGGAGCGACTGGCCGTCATACAGCGCTGTGT
Organism: Kitasatospora sp. NPDC030952; assembly: GCF_055571335.1. Classification (NCBI taxonomy): domain Bacteria; kingdom Bacillati; phylum Actinomycetota; class Actinomycetes; order Kitasatosporales; family Streptomycetaceae; genus Kitasatospora; species Kitasatospora sp. NPDC030952. The sequence continues at coordinate 366,419 of NZ_JBVIFM010000005.1, forward strand.
GGTCCTGGAGATGGCGCGGCTGGGCCAGGAGTTCCATCCGGACGGCGAGGTGGTGCGCGGCCCCGGCACCACGGCCGTGGCGGTGCGCGAGCACCCCGGGGACGACGGCGCCGGGCACGTGGACCTCGGCTTCGTGCTGCAGCTGGGCCGGGCGGACGCACCGGTGGTGTGGGACTGCGCGGCCGGCCTCGGCAAGACCGAGGAGGAGAAGCTCGCGAACGCGGTGAAGATGTGGGCGACCACCACCGCCTCGGTGCTGGTCGAGCTGGCGGACGGCCGGGGGATCCACGCCGACCGTCCGGACCTGCCCGAACTCCCGGGCTGGCGGGCGGTGCAGGGGCCGGCCGCGGTGTTCGGCTTCGGCAACGAACACCTGGCGGCCTGGCTCGCCGAGCACCGGGTGCTGTCGGCGCTGGCGCCGGCGCTGCGTCAGGAGCTGGCCGGGCCGGGCCCGGTCGGGGTGAAGCTCTTCCTGGGCGGGAAGGCGGGCGACGACGTCGCCGAGGTCCGGGTGGGCGGCGAGGTGTCGGAGGCGGCCTCCGCGGCGCTCCGCGCGCTGGACTGGCCGCGCGGCGAACGGCTGTGCTGGGCGCGGCTGTTCGTGCTGCTGACGGCGGAACGGGCAGCACCGGTCACGGCCGCGCCGACGGGTGTCGCGGCACCCGCGCCGGTGCATGCCCCGGCCCCGGCGGCGGCGCGCCCCCGGGGTCTGTTCGCCCGCTGGCGGGAAGCCCGGCGGGCCGGGCGGTAGCGGCGACTCGCCGGCTCGCCTCCCGAACCGAAGGGCGCGAGGAGGCGCCCGTCGGCCCGGCCGGTCAGCCGCCGGTGATGCTGGAGATGCTGTGCGCCAGGTTGGCCAGCAGGGAGTTGATGGAGGTCGCCATCGTGGTCTCGTGCAGCATGAAACCGAACAGGGCGGCGACGATCGCGTGCGGGATCTTCAGCTGCTTGTTCCGGATGAAGATGACGCACAGGATCGCGAACAGGACCAGCGCGGAGACGGAGAGTGCCACCCGGACTCACTTCCTCGTTTCATAGCGTGGCGCCGCCGCCCGGCGGCACCTGTGAAGCCGGACCCCGGCCTGTCCGACGGTCCCGAGGCGAAATCGCGGACCGTCCGGCGCACCGCCGGTGAGGGGGCCCGCGCCGGACCGCTGTCTGTCGTGCCGCACGTGTCGCCCCCCATCCCCCGAATCCTGAACAGTCCCGCCCGGACTCAGTGTGGTCGACCGTGCCGATTGCGTAAAGGTCTGACAGTCAGCCCAGCGCCGACATCCTGCGATGCGAGACGAGTTTCCGCCGACCGGGACGATAGCCGAGCCGTTCTGACGAATCGTCGGCGGGGCGGTGCTGAGCGGCCGGGAAACGCCCGGGAGCGGGGAGCGGAAGCGGCAGGTCCGGTCAGCCGACGGGGGGTCCGATATGGCCGAAGATCAGCTGCCCGGCTTGACAGGAGTGCCGGAGGCATGTGCCGACCGGCGGCGGTCCTCAGTCCCGCCAGAGCAGCAGCACGGCGCGGTCGTCGTTGATGTCCCGGGCCACCGTCTCGATCAGCGAGCCCGCCGCGCCCGCGCCACTGCCCGGGGCGCCGCCGGGGACCAGCCGGTCGGCCTCCCCCATCAGCCGGTCCATGCCCTCGGCGAGGTCCCGGCCGGGCGCCTCGACCATGCCGTCGGTGCACAGCATCAGCACGTCGCCGCGGTTGAGCCGGCCGCGCACGCCGTCGAACTTGGCGCCGTCGTAGATCCCGAGCAGCGGGCCCTCGGCCTCCTTGACCTCCCAGCGCCCCTCGCCGGCCAGCCGCTGCATCCCGGGCAGGTGCCCGGCCGAGAGCAGTTCGTACTCGCCGCTGTCCAGGTCCAGCACCAGGTGGACGGCGGTGGCGAAGCCCTCCTCCCAGGACTGGCGCAGCAGGTAGCCGTTGGCCGCGGGCAGGAAGTCGTGCGCGGGCAGCGAGCCGACCAGGCCGCCGAAGGCGCCGGACAGCAGCAGCGCCCGGGAGCCCGCGTCCATGCCCTTGCCGGAGACGTCCGCGAGGACCACCTCCAGCAGCCGCTGGCCGGGGCCGGTGCGGGCGGCCACCACGAAGTCGCCGGAGAAGGACTGGCCGCCGGCCGGGCGCAGCGCCATGTCCGCGTGCCAGCCGGCCGGCAGCTCGGGCACCCGGCTCTGCACCCGCAGCCGCTCGCGCAGGTCGAACAGCATGGTGGAGCCGCCCCACCAGGGGACGCCGACCCGGGCCCGGAACTGGGCCAGCAGCAGGCCGCCCACCCCGGCGGCGCCGACCACCAGGGCCGCGCCCGGGGTCACGCCGTAGACGTAGGCCTCCGGGTTCTCGCTGGCGACCCGCTGGCCGGTGTGGATCACGGACTCGGCGGACAGCCCGAGGGCGGCCAGCGCGTACAGCACCACCAGGCTGCCGGGGCGCAGCAGCAGGGCGCCGGCCAGGATCGGCAGGACCAGGGCGGTGGGCGGGGCCCAGTCCGGGATCCAGATGTTGAGCAGGATCATCAGCGGGACGAGCAGGGCCAGCGCGCAGAGCACCGGCCAGTCGGCGGCGCCGCCGCGGAAGTAGTCGACACCGGCCGTGCGCAGCCTTCGGCGGACCCGGCGGAGCCTCTTGCGCAGCCGGGCCGTCACGGGCTCGGACGCCTGGGCGGCGCCGGGCCTCGTCGCAGTCGTCTGGGGCGGTGCGCCCGGCGGTCTGCCAGCCATGGGGTCCGACCCTATCCACGGGTGCGGCTCGGCGTCGACGGCCCGGGGGCGGGCGGCGCCGGCGGCGCGCGGGCCGCTCAGCGGGTTTCGGACGATCGGGCCGGTGGCGGGCGTGCCGTCAGGAGGCGTGTGCCGGTTGGGCGTACGGAGCCCGCGGGCGGCGCGTGCGCCCCGCGTACGGGAGCGCGGCCGGGCCGGGGGCCTGTGGCCGATCCCACAGGCGCGCGGCCCCGTGACGGGGGCGTGCGGCCGGGGGCGCGGACGGCGACGGCCGACCGCACGGAGGGTGCGGCCGGCCGTCGGTGGCGGGTGGGGGGTGATCAGCCCTGCGGGTGGTGGGCCGGGATCGGCGGGAGCTCGCCGGTGGTCTCGTACTCGCTCAGCATCTCGATCCGGCGGGTGTGCCGGGCCTCGCCGCTGTACGGGGTCTTGAGGAAGACCTCGACGAACTCGGTGGCCTCCTCGGCGGTGTGCATCCGGCCGCCGATGGAGATCACGTTGGCGTTGTTGTGCTGACGGCCGAGCTCGGCGGTCTGCACGCTCCACGCCAGCGCCGCACGGACGCCCTTGACCTTGTTGGCGGCGATCGCCTCGCCGTTGCCCGAGCCGCCGATCACGATGCCCAGGGCGTCCTGGTCGGCGGCGGTGCGCTCGGCGGCGCGCAGGCAGAACGGCGGGTAGTCGTCCTCGGCGTCGTAGATGTGCGGCCCGCAGTCGACCGGCTCGTGGCCGGCCCCCTTCAGCCACTCCACCAGGTGGTTCTTCAGTTCGTATCCGGCATGGTCGGAGCCCAGGTACACGCGCATGCCCATGAGTGTGGCATGCGCGGGCGCCCGGGCCCGACAACGGGGGGCCGGGGGCTTGGACCGACCGGCAAGTGGTGAGCGGCGTCGCGCCGCCCACCATGTGCCGGTCGGTCTTAGCGGCGGCCGAGCAGCTTCCAGGCGAGCGGCAGGGCGCCGGCCGCGAAGGCGGCCTTGAGGGCGTCGCCGACCAGGTACGGGTAGAGGCCCAGCTCGGCGGCGCGGGCCAGCGACACGTGCAGGCTCAGGGCCAGGTACGGCACGCCGACGGCGTAGATGGCGAGGCTGCCCAGGACCATGGTGGCGGCCGTGTTCAGCGGGGTGCGGTCGGCGCCGCGGCGGGCCAGCGCGCCGGTCAGGGCGGCGGCGAGGACGAAGCCGAGCACGTAGCCGAACGAGGGCATGGCCCAGCCCGAGGTGCCCTCGGCGAACCAGGGCAGGCCCGCCATGCCGGCCAGCAGGTAGAGCGCGAGCGAGGCGACGCCCCGCCGGGCGCCGAGCGCGGTGCCGACCAGCAGGGCGGCGAAGGTCTGGCCGGTGACCGGCACCGGCGAGCCGGGGACGTTCACCGACAGCTGGGCGGCCACGCCGGTCAGCGCGGCGCCGCCGACCACCAGGGCCAGGTCGCGGACCTGGGCGCCGAGGCGGGTGGAGGCGGTGGGCAGCAGGTCGGCGAGGACGGCGCGGCGCGCTATCGGGGTGGTGGCAGTGGCCATCGGGACTCCTCCGTGAAGGTCCAGGTGAGTGAACACCTGTGAACCTACGCGGTGATCCACTGCGTCACCGCCACGGTTTCGGACAAAGCCCCGCCCTCCGGTGTTGTCGGAACCGCCCCAGCGGGACGGTCCGTCAATCTACCGCCACGTACCGTCACCACCCGGTCCGCATGGTGGGCCTGCGGCGGACTTCCTTGGCATGGACAGCGGGGTCCCCGGATATTGGACAGCTCATGCCGCATTCCGCACAGTCTGGAATCACCCCTATGGCCCCCACCCCCGCGCCCTCGGCGCCCGGGACCACCGACGCCGCTCCCCCGCCATCCGGTGGCCAGCAGCTCAGCCACGGGCTGAAGCAGCGCCATCTGTCGATGATCGCCCTCGGCGGCGTCATCGGCGCGGGCCTGTTCGTGGGCTCCGGCGCCGGCATCGCGGCCGCCGGACCGGCGATCATCCTCGCCTTCACCCTGTCCGGCCTGCTGGTCATGCTGATCATGCGGATGCTCGGCGAGATGTCCGCCGCCCGTCCGGCCTCCGGTTCCTTCTCGGTGCACGCCGAGAAGGAGATCGGCCCCTGGGCCGGGATCACGGCCGGCTGGATGTACTGGGTGATGCTCTGCTGCGGCGTCGCCGCCGAGGCCACCGCGGCCGGGAAGATCGTCAACGGCTGGATACCCGGGGTCTCCTCCTGGGTCTGGGTCGCCCTGTTCATGGTCTTCTTCTGCGTCAGCAACCTGACCGCGGTGAAGAACTTCGGCGAGTTCGAGTTCTGGTTCGCCACCATCAAGGTCGCCGCGATCATCGCCTTCCTGGTCCTCGGCGGGCTCGGCATCGCCGGAGTGATCGGCCCCGGCGCCCCCGGCGCCGCCAACCTCACCGGCCAGGGCGGCTTCCTGCCCACCGGCGTCAGCGGACTGATCGTCGGCCTGCTCGCCTCGGTCTTCGCCTACGGCGGCCTGGAGACCGTGACCATCGCGGCCGCCGAGTCCGACGACCCCAAGAAGAACGTCGCCAACGCGGTGCGCACGGCGGTGTGGCGGATCGCAATCTTCTACATCGGCTCGATGGCCCTGGTCGTCACCCTGGTCTCCTGGAAGGACCCGGCGGTCGTCGCCGACGGCCCGTACGTCACGGTGCTGCGCCACCTCGGGGTGCCCGCGGCCGGGACGATCATGGAGGCGGTGGTGCTGATCGCGCTGCTGTCCGCGATGAACGCCAACATCTACGGCGCCTCCCGGATGGCGTACTCGCTGGTCGGCCGCGGCCAGGGCCCCAAGGCGCTGGCCAAGGTCTCCGGCGGGGTACCGCGCCGGGCCGTGCTGGCCTCCTGCCTGTTCGGCTTCGGCGCCGTGCTGGCCGCCAAGTTCTGGCCGGAGACCGTGTTCACCTGGCTGATGAACACCACCGGCGTCGCGATCCTGGTGGTCTGGCTGTTCATCTGCATCGTCCAGCTGCGGATGCGCCGCCGGCTGGAGCGCGAGGCGCCCGAGCTGCTCACCGTGAAGATGTGGGGCTACCCCTACCTGACCTGGGTCGCGATGGCCGCCGTGGCCGGCATCCTCGCCCTGATGACCACCACCGAGGGCAACCGCCAGCAGCTGTACGCGGCCGGGGTGCTGGTCGCACTGCTGATCGGGGCCGGACTGCTCAAGCAGCGCCGGGAAGCGGCCGCCAGCCGCTAGGCACGGCAACGGCTGGGCAGAGCAACGGCTTAGGCACGGCAACGGCCTAGGCACAGCACGGCACAGCGCGGCACAGCACAGCAACGAACGGCATGGGGAAGGGCCCGGTACCTCGGTACCGGGCCCTTCCCCGTGCGTGGGTGCGCCGCGGGCCGTTACTCGAAGGACGGGCCCGCCGTACGGGTGCGCTTGATCTCGTAGAAGCCCGGGGTGGAGGCCACCAGCAGGGTGCCGTCCCACAGCCGGGCCGCGGCCTCGCCCTTCGGGGCCGGGGTGACCACCGGGCCGAAGAAGGCGACCCGCTCGCCGTCCACGCCCTCGACCGCGATCACCGGGGTGCCGACGTCCTCGCCGACCAGGGTGATGCCCTCCTTGTGGGAGGCGCGCAGGGCCTCGTCGTACGCGTCGGTGTCCGCCGCGTCCGCCAGGCCGGCCGGCAGGCCCGCGGCCACCAGGGCGGCCTCGATGGTCTCCCGGTTCTGCGGCAGGCCCTGGTTGTGGAAGCGCAGGCCCAGCTCGGTGTACAGCCGGCCCAGCACCTCCTCGCCGTGCTGCTGGGCGGCCGCGATGCACACCCGCACCGCGCCCCAGGCGTTGTCCAGCAGCTCGCGGTAGTTCTGCGGCAGGTCGCGGTGCTCGTTGAGCACCGCCAGGCTCATCACGTGCCAGTTCACGTCGACCGGGCGCAGCTGCTGGACCTCGATCAGCCAGCGGGACGTCATCCACGCCCACGGGCAGGCCGGGTCGAACCAGAAATCGGCGGTCTTGCGCTCAGCGGCAGTCGTCACTGGGTCTCGTCCTTCGTGAGGTGTTCCGAGGCAGCGGGGCATCGCCCCACCCGGTCCCAACACCCGCCGGAGGCCGCTGATTCCGGCCCGGACGCGGCGGCCTGTGCAATGGTACCGGCCGGGACCGGCGTGAAAGGATGCCCCCTGCGTGCGCGGCGCACACCGCACACGGAACCGCACCCCTCACACACGCACCACCGTGCGAGCCGGACAAAGGAGTACCGCCGTGCCGGGCAAGAACCTGAGCCGCGAGGAAGCGCAGCAGCGAGCCGGCGTCCTGGCCGTCGACGACTACCGGGTCCGGCTCGACCTGACCTCGGCCCCCGACCCGACGGCCGCGACCTTCCGCTCCACCACCACCGTCGCCTTCCGCTGCTCCCGGCCCGGCGCCGGCACCTTCCTCGACCTGCTCGCCCCGGCCGTCCGCTCGATCACCCTCAACGGCCGCGCCCTGGACCCGGCCACCGCCTACGACGGCGCCCGGGTGCACGTCGACGGACTGGCCGCCGAGAACGTCCTCACCGTCGAGGCGGACTGCGCCTACAGCCGCACCGGCGAGGGCCTGCACCGCTTCGTCGACCCGGCCGACGGCGAGACCTACCTCTACACCCACTACGAGCCGGCCGACGCCCGCCGGGTGTTCGCGAACTTCGAACAGCCCGACCTGAAGGCCCCGTTCACCTTCACGGTGACCGCCCCGGCGGCCTGGGACGTGCGCTCCAACGCCGTGCACAGCGGCGTGACCGAGGAGGACGGCGCCCGCACCTGGGAGTTCGCGCCGACCCAGCCGATCTCCACCTACCTCACCGCCGTGGTGGCCGGCCCGTACCACGTCGTCACCGACCGCTACAGCCACGAACTCGCCGACGGCACCACCCTGGAGATCCCGCTCTCCGCGCTGTGCCGCAAGTCGCTCGCCCCGCACTTCGACGCGGAGGAGATCCTCGGCGTCACCAAGCTCGGACTCGACTTCTTCCACGAGGAGTTCGACTTCCCGTACCCCTTCGGCAAGTACGACCAGGCCTTCGTCCCCGAGTACAACATCGGCGCGATGGAGAACCCGGGCTGCGTGACCTTCAAGGAGGAGTTCGTCTTCCGCTCGAAGGTCACCGACGCCGCCTACGAGGCCCGCGCGAACGTCGTGCTGCACGAGATGGCGCACATGTGGTTCGGCGACCTGGTCACCCCGCGCTGGTGGGACGACCTGTGGCTGAAGGAGTCCTTCGCCGACTTCATGGGCTCCTACGCGCTGATCGGCGCCCGCACCCGGTACTCCTCCGCCTGGGTCACCTTCGCCAACCAGCGCAAGGCCTGGGCCTACCGGCAGGACCAGTTCCCCACCACCCACCCGATCACCGCCGACATCCGCGACCTCGAGGACGCCAAGCTCAACTTCGACGGGATCACCTACGCCAAGGGCGCCTCCGTCCTCAAGCAGCTGGTGGCGTACGTCGGTTCGGAGGCCTTCTTCCAGGGCGCCCGCCGCTACTTCCAGCGGCACGCCTTCGGCAACACCGAACTGGGCGACCTGCTGGGCGTGCTGGAGGAGACCAGCGGGCGCGACCTGAAGAGCTGGGCCGCCGCCTGGCTGCAGACCGCCGGGGTCAACGCGCTCACCCCGCAGGTCACCACCGACGCCGAGGGCCGGATCACCGAACTGGCCGTGCTCCAGGACGGCGAGGTACTGCGCCCGCACCGGATCGCGGTCGGCCTGTACGACCGGGACGCCGACGGCGCCCTGGTGCGCACCGAGCGGATCGAGCTGGACGTCACCGGCGCCCGCACCGTCGTCGCCGGGGCCGTCGGCCGCCCGCGCCCGGCCCTGGTGCTGCTCAACGACGAGGACCTGACCTACTGCAAGATCCGCTTCGACGACGCCTCGCTGGAGACCCTGCGCACCGGCCTCGGCGAGATCCGCGACGAGCTGGCCCGGGCGCTCGCCTGGTCCGCGGTCTGGAACCTCACCCGGGACGGCCTGATGCCGGCCCGCGACTACGTCGCCCTGGTGCTGCGCTTCGCCGGCCAGGAGGGCAACATCGGCGTGCTGCAGTCGCTGCACGCCCAGTCCAGGACCGCCGTCGACCTGTACGCCGCCCCCGAGTGGCGCGCCGAGGGCGCCCGGCAGCTCGCCGACGGCGCCCTGCGCGAGCTGCGCGACGCCGTCCCCGGCAGCGACCACCAGCTCGCCTGGGCCCGCTTCCTGGCCCAGACCGCGGGCGGCGCCGAGCACCTCGGGCTGGTCCGCGGCCTGCTGGCCGGCAGCGCCCGGATCGACGGCCTGGAGGTCGACCAGGAGCTGCGCTGGTCGCTCTGGCTGGCGCTGGCCGCCGCCGGACAGGCCGGCGACGAGGAACTGGCCGGGGAGCTGGCCGCCGACAACACCGCGGGCGGCAAGCACCAGTACACCCAGTGCCTGGCCGCCCGGCCGACCCCGGAGGCCAAGGCCGCCGCCTGGTCGGCCGTGATCGACTCGGACGAGCTGCCGAGCGCCCTGGTCGAGGCCAACAGCGCGGGCTTCGCCATCCCCGCCCAGCGCGATCTGACCGCCCTCTACGCGGCGCCGTACTTCAAGCTGCTGGAGAAGGTCTGGGCCGAGCGGACCATCGAGATCGCGATGCGGATCGTCGGCGGGTTCTTCCCGATCGCCCAGACCGACGGGCACACCCTGGCCGAGGCGGACGCCTGGCTGGACGGCCACCCGCAGGCCGCGCCGGCGCTGCGCCGGCTGGTGCTGGAGCGCCGGGACGACCTGGCCCGGGCGCTGCGGGCGCAGGCCTGCGACCGGGTCTGACACCTCCGTGAAGGGCCCGCCGACCGCGTGTCGGCGGGCCCTCGCGCGTTCCCGGGGGCCGGGAGCGGGGGCCGGGAGCGGGGGCCGGGAGCGGGGGCGGGGTTCAGTCCCGGCGCAGGCCCCGGTCCAGGGCGGCGATCGCACTGCCCCGGGCGTCGTCGCCGTCCAGCGACCAGACCATCACCCCGGCCAGGTCGTTCCGGCGGGCGTAGCGGGCCTTCTGGGTGAGCACCTCGGCGGTGTCGTAGCTGTAGAAGGCGGTGCCGTCGTACTTCCAGGACGCGCCGTGGTCGCGGTCCAGGTACACCTTTCCGGGCAGCGCGTTGAGCTCCTGGTAGGAGTGGTCGGGCGCGGCGGCGGTGGCGCTCCGGTAGAGGCCGCCGCGCGTCCCGGGGGCGACGCCGGTCCAGCCGTGGCCGTAGAGCGGGGCGCCGAGGACGAGCTGCTCGGAGGGCAGGCCGCGCTCCTGGTAGTGGGTGACGGCGCTGTCCGCGCTGCGGCGGCGCGGGTCCGGGTCGGCCGGGTCGGAGTAGAGGTTGGCCTGGTGGTTCGCCGGGCCCTTGCCCTCCCAGGGGCCGTGCAGGTCGTAGGCCATCAGGTTGAGCCAGTCCACCGACCGGCTCAGCTGGGGCAGTTCGAGCCGGTCGGCGACGGTCTCGTTGGCGGCGACGGCGGCGGTGAGCAGGTAGTGCCGCCCGTTCTTGCCCTCGGCCGCGCTCAGCCGGTCCAGCTGGGTGCGGAACTCCCGCATCAGCAGGGTGTAGTTGTGCCCGTCCTCGGGGCGGACCACGTTGCCGGCGTCCCCGCCGCCGCCCGGGTACTCCCAGTCGATGTCGATGCCGTCGAAGACGCCGGCGGCCGCGCCCGCGCCGCCCTCCGGGGAGTCGGCCAGGACCGGCAGGTCGCCCTTGAGGTAGAGGTCGAGGCAGGAGGAGACGAACTTCTTGCGGGAGGCGTCGGTGGCGGCCGCGTCCGAGAAGTACTTGGACCAGCTCCAGCCGCCCAGCGAGATGACGGTGCGCAGCTGCGGGTTCTTCGCCTTGAGCTTGCGCAGCTGGTTGAAGTGGCCCTTGAGCCGCTGGTCCGGGGTGTCGGCCACGCCGTCGACGGACTCGGCGGCGGAGAAGGGGCGCTGGTAGTCGTCGCGGGCGTCGCCCTGGCCGGCGTCGTCGCTCGCGAAGCAGGTGCCGTCGGCGGAGACGTTGCCGAAGGCGTAGTCGACCACGGTGAGCTTGGCGGCCTGGCCGGAGTCCTGGACCCGCTTGGCGGAGCTGTCGGCGCCCCACTGGGTGAAGTAGCCGACCCGTTGGCCCTTCAGCTGGGGCCCGTGCCCGGGCCGGCCGTCGGCGGCGTGGGCGGTGGCGGGGGCCGCGAGCAGCGCGGCGGCGGTGGCGGCGGCGAGCAGGGCTGAGGTGCGAGTGGGCATACCGGACCTGTTCTCTGAAGCGGCGTCAAATGGTCTGGACCAGATGGCACAGAGGTTTAGTCCATGGGCCCGGGTGCGCACAAGGGGACGTCCGGGTCCGGCGCGGCATGCAAAAGGGGCCCGGACCGCGCAGTGCGGTCCGGGCCCCTCTCAGGGCGCTGGGACTCAGCCGATCAGCGAGCGCAGCACGTACTGCAGGATGCCGCCGTTGCGGTAGTAGTCCGCCTCACCGGGGGTGTCGATGCGGACGACCGCGTCGAACTCGATGCTGGTCCCGTTCGGGCCAACGGCCTTGACCTTGACGGTCTTGGGGGTGCGGCCCTCGTTGAGCTCGGTCACGCCGGTGAAGGAGAAGGTCTCCTCGCCGGTCAGGCCGAGGGACTCGGCGTTCTCGCCCTCCGGGAACTGCAGCGGCAGGACGCCCATGCCGATCAGGTTCGAGCGGTGGATGCGCTCGTAGGACTCGGCGATGACGGCCTTGACGCCGAGCAGCGCGGTGCCCTTGGCGGCCCAGTCGCGGGACGAGCCGGAGCCGTACTCCTTGCCCGCCAGGACGACCAGCGGGACGCCGGCGGCCTGGTAGTTCTGCGAGGCGTCGTAGATGAACGACACCGGGGCGTCGGCCTGGGTGAAGTCGCGGGTGTAGCCGCCCTCGGTGCCCGGCGCGATCTGGTTGCGCAGGCGGATGTTGGCGAAGGTGCCGCGGATCATGACCTCGTGGTTGCCACGGCGCGAGCCGTAGGAGTTGAAGTCACGCTTCTCGACGCCGTTGGCGGTCAGGTACTGCGCCGCCGGGGTGCCCGGCTTGATGTTGCCGGCCGGGGAGATGTGGTCGGTGGTGACCGAGTCGCCCAGCTTGGCCAGGACGCGGGCGCCGGCGATGTCGGTCACCGGGCTCGGGGTCTTGGCCATGCCCTCGAAGTACGGGGGCTTGCGGACGTAGGTGGACTCGGTGTCCCACTCGAAGGTGTTGCCGGTCGGGACCGGGAGCGACTGCCAGCGGTGGTCACCGGCGAAGACGTCCTGGTAGCCCTTGTCGAACATCGCCTCGTCGATGGAGCCGGCGACGGTGTCGGCGACCTCCTGCTCGGTCGGCCAGATGTCGGCGAGGAAGACGTCGTTGCCGTCGGCGTCCTGGCCCAGGGCGTCCCTGGTGATGTCGATGTTCATGTTGCCGGCGAGGGCGTAGGCGACCACCAGCGGCGGGGAGGCCAGGTAGTTCATCTTGACGTCCGGGTTGATCCGGCCCTCGAAGTTGCGGTTGCCGGAGAGCACCGAGACGACCGCGAGGTCGGACTCGTTGACGGCGGCCGAGACCTCCTCGGGCAGCGGGCCCGAGTTGCCGATGCAGGTGACGCAGCCGTAGCCGACCAGGTTGAAGCCCAGCTTCTCCATGTACGGGAGCAGGCCGGCCTTCTCGTAGTAGTCCATGACGACCTTGGAGCCGGGCGCCAGGGTGGTCTTGACCCAGGGCTTGACGTGCAGGCCCTTCTCCACGGCCTTCTTCGCCAGCAGGGCGGCGCCCAGCATGACGGAGGGGTTGGAGGTGTTGGTGCAGGAGGTGATCGAGGCGATCACGACCGCGCCGTTGTCGATCTCGTAGGTCGAGCCGTCGGGGGCGGTGACGGCGGTCGGCTTCGAGGCCTCGGCGGAGTAGGCCGGCAGCGCCTCGGCGAACCGCTCGGCGGCCTCGGCCAGGATCACGCGGTCCTGCGGGCGCTTCGGGCCGGAGATCGACGGGACGACGGTGGAGACGTCCAGCTCCAGGTACTCGGAGTAGACCGGCTCGACCGACGGGTCGTGCCAGAGGCCCTGCTCCTTGGCGTAGGCCTCGACCAGGGCGAGCTGCTGCTCGTCGCGGCCGGTCAGACGCAGGTAGTTGATGGTCTCGGCGTCGATCGGGAAGATCGCGCAGGTCGAACCGAACTCCGGCGACATGTTGCCGATGGTGGCGCGGTTGGCCAGCGGGATGGAGCCGATGCCGTCGCCGTAGAACTCGACGAACTTGCCGACCACACCGTGCTTGCGCAGCATCTCGGTGATGGTGAGCACCAGGTCGGTGGCGGTGGTGCCGGCCGGCAGCTCGCCGGTCAGCTTGAAGCCGACGACGCGCGGGATCAGCATGGAGACCGGCTGGCCGAGCATCGCGGCCTCGGCCTCGATGCCGCCGACGCCCCAGCCCAGCACGCCCAGGCCGTTGACCATGGTGGTGTGCGAGTCGGTGCCGACGCAGGTGTCGGGGTAGGCCTGGCCGCCCCGGACCATGACGGTGCGGGCCAGGTGCTCGATGTTCACCTGGTGGACGATGCCGGTGCCCGGCGGGACGACCTTGAACTCGTCGAAGGCGGTCTGGCCCCAGCGCAGGAACTGGTAGCGCTCCTTGTTGCGGCCGTACTCGATCTCGACGTTCTGGGTGAACGCGTCCTTGGTGCCGAACTTGTCGGCGATGACCGAGTGGTCGATGACCAGCTCGGCCGGGGCCAGCGGGTTGATCTTGGCCGGGTCGCCGCCCAGCTCCTTGACGGCCTCGCGCATGGTGGCCAGGTCGACCACGCAGGGCACGCCGGTGAAGTCCTGCATGATCACGCGCGCGGGCGTGAACTGGATCTCCTGGCTCGGCTGGGCGTTCTCGTCCCAGTTGCCGAGGGCGCGGATGTGGTCGGCGGTGATGTTGGCGCCGTCCTCCGTGCGGAGCAGGTTCTCCAGCAGCACCTTGAGGCTGTAGGGCAGCCGCTCGGAACCCTCGACGGCGGAGAGCTTGAAGATCTCGTACGACTCGTCGCCCACCTGCAGCGAGCTGCGGGCGTCGAAGCTGTTCGCGGACACGACTGACTCCTTCTGGGTGCTTCGTGCTATATCCGGCAGCCACGCGGTGGTAAGGTCAGCCTTACTTAGGCTTGCCTTGCCGCATCACCGGCGAGGCCTCTCGGCAAGTATCTTGATGTCGAGATATATCGTAAGGGGCAGTTATCTCGATGTCGAGATAAACCATAGTGCATGCGGCCGCCAGCACCACCGCAGGCATGCCCCGGCGGGCGGCGACGCAGGTCAGCGGCCGTCCGGACCGCGACGCTTGCGCTCCAGCCGGATCAGCCAGACCGCTCCCGCCACGATCGCCGCGGCCAGCAACAGCACCACCACGAGCTCACCGGCCGAACCGCCGGTCGGCGCCGGGGCGATGTCGGCCAGCAGGGCCGTCGTCCTCATACCTTCACCTCCTTTCGTCCGCTCCGCACCTGCTCCGGCCCCGGCGCCGGGCCGCGCTCCGCGCCCAGACCGAGCACCAGCGTCAGCAGCACCGGGAACTCCAGATACGCGTGGTAACTGGCCAGCGCCGCGTACACCGAGCGGCCCTGGGCGTAATCCACGGCGAACAACAGGGCCAGCAGCGCCCCCGCACCCGCCCCCAGCGCCCAGGCCCGCCCGCCCCGCAGACCCGGCACCCGGGCCTCGAAGCGCTCCGCCGCCTCCGGCGCGTACCGCGGCAGGAACCACACCCAGACCACGTAGTGCATCGTCTGCAGGAACGCGAACACCGCCAGGAAGCGCAGCCCCACCTGCGGCGTCAGCCAGCCCGGCGGGGTGTAGACCGCCGCCAGCCGGTCCGTCCAGCCCCCGGGGCGCTGGGACAGCGACCCGTCCAGCAGCCCGCTCAACAGCAGTCCCGGCACCAGCAGCACCCAGACGGACTGGAGCACCAGGAACGCCGCGCGCCCCCGGGCCAGCCTGCGCGACCACTCCACCAGGAACAGCAGCGGCACCACGTTGTGCAGGTGCGCCAGCACCACGAAGTGGTACGCCGGGAACGCCAGCGACGCCGCACCCGCACCCACCAGCCCCACCCCGGCCGCCGCCAGCGGCCACGGCCGGCCGCGCAGCCCGTACCAGCAGGCCGCCGCCAGCAGGCCGTACGCCAGCAGGATCTCCGCCGACTGGGACCACCGCGACGCCGGCAGCAGCCGGCACACCACGATCCCGGTCACCAGCGCCAGCAGCAGCCGCAGCAGCGGACCGGCCAGCACCGCGGCGAACCGCCCCGCCACGTAACGCAGCTCCAGCACGTTGTGCAGCAGCCCGAAGGCCGCCAGGCCCAGCACCGCCAGACCGGTCGGCGCGCGCAGCGCCAGCACCAGAGCCAGCACCGCCGACAACGCGAACCCCGCGAACGGCACCCCGCCCAGCCGGACCCCCGGACCGGGCGCCGGCCACGGCCCCGCCCCGGCACCAGCCCGGATCCCCGCGCTCGCCATGCTCCCCCTCCCCGTGGCACGATCCCCGCCGTGCGCTACCCGGTGGCCCTCGCCCTCACCCTGCTGACCGAGACACCCGTCTACACCGCCGCACTCGTCCGGATCGGACACGTGCGCCCCGGCCGGGCCGTCACGGCCGGCGTGCTCGTCAACCTGGTGACGCACCCGCTGCTCTGGTGGACCCTCCGGCACTGGACCGACGGGCCCGCCGCAGCGTACTGGAGCTGCTTCGCGCTCAGCGAGGCCGCGGTCTGCGCCGTCGAGGCACTGCTGCTGTGCCCGGCCGCCGGACTGCGCCCGCGCGACCCGCTGCCCTGGATCGCCTCCGGCACCGCCAACGCCACCTCACTCCTGGCCGGACTGCTCGCCGGGACGCTGCTCGGACCGTTGCTCGGAAGGTGAAACCCGTACCGGCGACGCCGTAACGCGGACGCCGGGCTCACGCGTCCAGTCGGGCACAGGGGGCGGGAACGCCCGCACAGGGGCGAGGACGCCCGGCACACGGGGCACGAGGGGACAGCGGTGATCGGGAAGAACCGACGGGCCGAGGAGAGGGCGGAGTTCGAGGGCTTCGCGCACAGCCGGGGGCAACGGCTCTTCCGCACCGCGCTGCTGCTGTGCGGCGACTGGCACCTCGCCGAGGACCTCACCCAGGTGACGCTCGCCAAGCTCTACGCCTCCTGGCCCAAGGTCCGCCGGGCCGACAACCAGGACGCCTACGCCCGCAGCACCCTGGTGCGCAGCTACCTCTCCCACCGGCGGCTGCGCCGCAACGGCGAACGACCCGCCCTCGGCGACCTGCCCGAAGGCATCGCACCCGGCGACGACCCGGCCCTGCGGATCACCCTGCTCAACGCGCTCGCCGAACTGCCGCCCCGGGACCGCGCGGTGCTCGTCCTGCGCTACTGGGAGGACCGCAGCGTCGAGGAGAGCGCGGCCGAACTGGGCGTCAGCGCGGGCGCGGTGCGCGCCCAGTCGCTGCGCGCCCTCAAGCGGCTGCGCGCGGTGCTCGGGCCGCAGGCCGCCGAACAGCTCGTCTGACCCCAGTCGGAAAGGAACCCGACCATGAACGAACCGGACGCGGACGGCGGAAAGCTGTCCGACGCCTTCGAACGGGCGGTCAGCGGCCTCGGCCCCGACCTCGGCCCGCTGATCGCCGCCGGTGCCCGGCAGGGCCGCTCGATCCGCCGCCGACGCCGGCTGACCATCGCCGGCGCCGTCACCACGGTGGCCGCACTCGCCGTCGGCGGCACCGTCGCACTACGGACGGACCACGGCACCCCGGCCGCGGCCGCGGCGGCCACCGCCTCCTCCCCCGCTTCCCAGGGCCCGACCGCCTCCCCCACCGCACCGTCCCCGAGCGGGCGCTTCCCCCAGCCGCTCCAGTACTCGGACGAGACCACCGAGAAGCCCCTGCCGGGCAGCGGCCCCCACACCGGCAAGGTGGTCCTGACCGGCCGCGCCGCGCTGGCCGCCCTGACCCGGGCACTGCCCCCCGGCGGACGGACCTCGGGCTACGCCGGCCACTCCTCGCTGATCAAGTCCAACGCCGCGGACCCCGGAAGCGCCCTGGTCATGGCCACCACGCTGTACGACGACGGCGCCGGCCCGGCCGACGTCCGGATCATGATCGAGGGAGGCCTCGGCAACCTCATCCGGCGCACCGCCCACCCCAACCTGGACGACCTGATGGGCTGCGCCGTGATCAACCGGGGCGGCCAGTACCACTACTGCTCCGACACCGACCTCCCGGACGGCAGCCGACTGCTGCTCACCGAACGGACGGTGGGAGACGTCCTCTCCCGCGAGGCCAGCCTGCTGCGCCCCGACCAGGCCAGGGTGACGGTCAGCGCCATCAACACGGCTCCGGTCGCCGGCTACGCCAAGGTCCAGGTGGTCCGGGACGGGCTGCCGCTCAGCCTCGACCAGCTGAAGGCCGCCGCGATGTCCCCCGAGCTGAAGGAGTGGATCACCCCCGAGGAGGCGGAACAGGCCGAGCGGACGATCCGGCCGTTCCACGACGACTCACCGGGCAACACCCCGTCCGCCACGGCCACCCCGGCCGCCCCAGCCACCCTGGCCGCCCCGCAGCCCGGCTCCACCAGGTGAGGACCGGCCGGGTACGGTGGCCGCTGTGGTGACGGGCAGAGGGGGCCGACGATGATCGTGGTGGACGCGTCCGCGCTGGTACTGGCGCTCGCCGACCGGGGCCCGCGCGGGGACCGCGCCCGGGCCGAACTCGCCGCCGACGACGACTGGACGGCGCCCGAGCACCTGGTGATCGAGGTGATGCAGTCGCTGCGCGGCCTCCACCTGGCCAAGGAGCTGACCGCCCAGCGGGTCGCCGAACTCACCGTCGAACTGGCCGCGGTGACCTTCCGCAAGGTCGAGGTGGCACCGCTGCTCGGCCGGATCTGGGAACTCAAGGACAACCTGACCCCGGACGACGCCGCGTACGTCGCCGTCGCCGAGCGCTACGGGGCGCCGCTGGTCACCGGCGACCTGCGGCTGATGCGGGCCAGCGGGCCGCGCTGCGAGATCCGCGGGATCCCGCGCGACTGAGACCGACCGGCACATGGTGGGCGGCGGCACGACGCCGCCCACCATGTGCCGGTCGGTCTGAGTGTCCACCGGCGGCCGGCGGCGTTGAGCAGGGTGACCGTCGCCCCGCCCGTGGAAGGCCCGCACCGATGCCCGCTCCGTTCGCCGCCGCCCTGCTGCCGCTGGCCCTGCTCGTCCCCGCCGCCTCGCCGGTCTCCGTGCAGGAGGCCGCCTTCGACCCGGCGACGGCCTTCGTCCCGCCGACCGCGATCAGCTACGCCGACGACCTGGTGCCGTACGGCTCGCACGCCCGGATCGTCACCGACCGCTCGGAGCCCGGGCGGACGGTGCTCACCATGACGGTGGCCGGGCTCGCCCCCGACCACGAGTTCCCGGCGCACCTGCACACCGGCGACTGCGGGGCCGACCCGGCCGCCTCCGGGCCGCACTACCAGGACGTGGTCGACCCGGTGCAGCCGTCCACCGACCCGGCCTACGCCAACGACCGCAACGAACTGCGGCTGGTGCTGCGCACCGACGGGCAGGGCCGGGGCACCGCCACGGCCGTCGTCGACTGGCAGCCGCGGCCCGGCGAGGCCCGCTCGCTGGTGCTGCACGCGGGCACCCCGGCCGGTCCGCACGCGGCGGGCGACCGGGTGGGCTGCGTCAAGCTGGCGCGGTAGCCCGTCCGGTCGTCCGGTCGTCCTCGGGAGGCGGCGCGGTGGTCCGCGTCGGGAGGCGGCGCGGTGGCCCGCGTCAGGAACCGAGGGTGGCGACCAGGACCGCCTTGATGGTGTGCAGCCGGTTCTCCGCCTGGTCGAACACGATGGAGTGCGCCGACTCGAACAGATCGTCGGTGCACTCCAGTTCGGTCATGCCGGTCGCCTCGTGCATCTGCCGTCCGACCACCGTGCCGAGGTCGTGGAAGGCCGGCAGGCAGTGCAGGAACTTCACGTCCGGGTTGCCGGTGGCCCGGACGGTGTCCATGGACACCTGGTACGGCTTGAGCAGCGCGATCCGCTCGGCCCACACCTCCTTGGGCTCGCCCATCGAGACCCAGACGTCGGTGTAGAGGAAGTCGGCGCCGGCCACGCCCTGGGCCACGTCCTCAGTGAGGGTGATCCGGGCGCCGGTGCTCTCGGCCAGCGCCTGCGCCGCCTTCCGCACCTCCTCGGCCGGCCAGAGGGCCCGCGGGGCGACGATCCGGATGTCCATGCCGAGCAGCGCGCCGGTGACCAGCAGCGAGTTGCCCATGTTGGAGCGGGCGTCGCCGAGGTAGGCGAGGGCGACGTCGGTCAGCGGCTTGGTGGTGTGCTCGGTCATCGTGAGCACGTCCGCCAGCATCTGGGTGGGGTGCCACTCGTCGGTCAGGCCGTTCCAGACCGGGACGCCGGCGTACTCGGCCAGCTCCTCGACGATCTCCTGGCCGTGGCCGCGGTACTCGATGCCGTCGAACATCCGGCCGAGCACCCGGGCGGTGTCCTTGACCGACTCCTTGTGGCCGATCTGCGAGCCGGACGGGTCCAGGTAGGTGGTGAGGGCGCCCTGGTCGTGGGCGGCGACCTCGAAGGCGCAGCGGGTCCGGGTGGAGGTCTTCTCGAAGATCAGCGCGATGTTCTTGCCGCGCAGCCGGGGCTGCTCGGTGCCCGCGTACTTGGCCGCCTTGAGCCCGGCCGCGAGGTCCACCAGGAAGCGGAACTCCTGGGGCGTGAAGTCGAGCTCCTTGAGGAAGTGCCTGTTCCGGAGGTTGAAGGCCATGCCGGGCTCCTGGGGTGACGGTACTGGTGGTACGTGCGGTACTTGCCGGAAAGCGGCAAGTGTATACGACGCCCGGAATTTCTATACAGAATAGTGATGACGAAGGGGGAGCCCCGAGCGGGACTCCCCCTTCATCACCCGTGCCCGGCGGCGTTCGTCACCCGTGCCCGGCGACGCTCGGCACCCGTGCCCGGCGGCGTTGGCGACGCGTGCCCGCCGAAGCGGGCCGGGCGGTCACAGGCGCGGGTCGACCGGCTCCGACTCCAGCGCGAGCACCGCGAACACCGGCTCGTGCACCCGCCACAGCGGCTCCCCCGCCGCCAGCCGGTCCAGCGCTTCCAAGCCCAGCGCGTACTCGCGCAGCGCCAGCGAACGCTTGTGGCCCAGCGAACGCATCCGCAGCCGCTCCAGGTGCTCGGTGTAGTCCGGACCGTAGACGATCCGCAGGTACTCCCGGCCGCGGACCTTCACCCCCGGCTGCACCAGGCCGCCCGGACGGCCCTCGCCGCGCGCCGTCCGCACCACCGAGGCCAGCGGCTTGACCACCATGCCCTCGCCGCCCGCCGCCGTCAGGTCCTCCCACCAGGCGGTCGCGGCGGCCAACGAGGCCTCGTCCTCGACGTCCACCAGGACCCGGCCGGTGCGGTGCAGCACGGGGGCCGCCGGGTCGTCGGCCTCCACCAGGCGGTCGATCCGGGCCAGGTGCTCGTCGTGCGGGCGCACCGCGAGGTTCGCCCCCTCGGCGGCCAGCAGCTGGAACGGCGCGAGCCGGATGCCCGACAGCCCCTCCGTCGGCCAGCAGTAGCGCCGGTACGCCTCGGTGAACGCCCGCGCGTCGGCGACGCGGCGGCGCTGGCGGGAGGTCAGCTCCCCGAGCTCCAGCCCGCGCGCGGCCGCCTGCTCCAGTGCGGACAGCACCTCCGGCAGGGCGGCGCCGGCCGCCGCGCCGACCGCGGCGTACTGGCGGCGCAGCAGCTCCACCGCCTTCAGCGACCACGGCATGAACTCGGCGTCCAGCAGCAGCCAGTCGGTACCCAACTCCTCGAACAGGCCCGCCCGTTCGGCTGCGGACCGGACCCTGCCGAGCACCGCGGCGGTCAGCTCCTCGTCGTCCAGGAAGGCCCGTCCGGTCCGGGTCCAGATCGCGCCCGGGCCCGCGAGCCCGAAGCGCCGCTCCAACGCGGTGCCGTCCCGGGCCACCAGCAGCACCGCGCGCGAGCCCATGTGCTTCTCCTCGCACACCAGGTGCCGCACGCCGTCCGCGCGGTAGGCGAAGAAGGCCTCCTCCGGATGCTCCAGATACCCCTCCCGGCGGGACGTCGGGCTCGGCGCCATCGTCGGCGGCAGGTAGGCGAGCAGCCGTGGGTCCAGCGCGAAGCGGCTCATCACCTCCAGCGCGGCCGTCGCGTTCTCCTCCCGGACGGTGACCCGCCCGAGCAGACCGGTCTCCACCGTCCGGCGCCCGGCCACGTCCGCGAGGTCCAGCGGACGGCCCTCGCGGGCCCCCGGCGCGGCGGTGATCAGCGGACGCGCCGGGGCGTACCACTCCCGCTCCGCCTCGACGCTCACCAGCTCGCGCTCCGGGTAGCGCAGCGCGGTCAAGCTGCCGCCGAACACGCAGCCGGTGTCCACGCAGATGGTGTTGTTGACGAAGCTCGCGCTCGGCACCGGCGTGTGGCCGTAGACCACCAGCGCCCGGCCGCGGTACTCCTCCGCCCACGGGTAGCGCACCGGCAGACCGTACTCGTCGGTCTCGCCGGTGGTCTCCCCGTAGAGCGCGTGCGAGCGCACCCGGCCGGAGTTGCGGCCGTGGTACCGCTCCGGCAGGCCGGCGTGGCAGACCACCAGGGCCCCGCCGTCCAGCAGGTAGTGGCTGACCAGGCCGCGCATGAAGGCGCGCACCTCGGCCCTGAACTCCTCGGACTCCCCGCCCAGTTGGTCCAGCGACTCCTGGAGGCCGTGCGAGACGGTGACCTTCTTGCCGTCCATCGCCCGGCCGAGCTTGTTCTCGTGGTTGCCCGGCACGCAGATCGCGTGGCCGGCCGCCACCATGCCCATCACCAGGCGCAGCACGCCCGGGGTGTCCGGGCCGCGGTCGACCAGGTCGCCGACGAACACGGCGGTACGGCCCGCGGGGTGGACGGCGTCCACCGGGCGGCCCTCGGCGTCCCGGGTGAGGGAGTAGCCGAGCCGGGTCAGCAGCGTCTCCAGCTCGGAACGGCAGCCGTGGATGTCACCGACGATGTCGAACGGGCCGGCGAGGTGGCGCAGGTCGTTGTAGCGCCTCTCCAGCTCGATCCCGGCCGCCGCCACCTCCGCCTCGCCGCGCAGCACGTGCACCTTGCGGAAGCCCTCGCGCTCCAGGCCCTTGAGCGACCGGCGCAGTTCGCGGTGCTGGCGCGGCACGACGTGGGCGGGCAGCTGGCGGTCCGGGCGGGAGCGGTTGCGCTCGGCGCACACGCCCGGCGGGACGTCCAGCACGATCGCGATCGGCAGCACGTCGTGGGCACGGGCGATCGCCACCAACTGGCGGCGGGCCTCCGGCTGGACGTTGGTGGCGTCCACCACGGTGAGGCGGCCGGCCGCGAGGCGCTTGCCGACGATGTAGTGCAGGAGGTCGAAGGCCTCGGCGGACGCCGACTGGTCGTTCTCGTCGTCGGCCACCAAGCCGCGGCAGAAGTCGGAGGAGACCACCTGGGTGGGCAGGAAGTGGCGGCGGGCGAAGGTGGACTTGCCCGCGCCGCTGGTGCCGATCAGGACGACCAGGGAGACGTCGGTGACCGGGAGGCGGCGGGGGGCGGGCGGGCTCCCGGGCTGGGCCGGGGCGGGGTCGCGGGTCGCGTCGTCGGTCATCGGGTCGCGCCTCCCTCGGGTGTGGTGGTGGTCTCGGGCGTCGTGTCGGTGGTGGTGCCGGGGTCGGTGGTGGCGCCGGGGTCGGGATTGGTGCCGGGGTCGGGATTGGTGCCGGGGTTGGTGCCGGGGTCGGGGTTGGTGCCGGGGTCGGGGTTGGTGCCGGGGTCGGGATTGGTGCCGGGGTTGGTGCCGGGGTCGGGGTTGGTGCCGGGGTCGGGGTTGGTGCCGGGGTCGATGCGGAACAGGGCGAGCTGGGTCGGCGGGCCGACCTCCGGGTCCTCCGGCCCGACCGGGCGCAGCTCCACCGTGTAGCCGTACCCCGCCGCGACCTTCTCCGCCCAGGCGCCGAACTCGGCGCGGGACCACTCGAAACGGTGGTCGGCGTGCCGGGCACGGCCCGCCGGCAGGGTCTCCCAGCGGACGTTGTACTCGACGTTGGGTGTGGTGACCACCACCGCCTTCGGCCGGGCCGCGCCGAACACCGCGTACTCCAGCGCGGGCAGCCGCGGCAGGTCCAGGTGCTCGATCACCTCGCACAGCACCGCCGCGTCGTAGCCCTTCAGCCGGGCATCGGTGTACGTCAGCGCACCCTGCGCCAGCGTCACCCGGGCCGCCTGCCGCTCGGGCAACCGCTCCAGGCGCAGCTTGCGGTTCGCCGCCTGGAGCGCCCGTGCCGACACGTCCACGCCGAGGATGCCGGTGAACCGGGCGTCCTTCAGCAGCTCGCCGATCAACTCGCCCTGGCCGCAGCCGAGGTCGGCGACCCGGGCCGCGCCGGTGTCACGCAGGGCGGTGAGGATCGCGGCGCGGCGCTGCTCGGCGAGGGACGGCGGGCGGGGCTCGGTGTGCTCGGCGGTGTCGACGGTCTCCTCGTCCGGCCGGTCGTCGACCGCGTTGTCGATCTCCTCCACCTCGCGGTCGTCCGCCTCCGCCAGCCGGGCCAGCTCCAGACGCTCCATCGCGGCCCGGGTCAGCGACCAGCGGCGGGACAGGTAGCGCCGGACGATCAGGGCGCGCTCGGGGTGGGCCGCCAGCCAGCCCTCACCGGCGGCGAGCAGCTTGTCCACCTCGTCCGGGGCCACCCAGTAGTGCTTCGCACCGTCCAGCACCGGCAGCAGGACGTACAGCTGCTGCAGCGCGTCGGCCAGCCGCACCGTCTCGGAGGCGAGCACCACCCGCACGTAACGGGACTCGCCCCACTCCGGGAACGCCTCGTCCAGCGGGACCGCCGACGCCTCCACCCGCCAGCCCAGCGGCTCGAACAGTCGGGCCACCATGGCCGGGCCGCCACCCTCGCCCGCACCGTTCGCGGGCACCGCCGGCAGCTTGATCCGCAACGGGCGGAGCAGCCCCGGCAGTTCCGGGCGGGCCGGGCAGTCGCCCTTCATCGCGGACCGGAACACCGTCCGCAGCGCCACCGCGAGCAGCGAGGACGCGGCGTACGGACGGTCGTTGACGTACTGCGAGAGCGCGAAGTCGGGCGAACCGCCCCGCCCCCGGCCGCTGCCCCGGCCCTTGCGGACCAGGGCGATCGGGTCGATGTCCAGCAGCAGCGCCGCCGTGCAGACCTCGTCCCCCGCCGCGGGGTAGAAGACGTGAGCCTCGCCGTGGGATGTCGTGAACCGCTGGACCTTGCCGGGGTGCTTGTGCAGCAGGAACCCGAGATCCGTCGCCGGGCTCTCGGCGCTGCCGGTAGTGGAAATCGACATGAACACCCGGCCGAGTATCGCCCAGCGAGAGGCGTCCGAGCACCGCAATTTCCGGCCCGCTGGGCGGCCGGCCCGCGGGTCCGTCCGCCGCGTCCGGACCCTGGGCGTGTTCGGCAGCGGGGCCCCGCATTGGTTAACGTGCACCGTGTGACTGCTGAATCCACCTCGCTCGAATCCACCTCCCCGGCGAACGGCGCCGTGGCCGCCGGTCTGGCCACCATCGCCGCCGACGGCACCGTCCTCGACACCTGGTACCCCGCCCCCGCGCTGGCCACCGAGCCCGGCCCGGCCGGCACCGTGCGCCTGACCGCCGAGCAGGCCGAGGCCGAGCTCGGCGCCGGCGCGGCCGACGCCCGGCGCGCCGACGCCCGCCGCGGCGTCGAGGTGGTCGCCGTGCGCACCACCATCGCCTCGCTGGACGAGAAGCCGCTCGACACCCACGACCTGTACCTGCGCCTGCACCTGCTCAGCCACCGCCTGGTCCAGCCGCACGGCCAGAACCTGGACGGCATCTTCGGACTGCTCGCCAACGTCGCGTGGACCAGCATCGGCCCCGTCCCGGTGGACAAGGTCGAGCAGGCCCGCCTCGCCGTCCGCGCCCAGGGCGGCCAGCTGGCCGTCTACGGGATCGACAAGTTCCCGCGGATGACCGACTACGTCGCCCCGACCGGCGTGCGCATCGCCCACGCCGACCGCGTCCGGCTCGGCGCTCACCTCGCGGCCGGCACCACCGTGATGCACGAGGGCTTCGTCAACTTCAACGCCGGCACCCTCGGCACCTCGATGGTCGAGGGCCGGATCAGCGCGGGCGTCGTCGTCGGCGACCACAGCGACATCGGCGGCGGCGCCTCGATCATGGGCACCCTCTCCGGCGGCGGCAAGCAGGTCGTCTCGGTCGGCGAGCGCTGCCTGCTCGGCGCCAACGCCGGCATCGGCATCTCGCTCGGCAACGACTGCGTCGTCGAGGCCGGCCTGTACGTCACCGCCGGCACCCGGGTCACCACCCCGGCCGGCAGCGTGGCCAAGGCCGTCGAGCTGTCCGGCCAGGACAACCTGCTGTTCCGCCGCAACTCGCAGACCGGCGCGGTCGAGGTCATCGCCCGCTCCGGCTCCTGGGGCGGCCTGAACGCGGACCTGCACGCCCACAACTGACGTACGGGCCAAGGCCCTTGGGCCTGGCGGCCAGCTGAGGCCGGTTGAAGCCGGTCGAAGCCGGTCGAAGCCGGTTGAAGCCGGTCGAGACCGCAAGGACGACAGGGGCCACAGGGACGACGGGGTCCGGCGCACACATGCGCCGGACCCCCGTCCGTCGGCAGGCGGTGCCTCAGCGGCTCCGCAGGACGACGAGCTGCCGGGTCGCCCTGGTCATCGCCACATAGCGGTCGACCGCCCCCTCCACGCCCTCGCCGAACGCCTCCGGATCGACCAGCACGACCAGGTCGAACTCCAGGCCCTTGGCCAGCTCCGGGGTCAGTGAACGGACCCGCGGCCGCTCCCGGAAGCCCGGATCGCCGATGACGCAGGCGACGCCCTCGTCGTGCTCGGCGAGCCAGCCGTCCACGACCGACGCCAGCTCCGCCACCGAACCGTGCCGGACCGGAATGCCGCTGCTGCGCACCGAGGTCGGCACGTTGGCGTCCGGCAGCGCCGCCCGGATGGCCGGCTCGGCCTCCGCCATCACCTCCTCCGGCGTGCGGTAGTTGATGCTCAGCGAGGCCATGGCGGTGCGGTCGAAGCCGGCCCGGTCGAGCCGCTCCTGCCACGACTCCGCGAAGCCGTGCCTGGCCTGGGCGCGGTCCCCGACGATGGTGAAGCTCCGGGACGGACAGCGCAGCAGCAGCATCTGCCACTGCGCGTCGGTCAGTTCCTGGGCCTCGTCCACCACGATGTGGGCGAACGGGCCGGCCAGCGGCTCCGCGTCGGCGCCGTCCAGCGCGTCCTCGTCGACCAGGGTGTCCTGGAGGTCACGGCCGCGCAGCATCGTCACCACGCCCTCGCCGTCGTCGTCGGCCTGGATCAGGTCGCCGATCACCTCCGCCATCCGCTCTCGCTCGGCGGCCACCGACGCCCGGTGGCGCTGACGGCGCAGCGTCGCCCCGCGGTCCCCCAGCCGCTGCCGGGCCGCGTCCAGCAGCGGCAGGTCGGAGACCGTCCAGGCCTGCGGGGCGTGCTTGCGCTGGAGCGTGCGGACCTCCTCCGGGGCCAGGTGCGGCGCGCACATCCGCAGGTAGGCGGGCACCGACCAGAGGTCGCCGACCAGGTCGGTCGGCTCCAGCAGCGGCCAGGCCCGGTTCAGCGCCTCGACCAGCTCGCGGTCCTGCCGCAGCGAGCGCCGGAACAGCTCGAGCGGGACCTCCTCCTCGCCCTGCTCCAGCTTGTCCAGCAGGATCGCGGCCAGCTCGTCCCAGATCTGCTCGCGCGCCTCGTTGTGCGGGGTGCCCGGGTCCGGCGCGTCGAAGGCCTCGGACCAGTCCCCGGCGCTCACCCAGAGGTCCGCCCAGGGGGTGCTGACCAGCAACCCCTCGGTCGGCGGCTCCTCGTAGAACCGGACGGCCTTCTCGATCGCCCGCACCAGCTCCACCGAGGACTTCAGCCGCGCCACCTCCGGATCGGCCTCCTCCACCGCCGCCGCACCCTCGGGCACCAAGTCCCGCAGGGTGCAGGTGCGCACCCCCTCCTCGCCGAGGCTGGGCAGAACGTCGGCGACGTAGTTCAGGTACGGCTGGTGCGGGCCCACGAACAGCACACCGCCGCGCCGGTGGCCGAGCCGGGGATCGGAGTACAGCAGGTAGGCGGAGCGGTGCAGGGCGACCACGGTCTTGCCGGTGCCGGGACCGCCGTCGACCACCAGGGCACCGCGCGAGCCGGCCCGGATGATCGCGTCCTGGTCGGCCTGGATGGTGGCGAGCACGTCCCGCATCCGGGCCGAGCGGTTGCCGCCCAGGCTGGCGATGAACGCCGACTGGTCGTCCAGCGCGGCGTGCCCGGCCAGGCCCTCGGCGGTGAACACCTCGTCCCAGTAGTCGGTGATCCGGCCGCGGGTCCAGCGGTAGCGACGGCGGCTCGCCAGGCCCATCGGATCACCGTGGGTCGCCGCGAAGAACGGCTCGGCGGCGGGCGAACGCCAGTCGACCAGCAGCCGCCGGCCCTCGCTGTCGGTCAGCCCGAGCCGGCCCACGTACAGCGGCTCGCCGTCCTCCGCGGTCACGATCCGCCCGAGGCAGAGGTCCAGGCCGTAACGGCGCAGGGCGCGCAGCCGACCGCTCAGCCGGTGCACCTCGATGTCCCGGTCCATCGCCGCCTGCCCGGCCCCGCCCGGGGCGCGGCGCACGGTGTCGAGCTGCTCGGAGAGTTCGGCGATCGCCCGCTCCAGGCTCTCCGCGATCGCCGCGAAGTGCCGCTCGTCGGCCGCGACGAGCGCGGGGTCGGCCTTGGCGGACAGCCGCTCGGGGAGGTCGAAAGCGCTGGTGGTCAGGGGGGTCATGGCATCAGCTCCGATCTGAGGCCTGCGATTGTGCGCCACCATGGGGGCCTTGCCGCAAGGCCCCCGGTGCGTTATACGTTGAGAGTGGCAAGGGGTGGGTTCCTCCCCCTTCCGCCCTCCCCCTCCCTCTGGGCCTTCGCTCTGCTCGTTGGGGCCCCGGGGGGGGGGGGGGGGGGGGGGGGGGGGGGGAAAGAAGGGGGGGGGGGGGGGGGAAAGAAAACAACAGAGAAGAGGGAGGAGCAAGAAGGGGGGGGTGAAGGGGGGGGAAG